>NZ_JBEZAQ010000002.1:0-771067 GCF_040646655.1 Streptomyces sp. NPDC045431
CACGCTCGCCGCGTTGTCGTCAGTCGCCAATGCTCCGCAGTGGCTCCATCCTCCGCCTTGCGATCGCACGCACCAGACGCCGCCAGGCCCGCCCTTCGGGCGGACGACGCTACTTTGCGGACACTCCCTAGGGCCTGTTCCACACCACGCGAGCGGCAGGAGTGTGTGCCGAGGCCATAGTGCCCAGGGGGACGGGCTCCATAGCCTGTGCGCCCGCTCCCCCCTCGGCGCACGCATGGAGACCGACCATGAAGAAGATCATCGCCGCTTCGGGCCTCGCGCTCACCCTGGTCAGCGGCGTCAGCCCGCCTGCCGCGTCCGCCCCGGGCGCCCCCGCCGCGTGCGGTGACCTGCTCGGCCTGCGGATTCCCGCCTCCGCGATCGGCCTGCCCACCACGGGCGGCGAGGTGACCGCCGCGCGACCGGTCCCGGCGGCCGGCAGCGGCACGGCCGCGACTGGTGCCTACTGCCGGGTGGACGCCGCCATCCACCCCGTGGACCCGCAGGCGCCCGACATCACCCTGCGGGTGGCCCTGCCGGAGCACTGGAACGGGAAAGCGATGATGTTCGGCGGCGGGGGCTACGACGGGACCATCCCCGATGTCACGGCCAACGTGCCGTTCGGGCCCACCGACCAGCCCCGGCCGCTGAGCCGCGGCTACGCCGTCTTCGCCGGCGACTCGGGGCATCAGGCCGCACCCGGCTTCAAGCCGACGCCCTCGCTCGACGGGTCCTTCGGCCTCAACGACGAAGCGGTACGCAACTTCGCGGGCGACGCCCTGAAGAAGACCAGCGACACGGCACGCTTCATCCTGCGCGCGCACTACCGCCGCGGCACTCCGGCGCACAGCTTCTTCGCCGGGGGATCGAGCGGCGGCCGGGAGGCGCTCGCCGTGGCCCAGCGCTGGCCCACGGACTTCGACGGCGTCATCGCCGCCTACCCCGCCTGGAACGCCGCGAGCCTCGACCTCTTCTTCGGCTACACGGCGCAGGTCTTCTCCCGCCCCGGGGCCTTCCTCAACCCGGCCGAGCAGCACCTGCTCCACCGCGGTGTCCTCGCGGCCTGCGACGGCGACGACGGCCTGCGCGACGGCGTCGTCTCCCACGAACGCGGCTGCCACTTCAACCCGCGCACACTGCGCTGCCCGCACGGCCGGGACACATCGGACACCTGCCTGTCCGACGCCCAGATCCGCGCCGTACGGGACCTGTCCGCGCCGCTGCGCTGGCCGTACCGCCTCGCCAGTGGGGAGAAGGGCTATCCCGGTTTCCCCTTCCTCTCGGGTGCCGACATGTCCACGCCCCTGCTGGGCATGGGCACCGAGCCCCCGGGCCACCCGATGCCCAAGACCAGCGGCTACAGCGTGCAGTTCTGGGACCAGTGGGTGCGCTACTTCGTCACCCGCGATCCCGCGTACGACTCCCTGAGCCTGGACCCGCGCCGCCCCGGCGCCTGGCAGCGGCGCATCAGCGAGCTGTCGGCGCTGCAGGACGTCAACAACCCCGACCTGCGCCGGTTCGCCGAGGCCGGCGGCAAGCTGCTGATGGTGCACGGCACGGCCGACGAACTCGTCAGCCACCGCTCCACGGTCGACTACTTCCAGCGCGTACGGAAGCACATGGGCGAGCGCGCCACCGACGCCTTCGCCCGGCTCTACCTCGTCCCCGGCGCCAACCACGTCAACGTCGACGCGTCCTTCGCGGCGAGCTGGGACTCACTGACCGCCCTGGAGACGTGGGTGGAGAAGGACACCGCCCCTCTGCGGCCGGTCGTCAGCGACGCCAACCCCGCGGCGAACGGCCGCACCCGGCCGCTGTGCGCCCACCCGTCCTGGCCGCGGTACACCGGCACCGGCAGCCCCGACTCCGCCGACGGCTTCACCTGCTCCCCCACGCCGTGACGCGTCGACGGTGGTGCCGATGAGGCCGGCGGCGCGACTGCCTCAGGTGGGCGAGGAGCAGGGGTCGGGCCGCTCCGGTCGCCCGTCCCGCGCCAGTTCGGCGTTGAACTGCGCGCCCGCCAGCAGCACGACATGGGAGAGCCACAGCCATACCAGGAACGCCACCACACCCGCCAGGGAGCCGTAGAGACGGTTGTACGTCGCGATGTGCGACGCGTAGAAGGCGAAGCCCGCCGACGCCAGCAGCCAGAGCAGCACCGCCAGTGTTCCGCCGGGCAGCGTCTGCCGCACACCGCGGGTCTCCGGCGGCCCGGACCGGAAGAGGAGCAGGACCAGGGCGACGGCCACCGTGAACAGCAGCGGCCATTTCAAGCCCGCCCAGACGAGGGCGGCCTGATGGTCCGTGCCCGTGCCCCGGCCGATGGCCCGGGCGACCCGCTCGGCGGCCGTGAGCGTCAGCACCCCGCTGACCAGCAGGGCGAGCACGGTCAACGCCCTGAGCAGGATGGCGGGGAACGTCCGCCACGCCGGGCGGCAGTCGGGAACGCCGTACATCGCGTGCAGCGCCCGCCGGAAGACGGCCAGGTAGCTGGAGGCGGACCACAGCGCGGCCCCGGCGGTGACCACGAGCAGCAGCCAGCGGACCGACGAGTCCTCCTGCGGGCTGCTCAGGGCCTGGGCGAGGACCGGACGGGCCGCCTTCGGCACGAAGGCGGCCAGTTGCGCGACGACCTCCTCCGGGGAGTCCGTGCCGAGCAGCGCGATGGAGAAGATCATCACCAGCAGGGCCGGGAAGACGGCCAGCACCGCGTAGTACGTCAGCGCCGCCGCCCAGTCGGTCAGGTCGTCCTCCCAGACGGCGACCGGTGTACGGACCAAGGCCCTGGCGTACGCCCCGTGCTCGCTCCGACCGGGCGCCGAGCCGCTCGCGGGTACACCGATCGTCATGACACCACCGCTCCGTTCAGGGCCTGCCGCCACCCGGCCGCCGCCGCACCCCGAGCGGGGGCGGCGAGTTGCCTGTCTGGTGCCCCGTCAGGGCGGCGTAAACGCCAGGGAGCCCTTGGGTGTCACCGCGCGTGCCTGCCCTTCGCCGGCTTCGGCTTTCCCTCCCGTGCCTCGTCCTTCTCGGGAGCCGGGCCGGCTGCTCCGGGACCGGTCGCACGGTCGCGCTGGCGCTCCCAGCTGCCGGAAGCCGACGGCGTACCGCTGTCGACCGCCGTCTCCTCGGCGCCGGTGACCCGCCGGCTCACGGTGTACGAGGGGGACCGCGGCGCGGACGCGGAGACGGCGGCGGTTCCGGCCGACGGGGTGGGCGAGGGGGTCGGGGAGGCCGACGCGGACGGGGAGGAGACGGAGGGGGAGGTCGCGGACGGGGAGGAGGCGGACGCGCTCGACCGGTTCGCGCCCGGCGAGGCCGGCTCGGTCGCGGCCGGCTCGGTCGTGGCGGGGCGGGGCGGACCGGACGCGGCGTTCTCCGCCTCGGCGGACGGCCCGCCCACCGAACCGGCCAGTCCGACGCCGAAGACGGTCATGGCCGCGCCGGCGGTCAGCAGGATCCGGCCGGCCCGGCGAGCGGCGGGCCGGCCGGAGGCGGATCGCGCGGGCACCGGACCGCCGTGCGCGGAGACGGCGGCCTCGGCGCCGACGGTCCGCAGCGCGGCGCCCGCCCCGTGCGACCTCAGCGTGTCCGGGTTCCGCTCGCCGGCGTCGTCCTCGCCGCTCACGGGCGGAGCCGCGAGCACGGGGGATCCCGTGGGCACGTCGGCCGCTCCCGCAGGGCCTTCCGATGCCAGGGCGGCCAGGGCGCGCCCACAGGCCCGGGCGTCCGGTCGGCGGCTCTCCTCCGCGTCGGTCATGGCCGCCAGCAGTTCGACGAGCTCCGCCGGTATGTCCGGCGGAATGACCGGGGGCCGGTGCAGGCGGGCGATCGCGGCCTCCAGCGGCGCCCCGTCGTACTCCAGTTCCCCTTTGATGGACTCGATGAGCACCAGTCCCAGACTGTAGATGTCCGCCGCCGGCCCGGCGCCCCGGCCCAGCACCTGCTCCGGGGCCATGTAGGCGGCGGTCCCCACCAGGGCGCCCGGGACGGTCTGGGCCGTGGTGCCGAGCAGCCGGGAGATGCCGAAGTCCGTCAGGTGGGGGAGGCCCGCTTCGTCCAGCAGGATGTTCGCGGGTTTGACGTCGCGGTGGACGACGCCCGCCCGGTGCACATGGGCCAGGGCGGAGGCCAGGGCGGCTCCGATCCGGCACGCCTCGGCGGGCGCCAGCGGAGCCGCGGTGATCCGCCGGCGCAGCGTCGTGCCCCTGACCAACTCCATCACCAGGTAGGGCGTTCCGTCGTCCCGGCCGCAGTCGTACACGGTGATCAGGCCGGGGTGCTGCAACTGGGCCAGCAGCCGGCCCTCACTGTCGAACCGCTCCTCCGTGTCGGCGGCACCGTCCGGGCGGAAGACCTTCACCGCGACCGGCCGCCGCAGGCGCAGGTCCACGCCCTCGTACACGTCGGCCGCGCCGCCGCGGCCCAGCAGGTCGTCGAGCCGGTAACGACCGGCCACCACGTGGGCGGTGAGCCGGAGGTCCGGCCGGATCGGCCACGAGCGGACTTTCATCACTGCGCTCCCTGCGTCCTGTTGTCACCTGCCGTCGTCCGCCCGCCCACGCGTGTGCTGCCGATGGCGTGCCCGGCAGCGTGGTTGCGAGCACCATGTGCCCGTGTGCCCCCTCAACCGCCGGACATCCCCCCGCATCCGCACCCGGCCTCGCGGACGGAGGGTTCGGCTCCGTTTCGGCATGATGGAGTCATGCGAACCCGACCGGTGCTCGTCTTCGACGGCGACTGCGGCTTCTGCACGTCCTGCGTGTCGTTCGTCGAACGCCGCCTCCGCCCCGGCTGCGAGACCGTCCCCTGGCAGTTCGCGGATCTCGCCGCGCTGGGCGTGACGCCGGAGCGCGCCGCACACGAAGTGCTCTGGGTGACCCCCACGGGCCTGGTGTACGGCGGTGCCCGGGCGGTGGCGAAGATCCTGCTGTACACGGGCCGGGGCTGGGCGCTGCTGGGCGCGCTGCTCATGCTGCCCCCGGCGCGGTGGGTCGCCCACGCCGTCTACCGGCTGGTGGCGGACAACCGGCACCGGATGCCGGGCGGGGCGGCGGCGTGCGCGGCACCGGCGCCACGTGGGCGAAGGTGACGTGAGCCGGGCGGTGGCTCCCGCCGGAGGGGGTAGGTGAGGACAGCACACGACCATCGCGTCTGCGAAGGAGACGAGCATGACCGACGACGCCTACCTGTTCCTCGTGGACGACCCGGCGACCCCGCTGGGCGCATCCGTCGCCGCTGTCGGGGAGCTGGCGTGCTTGGAGACGCCCGCCGTACGGGCCTGGCTCGACGCGCATGAGGTGACCGCCGCCTCCGCGGGGGTCCGGCTGCTGCCGCCGGAGGAGACGGGCGCCATCCCCGACGGGGCGGAGAAGCTGCCCGTTCCGTTGAGCGACGAGGAGCTGAACCGGCTGCGCCACGCGCTGGCGCCGGGCGCCCTCGCCCGCGTGGAGAAGGAGCTGCTGGCCTACCGCGACTGCGCGGGCGAGCGGGACGCCCTGCTGGCGCGGGCCACGGCCGCCGGGGTTCCGCCGCACCGCATCGTCGAACTCACCGGCGAGGATCCCCGGACCGTGGCATCGGCGGCCGCGGCGCAGGGGCAGGACCGTCCGTCGGATGCCGGTCCGCGGCAGCGGTGAGGGGGAGGGGGAACATGACGACCGAGGAGACGCGTACCAGGCTTCGACTGCTGGAGGACCGGCTCGGCGAGCGCACCCCGGCGCCGATCGAGGGCCAGACCCGCATCCCCCTTCCCCGGCCCACCACGGCGGACGACGCGGAGGAGGGACCGGAGCGCCGTGAGACGGCCTGACGGCCGGGCTCAGCCCCTGGTGACCTCGGCACTCGCGAACAGCTCGTAGACGGAGGTGACCGTACGACGGCCACCGGTGGGTGGACGTCCCGCCGGGCACCGCGATATCAGCAGCGCTCACGCCGTGGCGGAAGGCTCGGGCGGTGCACGATCCGGGCAAGATCCTGCTGGACGTGGCCCTGGCGGTCGCATTGGGCGGGGACTGCCTCGCGGATGTCGGCATGCTGCGGGCCGAGCCGGCCGTGTTCGGGCCGGTGGCCTCCGATCCGACGGTCTCCCGCCTGATCAACACCCTCGCCGCCTCCGGCCAGAAGGCCCTGCAGGCGACTCGTTCCGCACGGGCCCAATCCCGCGAGCGGGTCTGGCAGCTGGCCGAGGGCAGTGCACCTGATGCGGGCGGGACGGTGACCGTCGACCTCGACGGGGTGCTGGTGATCTCGCACTCCGACAAGGAGGACGCCGTACCCACGTGGAAGCGGACCTACGGGCACCACCCCTTGATGGGGTTCGTCGACCACGGGCAGGGCGGCCACCGGCTCCCCGCTCCCGCCGCTTCCGTGGTCGACGAAGGCCATCAGAGGATGGTGTCCGAAGGTCTTCTTCCAGGTCGCGGTGGCGTCCTGCTTCTCGGAGTGAGCCAGCACGAGCACCCCGTCCAGGTCCACGATCACCTGCCCCGCGGCATCCGGCGCCGCAGTGCCAGCCAGCTTCCACACGTGCTCGCGCACGCCGGCCCGAGCGGTCCTGATCGCGGACAGGGCCTTCGGCCCGGATGCGGCGAGGGCATCGACGAGCCGGGAGACCGTGGGGTCGGGAGCCACCGGCCCGAACACGCCGGGCTCGGCCCGCAGCATGCCGACATCCGCGAGGCAGTCCCCGCCCAGCGCGACCGCGAGGTGCTGCGCCTGAACGTCGCACGCCTCTACGGATGGCCAGCCACCGCCACCACGTACGAGCACGTGGAGCAGTGGCTCCGCTCGCGCCACTGCACGATCGTCTGGCACCGCACCCGTGCGTCGGGCACGCTCGTCGACCTGGTCGCCGCCGACTCGATGCCGTGCCCGGCCAGCGTCGCGCTCTACCGGACGGGCCCGGGACGCGTCGCGCGCCCGGGCCCGTCCCGTATCGGTGCAGGTCAGCGGACCTGAACGGATGCGACCAGAGTGTTTAGGTCCGGCCAAAGCTTCTTGTTCGTCTCCGGCAGTACGACCCACAGCACCGAGGGGCGGACCCGCCCGGTGTCGACCACGAGGACCGCGTTCAGGTCCATCGTGGACGGCACCCCGCGTTTGTGGAAGTGGATCTCGCTGACCAGTAGCCAGGCGTCATGTCCGTCGACCTTCAGCGGCTGCGAGGCGACGTCGACCAGGATCGCCTGGTCGCGGGGGTACTCGTAGCGCCGCCGCTCGTCCATCACCGCGCCCGCCACGCTCCGCAGCTCCCCGGTGCCGCCGGCCGCGGCCATGATGTCCTCGTCCACCTGCGTGGACTTCACGAGTGCGCGCTGGCGCCCCTCCTGCTTGCGGGTGAAGCCATCGAAGACCGGATCCAGCGTCTTGCTCCGGTCCCACGTGCCGCCCAGCTCCGCGTACTCCAGGGAGGAGTCCGTGACGGTGCCGATGACCGGCGAGCCCTCGCCCGGGTAGTCCGGCACCTTGACGGTCCCGGTGAGCCGCCGCTCCTCGGGCAGCGGGGAGGCGCCGGGGGTGAGAGTGGGCACGGGGATGCCCCGCTGCGGGGCGTCCGCGGTGCTGCCCGCGCAGGTGGCGGACGAGGAGTCCGGTGTGCTGTGCGCCTGCTGGACCACCTTGCCGCCGACCAGCACGGTGCACGTGAGAGTGCCCCCTTCCTGGTCCTCGCGGCTTCTGACGTCCAGATAGAAGTCGGCGCCCGCCGCCAGCTCGACGGTCTTGCGGTACGGCAGGATGACGACCCCGTGGGGCTCGTGGTCGCCGTTCGCCTCCCCAACGGTGAGGTTCACCGAGGGGTGGTCGCCCGTCGCGATGTAGGTGACCTCGACCCGCCGGGATTCCTTGTCCGGGGATGCCCCGTCGTCGCTCGGGTCGCCGACGGCCAGGGCCAGGCCCACCGCGCCGAGCGTGATCACCTCGAAGAGGATCACCAGGGCGCCGACCAGGTAGAACCCGCCCGGGATCCGGTCGAAGGTCTTCTTGCCGCGGCCGGAGTGGAACTCGCGTCTCGGCTGGGATGTCTGCGTCATGTCGTCCTCCCCCTCACGCCCGGCCGCTGTCGCCGGACCGGCGGTCGGCCGGCTCGTCGGTGAACCGCGTGGCCAGCAGCCCCGCCTCCCGCGCCTCGTCCAGCATCCGGTGCAGGTCCTGGAGCCGGGACCGGTCGGCGAGCCCCTCGATCTCGGCGACGGCCAGCTCGTCGCGCACCGTGTTCACCACCAGCTCGTGCATGTCCTCGCCGAGTTGCTCCAGCTCTCGTACGGCCTCCCACTCGCGGTACGCCGCGTCCGCCGCGCGAGTGTTCTCTGCGTACCGCTCCAGCGCCTCCACCCGCTCCTCCAGCGCGCTCGACGACAGCCGCAGCGCCTGCCGCTGAGTGCGCAGCACCTCCTCCACCCGCGAGCCGGAGGCGTCCCCGGCAGCGGTGCGCACCTTCCGCGCCAGCCGGGTCAGCTCGGCCAGGCGCTGGGCGATCTCGTACTGTTGGGCTGGCAGCGTCACGTCGTTGGCGATGTCGTCCAGCAGCCCGTCCCGGTCGACCTGCGACTGGAGTACCGCCGTCACGGCGGCCTGGGCGCGCTCCATCCGGCGCAGCGGCGAGTGGCCCAGCAGCTCGCGCAGGGAGTCGTCGCCGAAGTCCTCGGCCAGGTAGTAGCGGCCGTGGCGCAGCCGGGCCACCCGCTGCCGCTCGTCGGTCCCGCAGCCAAGGACGACGATCAGCAGCCAGGCCAGCAGGTGCACGCCCACGACGGTCAGGATGAACGCCTCGAACCCGAACTGGACCCCGACCCAGATCAGCCCCGCCTGCGCCGCGAGCCCGACGGCCAGGCCGGCCCACACGCCGATCAGCGCCCACAGGATCGTCACCGGCAGTAGCGCGCACACCGCGGAGACCCCCAGGGCCGTCCAGATGTCCGCCTTGGTACGGCCGCCCAGCCCCGGCTCCTCGGGCAGCGGCAGCGTGGCTGGGAAGAGTCCGTCGGCGGACTTCTCCAGCAGCGCGCGCTCCGAGTCCTCGAGGGCCGGATCCACCACCGGCCGCAGCGCAATGTCCTGCGCCATTCAGCAACACCCCCCACAGGTTGGGGGAGATCGTGACACACGCCGGAAGGGCTGCCCACGCCACCCCTGTTCCCGGCCGCCGACTGAGACGGCGCGAACCCGAAGACAAACTGTCTTCCACCCTTGGCCTGATGCCGCTGAGGCCGACGGGGTGCGACGCGCAGCCAGAGGCGCGAGAGGCGCCCCTGCCCGGTAGCCTGCGCCCCCAGTCCCGCGCCCGGTGACCCCTGTCCGGGCGCTGGCAATTGCCACTTCACACGCTTCTGTGCATTCCCTGAATGTAACTGGCGCGTGCACCACGCTAGCCTCGCGTTTTCATGAAGCGGGCTGTCCGACGGGTGGGCAGGTAAGCGAGAAATGCCTCTGACCAGCAAGAATGAGGATAGTCGAGGTCCTTGTTCCTGCCACCGCCGGAGGCACTTCTCAGGTGAAGAAGCGTATCGGGTCCTACCAACGCGTCCGCGTCGAGGGCGGTGGCCGTGGGGTGGTGTCCCAGGCCGGGGCCGTGCTGTTGGTCGAGACGGTCCGCAAGACCGGGCTGGACCAGGCGATGTCAGCGGCGCTTGCGCCATGGCGACGGCCGCGGGCGGTGCACGATCCAGGCAAGGTCCTCCTGGACGTGGCCCTCGCGGTCGCGCTGGGCGGGGACTGCCTCGCGGATGTCGGCATGCTGCGGGCCGAGCCCGGCGTGTTCGGGCCGGTGGCTCCCGACCCCACGGTCTCCCGGCTCGTCGATGCCCTCGCCGCATCCGGGCCGAAGGCCCTGTCCGCGATCAGGACCGCTCGGGCCGGCGTGCGCGAGCACGTGTGGAAGCTGGCCGGCACTGCGGCGCCGGATGCCGCGGGGCAGGTGATCGTGGACCTGGACGGGGTGCTCGTGCTGGCTCACTCCGAGAAGCAGGACGCCACCGCGACCTGGAAGAAGACCTTCGGACACCATCCTCTGATGGCCTTCGTCGACCACGGAAGCGGCGGGAGCGGGGAGCCGGTGGCCGCCCTGCTCAGGCCGGGCAACGCGGGCAGCAACACCGCCACCGACCACATCACCACCACCCAACTCGCCCTGGCCCAGCTGCCGAAGAAGTACCGGCGCGGACGCCGGACCCTGATCCGCACCGACTCCGGAGGCGGAACCCACGAGTTCGTCGCCTGGCTCGCCCAGCGCGGCCGGTGGCTGTCGTACTCGGTCGGCATGACCATCACCGATCAGATCCACCAGGCCGTCCTCAAAGTTCCCGCCACGGCCTGGACGGCAGCGATCGCGCCCGGCGGCGAGATCCGCGACGGCGCCTGGGTCGCCGAACTGTCCGGCGACTGCCTGAAGGGCTGGCCGAAGGGAATGCGGCTGATCGTCCGCAAGGAACGGCCCCACCCCAGTGTCCAGTTGCGGATCACCGACGCCGATGGACTGCGGCTGACCTGCTTCGCCACCAACACCACCGTCATGCCGATCGCGGCACTGGAGCTACGACACCGCCAGCGGGCGCGGGCCGAGGACCGCATCCGGGCCGCGCGGACCACCGGCCTGCGCAACCTGCCCCTGCACGACACCGCGCAGAACCGGATCTGGCTGGAGATCGTCCAGCTCGCCCTGGACCTGCTGGCCTGGATGCCGATGCTCGCTCTGACCGGCGAAATCCGCAGGTGGGAGCCCCGCCGCCTCCGGTTCCGCCTTCTCTCTGCCGCCGCCCAGATCGTCACGACCGCCCGCCGCCGCTATCTGCGGTTCGCCCGCCACTGGCCCTGGACCGGCGTGATCACCGACGCCCTGGCACGGCTCGAAGCTCTCCCGAACCCCGGCTGAGCAGCACGTTCCCGTCCCTGCGAGCAGCATTACCCCGACCGGAGCCGTGGAACCCGGCGCCCACCCGACGCGACAGCCGGGCCATCAGCCTGGCTGCCACCAGCCCGAACAGCCGAAACGGCCCGCCGAAAGAACCGACGGACCGTTACGAAAGATCGGGACTCATGCTGTTGTCAATGTGTCTTGGAGCGATCGTTGTTCGCTCCAGGGCCTGGCCTGGAGCTCCTGCTGGAGCGGCGGCTCCAGCCCTCACTCGCCGATGGCTGCCTGATAGCCCGCGGCGTCGTGAAGCATGTCGAGCTCTTGCACGTTCGACGGCTTCAGCTTGAAGATCCACGCTCCGTATGGGTCTGCGTTTACCAATTCGGGGCTGCCGGCAAGGTCCTCGTTCACGGTAAGAACCTCTCCCCCGACGGGGGCGTAAATGTCGCTGGCGGCCTTGACGGACTCCACGACCCCGGCTGCGTCGCCGGCCGCGAAGACCTTCCCGACTTCGGCCAGCTCGACGAAGACGATGTCGCCAAGCGCCTCCTGCGCGTGGTCGCTGATGCCGACGGATACGGTGCCGTCGCTCTCAAGGCGTACCCACTCGTGGCTCTGAGCGAAGCGCAGATCGGCAGGGATATCGGACACAAGCGTTCTCCAATCAAGGCGATGGCCACACGGCCGCTGCCATCTTGCAGGACAGAGAACAACCCGTTGATCGCTTTCGGACGAAGTCGCAGGTCCAAGTCAAGCGATTGCAGCAACTGGCGGTATGACCTGGTAGGGCCGCCGGTCACGGATCAGCGCCCAAAGGACGTTGACACGTCGGCGGGCCAATGCGAGCACAGCCTGGACGTGCTTCTTCCCCTCGGCTCGTTTGCGGTCGTAGAACCTCCGCGAGTTCGGGTCGCAGCGGACGCTGACCAGGGGCGGAGGTGTAGAAGACCCGCTGGAGCCTTCGGTGATAGACGCGCGGCCGGTGGAGGTTACCGCTGACCTTGCCCGAGTCGCGAGGCGCCGGGGCGACACCGGCGAAGGCCGCCAAGGCGTCCGGGGAGTCGAACTCGTCCAGGCTGCCGCCCGACGGCGGCGAGGAACTCGGCTCCGAGAGTCGTGCCGATGCCCGGGACGCTCAGGACGATGTCGGCGAGCTCTTGCTCGCGAAACCGGCCCTCAATGAGCTTGTCCAGCTCAGCGATGTGCTCGTTGAGGGCCACCACCTCCTCGGCCAGGTGTGGACCAGCTTGGCGATGGTCTTCTCTCCGGGGACGGCGGTGTGCTGGCGTTCGGCGGCCTCGACGGCCGCTTCGGCCAAGGCTCTGGCGTTGCGGACCTTGCGGTTGGCCAGCCACTTCGTCAGCCGAGTGGCCCCGGCGCGGCGGATCGCGGCCGGAGTCTGGTAGCCCGTCAGCAGCCTGAGCGGGCCGGTGTTGGTCATGTCCAGGGCCCTCTCCAAGGCTGGGAACGTGGACAGCAGGGTGCCGCGCAGGCGGTTGACCACGCGGGTGCGGTCCTCGACCAGGTCGGCCCGGCGGCCGGTCAGCAGCTTCAGCTCGACGGCGGCTTCGTCGCCGGGGCGGATGGGCCGCAACTCCCGGCGCATCCTCGCCTGGTCGGCGATCACGTAAGCATCGCGGGCGTCGGTCTTGCCCTCGCCGCGGTAGCCGTCGGAGGCCCGGTTGACCAGCCGGCCGGGCATGTAGAGGACCTCTTGGCCGTGGCTGACCAGCAGAGCCAGCAGCAGCGCGGGCTCGCCGCCGGTCATATCAATCGCCCAGGTGCCCTCACGGCCGTCGGCCAGATCCAGGACATCCCCGATCAGCTTCAGCAGCTCGGGCTCGTCGTTGGCGACCCGTCGCGACAGCAGCGTCTTGCCGTCCGCGTCCAGGGCGAGGCCGTGATGGTGCCCCTTGCCACTGTCGATCCCCGCCCATATCCGGCTCATCGCGCTCCTGACGTGCGTTTCGATCTGTACGTGCCACGGACGACCTCGCCGGCATTGCTCTACACAGTGACTTGTTCGCACTTCCTAATCGGCGGCCGAGTCGTCGTGGGGCGCTGGGCGGCGAAGCCAGGGAAACCACGAGACGGCAGCCGCCTGATAGCCACACCCAGCACCTCTGGGCGACCCGACCCTACGAGTGGCTCGATCAACCCGATCAAGAAGGTAGAGCCGCCTGATGCCGCACATACCCGATCCCGACGAGGACGGCCTCGACGCGATCCCGCCGCCGCAGGCGGTGTTCCATGTCGAGCAGGCCCTCCTCGGCGCTCTCCTGCTCGAACCGCAGCGCCTGAGCGATGTGGCGGGCATCGGCCCGGAGTCGTTCTCCACCGCAGCTCACGCCGCCCTGTTCGCCGCGATCCGCTCCCTGCCGGCCCCCGACACGGCCGAACACGCCAAAAGCACGCAGTGGCTCGACGCCGTACTCACCGCCGCCCGCGAGCACGGCGCGCGGCCTGGACGCCCCCTACCTCCACACCCTGATCCAGGTCTGCCCATGGCCCCGGCACGCGCCCGCGTACGCCCGCATGATCGAGGCCGAGCACTGCCGACGCCGTCTGGCCACCGCCGCCCAGCGGCTCATGCACACCGCCCGCGACACCTCACTCCCGCAGCGCGTCGCCACCACCCTCGATGCGGCCGACGCCCTCGCCACCGTGGTGGACGACATCGCCGCCCGGTTCCCACCACACGCCGGCTCCCTGCCCCGCATCCCCGTACCCGTGCCAACCACACCCCACGACGAGGAAGCGGCCGACGAGGAGCGGCTGCTCCTCGCGACCGCGACCGCGTACCCCAGCGGCATCGAGCAGATGCGGTGGCTGACCCCCGGCGACTTCACGCAGCCTCTGCACGGCGGGCTGTGGCAGTGCCTGACCACCTTGATCCGCCGCGGCACGCCCGTCGACCCCGTAACCGTCCTCTGGGAAGCGCAGCACCGCGGCCTCCTGGGCACCCGCGCCGACCCGCGTGAGCTGCTGGACCTGCTGGCCGGACCGGTCGGCTCCCCCGAACACTGGGGCGAGCGCGTCCTGCAGCGCGCCGTCCTCGCCTCCGCTCACCACACCGGCCGGGGCATCGAGGCGTTCACCCAGGACCCGGCCACCACGCCGTACCAGCTCGTCGTCGGCAGCCGCCGCGCGCTCGCCGACCTGTCAGCCGTCCGCACCCGATGGCAGCACGCCACCTCCCCCTCACCGGCGCCGGCCGACAGGCCCGGACGCGTCAAGTCCACGGGCGTCCCCCGGGCCGGCCCGCCCCGGACCACCGCCCCACCCGCCGTACGCAGTTCGCGCTAAACCCCAGCCCGCCGGTCGTCGGGCCCTTTGCGACTCGGCGACCGGCAGAAGAGAGACCCTTCGTGACGACCCCTGTCGACGCGCACGTCCGCCTCGACGTCCACCCCACCCATCCCAGTGCCGTGACCGCCGTCCTGACCGGCTCCCAGGCCCACATTCCCCACGTGGGCCTGGAGGCCGCCGACTGGACCGCCGTGGCCGAGAACACGCTGGTCCTGGTTCGCATCGATCACGAGGAGCCCTACTGGGCCGAAAAGGCGGCCCAGGAACTGGCCGCTGACGGGGTCAGCGTCGAGATCACCCCGCGGCTCCGGGAAGCCATGGACGAAGAATGGATGTGGGCCGACTATCCGATGCCCTGGTGCACCCGCAGCGAGATCCACGAGGTCTCCGACGCGGCCCAGAAGATCTATGACGACATCCGCCATGGCCAGCTCCTGATCCACGCTCACGCCGAGGACGGCCACACCACCGTCGCGGTCGGCACCTACCTCGGCAGCGGCAAGAGCGTCCATCTCCACGGCGAGAACCATCTTCGGCAGGTCGCCGACACCTTCGACTCGCCCGCACAGGCCCTGGTCGCCTTCGAGAAGGTTCACGGCGCCGCCATGCGGCCCGGCCCGGCGCCCATGACCGACACCGAGCGCGCCGCCGCCCAAGCCCGAACATCCCTCGCTGTCACCGCCGTTGAACCTGGGCCTTCACGCCCCGAGCCGGAAACGGTTCCCGCGTACGCAGCTGATGCCGGCGACCACGATGCCCTGCTGGACGCGTTCTTCGACGCCCACGGTGACTGGGAGAAGTGGCGGACCTGGTCCGACGAGACGACCCACGCGATCCACGAGTCCCAGACCCTGCGCATCGAGCGCGTCCACGAAGCCCCCGCCCACGAGACCGCCTGGACCGTAGCCGCGTACGAGACACCCGTCTCAGAGCGCATGTGGGTCCTCACCGCGACCGGTGCCACTCCAGCCCCCGTACTGCAGGCCCTGCTGGATCACCTCGCCGACGGAAACGGCTGGGACACAGCCATCGACGCCCCGGTGGACGAGAAGATCGTCACCACCGCCACGAAGCCCCTCTCCGACGCCGGGTGGAAGCACACCGTGGACGGGCGATGGATCGGCTGGACATCCCCCACCGGAGACGCCGGGGTCCAGTTCGACGCCTTCGCCGCCCACCATCCGAACCAGACCCTCGCCACCTGGACCGTCTGGGCCGGCCCGGCATCCGACCGACCCACCTGGGCCCTCACCGCGTCCCCGCACACTCCGAGTTCGCTGCGGGCCGACCTCTCCGAGACCCTCGCCCACGGAACCGGAACTCGCCGCCCCCAGACCGCGGGCCGCGACCGGGCGACAACTCTCGGCACCACCCCGCCGGCCATGCCGACGGTCGCGGCCAAGCCCCGCAACCAGCCGTTCGCGCTGACCGCCGTCGCGGCAGAGCGGGGCAACATAGCGCGGGATCGCCGGTTAGCCAAACCGGCGATCCCGCGCACCCTTAGTAGTCCACCGCCACGTCCTGCCCGCACGTCGAAAGGCACCTCCCGACAACCCGCCGAGGTCAAGAAACTGGCCGCGGAGATCAAGAAGGCGCAGGACCCGGAGATCAGACCCTCGCCTCGACCTGACGCTGTACGTCGTCGTGACCGCCACGATCGTGATGTCCCTGGAGGCGGTCGGCAACATCCTCGTCCTGGCCCTGCTCATCACCCCGGCGGCCACCGCCCGGCTGCTGACCGAACGCCTATGGGCCATGACGCTGCTCGCCTCGGCATTCGGCTGCGCTGGCAGCCTCGCGGGTCTGTACGTCAGTTACGCCTACGACCTGGCGGCCGGCGGCTCCGTCGTCGTGGTCCTGACCGGATTCTTCGCCGTGGCGTGGCTGCTGGCACCCAGGCACGGGCTGGTGGCGCGGCTGCGGTCGTCGGCCACCGCCCGCACCCCGGCCGTCAGTCCCAGCGGCTGACTCCTGCCGCGGTGAGAAGACCCCGGGCTGGGCAGTGGTCGCAGCCACGGCACTGCCCAGCCCGGAACGTACCGACGCCACCGAGAGAGGTTGCCATGACCGAGCGACACGTACGCCTGGACCTCGGCCCGGTCCAGGAGACCCTTCTCATCCCGCTGTACGGCCGGGCAATCGAGAACCGCAAGAAGGACGCGGCACTGCGCGACGCGCGCGCCGAGGAGATCGTGGCCTCGATCCCGTACGACTTCACACGCTTCGACAACCTGCCGAGCCTCATCGGAACGGTGCTGCGCACCGCCCTCTTCGACCGCTGGGTCACCGACTTCCTAGGGGCCCACCCCCGCGGCACGGTCGTGGAGATCGGAACCGGCCTCAACACCCGCTTCGAACGCGTCGACAACGGCCAAGCTCACTGGTTCGACCTCGATCTGCCCGACGTCATCGCCTTGCGCCGACGATTCTTCCGGGACGAGCCGCGGCGGAAGATGATCGCCGCTTCCGTGACGGACGACTCCTGGACCGCGGAGGTGGCCACGCCCGGCGGCGGGCCCGTACTTCTTCAGCGCCGAGGCAGTGCTTCCCTTCCTCGACGAGCACGAGGTGCGGCACGTCGTCGACCTGATCGCCGAACGGTTCCCCGGATCCCTGCTGGCCCTGGACACCGCCGGGCCGACGATCATCAGCACCCAGGACACCCACGACGCGCTGAGCAAGGTCGACGCCCGGATGCGCTGGGCCTGCGCGGACCCCGCCGAGGTCGCCCAGTGGCGCCCCGGAACGCGCCTGCTCGCCTCGCACACGCTCAGCAGCCTGCCCCCACAGAGCCCGCCGCCTATCAGGACATGCTCGCCGGGCTGGCCGCACAGCGACTGCCGCAGGTCGAGGAGTACCAACTCTGCCTGCTGCACCTGCCGTGATGCGCTCCCGTGGTGCCGGGCTCCCCCTGGCCCGACACTGGGACGGTGAGAGGGGAGACGTCATGGACCGCATGGACCACAACGCTCATCACGTCGCTCCCAGCAGCCGGGCGAGGCCGCAGGGGCACGCTGGGCACGATCACGCCGGACATGCGGGGGCGGGCGGCGCCTCCTGGGGTACCGCGGCGCGGGCGACAGCGCACTGCCTCACCGGGTGCGTGTTCGGCGAGATCCTGGGCATGGTCATCGGCACCGCCCTGCGCTGGGGCAACGCTCCCACCATGGTGCTGGCGATCTGCCTCGCCTTCCTCTTCGGCTACTCCTTCACCATGTACGCGGTGCGCAGGGCGGGCCTCGGGTTGAAGGCCGCCGTTCGCACCGCGCTCGCCGCCGACACCGTGTCCATCGCCGTCATGGAGCTGGTGGACAACCTGATCATCGCCCTCACCCCCGGCGCCCTGGACGCCCACCTGTCCGACGGGCTGTTCTGGGGAGCGCTGCTCGGCGGCTTCGCCGTCGCGTTCGTCATCACCACGCCGCTGAACAAGTGGATGATCGGCCGCGGCAAGGGCCATGCCGTCGTCCACGCCTACCACTGACTTCGTCCGCGCCCGTGGTCAGCGCGGCGGGCGCAGCCCGGCCAGGGTGACCGCGACGAGACGGCGGACCGCGGCTTCGGAGGGGAGGGCGCTGGCGGCGCCGAGGGCGTGGAGGCAGTAGTTCGCAAGCTCGTCGGGTGCGATGTCGTCCCGGATGTCGCCGCTCGTCGCGGCTTGCGTCAGCAGGCCGTGGAACAGGTCGGTGAGCTGCCGCTGGGCTTGGGCTACGGGCTCGCCGCGGTGCAGGAGCGCCGCGAGTTCTTCGGTGCCGTGGCGCCCGCGGTGATGGGAGATGAGCGCGTAGCGCTCCAGCACTGCTTCGAGGCGTTCCCCGGGGGTGCCGGGCCGGTCCCGGAGTTCGGCCAGATGTGCGAGGTGGGCGGCGACGTGGCGTTCGTGGTGGGCGGTCAGGATGGATTCGACGTCCGGGAAGTACTTGTACAGCGTCGCCCGGCCGATGCCGGCCTTCTCGGCGATCTGGGACATGGTCACCGACATCAGCCCGTGCTCGGTCACCAGCGCCCAGGTGGTCTCCAGGATCGCCTGACGGACCGCGTTTCGGTGGGTCTCGATCGTCTCGTTCCACAGCTTCGGCACTCGTGCATTGTACGCATTGACGCCACCGTGACACTCTGTCTCATAAATGATGGTGTTCGGAGTAATCCGCCGACCACGCGCACGGAGCACTTCCATGACTGACTCACCCCACTCCCCCGCCGACAACGGCGGCACCGCACCTCCCAAGGCGCCGCGCTGGGTGAAGGTGTCCGCGATCGTCGTCGGCATCCTCGTGCTGCTCTTGGCGATCCTCATGCTCACGGGCCTCGGCGGCGATCACGGCCCCGGCCGGCACATGGGCGTCGGCGTCACCCAGGCACAGCAGGTCGAGGCCGGCGACCGATGACCATGCCGCCGCGCCTCCGCAAGGTCGTGCTCACGCTGCACGTCGCTACCTCGGTCGGCTGGCTCGGCGCGGTCTGCGCGTACCTCGCCCTTGACGTCACCGCCGTGACCGGCCAGGAGGTGGCGACGGTGCGGGGCGCCTACACCGCGATGGAGCTGACGGCCCTCTACGCCATCGTCCCGCTGGCCCTCGCGTCGGTCTTCATCGGGATCGTCAACGCGCTGGGCACCCCATGGGGCTTGTTCCGGCATTACTGGGTCCTGGTCAAATTCCTGCTCACCTTCCTCGCCGCCACCGTCCTGCTGATCGAGGTCCAGACGGTGAGCCACCTCGCGGAGCTCGCGGCGTCCAGCTCCGATCCGCGCGGACTGCCCGGCACGCTCCCCCACTCCGTAGGCGGACTGGTGGTCCTGCTCACCGCGCTGGGCCTCTCGGTGTTCAAGCCGCGAGGAGTGACTCGGTACGGCTGGCGTAAGCAGGACGACCAGCGACGCGAGCAGCGCGCCGGGCGTCCCGTGTCCGCGAAATAGGAGGCCGGGTCGGAGGTCAGGTCAGATCACGCGGCGGTCCTCCAGTGGCGCCGCGTACAGGGCGGGACCGTGTTCGCCCGGCAGACGCGGGGTGTGGTTGACCAGGCGGGCCGAGTTGCCGACGACGGCGATGCTGCTCGTGTTGTGCAGGAGGGCGGCCACCACCGGGTTGATGGATCCTCCCGCGCCGGCGCCCAGGCCGAGCAGGTTGACGCCGATGGCCAGACCGTAGTTCTGCCGTACGACGCGCAGCGTGTGGCGGCTCAGTTCGACGACGGCGGCCACCTGCCGCAGGTCGTTGCCCGCGAGCGCGATGTCGGCGGTCTCCAGCGCCACGTGCGAGGAGTGGGCGCCCATCGCGATGCCGACGTCGGCCAGGGCCAGGGCGGGGGCGTCATTGGTGCCGTCGCCGACCATGGCCACCAAGTGGCCCTCGTCCTGGAGGTCGCGGATGAGCTGGAGCTTGCCCTCGGGCAGCGCGTGGGCGTGGACCTCCGTGATACCGAGGGCGTCGGCGACCGCCTGGGCCGTCTCCGGGGCATCGCCGGTGAGCAGGATGATGCGCTGTACGCCGAGGTCCTCCAGCTGGCGTACGACGGTGTGCGCTCCGCCGCGTACAGCGTCGGACAGGCCGAGCATGCCGATCAGATCGTCGTCGTGCGCCAGGCAGATGACCGTCTCCCCCTGGGAGCGCAGGCGTTCGGTCCACGTCTGTGCCTCGTCGGGCAGATGCATGCCGTGACGGCGCAGCAGGGCCGGGCTGCCGACCAGCAGGCGGCTGCCGTCCAGTTCGGCACGCATGCCCATGCCGAGGACCACCTCGCACGCCTGGTGGATCGGGATGTGCAGGTGCTGCTCCTCGGTGCGGCGGACGATCGCCTCGGCGAGCGGGTGGCGGGCGTGCAGTTCCCCCGAGGCGGCCAGGCTGAGCACCTCGTCGGCGGTGAACTCCTCGTGGAAGGTGACCACGCTGGTGACGAGCGGACGGCCGAGGGTGAGGGTGCCGGTCTTGTCGAAGACCACGGCGGTGACGCGCCCGACGCCCTCCAGGTGCGTACCGCCCTTGATCAGGGTGCCGTGCCTGGCTCCGTTGCCGATGGCCGCGCTGATCGCGGTCGGGGTGGCGAGCCCCGCGGCGCACGGGCATGCGATGAGCAGCATGGTCATGGCGCGGCGGGCGTCACGCGTGAGCGCGTACGTACCTGCCGCCAGCGCGAAGGAGACCGGCACGAACCGGCGGGTGAAGCGGGTGGCGACGGTCTGGATGGGCGCGCGGTCGGCCTGGGCCTCCTCGACGCGGCTGATGATGCGGCCGACGGTGGTGTCGCGGCCGACGGAAGTGGCGCGGATGGTGAGCGATCCGTTGGTGACGATGGTGCCCGCGTAAACGTCCGCGCCCTCGCGTACGTAGACGGGGAGGGCCTCGCCCGTGATCGCCGCCTGGTCCACGAGGCCCTCGCCGGAGACGACGGTGCCGTCGACGGGGATCCTGTGGTGTTCGTAGACGGCCACCAGGTCCTCGGTCTCGACGTCCTCCAGCGCCACCTCCACCTCGACGCCGTCCCGTACGAGCCAGACCCGCTCCTCACCGACGCTCAGCAACTCCTCGATGGCGCGGCGGGTGCGGCGCAGCGTCAGGGTCTGGAGGAACTCGCCGATGTTCAGCAGCCACAGCACGGTGAGGGCCACCACGTTCTCGCGCAGGACCAGCGAGATCAGGGTGGCGGCGGTGACCAGGGTGTCCGTACCGGGATATCGGCGTCCCAGGACGGTGTGGAAGGCTCCGCGGAAGAAGGGCAGACCGCTGAAGACGGTGGCGACGCGCAGGAAGCCGAGGGGCGCGCCGACCGTCCAGGGCGGGCGGCGCAGCAGGAGCCGGTGTACGGCGACGAGGGCGAGGACGGCTCCGCCGACCACCAGCCGGGCGACCTCGCCCGTGGAGGAGTCGGGGACGGCCCGGCTCGGCTTGGCCACGGCGGTCGGCGGAGGTGCTTCGTCCAGGGCGGCCACCAGCCGGTCCACGTCCAGGTGGTCGGGTGCCACCCAGACCACCACGCTCCCGGTCCGGGGGAAGATCCGCAGCGCCCGGAAGCCCCGCAGGTCGGCGAGCCGGTCATCGACCAGCCCGGCACAGCCGGGCCGCGCTCGCAGCCACGGCACGGTGAGGCGTACACGGCCGGCGGCCACGGAGCGCACGACGATGTCGGACATGATCAGTGTTCGTGGTCGTGGTCGTGGCCTTCGACGCTGACCGCGGAGGGCGGCGGCGCTTCCTCACCCAGGGACGACCGGGCCTCGGCGAGCATGTCCCCCGCCTTCAGCCGGGCCTCCTCGGCCGCGGAGCCGAGCCACCGGCCCGCCACGATTCCGCCCGCGAGGCCGCCGACGACCGCCTTGCGAGCGACGGGTTTCACGGTGGGGGCGGCCTTGGCCGCACCGCGGAAGATCAGTCCACCGATCACGCCGGACACGGCGAAATGGGCCAAGCGGCCGGCGGCCGCACCGGCCAGAGCAGCGGGATGCATCGGGCGCTCCTTCGGAGAGTGAGCCCCTACGCCCAACCTGTCTCCATTGTGACCCTCTGGACAGGTACGCGGCAATCAGCGCACGACCACGGACCCTGCTACGGCCCGTCGGCGGCCGAGGGCGACGGCCGCGGCGTACACGACGGTGGCCGCGGCCATAATGGCGAAACTCGGCGGCAGCTTCGGTACCGCGTAGCTGAGGCCGAGCCCGGCCCACATCTCGGCGACGGCGAGGACGGCGGACAGAACGAGCGCGCGGTAGGGACGGGCGGTCAGGCGCATGGCCGCACCTGCCGGGGCGGCGAGCAGGCCGAGCAACAGCAGGGCGCCGACCGCTTGCGTGGCCTGCGCCGCGCAAGCACCGACGAGAGCAAGGAAAGCGAAGCCCAGTACGCGTACGGGAACGCCCCGAGCGGTCGCCACCGCCTCGTCGAGCGAGGCGAACAGCAGGGGGCGCGCGATGGCGAGCATCGCCAGACAGATACTGGCGGCGATCAGTGCGGCCGTGCGCGCCTGGTCCGCGGACAGACCGAAGATCGAGCCGAACAGCACCTTCACACCCACGCCACTGTCCGCGGTGCTGCGGGTGGTGATGTACAGGGTGAGGAAGAAGGTGCCCAGACCGAGGATCCAGGAGAAGACGCTGCCGATGGCGACGTCGTCGGCCCAGCCCCGGCGGCCGAGCATGCCCAGGAGCAGCGCCACGGCGATGGTGGCCGTGAACAGGCCGATGCGGGCGTCGTAACCGAAGGCCAGGGCGGCGAGCGCGCCGGTGAAGGCGACGTGGCTGAGCGCGTCGCCGGTGAACACCTGGGCGCGCAGGACGAGGAAGTAGCCGACCAGCCCGGCTGCCACGGCGATGGCCGTTCCCGCGAGCAACGCGTTCTGGAAGAACGCAGGGCCCAGCCAGGCAACCACCCACCCGGCCTCCGCGAGCGGCGTCACGGCAGGTCTCCCGCGGCGGCGGCCCGTACCGCGGAGCTCCGCGAGACGGCGTCCCGCAGACCCCAGCGCGCGAGGACGCCGAGCCGGGCGAGGACGTACGTACCGAAGGCGAAGGTCGTCACGAAGAACCCGATGGGATACGTCGAGTGGTAGGCAACGATCAGCGCGAACCAGGTGACGAGCACGCCGATGAGCACCGACAAGGCCATGCCGAGGGCGGGGCGCGCGGTGAGCGTCTGAGCGGTGGCGGCGGGCATCACCAGCAGGGCGAAGACCAGCAGGACGCCGGTGATCTGGCTCGTCCCGGCCGCGGCCACTCCGAGCAGCACCAGAAAGACCGTGGACAGCGCACGCGTCGGTACCCCGCGTCCGGCCGCCACATCGGGGTCGGTGGAGGAGAAGAGCAGCGGCCGCCCGATGACCACAAGGACAGCGAGCGTGCCGGCCGTCACCGCCACCAACGTCCACACCTGCGCCGTCGTAATGCCGAGGAAACTGCCGAACAGCAGCGCGTTGACGCCGCCCAGGAACCCCTCGTACAGAGCGATGAACAGGAAGCCGCAGGACAGCAGGAATGCCTGCACGGTTCCGATGAGCGCGGACTCCTGGCCGCTGCCGCCCCGGCCGGTTCGGGGGATCGCGGCGATGACGAATGCGGCGGCGACGCAGAAGGCGAAGTACCCGAAGACGGCGCCGATGCCCAGCAGGGTCGCGCCCGCGGCCCCCGGGAAGCCGACCAGCGCCAGGGTGTGGCCGGCGAAACTCTGCCGTCGCAGGACCATGAACCAGCCGATCGCTCCGGCGAGGACGGCGACGGCGGTACCGGCCAGGAACGCGTTGACCATGAACGGGTAGGACCAGATCTCCCCGAGGTCGGCGCCCAGGTGCCACGGCCGTGCCGGCAGGCCGACGTCAGCCGTCGCCATCCCCTACTCCGGGCCCTGGACCGGTGTGCCGGTCGGTGTGGAGGGCGGGCGCGTCGGGTTGCCCGACGACGACCAGGCGACCGTCGGCAGCGCGCAGCACCTCGATGGGCGTGCCGTACAGGCGCGACAGCGTCTCGGAGTTGATCACCTGGGCGGGAGTTCCTGCGACGGCGCCCCGCTCGGCGAGGTACACCACGCGGTCGAGGTAGGGGAGAATCGGGTTCACGTCGTGCGCCACCAGCACCACCGCGACGCCCTCCTCCCGCCGGATCCGGTCGATGAGCGTCACGACAGCCGCCTCGGTGGGCAGGTCCAGGCTGTCCAGCGGCTCGTCCAGCAGCAGCAGCTTCGGGCGGTGGATCAGGGCTTGCGCGATGAGGAGCCGCTGCTGCTCACCGCCCGAGCACTGGCCGATCGGCCGCTTCGCGTAGGCCGCGGCGCCGACCAGGTCGATGACCTCGTCGATACGTTCGCGGGCCGCACGGCCCCGAGCGGTGAACCGTGCCGCTCCCGGCAGCGGCACACCCCAGCGATCGCCGTCCCAGCCGAGCCGGACGATGTCGATACCGCGGACGCGCAGCGAGGAATCGAAACTGCGCCGCTGCGGCAGGTAGCCGACGTCATGGTTGGCCCGGCCAGGCCGTCGCCCCAGCACGCGTATCTCCCCGGCGGCAGGCTGCTGGACACCGAGGATGACCTTGACGAGGGTGGATTTGCCGACCCCGTTGGGGCCGAGCAGCGACACGAACTCCCCGGCACGCACGTCGAGGTCGACCCCGGACCACACGACGCGCCCATCCAGCCGGACAGCGGTGTTACGCAGTGATACGACGGGTTCCGAGAGCTGCCCCGGGGGCCGGGCCGAGTCAGAGTACGGCTCGGATGGAGAGGACCCGGTCGGGGCGATCGTCCGCGGCGCATCCGCATCGGCGCCGCGCGTGTCCGGGGGCATCGCTGCCCTCGGCGGTCCGCCCGGGCGCACCGTTTCGCGTATGCGGGCGATGGGATTCACGCTCTCCCCTCTCCTACCTCCCCGTGGCCTCGGCCAGCGCTTGTCGGATCACCTGCAACTGAGCGACCTGCCATTCCTGGAAGGAGGCGCCCGCCGGTGTGAGGGTCTCGGTGACCGTCGCGACCGGAATGCCCTCGCCCCGGGCTGCCTCCACCTGGGCGCGCACGTCCGGCGTGGAGTTCTGACTGTTGTAGACGTAGACCTTGATCTCCTTCTCGGCGATCTGGCGGTCGACCACGGCCTTGTCCCTGCCGGTGGGGTCCACGCCCTCGCTGATGGCGTCCAGGAAGGACTCCGGGGTCAGAACCTTGAGGTCCAGCCCCTCGGCAAGGGGCGTCACGATCGACTCGGAGGCTCCGATCGGTGTGCCCCCGTACTTCTGCCTGATCTCGGAGACGAGCTGGTCGTAGCGCGCGAGCGCCTTGGTCTCCACGGTGTTCTTCTGCCGGTCGAAGTACGCGGCGTCGGCCGGGCTGATCTCCTTGTAGTCCTCGGTGATCCGGTGGATGACCCGGTGGACGTAGTCGGGCGAGTACCAGAGGTGCGGATTGCCGCCTTCCTCGACGCCCACGAGCTTTCCGATGTCCAGCACGGTACGGTCCGGGTCCGGGTTGGATGCGAGCAGCTTCTCCGCCCAGGCGTCGTAGCCCGCGCCGTTGACGATCGCGTACCGGGCGGTGGCAGCGTCCCGTGCGTCGGCGGCCGTCGGCTCGTAATCGTGCGGGTCCGCGTCGGGGCTGTCGATGATGCTCGTGACCTCTACCCGGTCTCCGCCGAGCTGCTCGGCGAGGCTCCCCCAGAAATTCTCCGCCGCCACGACGCGGATCGGATCACCGTCCCCGTCGGTGGGCTGGGCGGCGAGCGAGGCATTGGCGCCGGTCGCGCCGTTGGAACAGGCGCTTCCCGCCACTATGGCCGCTATGGCCAGGGCCCCGACGGCCGCCCGGGCCCCTCGGCGACGTGCCGGCTTGCGGGGCGCTGCGGTGCTCATCTGCGGCGGTCTCCTCAATCGAACAGGATCAGCCTGGGCGGATCCGCAATTCAGGATCACCTTCCACGCTAAGTGAGAACGACTTTCAAGGCCACATTTCGCCCCGCAGCAAGGGCACCCCCAGGGGCCGCTGCCCCGCACCGCCGCGGTACCGCTAGGCTCACGCCGTGATGACGGTCCGGCCGGTTTTCAGCGTGCTCCGGTCCCGCTCCCAAAAGGCGGGTCCGTTGCGGCTGTTTTGGCTGGCCACGCTGCTCCTCGCGCTGATCCACACCCATGGGGTCAGCGGGGAGAGCGCCGCAAGACATGCCCACCACGGTGCCAGCGCACCGGTGGCTCTCGCTATCCACGCCCATGACACCACCGCGGCCGATCACGGCGATCACCCGCCCCACCGGCATGCGGACGGACAGCCGACCGAGCGGCATGGTGACTCGGGATCCACGCATCCGGCGCATGTGTGCGCATCCGGCCAGCCCGAGCAGGGCGCGGCGCTGCCCGCCCCGGGTGAGGCCCTGCTGGAGGCGGTTCGGCCGCCCCGTACATGCGAGCCGACCTCTGCGGGACGGGCCGCCACGCCTTGGCTGTCTCCGCCTTTGACCGGTTCGGCGATCCTCCGAATCTAGATCCTTCGGGTCACGTCTCCCCGGTCACGAACCGCCGTCCCTTCCTTCGGCATGCCCGACGCCGCCCGCACCGCATCAGCCGCCCGCACCGCATCAACGGCTGAGCCACTGCTGCTCGCTGTCGGCCATGGCGGAGGCGACAGGCGGCAACCGACCCGCCGTCGGCTGTCCCAGTCCGATCGGCTCCCTCCGACTCATCACCGCACAGCCTCCTCGTGCGCGCTTCGGTGCCGCGAACACGGCCGGACCGTGCGTGTCTCCCCATCGAACCCGTTTTTGCTCGGAAGGTACTCCTTTGTCCGTCCCCTCTGACCTCGCCGGTCGCCACGCGCCGACCTCACAGCAGGACACGTCCGCGCCTCGTCGTGCCCGCAGGCGGCGAGCCGCCTCCTCCGAAACCCCCCGCCGCACCCCTCTGCCGGCCCGCTTCCTCGGCTACGTCGGTTACTACGTCGGAGCGGGACTCATCAGCGGCGCGGTCGTGCACCATCCGATGGACCCGGCCCGCTACTCGCTGATCGCCGGCTACGGCGTGCTCGTCTTCCTCGCCGCTACCGCCCTCAACGAATTCGTCCTCACGCGAGAGCGGCCCGGTTTGCCGCAGGTTCTGAAGGTGATCACCACATCGACGGTGCTGTCCTTCGGGCTCGGCATGCTCAGCGGCGGCCTGCAGCACTTCGCCGACGTACCCGAGCGCAGCGCCACGCTGATTCCGCTCGGCATCGTCCTCGCCTACGTCGCCTACACGCTGAAGGAGGAGCCGGCACCGTGGCGGCGCATCTTCGGCCCCGTTGGGCTGGCGGTCCTCGTGGTCGCGGCGCTGAGCTTCGTGGGCCTTCGGCACATCGCCTCCACCATGCCCGAGAGCGGACACCACGGTGGCGTCACCACGGAACACGACGGCCGCGAAGGACAGGACAGCAGTCCTGGCAGCCGCCCCACCGAGTTGAATCCGCCTGCTGAGGGTGCCCCTTCAGATTCGCCCCCGACGCCCGCCGCGCCCTCGAAGGACGTCCACGGCGACGAGCAGCCCGGGCACGAAGACAGCCACCACCACTGAGTCGAACCCGGCACTGGAGGGGCCCATCGCCACCGCGGGGGTGAGCCGCGGGTCGGCCCGCCTCGCACGTCAAGACACGGGCATCCGTAGCTGATGTGCCAGCGGCTGGCACAGCGGGAATCCCATAACGCCGATTCCGCTATAAATCTGTCACCTTATGCGGGCTCCAGAACGACTCCTGCTCCCTATCCAGCAGGCGGCCAGGTCCCGGAGCGTGGACAGCGTGAAGACCGAGACCGGCACCCCGGCCGTCATCGCGAAGAACCGCCTCGTCAGCTCCACCGTCGAGGGCAACGCGAAGAAGACCGACGAGCTGAAGGACCTCGGCGTCCCGCATCTGAAAGCCGCCCTGGCCGCGCGAGGTGCCGACGCGGTGTTGTCGGGCACGAGCGTGAAATAGCGGAAAGGCCATTCCACACGGGTCAGCGAACCTCGTAACCACCCAACGCGGCCGGTCACGAGGTTCGCTGGTCTCTTCCGCGAAAAATGACCCCAACGGAACTCGCCCACCGAGCGGCCACTTTCTTCAAAATGCACTGCCATCAACCATGCAGGACGGGCCTCATGACCTTCCCGTACAGGCGCCTGACACTCGATCAGAACGAGCGTCAAATGAGCGTCGTGAACGTCATTCCAGCGTCAAGATATCGCCCGTAACGCCCACATCGCACATAATGCGCACGCACAAAACCGCAGGCCGGGAGTCCCTCGCGGTCTGCTCAAGGATCGCGACGCACTACACGTGGTGCGTCATCGGATAGACGTCGGCTCCTAGCAGCGCGGGGTTCGAGGGCGTAAGCGGCGTCAAACCCATGCCCTATGTTCATCCGCTCGGCGCCAGGTTGCACCCTGCCCCGCAGGCAGTTACGCAGCGTGCCCGACGCAGTACCTCCGATGGGCTGCCCTCCCATGCCACCACAGGCCGCCGCGACGGCACCTCTTGGGGAGAATCTGGGGAGTGTCGACGATGCTGGGGAGCGCGTGGGGAGAATCGACCGCGTAACGCAGCACGAACCTGAAAGACGCTGAAAGCTCATCTGCCCAGGTCAGGGACGGGTACAGCCTCATCTACGCTGGTCAGCGCCATCAGGTAGACAACTTCAAGAAGATCTCCTCGCCCACCAACGCCGCTCTTCAGGTGACCTGACCAGCCATAATGCGCATTGACAAAACCGCCGGCCAGGCCCCCTTTGAGGCGTGCTCCAGAATCGCCACGCACTCCACATCATGCGTCATCGCCCCGAGTGCAAGCGGCATTCGACGGCCTGTCCAGAGCCCCCGCATCCGCAGCATCTTGGCAAACACCCCGAGATGCGAGCGACCGGCCGTTCGACCGTCAAGAACACCCTCGCCGTCCTGGTACGCGTCATGGAGCAGGCGGTCCGAGACGGCATCATCAAGGTCAACCCGGCTCGCGTGACGGGGTGGCAGAAGCTCTACAAGCAGGCTGAGGACGAGCTCCTCGACCCGCGAGCGCTGGCCCTGCCCGACTGGGAGACGCTCGTCGAGCTGGCTGATGCCCTCGTGGCTGCCTCGCACGCCAATACCAGGGCTGGGGAGATGTCGTCCTCTTCGCCGCGTGCACCGCCGCCCGCATTGGCGAGGTGTCCGGCTGCCGCATCGGGGACATCGACACCACGAACTGGATCTGGACCGTGCGGCGCCAGACCACGCCCGCCCCCGGCGGCCTCGTCGACAAGGGCACGAAGGGCAAGCGGGCCCGCCAAGTCCCGATCATCGAGGAGATCCGCCCGCTCGTCGCCCAACGCGTTCTGGCCGCCGGCCCCGATCCAGACGCCCGCCTGTTCACGGGGCCTCGGGGCGGCCGCATCTCCACCGCGGTCCTGCGTGACGCCACCCACTGGGACGACGTCGTCACCAAACTCGGGTACGAGCACCTGCGCCGCCACGATCTCCGCCACACCGGCCTTACCTGGTTCGCCGATGCCGGCGTCCCGGTGCACGTCCTGCGCAAGATCGCCGGGCACGGCTCGCTGACTACCACGCAGCGGTACCTGCACCCCGACGTCCGCCAGATCACCGCCGCAGGCGCCGCCCTCACCGCCCACCTCAGCGTGCTCCGCGCTCCCCGGTCCCTGCCGAGCCCGATCGTGGTCGCCCGCTGACCCGGTCAAGGCGCATTGGTCCCCAAGTGGTCCCCAAAAACGATCAAGGGGCCGTTTCAGATCGCTCTGAAGCGGCCCCTGACCTGCGACTTCGCAAAGTCGGGACGACAGGATTTGAACCTGCGACCCCTTGACCCCCAGTCAAGTGCGCTACCAAGCTGCGCCACGTCCCGATGCCCGTCTGACCTGGGGTTTCCCCCGGCCCGGCGTGCATGAGAACAATACCGCACTCCGAGCGGTGATCACGAACCGCTTTCCAGATCGATCACACGTTCGAAACGGGCACCACCCCGCGCGTGTCCCACCTCCGCGCGCCCCCGCGCATCCCGTGGGAGACCCCGTCACGCGACGTACGCCCCAGTGCGCCCCCACACGCCGGAGGGTGCGCACACCCCTCCCCCGGGCCATCGCGTCCGCGCAACGAAGCGCAGATCCCGCTCATCCACGGTAGGGATTCGGTCGGCCCCGCGCCGAATCGATCCGCCCCCGCTGTACACCTGAGGCCCCTGTGAATGCAGAGGTCGGCATCCACCCCTCGGGCGAGACACCCGCGAAAGCTTTGCCCTTGGCATGTGGCAGAAAGAAGCGCAGGGGGAATGGACCCCGGATAGGACCGGACAGGCCAGTACCACGGGAACCACAGTCCTCGTGAAACGTCAACCGACCGTGTTCTGGACAAAGTTGAGCATCGCGCTGAAGGGTCGGAGACGATCAGCACCATGAGGTGGTCGGCCTGTTCGGGACGGGACCACTACCGATGCACCACCTGTTCTCACAACCCCGCGAGCAGGCGTTTCGCAGAGGAGGGCTCGCATGGACGGGTATGTCGCCAGTCGACTCCATCACCAACTACGGGAGGAAGTCAGGCACTTCGCGGAGACCGAGGTCCAGCCACTCATACCCGCCATGGAGGCGGCCCGGACGGTGCACCACGAGCTGTCCCGGCTCATCGCCCGGCAGGGCTGGTTGGGCGCGACGATCGGCAGGGACTACGGCGGGATGGGGGTCGGCCACCTCGGGAAGACGATCATCATCGAGGAGCTGTCCCGGGTCAGCGGTGCCATGGGCGCCATGGTGCAGGCCTCCCAGCTGGGCGCCGCCAAGATCGTGCACTTCGGCAGTGACGAGCAGAAGAAGACCTGGCTGCCCGCGATCGCGGCGGGTGACTGCCTGCCGACGATCGCGGTCACCGAGCCCGAGTCCGGCGGCCATGTCCTGGGCATGAACGCCACCGCCGTACGGGACGGCGACGACTACCTCCTCAACGGCCGGAAGGTGTTCGTCGGCAACAGCCACGTCGGGGACCTGCACGGTGTCGTCGTCCGCACCGGACCCGGTGCGAAGGGGCTCACGGCCTTCCTCGTCGAGCCCTGGCGTCCGGGCTTCCGCGTCGGCGACCAGAAGCCGACCATGGGCCTGCACGGCTTCAGCTTCGGTGAGCTGTTCTTCGACGACTGCCGCGTTCCGGCGGCGAACCGGCTCGGCGACGAGGGGGACGGGCTCGCCGTCGCCTACTCCTCCAGCGTGCTGTACGGGCGGGCCAACCTGACCGCCGTCTCGCTCGGCATCCACCGGGCGATCCTGGAGGAGACGACCCGCTTCTGCGGGGAGCGCCACCGCTACGGCGCCCCGCTGCACGAACTGCCGTCCGTCAAGCTCAAGCTGGGCCGGATCCAGTCCCGGCTGATGACCGCGCGGCTGGCCGCCTACCACGCGGTGCACCTGCTCGACCAGGGGCTGCCCTGTGACGCGGAGCTGATGAACGCCAAGCTCGTCAACGTCGAGTCGGCGCTGGACTCCGCGCGCGACGCCATGGAGATCCACGCCGCCGCCGGGCTCTTCACCGACCGCCCCATCGAGCGCTACCTGCGCGACGCGCACCACATCTTCGCCCCGGCCGGCACCTCCGACGTCCAGCTGCTGCGCCTCGCCGAGGTGGCGCTGGGCGCGTCGAAAGGCCAGTGGTCGGAGCGGCTCGCCGATGTCGTACGCATGGAACCCGCCCTGTAACGGTGCCGCCGGAACGCGTAAGGTCCTCGAGGGGCTCGGGAGCCGCCCCTCGAGGCAGCCGGGAGGAGCGAGTGAGCGCGACGCACGGCCATCCCGCACCCTGCCGGGTCCTCGTCGTGGACCCGGCCTTGGGCGAACAGGCCTTGACGGAGCTCACCGCCCTCAGCGCCCTGGGCCTGGTGCCGACGGTCAACCTTCGGCGCGTGACAGACCCTGCGCTGCGCGCCCGGATCGAGGCCGACTGGGACACCGTGGATTTCGACGGCTTCTCCGAGGAGGAACTGACCCGTCGGCTGGAGGACGAGGGGCGCGGCTACCAGGCGTTCAAGTGCCATGCGGGCATTCCACTCACCCGGAACGTGCTGGAGCGCGCGACCGCGGGCGGCCTGCGACGCCGCCTGGTCCTGGTGGGGCGGGCCGCTGCCGGATCCGACACCTTCGACCACGCGGCGGCGCAGCGCCTGGGAGTCGCGATCCGGATGGCCCCGGGCGCCAACGCAGCCGCCGTGGCGGAACTGACCGTCTCGCTCATGCTGGACGCGCTGCGCGGGATCGCCCGACGCGACCGGGACCTGCGCGGGGGTTCGTGGAGCGCCGCGGTCGAAGGCCTGCCCGCGAGCAGTCTCGACGGCGCACGGGTGGGGCTGGTGGGCTCCGGGGCCGTCGCGCGGCGCACCGCCGAGCTCGTGCGCGCGTTCGGTGCCGAGGTGTGGGTCTTCGGATCGCCGCGGTTCACCCGGGAACGGGCAGCCGATTGGCCAGGCCGCAGGGTGCAGACCCTGGCCGACGTGCTCGCCGGATGCGACGTGGTGTCGGTGCACGTGCCGGCGTCCGTCGAGACCGAGGGCCTTATCGGGGCGGAGGAGCTGCGGCTGATGCGGCCGGGCTCGGTCCTGATCAACACGGCGCGTGCGAGTGTCGTACGCGAGGAGGCCCTCGATCGTGCGCTGCGAGACCCCGCCTCCGGGCCCTCGCGGGCCGCAGTCGACGTCTTCGAGTCCGAGGGAGCGCGCTTCTCCTCCGTGCTCGCCGACAATCCGTACTGCACCCTGTCCCCGCACGTCGCGGGCACGACCCGGGTCGCGATGCGGACCGCGTCACACCGCCTCATCGAGGAGTTCGCGCGCTTCGTGAACGAGACCGGACTCGTGGCGCGCGCTTCCCGCTGACGCGAGGTTGGACAACGCAGGCACGCCCTCCGCTGGGCCACGCCGATGAACAGGACGGGCACCAACCAACACCGTCGGCCTGACCGTGCTCTCGCGCTGGACCCGCCCCCTTGTAGGCGGCGAGGCCTGACCAGCGCGCGTCAGGTTGCTGTCCGGGCGGCTCTGGGGACGCGGTGGTCGACAAAGTTCGCGCTGCCCACCGCCCCGGGAGGCGGTTGACGTGCCGCAGCATCCTCCGGCAGAAAAGACCGCCGCCACAGGTTCGTGCGCCGTCCTGCATCAGGCGCCGGCTCGACCACGGCTCTCCGGGCATCGTAGGGCAATGCGCGGAGAGCCGGTGCGCGTCAGGAGTCGTACGCGATGTCGAGATCGCTTGAGAAGGCGGTGCTGTCTTCGGCGGCAGGCCCATCTTGCGCCGAGAATGACGTGCTGATCCCGTCGAACAGCGAGTAGGTGAAACGGAAGCCTAGGTTTGCCGTTCCGGTCTTACCGCCCACCTTCACGCGGAAGGTGCAGTTCCCGTACAGGGTGTAGTCCTTATTACGCCGGTTGTTGGGTACCGACGAGTGCCAGAAGTAGTCGACGGCGACGTTCGAGTGCTTGTCGTGGTTAGGGCATTTGCATGTGTCCGGCCGAACACGTCATCTTCCCCGGTCTCGGGCATGGCCCTTCCCCCTGTTCCAAGGCCGCCTCACCTTTCGGCACGCACTGGGGTCAGCAGCGCTCAACCGAATCGATCACGAACCTAACAGATATGCACTGTCGTAGGAATGCGGTACATATCTGATCTTCGTCCGGGTCGGTGCAGCTGTCGCCGATCTGCCTGAGCACGCCCGCCATTCCCGTGCGTTCTCCTCACAGGGCGATCTTTGTTGCGGATGAGGGTGAGCCAGCGTCCGCCTTTCGGGATCGTTAGGTAGTGGATCAAGGTGGCGGTATAAGCCGCCGCGAAGTCACCGACCTGGAGTGGGACCTCCTATGGTGTGCGGTTGACGTGCCGCAGCATTCGTCGGCCGGCCTCGCGGGCGGCGGCCAGGTCGTCCTCGGTCTCGGCGAGCTTGGCTTTCAGCTCGGCGCGTTCGGCGCGTATTTCGTCGCGTTCCAGGGTGAGCCGTCCCACGGCCGCCAGCAGCTCGTCGATCCGGGCGGTCAGGTCCCTGGTCCTGGCCTGGCCCAACTGGGCGCCAGCCTTGTTCTCCTCACGGACCAGGGTGAGGTCGGTGGCCAGGCTCGCCGCGGAGGCGTTGGCCCCGCCCTGACCCTTTCGCCGTTCCGCCTTGGCCTGGCCCTTCATCGCGGCCTCGATGTGCTCGCGCACATCTTCGGCGTAGAAGAGCCAGTTGGAGACCCCGGCGGCGCGGGCGACCGCACCCGGGCCGCGTCAGCGGCGTTCGTCGCCGCCTCGACGGCTTCCGCGCAGTTCGGGTGGGCTGGAACCAGGGGCGGACCTGCTCGGTCTTGTACGCCCGCCGGGCCTCCGCTTTGGCTTCCTCAGTCCGCCCCAGCCGCCCGAGAGCGCTGCTGCGGCCCTCCGGCAGGGCCGGCTCGACGGCTTGGAGCGCGGCGAGGGCGAGCGCGGACGCCGCCGCAGCCGGGTCCGGGTCCGGCTCGCCCGGCTCCAGGAACTCGCGCCGGGCGCGCTCGATGTCCGTCTTCAGCGACACCCGGACGTGGGCGGTAACGTCGGCGGCGTCGGCCGGGTCGGCCGGCCAGCACGAGCTCGTCACGCTGAGCGTGATCCTCGACGAAGCAGTCGGCCGCCTCGTCGCCCACATCCGGGTTTTCCAGCCCGACATCGTCATGGGACACGACGCCCTCGGCCAGCTCACCAGCCGCCCCGACCACGTCCGCGCCCACCAGATCACGGACCGAGCCGCCGCGCGCAGCCGGTGCCACCACCGACGCCTACAGCCGGTGCGCTGCGTCCGCAGCGGCCACCGCCTCGGCGAAAGCCCGGACCTGCGCGTTGTCGCGGTCGGCGCGCCGGACCAGTCCGAGCGCCGAGTCGGGCAGTCCGGTCACCGGAACGTAGGCCACGTCCCGGCGGTGGTGGTACTCGGTGGTGGGGCGGCAGAGCAGCATCACACCCCGGTTGGCCGCCACCAGCGACAGGCCCTCCTGAAGGGTGCCGACCACCGGCCCTTGCGGCACCGCGGAGCCCGACGGCGTACGGGTGGGCGCCTGCGCCTCGCGCCAGTAGTCCGGCGCCGGAGCGGCCACACCCACCAGCGGTGTCCCGGCCAGTTCCTCGGCGTCCACGGCGGCCCGGGCGGCCAGCGGGTGCCTACGGGACACCGCGAGGCACTGAGGCTGGCGGGAGAAAACGGGCCCGAGCACGAGATCCGGCTCCTCGACCGGCAGCAGCACCACCGCCATGTCGACCTCGTCGCGGTGCACGGGCCCGAAGGGGTCGCACAGCGGCAACTCGGTGATCCGGGTGGCACAGCCGGGATACCGCTCCTCGAATTCCCCGACCACCTCCATGAATCCGTATCCCACGCTTCCCTGGAACCCGAGCCGCAGCGTCCCGCTGAGCCCGAGCGCCGCCGCCCGGGCGTCCTCGACCGTGGCGCGCAGCGCGGCGTAGGCCGGGCGGAGCGCGACGAGGAAGTCCTCGCCGAGCACGGTCAGCCGTACGCGCCGACTGGTGCGGTCCACCAGCCGTCCGCCGATGCGCTGCTCCAGGCCGCGGATCAACTGGCTGACCCGGCTCTGGGACACGTACAGCCGCTCCCCGGTCCGCCCGAAGTGCAGCTCCTCCGCGAGGATCAGGAAGCACTCCAACTCGCGGATCTCCACCGTGCTCGCCGGTGACCGCCGTCCGCCCGTGCTGTCGCGGCTCGTGACTGTCATGGCAATGCTCCTCCGCCCGGCCCGCTTCCATCCGGCACCGCGTGGCGTATGCGGCGTCATCGATGAGTCCACCTCATGGAAGCATGAGAAGTTCGCGCTTGTTCCGCTCCCTGGGCCGCAGTTGTGTGGAGCCATGACGAACGTGGACAACCGGCGGGCACCAAAGCCCGCCCCCTCGGCCTCTGCAAAGGGCGGCTGGCCCGCGGTGACGGCCGTTGCGGCCGGCACCTTCTCCGTGGTCACGTCCGAGATGCTGCCGGTGGGGCTGCTCACACCGATCAGCACCTCACTGGACGTGAGCGAGGGAACCGCCGGGCTGACGCTCACCGTCACCGGCCTCATCGGTGCGCTGTCGGCCCCGCTGATCACCGCGGCGGTCGGCCGGACCGACCGCCGCGTGGTCCTGTGCTCCCTCATGGCGCTCCTGGCGGCCGCCAACGTGCTCGCGGCCTGGTCGCCCGACTTCGCGGTCATGATGGTGGCCCGCGTACTGATCGGCGTCGCCATGGGAGGCGTATGGTCGCTCGCCGGCGGACTCGGAGTGCGGCTGGTACCGGCCACGTCCACCGGACCCGCGACCTCCATGATCTTCAGTGGTATCGCGATCGCCTCCGTGGTGGGCGTGCCGGCCGGGGCCTACGTCGGCGAACTCGCCGGATGGCGCGCGGCGTTCCTCGCCACCGGCGGACTGGCCGCGCTCGTGACCGCCGCCATGGCCGTGTCGCTGCCGCCGCTCCCCGCCGACGAACCGGTCGCGCTGGGCGGCGTGTTGCGGCTGCTCGGCAAGCCGCAGGTGACGACCGGGCTCGTGGTGGTGACCCTCCTCGTGACCGGCCACTTCGCCGCGTACACCTATGTGCGGCCACTCCTCGAGGAGGTCTCGGGCGTCAGGGCTTCGCTGATCGGGACGCTGCTGCTGGTATACGGAATCGCCGGTGTCGCCGGCAACTTCCTGGCCGGCGCCCGGCTGGGCCGGTCGGTGCGCGGCCCGCTGCTGGTGATCAGCACCGCCCTGGCCGCATCCGTGCTGCTGATGCCGCTGCTCGGGCTGTCTGTGGCGGGCGCCTGCATCCTGCTCATCCTGTGGGGCCTGGCCTACGGGGGTGTGTCGGTGAGCACCCAGACGTGGCTGGCCCTGGCGGCGCCGGAAGCGAGGGAGGGCGCGACGGCCCTGCTCGTGGGGGTGTTCAACGGTGCCATCGCTCTCGGCGCCTTCGCGGGAGGCAGGGTGGCGGACGGCCTCGGCACCCGGTCGGTGTTGTGGTCGGCCGGTGTGCTGGCCCTGGGGGCCCTCGTGGCGACGGGTCTCGGATCGGTGCCCCCGCCGACCGCCACCACCTCCGATCCGGCCGGGTGAACGACCGGTACCGCGACGCTCGCCACGCGGTGTCCGACGCGGCCGGATGAGACGACCGCAACCCCCCAGAGTAGGCGTACCGGGCGAGGAGCACGGCCGCGCAGGAACATCACTCGGCTCGCCTGTGCCGCACTGGCCGCCGCGAGCCTGGCCGCCGCCGGGGCCGGCATGCTCAGCCGCGGACGGCGGCCGCGACGAGCCACCGCGAGGCGCCTCCAATATCCGGGCAGCCGCCGTTCGACACATCGGACGTGTACGCGTTCGTCAGCCCCGACCATCCCGATTCGACGACCCTGGTGGCGAACTGGCTGCCGTTCCAGGAACCGGGCCGGCGGCCCCAACTTCTACCCGTTCGCCGAGGCGCTGGACATGGGCACGCGCGCGAACGCCAGCCCGGAGGAATCCGACGGCGCCTGCTACATGCATGCAACCTCGATCAGCAGCCACGCCTGGACGAACCGGGTCGCTCTGGCCGCCGCTCTGTCCGCTGCTGGCCTCGTGAACTACCCGACGGAGGGGTGTTCCCAGTCACGTTCTTGTGTTCAAGAATAGGAGGTCCTTCGAAGGGCCTCCCAGGATGTGACTGGCGGGGCAGAGAGTTCAATTGGCGGCCAGGGCTTACAGCCGGGGTATCAGATCCGACATGACAGCGGGGGACAGCGAGGGATTGGCGGCTGCCGCCTCCACCACTTGCCAGTCGGCGTCGGTGAGTAGCTCTTCGATGATCGTCGGCGGAAGTGCCGCATGACTGGCGGCTATGGGCCTCGCCTGTGCGTCTGCCAGGCAGGCGAGCAGCGCCGGTGCCGACGCATTGCGATGCCGGGCGATCTCGCGGAACGCCTTCTGCACCGATGGTTCGTGCCGGGCTAGGTCTTCCAGAAGTGCCGGAGTCGCGTCCGGATTGGCGGCCACCTTAGCGACGACTCGGACTCCGTGCCGGTCGAGCATGGTGCGCAGTTGGCCTTCCGAGAGGCCCGGGTGTGGAGCGATGGACTTGGCCACTTTTGCGTCGGAGTCGGCGGCCAGCGCGTCGCGTATAGCGGGTGACAGATCGCGGCGCTGGGCTACGAGCATCCGCGCGGCTGGGTTCTGTGATTCGGCCAGCTTCTCGACCTCGTCGGGAGATGCCGAGGCGATCCGCGGCAGCAGAGTGGCGCCGATCCTGGTAGCGCTGGCCAGGTCGGTCAGCACGTCGAGCGGTACGAGCGGGTTGTGTGCGAGCCTGCGCCGCACTTCGTGGTCACGGTCGGCTGCCAGTGCGCGGATCAAGGCGTCTTCGATCGCCGGATTCTCGGCGAGGTCTGCTCGAACACCGGGATTCGGATCCACGGCGAGCCGAGCGCAGACCTCCGATGGCAGATCGGGGCGGCCGGCGAGCGCCCAGCGCAACAGCAGCGAAGGGTGGCTGACGAAGCCGACGACGGCTTCCGTGGGTGTGGCCGGGTTCCGAATCGCCATCTGCTGCATGTCGTGCCTGGTGGACGCGTGGGAGCCGTCGCAGGAGGCACCGGACGGCAGATCGCAGTCGAGTCGCGAGCATTGCGGATCGTGCACGAACGGCGCCTCTTCACGGTCGCAGACGAGGCACCGCTGTGCGGGTGGCAGGCCCTCGCCGGTGAGCAGCGCCGCCAGTACGGCCGGTGGCGTCGCCTCGTTGGCCGCCACCGCGCGACGGACCTCGGCGTGCGGATGCGCCGCAAGTCTGGTGGCTGTCTCCGGTGCCGCCCACAACGCGAGCTCCGCGACGACCTGTACGTCCGAGTCGGTGGCCAGCATCTCCACCACATCGAGAGGAAGGCCGGAGCAGGCGGCCAGCTTCTCCCGGCGCTCGACGACTGGATCTTCCGCGAGGAGGCGCGCCCACTCCGGGCGTCCCGCACGCTCGGCCAGCAGTGCGAGCGCGACGTCCGGTTGCGTCGCGGGATCAACGTCTGCGGCGGTCAGCAGGCCTGCATACGCAAGCGAGACAGCGCCTTCCTCGACACGAGAAGCCAGCACCACCGCTTGCGCGTGGCTGAGGTCGACCCGATGCGCGAGGTCCGCAGCGATCTCGGAGTCCGCGACCGCGATCAGCCGGTCGACCAGCTCGGACGGCAGGCTTACGTTGGCGGCAAGCCCGCACAGAACATGGTTCACAGAGGCATCCTGCCTGGAGCGTTACCGAATGGCTCCTGGTTTTCGATGCCCAGGTGCTATCGGTAGAGAGGTGGCCCAGACCTGCGCTCGGAAGTGCCCGTCTGGTCATTCTCCCTTCGGATGGAGGCGTACGACATTGGCTGGTGCCTCCGCCGAGCTCTCGCTCAGATTGTGACCCTGGCGAGTGAGGACGGCGTTGGCGAGCGCGAGTTGAGTGACTTGATGCCGGAGCGCCGTGATTTCGGCCTTCTGCGCGGCAACGGTTTCCTTCAGGTCGGACACGGTCTTGCGGAGCCGCTTTTCCGATTCCGGGGGTTGCTTCGTCTCGGTGCGGACGCGTTCGTAGAAGTCAGCCTTCAGGTCCGCATGGCGCTTCTGGAGGGCCATGCGGTGAACACCGGCTTCGGCCGCGAGAGCGACGACGGTCAGTGCGCCGTCGGAGGCTGTGGGCCGGCCGGTGAGTAGCCGGTCCATGGCGGCACGGATGCGTGTCCGCTCGTCGGTGGAGTGCTCGGTCACGACATACCCCTCAAGAACATCGACGGCCGGTACGTCGCCGACGAGCGTGTGCTGGACGAGCTGGAGGCGGAGGGCCGGGTCGCCTTCCGCTACCCGGACGGCAACCCCAACGGCTCGCTGCGTCCTGGTGGGTTCATGCCGCCGGAAACCGCGAGGTTCTGGGGAAGTTCCACTGCGGTCACCCCAGCGGGCAGCGGCGGTAGGCAGGAGCCATTGCCTACCACGACCGTCATCGTGGGCTGCTCATCCTGCTTGGCGACGGAGTCGAGCAGCAACCGCAGACGTCGGGCCGATTGCCCATCGTCAGCACAGCGACGCCCACGCGGGGTCGTGTCACGTCCACAGTCCTCTCCTCGGCGGCCAACGGAGGCGCGATGCTACCGCTCCCCCGCAAGTGCTGGGGTAGTCCCACGTCTGGCTGCGCCGGCCCACCGCTGCCCGGGCGGATGCCGTGCGACGACTGCCCGCGGTCGTCCCCACGCCCGCAGGGCTACTCCGTAGAGGCTGGAGACTAGCGAGGTCGACGTCGAGTCGTCCCTGAGCGAACGGGGATGATTCGGACCACTCCGCAGCCGTCCGGTCGGGGAGGCCGCTCCCGCACGCGCCGGGGGTAGTCCGGTACAGAAGTCCGTCCACTGGCTCGCGGCCGGGTCGTCCCCGCAGGGGGTAGCCCAGGCCGCAGGACGGTCGCAGAAGCTGTGGTGGGGTCGTTCCCGCGCGCGGGGGTTTTCCCCCTGGTCTCCCTGGCCGGCATCTACGTTGAGGGGTCGCCCCGCGCCCGGCGGGGGTAGCACGTCCTGAAGGCCACGACCGTGACGCTGAGGCTGTCATAGGCTCCGCGTACGTTCTACGCATGGTTGATCAGAGACCCCCTTTGTCATCGGTATGCGATTTCGCGACCTGGGAGCCCGTACTGCGGTTCATGTTGGCCGGCGACACCGAGTGGCCTGCCGGTCGGCGAGCGCGTGTGGCGGGACGCATCAGCCAGTACGGCTGGAGCCTCGCCCACCGTGGATCGATGTCGCCGTCAGCGCGAATAGCGGTCGAGGACATTCAGCGGGCGCTCGCGCGGGGTGGAGTCAAGGAGGTCGCGTTTCGGGCGGAGGTCCAGCCCGCCGGAAAGGTCACACTCGGCCTTGTCTGGCCGAGCCCGGTCGTGGAACCGGCTATCGGCTACCCGGACCTGGGAGTGCTCATTCTGGCTGATGGAGCCCTTCCGGAGCCTTGGCTCCGCAGTCCCGCTCCGGTGCCTGGGGCCAGACCGGCACCTACGGCAGATCTGAGGTTGCTGGAGCGGACGCTCCGCGAACGGCTGCCCGACTCCGTCGGCGCGACTGAAGAGGAGATCGCTGCCGCCGAAGCACGCCTCGGTGTCACGTTGTCCGACGAACTGAAGGTGCTTTACCGGGTGACACGGGTGGACTACGACGACGACGACTTCGAGGAGGCCGACCGCGCCGGTGACGCGGTCGGCTGCGAGCTCTCCGGTCTGGACTACCTCTACGCCATCGACGGAGCGCTCCGTCACCACAGCTGGGATGTGGACGCGAAGGGCGCGGTCAGTACAGCGCCCGACGCCGCGGTGCAGGGCCTGGCCGGCTCACCGGGTTGGATCGGCTTCGGGAGCAACGGAGGCGACGAGTTCGCCGTCGACCTGACTCCTGGCCCGGGCGGATACTTCGGACAGATCATCCTGGTCGATCACGAGAAGAGCCTCGGTGCCGACCTCGTGGCCGACTCCCTCACCGACTTCGTTCTCGGCCGACTGCGCGAGGAACGCCGTGACCTCCGCGAAGATCAGCTCCCTGCCGTAGCCAGGGTTGGCACCGGTCGTCTTGAGACCGTCCAGGACGCCGCTCATCCCGCCCTGGAGGTCCTGTCCATCGAAGCCTGGGACGGCCCGCCGTTCAGCCTCGCGCCAGTCGCCGAACTCCCCCGTCTACGCACTCTCACCGCCTCGCCCGGCACCCTGGCCCAGCCCATGGAGATCGCCGGTCTCACCGGACTGGAGTTTCTGGAACTCGGCACCCACGAATGGCGCGTCCTCCTCGACGCCGGAGCCGTCCCGCGCACCCTGAAGGCCGCAGCCGTCACGGTTCGGGACCAGGACCACCTGCCCGTCGTTGCCATCGCCAACGAGATCCTGTCCCTCTGGGACCGGCCGCAAATCGTACAGACGCTCATCGAGGGAAACCTCGACGCTGCGACACAACCGGCGTGACGTCGCCACAGCACCTCGGCGCGGACGGGCCTCCTCCGAGGGTCACATCGCTTCTATCAGGTGAGCAGTCGTCAAACGGTGACAATGCCACCGACTTGCCGCTGCGTGCGGCCGCGGCCGCACGGCGCTGGGCACGGCGGTCTTCCTGCCCGTCCTCGCAGCGCGGGCAGTCCCGGCCGGAGTCGAGCAGAGCGGCCTCGTCGCACCGGGTTCGGCGCACAGTCGGCGCTAAGGCGGGCCCCGGCCGATCAGCCAGCCCGCCGGGTCCCTGATCGGCCAGCCGCATCTGGTCGGCCAGACGGCGGGCGAGCCGGTCGGCAAGGGCCTGCGGGCCGTCAGCACGACCGGCGAAACCGATCACGCGGGCGAGCTCGTTGCGGGCGGCGGCCTCCAGCAGTCGGCGGGCGGCCGGACGCTCCAGCCGCGCCCAGGCCGGGTCCACCGGCCCCAGGACGGGTCCACCGGCCCCAGGACGGTCCGCAGATCCGCCGGCGGCAGAGGAGCCCTCCCCCGCTGCTGCCTGCCCTCGCCTCCGCCGGCCACCGGTCCGCGGCCGCCGTTCATGCCTTCAACGGCCGGGGAATCCTTCGGCTGTTCCCCGCGGAGCGGGCCGCCGTCCTCACGCACGCACGCGCGGTTCCGGCAGACCGTGCTTCCCACCACGGCCTTCGCCGGAACCGGAAGAGCCACCAGAGCGAGAGAGAACCACCGGCAGTGACCCCAGAAGCGTGGAGAGCGTGGTGCTGTGCGGGGACATCACGGCCGGTGCGCCACGGGGTGGGCGCGGCTCACAGGCCGCCGTCCTCGCGGCGGTGGATCTGCTCCACCAGCTCCGCCGCGAGCGACTTGATCGTCTCCAGGCCCGCCCGGCCCCAGGGCCGGGGTTCGGTGTCGACCACGCAAATCGTGCCGAGGGCCGTGCCCGTACGGTCGATGAGGGGCGCGCCGAGGTAGGAGCGGATGCCGATCTCGTCGACGACCGGGTTGCCCGCGAACCGCGGGTAGTCGCAGACGTCCTCCAGGACCAGCGCCTTGCGCCGGACGACCACGTGCGGGCAGTAGCCGTGGTCGCGTGCCATGAAGCGGCTGACGCCGCCCGTGGCCGCGGCGGTCGCGGCGGCCGTGGACTTGAGGTCCTGGCGCGCGTGCGTGCCGTCCGGGGTGTGCAGGCCAGCGAAGAACTGCCGGTTCTCGTCGATGAAGTTGACCATCGAGTACGGCGCGCCGGTCACCTGCGCCAGCCTGGCGGCGAACGCGTCGAGGGCGGGGTCGGGCCGCTCCCCCAGGCCGAGTTCGCGCAGCCGCCGTACGCGCAGGGGTGCTTCGCGGTCGACCGGGGTCAACAGCAGGTGACGGGTCGGGTCATAGGTCATGACGGTGCTCCGTAGCTCGGCGCCGGGGCCGGGGCGGGGTTGGTCGCCAGCAGGTGCTGGACGAGGGTGACCAGGGTCTGGATCCCGGAGCTCGCGATCCGGGCGTCGCACAGCACGACCGGCACCTCCGGCTTGAGGTCGATGGCGGCGCGGATCTCCTCGGGTGCGTACCGGAAGGAGCCGTCGAACTCGTTGACGGCCACGACGAAGCGGATGCCGCGCCGCTCGAAGAAGTCGACGGCCGAGAAGGAGGCCTGGAGGCGGCGGGTGTCGGCGAGTACGACCGCCCCGAGGGCACCCTCGGAGAGCTCGTCCCACATGAACCAGAACCGCTCCTGGCCGGGTGTGCCGAAGAGGTACAGCACGTGCCGCCGGTCGAGGGTGAGGCGGCCGAAGTCCATGGCGACCGTGGTGGTGGTCTTGGACTCCACGCCGTCGAGGTCGTCGGTGCCGATGCTCACCTGGGTGAGCAACTCCTCCGTGCTCAGCGGCTCGATCTCGCTGACCGCGCCCACGAAGGTCGTCTTGCCGACCCCGAAGCCGCCCGCGATCAGGATCTTCACGGCGGTGGGGAAGACGTCGTCGTCGAAACCGTCTCGAGCCTCAGAGCCGTCGTCGTAGGCCATGGAGCACTGCCTCCAGCAAGGAACGGTCGGTGGGGTTGTCGTGCGCGCGGGGCGCCCGAGCGGTCAGCGCCCCGCAGTCGACGAGATCGGAGAGCAGCACCTTGGTGACCACCGCGGGCAGCCGCAGGTGCGCCGCGATCTCGGCCACCGATGTCGGCCCGTGGCACAGCCCGAGGACCTGGTTGTGCTCCGGGCCGAGCGGGGCCTGCGGCACCGCCCCGGTGGCCATCACGAGGGAGAGCAGGTCCAGCGCGGCCGTCGGCCGGGTGCGGCCGCCGCTCACCGTGTACGGGCGGATGAGCCGGCCGGCCGCGTCGTCGAGCCAGGGCCCGTCCTGCCACTGCCCTGTGCGTTGCCGTGGTCGGGAGGACTGCATGGCTCAGCGCCCCGTGGCGCCCGGTGCCGCCGCCGCTTGTCTGGCCGGGGTGACGAGGTACGGCCGTACGCTCTTGACCAGCATCGCCATCTCGTAGCCGAGGACGGCGGCGTCGGTCTCGCGCCCGGCCAGCACGGCCAGACAGGTTCCGGATCCGGCGGTGGAGACGAACAGCAGGGTGTTGTCGAGCTCGACGACGACCTGCCGGACCTCACCGCTGTCGCCGAAGCGGCTGCCGGCGCTGCGGCCCAGCGAGTACAGGCCGGAGGCCAGGGCCGCCATGTGGTCGGCGCTGTCGGCGTCGAGGCCGTGCACGGATTTCACCAGGCCGTCGGAGGAGAGGAGAACCGCGCTGCGGGTATGGGGGACCCGCTGGATCAGACCGGTGAGCAGCCAGTCGAGATCCGAGGAATGGCCGGTCGGCACATCACTCGCCATGGTGCATCTACTCCTTGTGAGCTTCGTCGTGTCGTACGGAATCGGGCGCGGGGGCGGGGGCCGGGTCGGTGTCGGAGTCGGCGTGCGCGAGCTCCGCCAGGCCGATGCCGCGCCGGAAGGCCGCCATCAGGCCCGGGTCGTGCAGGACGTCGTCGTCGTGGCGGCGTGCCACGGGCGCGTCGCGCAGCTGCGGGACCAGGTGTTCCTGCGCGCGCCGCTTGGGGAGGCGCGGCCGGTCGCCGTGCTCCTCCTGTACGGGCAGGGGCACGGGGTCCGCCGGTACGTACGGCGCCGGCTGCTGCGGCGGTAGGGCGGGCGGCGCGGGCCGCGGGTGTACGGGTTCGGGGCGCGCGGTCTCCGGCGGCGCGGGGGGCGCCGGAGCCCCGCCCGTCGCCGGTACCTCCGCCGCTGCGGCTCCCGTGGCCGAGGCGGCCTGGGGGGTCGCGGCAGGCTGGGAGGCCGCGGCGGAATCGGCGCCGAGGAGTCCCTGCGGCAGGACGAGGACGGCCTGGACGCCGCCGTAGATGTTGGTCTGGAGGCGGACCGCGATGCCGTGCCGCCGGGCGAGTGCCGCGACGACGTACAGGCCGATCCGCCCGTCCTGGAGGAGATGGGCGACGTTGACCTGGTCGGGGTCGTTGAGCAGGGCGTTCATCTTGTGCTGCTCGTCGGCCGACATGCCGAGCCCGCGGTCCTCGACCTCGACGGCGAGCCCGGCCGTGACGTACTGGGCGCGCAGCAGCACGGTGGTGTGCGGCGAGGAGAACAGTGTGGCGTTCTCGACGAGTTCGGCGAGGAGGTGGATGACGTCGGCGACGGCGTGCCCACGCAGGGTGCCCTCGATCGGCGGCACCAGCTTGACCCTCGGGTACTGCTCGACCTCCGCGATGGAGGAGCGCAGCACCTCCGTCATCGTGACCGGGTTGGACCACTGGCGGCGCGAGATGGCGCCGCCGAGGACGGCGAGGTTCTCGGCGTGCCGGCGGACGCGGGTGGCCAGGTGGTCGACGTGGAAGAGGCCCTTGAGCAGCTCGGGGTCCTCGACCTGGTTCTCCAGCTCGTCGAGGAGCTGGATCTCGCGGTGGACGAGGGACTGGAGGCGGCGGGCGAGGTTGACGAAGACCTCGACCTTCTGTTCGTTGCCGACGCTGCTGGAGAGCTGGGACGCCTGTACGACGGCGGTGACCGCCGCCTCGTGGGCGCGGGTCAGCTCGGCCGCGAGCACGTCGAACTCGTCCGCGCCCGGGCCGGGCAGCGGTGTGCCCGGCCGCGGGGGCGGCCGCTCGCCGCGGCGCAGCTGGGCGACCAGGGCTTGGAGGTCGTTCTGGCTGCGTGCGGCGGTGCGGCGCAGGACGGCGCACCGGTCCAGCACGGAGGTGGCCACGCGGTCGGCGCTCAGGGCGGCCGCGGCGATGGCCGCGACGGCGAGCGCCGCGCAGGCGGTCAGCGTGGCCCACAGGGCGGGGGACGGACTGGCGCCGGTGGAACGGATGGTGAGGAGCACCGCGGCGACGCCGCCGAGGGCGACGACGACCGCGGGCGCCACGGCGGCGCCCAGGAGTCGGGAGCGTATACGGGCTTCGGGAGACGGGCCGGGCGGGTTCGGCCTCCCGTGGTGCGGCAGGGGGCGGGCGCCGGACCGGCCGTGCCGCCCGCCTTCACGGCGGTCCGGCCGCGCGGCGGGTGCGCGAAGTTGAGACATCAGCGTCCTTGGTACGTGGGGCCCCGGGAATCGGCGTGGAGGTACGGACGTGCGTGTGTGGAGTGCTGTGGTGCTGTGGTGGTGCGGATGCTGCGGGTGTTCGACCGTGGCGCTGCGGCGAACGCCTCAGGCGTCCGATGAGCCCACCGTTGATCACCGGCCACACACGGTAGTCGGCATACATTCACGTCCGATGGGCAGTTGACAAACTTGCCCGCCAAGCGTCCCGCTCTGGTATGAGGCCTCGTACTCCAGCCCGAAAACACGGAGTTGACGAAAACTGCAGGGCCCCGGTGCGATCCGGCGACCCCGCAGCTCGTACGGACGCGGTCTGACGCGGCCTCAGGAGGCCGGGGTCGGGAAGGCGAACCGTACGTCGGTCAGCCGTTCCGACACCTCCCACAGGCGGCGGCCGGTCTCCGCGTCGGCGGCCGCCGGGGACAGCGCCACCCGCGTGGGGGCGCCGCGCAACTCGCCCCGGCCGTCCGGGCCGAAGAGCTCGCCGCCCTCCGCGCCCGGATCGGTCGCCGCGTACAACTGCGGAAGCGCGCCCTGGGCCGGGGCCTGGGCGAGCGGGACGAGGAGGCGGCCGAAGAGCACCTTCACCAGGCCGACCGGGCCGCTGGTCTGGAGGTTGGTGGCGGTGTAGCCGGGGTGGGCGAGCATGCTGCGCACCGGGCTGCCGGCCCGGGTGAGCCGTCGGTGGAGCTCCCGTCCGAAGACGGCGTTGGCGAACTTCGCCTGGTTGTAGAAGCCCATGGGCGCGTACGCGCGCTCGCCGGTGAGGTCGTCCCAGTGCAGCCGCCCTTTGCGGTGGTTGAGGGACGTGACCGTGACGACGCGAGGGTCGCGCCCAGCGCTCAGCAGGTCGAGCAGGAGGCCGGTGAGGGCGAAGTGGCCGAGGTGGTTGACGGCGAACTGCAGTTCGTGGCCCTGCGGGCTCAGGGACCTCGGGGGTGCCATCACGCCGGCGTTGTTCACGAGCACGTCCAGCCGCGGGTGGTCGGCGCGTAGCCGGTCGGCGAAGGCCCGTACCGAGTCCAGGTCGGCCAGGTCGAGGGGGCGCACCTCCAGGCGGGCGGCCGGCAGCCCGGCGGTGATCTCCGCGGCCGCGCGGCGCCCCTTCGCCTCGTCGCGCACCGCGAGGATCACGTGCGCGCCCCGGCGGGCGAGCGCCCGGGTGGTGGCGAGCCCGAGGCCGCTGTTGGCTCCGGTGACGACGACCACGCGGTCGGTCTGGTCGGGTATCCGCTCGGCGGCCCAGCGCTGCATCTGCTCTGTCATGCGACACACGCTGCCCGTGATGGCACCAAGTGTCAAGACATCACCCAGTGACACGTACGGCATGGCGCTACGATGGCCGGGTGAGTTCCCGTCCAGAAGTGACCATGGCCGAGCGCAAGCGGCAGCTCGTCGCCAACGAATTGACCGAAGCGGCGCTGCAGTTGTTGGCGCTGAAGGGGTTCGACGCGGTCACCATCGACGAGATCGCGACCGCCGCCGGGGTGTCCAAGCGCACCTTCTTCCGGTACTTCGCGTCCAAGGAGGACGTGGTCGTCCAGTTCCTGGCCGATATGGGCGCCGGTATACGGACAGAGCTGGCAGGCCGTGCTGACGGCGAGCCGCCGTCGGTGGCGCTGCGGCACGCGGTCTGGGTGCCCATGGCCGCCTGTGGCGACCGCTCCGACCACGCGGAGAGGGCGCTGCGCGTGGTCCAGCTGATCCTGCGCACGCCCGCTCTGCTCGCGCGCTTCCTGGAGCGCCAGGCGCAGTGGCGCGACGACCTGGCGGCGGAGCTGGCGCGCCGCCAGGGGCTCGACCTGGCGGCCGATCTCTACCCGCGGCTGGCCGCGGGGATGGCGCTGGCCGCCTACGACGCCGTACTGCGGCGGTGGAGCGACAGCGACGGCGCCGAGGACCCGGCCGCGCTGCTGGACCGGGCCTTCGCCGTCATCGCCCCAGCGCTGGACGCCGTGGGGCCACGAGCCGCCGGGGGAGCGTGAAACCGTACGCGCGCGGTCGGCGCTCCCGTACGGCCCGGCCGACGTGCGGCGGCCGCGCCTTCGACCACGCCGAGGGCACGGCGGCGTTTCGACCGGGCAAGGCCCTGACCGAGTACCTCCACGGCGCCGCGAGCTGACGTCCCGGCGGTGCGGCAGCGCGCTGGTCCGGCCCGCCGGGCGTCGCACTCGCGTGGACGGCCCGCGAGCTGCGACCTGGGCGGAGAACCCGCAGGCTGGAAGAGCGGCACCGGATGGTCACGTGTACACGGGAGAGGAGCGCAGCCATGGCGAAGAGCAGCGGTGAGGCCAAGAACCTGAAGAAGGGCGACAAGGTCGCCTGGCGCAGCCACGGCGGTCAGGCGGAGGGCGAGGTGGAGAAGAAGATCACCGAGCGGACGGAGGCGGCGGGCCGCACGGTGGACGCCTCGCCGGACGACCCGCAGTACCAGGTACGCAGCGAGAAGTCCGGCAAGTCGGCGGTGCACAAGCCGTCCGCCCTGAAGAAGAAGTGAGACCGGGTGGTGGACGGCGAGCAGCGGCAGGAGACCTGGGACGACTTCCGTGAGCTGGTGAACATGGCTCCGGGCGAGCTGGAACGGTGGCTGGCCTCCGACGAGTCGCGCAGCGCCGGGCAGCACAAGGACGGGGCGGAGTCCACCGGACATGCCTCAGGCCGCCACATCCTGGAGATCCTCCGGTCGAAGAAGGGGGACCTCTCGGACGACGACTACCAGCACATGCGCAAGGTGGTCGGCTACGTCCGCCGCCACCTGGCCCAGCGCCCTTCGGGCGACGTGCGGGACACCCGGTGGCGGCACTCCCTGATGAACCGGGGCCACGACCCACTGAAGTGACACCGCCGCAGGCGGATCTCATCGGCCGGCGACCCGCACGGCGGCGGGGGCTCCGCGCCCCTCAGCGATCACGCGCACTCCCCCGTCCCACACCAAGGCGCGGACCGTGACGCCGATCCGCGAGCAGACCGGCGGACGACGGGCTCAACCGGCCTTGGTCCCCGTGTGAAGAACCGGGCCGGTCCCGGCCGCCAGTAGATCACGTACGTGGTCGGACTCAGAGGCGTTGATCGCGTCGAAGACGTCCACCGCCTCCTGCCAGCAGGCACGCGCACGATCAGCGGCGCCCATCGCATGGAGAGCCTTCCCGAGAACGACGAGAACGTTGGCCAGGCGCCACTTCCCGCCGAGGTCACGCAGGACGAGGGCCTGCTCAGCGTGTGCTGCAGCCGGAGACGGCCGGTTCGCCGCCAGGTGCGCCTCAGCGAGCCGGAGGTGCGTCATGCCCTCCCACAGAAGCTGGTGACCGTCGCGGAAGAGTGGCAAGGCCTCGCTGAGCTGATGTGTCGCCTCGTCGATCCGACCGGCCTGGGTGAGGGCGACCCCGAGCGCGTAACGGCCGTTGGCCAGGCGCAGAGGTAGGCCTATCCGCTCATAGATGGCGATGCCCTGCTCGGCGAGTTCGATGGCGCTGTCGAGTCGTCCCACGGCGGCATGGACGCGAGAGAGATTGCACAAAGCGCTTGCTTCGCCCACCGTGTTGGCATCAGCCCGGAACCCGTCGACGGCATCCAGCAGGTAGCGCTCGCCGTCGTCGTAACGTCCCTGATAGACGGCGATGATTCCGCGGTCGTTGGGAGCCCAGCACCTGAGCAGGGGATCGTTGGTCTCGTCGGCGAGCTCCATGGCCTGGCGCGCTTCGTCGTCGGCCTCGGTGAAGCGCCCGGCGACCAGGTGGACGTTGGTGAGGGCGGCGCGGGCGCGCCCCTCGGCACCCCGGTCGCCGGAGGCGCAGGCGGCGTCGCGCAGGGCCAGGGCGACGGCTTCGTACTGCTTGGAATGGGCTCCGGATTCAACGAGGTCCTTGGCCGCCCACAGTAGGTCCACGGCTCTGCGCAGCATCCCAGGTCGTCCGGTGGCCTGTTCGACACACGCCAGCAGCGGGCGGGCCTCACGATAGAGCCAGTCCTGGGCGGCATGCGGCTCGGCGAAGACCAGTCCGGGGCAGCGGGGATCGGACAGGTGCGCGGGGAGTCGGTCGCCGGGGCGTTCCAGAGCGTAGACGCCGGTAGCGGTGGCCAGGTAGAAGCCCAGGAGGCGTTCCAGCGCCGCCTCCCGTTCGCTGCTCGGTTGCTCGTCACGTTCGGCGCAGGCGCGCGCGTACAGGCGTACGAGGTCGTGGAAGCGGTAGCGGCCGGGTGTGACCGACTCGAGAAGGGAGCAGTCCGCCAGGCTTTCGAGGAGGTCCTCGGTGTCCTGTTCGGGCAGGTCGAGGATGGCGGCCGCGGCGGCTAGGGAGATGTCGGGTCCGTCGGCGAGGCCGAGGAGGCGGAAGGCGCGGGCCTGGGCCGGCTCCAATTGGCCGTAGCCGAGTTCGAAGGTGGACTTGATGGCGAGGTCGCCGGCCTGAAGCTCGTCGAGGCGGCGACGCTCATCGGCGAGCTTGGCCGCAAGGACGGCGACGGTCCAGGTGCGGCGGGCGGCGAGACGGGATGCCGCGATGCGGATGGCGAGCGGCAGGAAGCCGCATGCTTCGACAACGTCGAGGGCGGCTTGCCGATCGGCACGCACGCGTTCCTCGCCGACGATCCGGGTGAAGAGGAGCAGCGCCTCCTCTGGGCTCATCACGTCCAGGTCGACCAGGTGCGCCCCGGCCAGCCCCGCCATCCTCACGCGGCTGGTGACCAGAGCCGCACAACCGGCGGTGCCCGGCAAGAGCGGGCGGACCTGCGCGGCGTCGCGAGCATTGTCGAGCAGGACCAGGACGCGACGGTCGTCGAGGAGCGATCGGTACAGAGCGGATCGCGCCTGCAAGCTGTCGGGGAGATCGGCTGAACGGACCCCCAGGGTATGCAGGAAGTCACCCAGAACGGCCTCGGGTTCGGCTGGACGACGTCCTGTGCCTTGCAGGTCGACGTAGAGCTGGCCGTCGGGAAAGTGCCGGCGGGCGGCGTGCGCGACGTGGACGGCGAGGGTGGTCTTGCCGATGCCGCCGATTCCGGCGAGCGCGGAGATCACCATGACCCGGCCCTCGGCGCCCGCGGACAAGGTGTCGCTGAGTTCCTCGACGAGGCCGGAGGAACCCGTGAAGTCAGGGACGGTTGCGGGCAGTTGGGCGGGTCGTACGCGGACGGCGCCGGCAGGCGTACTCGGTGCCTCAGCGCGGGCGAGGTCCGCATCGGCCTGCAGGATGCGCTGCTGGAGCTTGGACAGATCGGGGCTCGGGTCGACGCCGAGCTCATCCGCGAGGAGCCGACGGGTGTCCGCGTAGACGGCGAGCGCCTCGGCTTGCCGGCCGCTGCGGTACAGGGCGAGCATGAGCAGTTCACGCAGCCGCTCCCGCAGCGGGTAGGCGGCGGTGAGAGTGGTGAGTTCGGGTACCACCTCCGCGTGGCGGCCGACCTCCAGGTCGAGCTCGATGCGGACCTCCAGCAACTGCAGGCGCCACTCGACCAGCCGCGCACGCTCGGTTTCGGCACGCGGACCAGGCACACCGGCGAGAGGCTCGCCGTCCCACAGGCTCAGCGAGCGGTCCAACAGCATGCGGGCGGCCTCGCGGTCACCGGACGCGCGGGCCGATTCAGCCTCGGCGGCGAGGCTCTGGGCGACACCGAGGTCCAGCGAACCCGGGGGAAGACGGAGGGCGTAGGCACCGGATTCCGTCACGAGGTGCGCACTTGAGAGAGTCTTCCTGAGCCGGGACATGTAGGTGCGCATGACGGCCAGGGCTTGCGCCGGTGGGTCATTGCCCCAAACGGCATCGATCAGTTCCGGCGCGGTGACGGTACGGCCGTCTCGCAGGAGGAGGACGGCGAGCAGGGCGCGCTGCTGAGGGGAGCCGGAGGGAAGGGCGTCGGATCCGCGCCAGGCGCGGAGCGGGCCGAGCACCGCGAACCTCAGATTCGCCTCGTCTGCGGCTGTCACATCGTCTCGGACCACGGTTCCTCCGACGACGCCCCGCCCGTATGCAGGACGTACACCATTCGTATATCCCCAAAGGCCAGCATGGTTGACCTGACGTCCACCACCAGACTGCCCAGTCCGGAGGATCACGCGTCGCGAAGGGTACCCCGGGATGGCCTCCCGGGGTCCTTGGCGTACCAATTTCTCTCAACTCTATTGCGAGCGGGCGGCTTTGAGCTACCGTCAGAGCATCGTCACGCCGTTGCAGGGTGCCGAGGGTCCTCTAGCCAAGGGTCCGCTGACGCAGCTCTCCCACAGCGTGTCGATGCCATCACGGACTGGGCATTCGGACGTTAGGAGAGCGCACTCTCATGCAAGTCACGAGCTCGACAGCAGGGTTGCTGGCCGGCGTGATCATTTCGTTGGCCTACTTCGCACTCGTCGCCCACCTGGTGAAGTCGCTGCGTGCCACGCACCGGCTCCCCACGGTCATCGTGGCGGTCTCAGGTCTGATCGGAGCGCTACCGGCGATCCTCTACGCGCTGTACCGCTCCCTCAGTGTGATCGCCTGACCGGGCGCGCAACCGAGGTCAGCGGGGCTGGGGCTGCGGCACCGTGCGTGTCGTGGCCCTGGACCCCGAAGCGCCATGGAAACAGCGCCTACGATCCCGCCGAGGTCATCCCTCGCTCGGCGTCACCGACCACCCGCAAGGTCGAGATCGTGCCCGGGTGCCTCGGAAGGTGCCTTCGCCGGCCGGGGCCGGCGCCACGGGTGAGCGACAGGGTGGGACACCCCGCGCCACCACGGCTCCTCGGGCAGCCGCCCCGTCGGCTCGAACGGCTCACCCGGCCGCGGGAACGCCGCCGCCTGGCCGGCCTCCTCGGACGCGTCCCTCGTCCACTCCCCCGGCTCCGCCCACGGGTGTGGCGCCAGGTTGAACGTGCCCCAGTGGATCGGGAGCAGCACGCCCGCCGCGGTCCCGCCCTGGAGGTCCAGGTGGGCGCGGACGCCTTCGGCGGGGGTCATGTGGATGTCGGGCCAGAACTCGCTGTACGCGCCTATCTGGATCATGGTGGCGTCGAACGGGCCGTGCTCGGCGCCGATGTCCCGGAAGCCCGGGAAGTACCCGGTGTCGCCGCTGTGGTAGACGCGGTGTTCCGGTCCGGCGACCGCCCAGGACGCCCAGAGCGTGTGCTGCCGGTTGCGCAGGCCGCGCCCGCAGAAGTGGCGGGCCGGGGTGGCGGTCAGCCGTACGCCGCCGACCTCCGTCGACTCGTGCCAGTCCAGCTCGCGCAGGCGGGACGCCGGCACGCCCCAGTGCTCCAGGTGGGCGCCGACGCCGAGGGGGACCGCGAAGAGGGTGTCCGTGGCGGCGAGGGCGCGGATGGTAGGCAGGTCCAGGTGGTCGTAGTGGTCGTGGGAGATCACCACCACGTCCACCGGGCCGAGCGCGGCCAGGGGCAGTGGTACGGGGTGCAGCCGCCGGGGTCCGGCGAAGGGGAACGGCGAGCACCGCTCGCCCCACACCGGGTCGAAGAGGACGCGGACGCCGTCGATCTCCGCGAGCACGCTGGAGTGCCCGAGCCACGTCAGGCGCAGCCCGGACGCCGGGGGCCGGGCGAGGTCGGCGACGGTGGTGGGGTGCACGGGGATGGTGCCCGCCGGCGAGCGGCGCCTGCGCCCCTCCTTCTCGAAGTACGTCTTCGCGAACTCGACGGCCGAGCCGGAGGGTCTGTGCCGGGCGCCCACGGGGTTCTGGAACACCCCGTCCGCGAAGTGCGGCGAGCGGCGGATGCGCTCCAGGCGCTCCCCCGCCGGGTCCGCGCCGAAGGCGGCGGGCCACAGCGGGCGCGGCCGGGACCACGACGGTCGCGTGGGCGTGGCGTCGGAGCCGGTCACGGCACCTCCAGGGCTCGGGCCTCCCATTATGGGCGGGGGGTGTGACAGCCGGGGGTGCGGGTCCGGCTCGCTACAGCGGCAGCAGGTCCGGGCGCTTGGCCGAGACGTGGTCGCCGGAGGATTCGCCGCGCAGGCGGCGGCCGATCCAGGGCACCAGGAACTCGCGGGCCCACTGGATGTCGTCGCGGCGCACTTCCAGGGTGCCGCGCGGCGGCAGGGGCGGCCACGGCTGGTCCGGGTCGGCGGGCACCTCCACGCCCAGGACCTGCCCGGCGCGCAGGGCGACACGGGTGTGGCCCTCGGCGGACAGGTGGAGCCGGTCCGCGTCCCAAGCCCGCCTGTCCTGGACGGTCTTGAGGGACCAGAGGTCCAGCACGGGGCAGCCGTAGCGGTCGGCCACGGCGCGCACATGGCCGTTGTACGTGGCGATCTTGCCGCGCAGATGGCGCAGCACCGGCACGCCGCGGGTGTCGAAGCCGGTCGTCACCAGCACGGTGCCGACCACCGAGGTCAGATCGGCGACGGCCCGCTCGAAGCGCTCGGCCACGTCGTCGGGGTCGCTGCCCGGCCGGATGATGTCGTTGCCGCCCGCGCAGAAGGTCACCAGGTCAGGGGTGAGCTCCTTCGCCCGCGGGAGCTGCTCCTCGACGATCTGGTCGAGGAGCCGGCCGCGTACGGCGAGGTTCGCGTACCGGAAGTCGTCGGGCTCGGGCAGCCGGTCGGCGAGCAGCACCGCCAGGCGGTCGGCCCAGCCGACGAACGTCCCGTCGGGTCCGGGGTCTCCGACGCCTTCGGTGAAGCTGTCACCGATCGCCACGTACGACCCGAATACGCCACTGTCTCTGAAGGTCGAATCGTCTGCCACGGGAGCACATCCTGCCTCCTTCCATGTGACCTACGCGACCGTAAGGAGGGGTTGACGTAGCGTGAGATACGCCACCGGTCAAGATTCACCCAAGCCGGAATACGCCGCCGCCCGACACCGTGGGGCACGGTGCCGGGCGGGGCGGGATCGGCGGTGTGCCGACGGTGCGTCAGATCGAGACGCCGTGCTGGCGCAGGTACGCCAGCGGGTCGATGTCCGAGCCGTAGCTGGGGCTGGTGCGGATCTCGAAGTGCAGGTGCGGGCCGGTGGAGTTGCCGGTGGAGCCGGAGAGGCCGATCTGCTGGCCGCCGCTCACGCTCTGGCCGGAGGAGACGGAGAGCTGGGAGAGGTGGGCGTACTGCGAGTAGGTGCCGTCGGTGTGCTTGATGACGACCTCGTTGCCGTACGAGCCGCTCCAGCCGGCCGAGACGACGGTGCCGGGGCCGACGGCCTTGACGCTGGTGCCGGAGGAGGCCGCGAAGTCGACACCGGTGTGGTAGCCGGAGGACCACATGGAGCCGGAGGCGCGGTAGGGGGTGGTGATCGAGGAGTCGACCGGGGCGGTGAAGCCCGAGGCGCTGCTCTTCGGGGCGGACTGCGCCGGGGCGGCCTTGGCCGCCGGGGCCTGGGGCTTGGCGGCGGAGCGGGAGGCGCGGGCCTCACTGCGGTCCTCGTCGGCCTTCGGCTTCGCCTTGGCCGGGGCGGCCTTGGCGCCGAGGGTGAGCTCCATGCCCGGCAGGATCAGCGACGGGTCCTCGCCGATGACCTCGCGGTTGTCCTTGTACAGCTTCTGCCAGCCGCCCTTGACGTTCTTGTTGTGGGCGATCTTGGCGAGGTAGTCGCCGGCGACCACGGTGTACGTACGGGGCGCGGGCTTGGCGGCGGCCTGGGTGGTCTGCGCGGCGGCGACGACCTGCTGCGGAGCGGTCGCCGGCGCGGCGCTCTGCTCCGCGGCGTGCGCACCGGTGGCGCCGAGCAGCGGGAGGGCGATGGCCGCGCCACCGGTGCTGGCGGCGACGAAACCACGCGTGAGCGTGCTGGACTTGGGACGGCGGTGCTTACCCTTGGCGGGCATGGCGAATTCCTCTCCGGCGCCTGCGAGGTGAGCTGTCGGGTTCGGGCTGGAGATGCCCGGCCGCGTGGTGACGCGACTTAACCCCGAGCCGGTCCCGGAATTCCGGGCTCGGCGGACTTACCTTGGGTCCCCCGCTCCTGCCACACGTGGGTGGGTGCTGAATTCCGGGCCGGCGGCAGGATTCGGCGGTCCGGCCGGATTGCGGTGACCGTAGGACAGCCGGGTCGGCGCGAACAAGCCGCCGCTTTCCCTCGTGCATTCCTTTGCGCCGTACCGCTACGGAATACCGGTCACCCTCCGTGGATTACGGATCATGAATTCCCGCTGGGTGCAGGGGAATTGTGGAAGAAGCCCGGCCACGGACGGTCACTTTTATGACGCTGCTCACGTGCCGAGACCCATCTCCCTTGCTATCGGGGCAGGTTATGCCGAACGCCCCAATACGGACAGAAGCGTCATACCTCGACGAGCCGTCGCGGCGGCCGCGGCCACGGCCGCGCGGATGATTGCCCCGGGAACCCAATGTCGTATCGTCGGATCGCGACATCGTCGGCGGCCGGCGCCGACGTCAGACGCGGAGGAGTCCCCGTGACGCAGCAGGTGCCGCAGGCCCCGTCGAGCGAGCCCGATCTGTCCGGTGTGCGTAATTTCCGGGACGTGGGCGGGCTGCCGACGGTGGACGGGCTCCGCGTCCGGCACGGGCGGCTCTACCGCAGCGGCCACCTGGCGCACGCCACCGGTGAGGACGCGGCGTTCCTCGGCTCCCTCGGGCTGCACACGATCTTCGACTTCCGCAACGCCGCCGACCAGAAGCTCGAAGGCCCGGACATCGAGCTCCCCGGCGTCCGGAACGTGAACATCCCGCTCACCGACCCGGCCGACGGCGCCGAGTTCTGGCGGATGGTCCGTGACGGCGACCTCGACCAGCTGCGCTCGATCCTCGCGGACGGCCAGGCGGCGGCGCGGATGTCCGAGTCGTACCGCATGATCATCAAGGAGCGCACGGCGGAGCACAGCCGTGTGCTGCACGCCCTCGCCGAGGACAGCGTCCCGGCGCTGATGCACTGCGCGGCGGGCAAGGACCGGGCGGGGCTGTCGATCGCGGTGACGCTGCTCGCGGTCGGCGTGGAGCGGGAGGCCATCGAGGCGGACTACCTCAAGTCCAACGACCCGCACCGCCGCTACAAGGTGCACCGCAGCGACAGCTCCCCGGCCGGTATGTCGCCCGAGGTGATGGAGCTGCTCAGCCCGCTCTTCGACGCGCGCCTGGAGTACCTGGGGGCGGCCTTCGCGACGATCGAGGAGACCTGGGGCACGACCGAGCGGTACCTCTCCGAGGGCCTGAAGCTGGCGCCCGAGACGCGGGAGCGGCTGCGCGAGCGGCTCGTCGACGCGGGCTGAGCCCCGGGCCCGGGCGGGCCGCCGTCAGCCGGTGCCCAGCGCGAAGAGCAGGTACAGGAACGCCGCGAAGAGGTGGCCCGCCACCAGGTAGGCGAAGAGCCGGATGACGAGCCCGCGCGGGAACTTCACTTCGTAGGACATGGGGTTCTCCCTCTCCGGGGGTCCGTCAGCGGTGGGTGCCGGTGCCGCCGAGGCACAGGTCTGCCGCGGCGCTCCGCAGCAGCGTGTGCACGAAGAGCAGCTCGGCGCCGCGGCGGCCGGCCGCGGCGATGCGGTGCGGGGTCAGCGAGTCGAAATGCGCGCTGTCGCCGGGGTCCAGGACGTGGACCACGTCACCGAGCACGAGCCGTACCCGGCCGGTGAGGACGTACAGCCACTCCTCCCCCGGGTGGACGCGTACGAGATCGCTCTGCCCGGCGGCGTACGGCACCTCCACGCGCAGGGCCTGCAGGGCGCGGCCCGCGCCGCCGGCCTGGTGGTACGTCCAGCCGTCCGCCTCCACGGGCTCGGCGCGCCCGGCGCGGACGATCGGGTCGCGCTCCGGCGGCACCTCGCCGAGCAGCTCGGACACCGTCGTACCGTAGACACGGGCGAGGCCGAGGAGCATGGGCAGCGAGGGCTGGCGCCGACCGGTCTCCAGGCGGGAGAGGTGCGCGGGTGACAGGTCCGCGCGCCGGGCCGCGGACTCCAGGGTGAGGCCGCGGCGGCGGCGCAGCTCGCGCAGCCGGGGCGCGACGTCCGGCAGCGGCTCGCTCCGGTCTTCCGGTTCCGGGGACGGAGCCCCGGCAGGGGTGGTCATGCCCCCATTGCGCCAGGAAGAGACCCGAGAGGCAATTTTCTTGCCTCGGAGGCAAAAAGATCAGCGGTTGGCGACCGCCTGCTTCATCAGCGTCTTGCCGAAGTCCCACATCAGGCCGCCGCCCGCATGGGCCTCGTCCATGACGGCGGTGAAGGCGGCCACGAACCGGTCCACCTCCCGCTCCCCGATGATCAGCGGCGGAATCAGCTTGATCACCTCCAGGCGGTCCCCGGAGACCTGCGTGAGGATCCGGTGGCGCTGGAGCAGCGGGACGACGACCATCTGGGCGAACAGCCCCTTGCGGGCAGCCTGGAGCATGGTCCAGCGGCTGCGCAGGCCCAGCGAGGACGGGCGGCCGAACTCCAGGCCGATCATCAGGCCCCGGCCGCGTACGTCGTGCAGCAGCTCGTAGCGGTCCACCAGCGCCGAGAGCCGGGTCTTCAGCAGTTCACCGGTGAGCCGGGCGTTGGCCACGATCTCCTCGTCCTCCAGGACGGAGAGGACCGCCAGGCCGGCCGCCATGGCCTGGGCGTTCGAGCCGAAGCTGGCCGAGTGGACGACCACCCGGTCCATCGACGAGTACACCTTCTTGAAGATCCAGTCCTTGCCGAGGGTGGCGCCGACCGGCACGTAGCCGCCGGACAGCGACTTGGCGACGCACAGCAGGTCCGGCTCGACGCCGTCCTCGTGCTGGTACGCGTAGAAGTCGCCGGTCCGGCCGAGCCCGGTCTGCACCTCGTCGGCGATGAGCAGCGCCTTGTGGCGGTGGAGCAGCTCCTGGGCGGCGCGCAGGAAGCCGGGCGGCGCCTCGTGCACGCCCTTGCCCTGGATGGGCTCGACGATGAGGGCGGCCACGTCGCCCCGCTTCAGCTCGCGCTCCAGCGCGTCCAGGTCGCCGAGCTCGATCGGGGTGTCGGGCAGCAGCGGGGCGAAGCCGTCGCGGAAGCAGTCCTCGCCGTTGACCGAGAGGGAGCCGGTGGTCAGGCCGTGGAAGGCGTGCGCGCAGTAGACGACGCGCGGCCGGCCGGTCGCGCACCGGGCGAATTTGAGCGCGGTCTCCACCGCCTCCGTGCCGCTGTTGGAGAAGAACGCGCGGTCCAGGTGCGGCGAGTACGACAGCAGCCTCTCGGCGAGCAGGCCGGGCAGCGGGGCGCAGTCGAAGCGGGTGAGGTCGGGCAGCTCGGCGTCGAGGACGTCGTGGAGGGCCTTGCGGACGACGGGGTGGTGGCGGCCGACGCCCATCACGCCGAAGCCGGCGAGCATGTCGAGGTAGTCGTTGCCGTCGGCGTCCCAGAAGTAGGCGCCTTCGGCCCGCTCGTAGACCTTGTCGAAGCCGATGGTGTGGAGCATGCGCGGAAGCTGGTGGTTGAGGTGCCGGGCGTGAAGGTCGTAGCGCTCGGCGCCGCGGTCGGCGAGCAGCGCCGCCAGATCGAACTTCTTGCTCATGCTTCGTTCTCCTTGCGTGCCGGCGCGGTGCTGCTGCCCAGCGCGGCGCTGATCCGTCCGGCGATCTCGACGGGGGTGAGTCCGACATCGGCCAGCACCTCACCGCGCTTGGCGTGGGGCAGGAACTGCTCCGGGATGCCGAAGGTGCGCAGCGGTACGTCGATCCCGGCGTCGCGCAGCGCCTGCCCGACCGCGCTCCCGACACCCCCGGCGCGGCTGCCGTCCTCGACGACGGCGACGAGGCGGTGCATCTCGGCCAGCGGCGCGAGCTGATCGTCGACCGGCTTGACCCAGCGCGGGTCGACGACGGTGGTGGGCAGCCCGCGTTCGCCCAGCAGCCCGGCGACCTGGAGGCAGACGGGGGCCATGACGCCGACGGCCACCAGCAGCACGTCGGCTTCGCCGTGGTCGGGCCGGTACAGGACGTCCATACCGCCGATGCGCCCCACGGCCGGGACCGGCGGACCCGCCGCCTCCTTCGGGAAGCGGACCACGGTCGGCGCGTCCGGCACGTCGACCGCCTCGCGCAGCTGCGCCCGCAGCTGGCCGACGTCGCGCGGGGCGGCGATCCTGAGGCCCGGCACGACCTGGAGGACCGACAGGTCCCACACGCCGTTGTGCGAGGCGCCGTCGGTGCCGGTGACGCCCGCCCGGTCCAGGACGAAGGTGACGCCCAGCCGGTGCAGGGCGACGTCCATCAGCACCTGGTCGAAGGCGCGGTTGAGGAAGGTGGCGTACACGGCGACCACCGGGTGGAGCCCGGCCGTGGCGAGCCCGGCGGCGCAGACGGCGGCGTGCTGCTCGGCGATGCCCACGTCCCAGACCCGGTCGGGGAAGCGCTCGGCGAACGCCGCCAGCCCCACCGGCTGGAGCATCGCCGCGGTGATCGCCACGACGTCGGGCCGCTCGGCCCCGATGGCCGCCATCTCGTCGCCGAAGACCGACGTCCAGGAGGGTCCGCCGGCCGGGGCGAGCGGCGCGGCGGTCAGCGGGTCCATCGCGCCCACCGCGTGGAAGCGGTCGGCCTCGTCCTCCAGGGCGAGCGGGTAGCCGCGCCCCTTCTCGGTCAGGCAGTGCACCAGCACGGGGCCGTGGAAGCGCTTGGCGCGGCGCAGCGCCGCTTCGACGGCCTCGACGTCATGGCCGTCGATCGGGCCGACGTACTTCAGGCCCAGGTCCTCGAAGAGTCCCTGCGGGGCGATGAAGTCCTTGAAGCCCTTCTTGGCGCCGTGCAGCGACCCGTACAGCGGCTGCCCGATGACGGGCGTGCCGCGCAGGACGTCCTTGCCCCAGGCGAGGAAGCGTTCGTAGCCGTCGGTGGTGCGCAGGGTGGCGAGGTGGCTGGAGAGGCCGCCGATGGTCGGGGCGTAGGAGCGCTCGTTGTCGTTGACGACGATGACGAGGGGACGGTCCTTGGCGGCGGCGATGTTGTTGAGCGCTTCCCAGGCCATGCCGCCGGTGAGCGCGCCGTCGCCGATGACGGCGACGACGTGGTCGGTCCTCCCCCGCAGCTCGTTGGCCTTGGCGAGGCCGTCGGCCCAGCCGAGGACGGTGGAGGCGTGGCTGTTCTCGATGACGTCGTGCTCGGACTCCGCGCGGGACGGGTAGCCGGACAGGCCGCCCTTGCCGCGCAGCTTGGAGAAGTCCTGGCGGCCGGTGAGCAGCTTGTGGACGTAGGACTGGTGGCCGGTGTCCCACAGGACGCGGTCCGCCGGTGAGTCGAAGACCCGGTGCAGGGCGATGGTGAGCTCCACGACGCCCAGGTTGGGCCCCAGGTGCCCGCCGGTCCTGGCCACCGCCTGGATGAGGAACTTCCGGATCTCTTCGGCGAGTTCGCCGAGCCGTGTACGGTCCAGCGCCTTGAGGTCGCGCGGCCCCCGGATGTTCTCCAGCATCGTCACGCTTCGGACCCCCTCTCTGGTCGGTTCAGCCGGCGGTGTCGGCGGGCGTTCCCGGGGGGCTCACCCCCGGCCGCCGGAGACCGTCTCGCGGGTCGCGCGCAGCGACTCCTTCAGCGAGCTCATGGTGGCGAGGACGGCGGTCGGCTCGTAGCCGCAGTGCGCCATGCAGTTGGCGCAGCGCGGGTCCTTGCCGCGGCCGTACTTGTCCCAGTCGGTCTCCTCGATGAGCTGGCGGTACGTCGGGACGTAGCCGTCGGCCATCAGGTAGCAGGGCCGCTGCCAGCCGAAGAGCGAGTAGTTCGGGATGGCCCAGGCGGTGCAGGGGAAGTCGGCCTTGCCTTCCAGGAAGTCCAGGAAGAGCGGCGAGTGGTTCAGCCGCCAGCGCCGCCGGTTGCCGCCGGCGAACGCCTTCCGGAACAGCTCGCGGGTCTGCTCGACGCCGAGGAAGTGCTCCTGGTCGGGCGCCTTCTCGTAGGCGTACGCGGGCGAGATCATCATCTCGTCGACGCCGAGGTCGTCGTTGAGGAAGTTCAGCACCTCGATGACGGTCTGCGGGGTGTCGGTGTTGAAGAAGGTGGAATTGGTGGTGACCCGGAATCCGCGCCGTTTGGCTTCCTTGATGGCCGCCACCGCCTCGTCGAACACGCCCTCCTTGGCGACGGATTCGTCGTGGCGTTCGCGCAGTCCGTCGATGTGCACGGCGAAGGCGAAATATGGCGACGGCCGGAAGTCCTCGATCTTCTTGCGCAGCAGCAGGGCATTCGTGCAGAGGAACACGTATTTCCGGTGGGCCACCAATTGCCGCACGATTTCATGGATCTGCGGGTGCATCAGCGGCTCGCCGCCCGCGATGGAGACCATCGGCGCGCCGGACTCCAGGACGGCCCCGACCGCCTGGGCGACCGGCATGCGCTGCTTCAGGACCCCGGCCGGGTGCTGGATCTTCCCGCAGCCCTCGCACTTCAGGTTGCACGCGTAGAGCGGTTCGAGCTCGACGATGAGGGGGAACTTGTCGCGCTTGCGGAGCTTCTGCTGGAAAAGATAGGTCCCGACCCGGATGGTCTGGCGAAGCGGCATGGCCATCTGGCTCACCTCCTGGGGAGCAGCAAAGAACGGTGCCATTCATAGAAAGCAGGCAATACAGCACGAAGAACGCGGAATGCAGATATTCCCCCGCGCACCGTGCCGATCCGGACGAGTTCGTGCTCGGGAGCGTCCACGACCACCCGGACGGCTGCAACCGGGCGCGGCCCGGCGCTCAGGGCGGCACCGAGGGTGGCGGCCGACTCCATGTCCACCGCGATGGCGCCGGTGGCGCGCAGCGCGGACCGCTCCTGTCCGCGTACGACGTGGTCCGAGCCGGTGAGCGGGCCGGTGTGGACCGTGCGGTGCCCGGGTACCGCACCGGTCAGCGCCTTGACCAGCAGCTCCGTGCCGGTGCAGTCGGACCGGCCACCCGGCCCCCAGGTCTCGTCGGCCACGACCAGGTCCCCCGGGTGCATCCCCGGGGCCAGGCCCGCGCAGAAGCCGGAGGCCACGACCGCGGCGCCCCGCAGCGGTTCACCGGCGAGCGCCCGGGCCACCGCCCGCTCGGCGCTCGCGGGTCCCATGCCCGTGCGCAGCACGGTCACCGGGCCGGGCGCGGCTCCGTGGCGCCGCCGGCCGCGCAGCGCGAAGCGCTCGATGCCGAGCGCACAGGCGATGAGCAGCGGCGGGACCACGAGCTCGCCGGAACCGGGTGGCTCCGGTCGCTCCGGTTCGGCCGCCATCAGGCCCCCTTGTCGAGCGCGCCGGAGCGGCCGAAGGAGGGCTCACCGTGCACGTACCGGCCGAGCGCGGTGAGCGGGAAGACCTGCCGGTACAGGTGGTAGTTGATGGAGAAGTCCCACGGGAAGCCGGTGCCGGTGAAGTACGGCTCGTCCCAGGAGCCGTCCTCGCGCTGGGTGGCGGTCAGCCAGCGGACGCCGCGCTCCACCGCCTGCGAGTCGCGCTCCCCCGCCGCGAGGAGCGCCATCAGCGCCCAGGCGGTCTGGGAGGCGGTGGAGGCGCCGTGGCCGATCCACTCCTCCTCCCGGTAGGAGCGCAGGTCCTCGCCCCAGCCGCCGTCGTCGTTCTGGACGGACTCCAGCCAGGAGACGGCGCGGCGGATCGCCGGGTGCGAGCCGGGCAGGCCGGCCGCGGTGAGCGCGGGCACCACGGACCCGGTGCCGTACACGTAGTTGACGCCCCAGCGTCCGAACCAGGCGCCGTTCGCCTCCTGTTCGGCGAGCAGCCACTCGATGCCCCGGCGCGTACGGGGGTGGTGGGCCTTGCCCTCGTGCGCGAGCATCTCCACCACGTGCGCGGTGACGTCGGCGGACGGCGGGTCGATGACCTCGCCGAAGTCGCAGAACGGCAGCCGGTTCGGGAAGGGGCTGGTGTTGTCGGCGTCGAAGGCGGCCCAGCCGCCGTCGCGCGACTGCATGCCGACGGTCCAGTTGGCACCGCGCCGGACCGCCGCCTCGATCTGCTCCGGGTGGGGGTGCTTGACCCGGCGCAGCGCGAGGATCACCTCGGCGGTGTCGTCGATGTCGGGGTAGGTGTCGTTGTGGAACTCGAACGCCCAGCCGCCGGGAGTGAGTCCGGGGCGCTGGACGGCCCAGTCGCCGGGGCGGACGATCTCCTCGCCGAGCATCCAGTCGGCGGCCTTGACCAGCGCCGGGTGGTCGGGGCGCAGGCCCGCGTCGACGAGCGCGATGGTGGCGAGGCAGGTGTCCCAGACGGGCGACTGGCAGGCCTCGATCATGCGGGCGCCGTCCTCGCGCCAGACGGCGAACCGGTCGAGGGACTCCAGGCCCGTGCGCATCACCGGGTGCTCCAGGTCGTAGCCGAGCAGGTGGAGCGCGATCAGGGAGTAGACGGCGGGCGGCTGGATACCGCCCCAGCAGCCGTCGTTCTCCTGCCGTTCGATGATCCAGCGGGCGGCGGTGTTCATCGCGGCCTTGCGCAGCCGGCGGGGGGCGACCCGGTGGTAGACGTGCAGGGCCTTGTCGAGCCGCTGGAAGGCTCCCTCCCAGGTACCGACCGGGGCGAGGGGCTTGGACGGACGGGGCACCCGGGGGTCGGTGTGCAGCTCGTCGAGCGCGAACGGCGCGGGACGGACGGGCCGCTTCGCCGAGACGATGGTGAGCGGCACGATGGTCTGCCGGGCCCAGCAGCCGAAGTCGTAGATGTTGAGCGGGAACCACCGGGGCAGGAAGATCAGCTCGGGCGGCAGCTCGGGCAGGTCCTCCCACTTCCACCAGCCGAACAGGGCCAGCCACATACGGGTGAAGACGCGGGCGGCGGCGATACCGCCGCGCTCCCGGATCCAGGCCGCGGCGCGGGCCATGTGCGGGGCGTCGGGCGGGTCGCCCGCGAGCCGCAGGGCGACGTACGCCTCGACGGTGGCGGAGAGTTCGCCGGGTCCGCCGTAGAAGGTGGCCCAGGTGCCGTCCGCGCGCTGTTCGCCGCGGATGTGCAGGGCGGCGGCGCGGGTGATCGTGTCGTCCTGGATCCCGAGGAACTGCCGGAGCATGAGGTCCTCGGCGTCCATGGTGACGTTGGTCTCCAGGTCGCCCTTCCACCAGCCCTCGGCGTCCTGCCGTTCGAGGAGGTGGGCGATGGACCGTTCGGCGGCCCGGGCGGCGGCTTCGCGGACGTCGCCCGCCGCCGGGGGCGCCGGGCTCGTAGGCGGCGTGGGCGTCGTAGGAGTGGTGGTCGTGGTGGCCGAGGCGGCGCGGGGGTCGAGGGCCCCGGTGCTTCCGTCGGTCGTCGCTGTCATGGCTTCCCCTTCGTGCAGTGGATGTGCTGCGGCTACGGGTGGGCCGTCGGCCGGTGCACGCGGGGGCACCGGCCGGCGACTAGCGATTCATATGGTGCGGATGGTGGTGGGGACGGGGGTGCGGACGGGGGTGGTGATGTCGGTCCCGATGGCGGTCATCGCTTTCGTACGACGACGAAGTCCGCGAGCGCGATGAGCTGGGCGCGGACCCGTTCCGGCATGTCGACGCGGTACAGGGCCTCGATGGCGACGGCGTGCTGGCGGCGGGCCTCCTCGGAGGTCCACTCGCGGCCGCCCGCCTCCTCGATGAGGGCCGCCCGCATGGCGAACTCCTCCTCGGAGAAGCTCTCGAGGTCGGTGCTCTTGGCGTCGGCCGTCAGCAGCTCGCCCAGCCGCTCGGAGGCCGGACCGCCCGCGGCGAGGGCGGCGACGACCGGCAGGGACTTCTTGCGCTGGCGCAGATCGCTCCAGGTCTGCTTCCCGGTGGCCTCCGGGTCGCCCCAGATGCCGAGCAGGTCGTCGATGGCCTGGAAGGCGAGGCCGAGGTGGTAGCCGTACGCCTCCAGCGTGTCGGCGGTGCGGTCGTCGGCGCCGCCGAGGACGGCCCCGATGGAGCAGGCGCAGGCGAGCAGGGCGCCGGTCTTGTTGCCCTCCATCTCCAGGCACTCCTCGACGGTGACCCGCTCGCGGTGCTCGTAGGAGATGTCCTGGGCCTGGCCGTCGATGAGCTTGCGGGTGGCGGTGGTCAGCCGCCGCGTGGCGCGGCCGGCCTCGACGGTGCCGAGCTCCAGCAGCAGCTCGTTGGCGAGGGCGAAGAGCGCGTCGCCGACGAGAATGGCCTGGGCGGGGCCGTGGACCTTCCACACGGTGTCGCGGTGGCGGCGCTGCTCGTCGCCGTCCATCAGGTCGTCGTGCAGGAGCGAGAAGTTGTGCACGAGCTCCACGGCGACGGCGCCGGGTACGCCGGTCTCCGGCTCCGCGCCGGCCGCCTCCGCGGACAGCAGGGCGAGCGCGGGGCGTACGGCCTTGCCGCTGTCGCCGTCGGCGGGCAGGCCGTCGGCGTCGATCCAGCCGAAGTGGTACGCGGCGACGGTGTCCATGGGCGGCGCGAGCCGCTTCACGGCCTCGCGCAGAACCGGGGTGGACATGGTCCGCCCGCGCTCCAGCAGGGCGGTGACGTCCACGGTGTCGACGGCCGGATTCACCGGGGGCACAGTCGGCACGGTCTCTCCTCTTGTTCCAGTACTCAGGCTCATGCCGCCTCCTCGAGCGGATGTACATGGGGGCGGCCGAGTGCCGAGAGGGCGGCGCCCGCGGCGCTGAGGCCGCTGCGTACCGCTCCCTCCATGGTGGCGGGCCAGCCGGTGGCGGTCCACGCGCCCGCCAGGTACAGGCCGGGTGCGCGGGTGTGGACGGTGGGGCGCAGCCGTCCGACGCCAGGCGTGGGGGCGAACGTCGCCGTCCGCTCCCGGGTGACGAAGAAGTCGCGCACCTTCGCGCCGCGCGCGGCCGGCAGCAGCCGTTCCAGCTCCGGCAGGTAGCGCTCGCGCAGGACGGCGACGGGCTCGTCGATCTCGTCGCCCGCGGCGGACTGGGACAGCGCCAGGTACTGGCCGTCGGTGTATCCGGAGGCGTCGGTGCGGTCGAAGACCCACTGGACCGGGGAGCCGAGCGCGGTGAAGAAGGGTTGGCGCAGCACCGTGCGGTCGTACAGGACGTGGACGTTCAGGATCGGCGCGGTGCCGATGTCGAGGAGGGCGCCGGGGTCGTCGAGCGCGCCGTGCGGGAGCAGGCCGTGGGCCTCGTACTGCGGTACGGCGAGGACGACGGCGTCCGCCTCCAGGGTCTCGCCGGGCAGCTGGACATGCCAGCGGCCGCCCGCGGCGCGGGAGACGGCGGTGGCCTTGGTCCGCAGCTCGGTGCGGACGCCGGCGGCGTCGAGGGCCTTGCGGGCGAGGGTGTCGTGCAGGTCGCCGAGCGGGACCCGGGCCCAGCCGATGTCGGCGGCGCCGGGGTCGGTCAGGAGGGCGGTCTTGAAGACCATCGCGGCCAGGCCCATGGACGAGTGCGGCGCGGTGGCGTTGAGGGTGGCGACGCCGATCAGGTCCCACAGGGCCTCGACGGCGCGGGGCGACTGGCCGTGGCGGGTGAGCCAGGTGGCGAAGTCGATGCCGTCGAGGGCCGGGTCGGCCGGGTCGAGCTTCTTCAGGGCGAGGGCGGCGCGCCCGACGCCCGCGCGCTCGGTGAGCGAGAGGTGCGGGTAGGTCGCCAGGCTCGCGGCGAGGTGGAGCGGTACGGGCAGGGCGGTGCGGCGCAGCCGGCCGAGGCGGGGTCCGCGCGGGTGGGCCACGTCGAGGACGGGCACGTCGAGCCGCGGCTGCAGCGGGGCGAGGTGGGCGCCGCCGACACGGTCGAGGAACCAGCGGTAGGCGGTGCAGCAGCGGAGGTAGACGTGCTGGCCGTTGTCGACGGTGAGGTCGCCGCGCTTGAAGGAGAAGGCGAGGCCGCCGAGGCGGGGCCGCCCTTCGAGGAGCGTGACGCGGGTGCCCGCCTCGGCGAGGCGCAGCGCGGCGGTGATCCCGGCGAGCCCGCCGCCGACGACCACGGCGTGCCGCTCCCGTGCCGGGTCGGCGCCGTCGGGCACGGCGCGCGGTGCCGACGGCCCGGCGGCCGTGGAGCGCCGGGGCGCCGGGGCGCCTTGCCTGCGCGTCTCGGGCGCCGCCGACGGATCGGCGGCGGCGTGGCGCGGTGCCGGTTCGTCGCCGCTCATGCGCCCTCCTCGGATGCGGTCATCAGGCGTGCCTCCGGACGGTCTGCCGGGAGATGGTCCGGGCGTCCAGGCCGGACAGGCCGCGTACGGCGACGTACGCCTTCTCCCGGCCGGGCAGGGAGACGCGGCCGCGCAGCACGGCGAGCGGGTCGCGCTCGATGCGGTCGAGGAGGCGCCGGTAGATGCCGGCCATCGCGGCGACGCAGGCCCCGCTGCGCCGGTCGAGCATGGGCAGCAGCCGGTAGCCCTCGGCGAACAGCGCGCGGGCGCGGCGGACCTCGTAGTGGACGAGCCCGGTGAAGTCGGCGCCGGGCCTCGGGGTGGCGGCGCGGAAGCCGTCCGTGCAGCCGAACCTGGCGAGGTCGTCGGCGGGGAGGTAGGTGCGGCCGTTGGCCGCGTCCTCGCGGACGTCCCGGAGGATGTTGGTCAGCTGGAGCGCGAGTCCGAGCGTGTCGGCGTACTCGGCGGCGCGTTCGGCGGAGCGGGCGCCTGGGGTGGTGCCGAAGATGGAGAGTGAGAGCCGCCCGACGGCACCCGCGACGCACCGGCAGTACACCTTGAGGCCGTCCCAGGTTTCGTACGTCTCACCGCGTACGTCCATCAGGACGCCGTCGATGAGCTCGTCGAGCGCGCCGAGGGGCAGCGGGAAGCGGCGCGCGGCGTCACTGAGGGCGACGGCGACCGGGTCGGTGTCGTCCTCGTCGACGGCGTCCTTGCGGATCCGGTCGAGCAGGCCGCGGGTGGCGTCGAGCCGGTCCTCCTTGGCGACCGGGTCGAGCCGGCCGTCGCCGATGTCGTCGACCCGCCGCGAGAACGCGTACAGCGCCGACATGGCCTGGCGCTTCTCGGTCGGCAGCAGGCGGATGCCGTACGCGAAGTTGCGGGCCTGCCGGCCGGTGACGGCCTCGCAGTAGCTGTACGCGGCCTGCACGGGCGCGGACATGGGCGTGTGTCCTTCCATGGTCCCGCTCACCCCTCTCTGCGCGCGCTTCGCAGGACGGCTCCCGTTCGGCACAGCAGTCGCGGCTTGGTGGCCCTGGGCGGCCCGGGCAGTACGTCGTGGCCGGCGGCCGCGATCGCGTCGAGCTGGGCGTGTCCGCCGCCGACGAAGCCGGCGAGCAGCAGGCGCAGCCTGCCGTGGACGCTGCCGACGAGGGGGGCGCCCTCGTCGAGGAGGCGGCGGGCGCGCTCCGCCTCGTAGGCGATGAGCGCGCGGACGGAGGCGCCGGCGGTGGGGCGGGCGAGGTCCTCCTCGGTGACGTGGAACCGCTTCATGTCCTCGGCGGGGAGGTAGATCCGGTCGCGGGCGAGGTCCTCTGCGACGTCCTGGAGGTGCTCGACGATCTGGAGCGCGGTGGAGACGGCGTCGGAGTGGCGGACGCGCTCGGGGGTGGTGGTGCCGGTGACGCCGAGGACGAGGCGGCCGACGGGGTTGGCGGAGAGCTCGCAGTACGCGACGAGGTCGTCGTACGTCTGGTAGCGGCGTACCAGCTGGTCCTGGCGGTTGGCCGCGATCAGGCCGAGGAACGGCTCGGGGGGCAGGGCGTGGCGCCGCACGGTGGGCTGGAGGGCGCGCAGCAGCGGGTGGGCGGGGACGGAGTCGAAGACGCGGTACAGGTCCGCCTCGAAGGCGTCGAGGAGGGCGAGCCGGTCCGTCTCGCCCTCGGCACCCAGGTGGCGGGCGTCGGCGCCGCCGGGGGCGAGGTCGCCGTCGCCGATGTCGTCGACGAGCCGGGCGTAGCCGTAGATCGCCATCAGGTCGTCCCGCCAGGCGGCGGGCAGGAAGAAGGGGGCCACGGGGAAGTTCTCGTGCGCGGCCTTGTCGAGTGTGGTGCGCGAGGAGGCGTCGGGGCGCACTTGCCGGGTGGCTGTCACCGCGGACTGCCCGGCACGGGGACGGCGGCACTCTCGCGGAGCTGGAGATCTTCCGTCAATGCCGTCACGTCTCCCGTTCTACACTGCCGACCCAAAACATCCCATTTCGGACACGCCGCCGGACCTCCGGAGTGGCGGGGCCCGGGCGGTATCGCCCCACTTGCCGTGAATCGGCACCGGCACAGCTTACGTTGTACAACGGCCGGGCCCCCGTCGGGGCGTTCCACACGGGGGAACACACGCACGAACGGCGCGGCGCGAGCCGCCCGCCGGAAGGGCCCCCGCCGGCTGCTGCGGCAGGGGCCCTTCCGGCGGGATCACGGCTTGCTCGTCTCCTTCTCGTACGCCTGGAGGACCTCTTCGGTCGGGCCGTCCATCAGGAGCTCGCCCTTCTCCAGCCACAGGACGCGGTCGCAGGTGTCCCTGATCGACTTGTTGCTGTGGCTGACGAGGAAGACGGTGCCGGCCTCCTTGCGCAGCTCGCGGATGCGCTGCTCGGAGCGGATCTGGAACTTCCGGTCACCGGTGGCCAGGGCCTCGTCGATCATCAGGACGTCGTGGTCCTTGGCCGCCGCGATGGCGAACCGGAGGCGGGCGCCCATGCCGGAGGAGTACGTCCGCATGGGGAGGGTGATGAAGTCACCCTTCTCGTTGATGCCCGAGAAATCCACGATGTCCTGGTAGCGCGAACGGATCTCCTCGGGCGACATGCCCATGGCCAGACCGCCGAGGATGACGTTGCGCTCGCCGGTCAGGTCGCCCATCAGCGCCGCGTTCACGCCGAGCAGCGAGGGCTGGCCGTCGGTGTAGACCTTGCCGCTCTCGCAGGGCAGCAGGCCGGCGATGGCCCGCAGCAGGGTGGACTTGCCGGAGCCGTTGGTGCCGATGAGGCCGATGGCCTCGCCCCGGTACGCCGTGAAGGAGACGCCGCGCACGGCGTGCACCTTGCGCACGCCGCGCGACTCGCCCTTGTCGCGCCGGATTATGCGGTTCAGCGCGGCGGTGGCGCTGCCCTTGCCCGACGTACCGCCGTTGACGCGGTACACGATGTGCACGTCGTCGGCGATGACCGTGGGGACGCGGGCACCGGCCGCGGCGGTCGCCTGGGTGTTGTCAGCCACGGCCGTACCGGTCCTCTGCCTTCCAGAAGTACACGAAGCCGCCGACGCCGACGAGGACCGCCCACAGCAGGGCCGCGAGCCAGACGTGCGCCGGGAGGTTCTCGGCGCCGTACCCGTCGATCAGCGCGAAGCGGATCAGGTCCATGTAGATCGCCGCCGGGTTGTACATCAGGACATTGGCGATCCACTCCGGCTTGTCCGCGAGCATCACCCGGATCGAGAACATCACGCCGGACGCGTACATCCACGTCCGCAGGATGAAGGGCATCAGCTGGGCGAGGTCCGGGGTCTTGCTGCCGAGACGGGCCAGGACCAGCGCGAGACCGGTGTTGAACACGAACTGCAGGGCCAGCGCGGGCAGGATCAGCAGCCAGCTCAGCGAGGGGTAGCTGCCCATCGCCGCCACGATGACGAACAACACGATCATCGAGTACAGCAGCTGCTGGAGCTGCTGCAGGGCGAACGAGATGGGCAGGGAGGCGCGGGGGAAGTGCAGCGCCCGCACCAGTCCCAGGTTGCCGGAGATCGCGCGTACGCCCGCGATCACGCAGCTCTGGGTGAAGGTGAAGACGAACACACCCGTCACCAGGAACGGGATGTACACCTCCTTCGACATGCCCTTCGCGGCGTTCAGGATCAGGCCGAAGATCAGGAAGTAGATCAGCGCGTTCAGCAGCGGCGTGACCACCTGCCACAGCTGCCCGAGCTTGGCCTGGCTGTACTGGGCCGTGAGCTTGGCGCGGGAGAAGGTCAGGATGAAGTGGCGCCGGCCCCACAGCTGCCGGACGTACTGGGGCAGGCTGGGCCGGGCACCGCTCACCGAGAGGCCGTACTTGGCGGCCAGTTCCGCCGGGGACAGACCGTCGTCCGGAGATGGCGGGGCGGAGGCCGCGGTCACGGCGATCGCTCCGTCATGGGTTGTCTCACTCACCAGTTGAAACTTTCGTGTTCAAGATGCGCGGCGGGGGTGGGCGCGGGGCGGCCGGCGGGCCGCCCGGTGCGCCCGGGGTTTGTCGGTACGAGCTTGTCAGATGACGGGGGGCCGGCCCAGTCTGGTCAGCCGCCATACCGTACGCCACTTCATCGGCCGCCGGGGTCCGCAGGGGCTGGTCCAGCCCTCCTTGAACCCGCCGAACCAGGCCTTCAGCGCCGGGACGGAGGGGCGCCGCGCCAGCGTGAGCAGCAGCCAGACGCCGAGGTAGAGCGGCACCAGGGGCGCGGGGAGGTTCCGGCGGGCCAGCCAGACCCGGTTGCGGGCGACCATCCGGTGGTAGACCGCGTGCCGGGAGGGCGCGGTCGCCGGGTGGAGCAGCACCATGTCCGAGCGGTAGTCGATCATCCAGCCGGCGTCGAGCGCCCGCCAGGCGAGGTCGGTCTCCTCGTGCGCGTAGAAGAACTCGCCCGGGAGCTGGCCCGCGTCGGCGAAGACCTTCGTGCGGACGGCGTTGGCGCCGCCGAGGAAGGTCGTCACCCGCGAGGAGCGCATCGGGTCGGAGGCGCGCAGCCGGGGGACGTGGCGGCGCTGGGTGACGCCGGTGTCCGGGTCGGCGATCCGGAAGCTGATGATGCCCAGCTTCGGGTCGGCGGCGAACGCCGCGCGCACCAGCTCGGCCGTGTCCGTGTTCGGCAGCAGGCCGTCGTCGTCGAGGAAGAGGAGGGCGTCGACGTCGGAGCCGTTCGGGCCGAAGGCCTCGATGCCGACGTTGCGGCCGCCGGGGATGCCCAGGTTCTCCGGGAGGTCGACGGTGCGTACGCCCTCGGGGACGCCGGTGACGGGGGCGCCGTTGCCGACGACGACGATGTCGACCGGGTCGCCGTCCTGCTTGCGGACGGAGTCGATCAGGGCGCGCAGGTCGTCGGGGCGGTTGCCCATGGTGATGATGACGGCGCCGAGCTTCATCGCGGTCACGGCGCTCACCTCAGCCTGCTGGAGGCGAGGACCGACACCAGGTGCAGCAGCGTCTGGAGCAGCGCGATGCCGGCCAGCACCGCGACGCCGAGGCGCGAGAAGAACAGGTCGCCGCGGACCTGGTCCACGACCGCCAGCACCAGGATGAGCAGGGACGCCTCGATGCCGAGGACCAGCCGGTGGAACTTGAGCGCGGCGGCGGCCCGGCGGGCGAGCGCCATGCCGGAGGAGCGCGGCTCGGCGGCCGCGTCCTTGACCGGCGGCAGGCCGCCCTGGTGGCGGGCGACGCCGACGAGGTCGGTCTCCGCCTTGATCAGGATCGCGCCGAGCGCCGCGAGGGTGCCGAGGAAGGCCCACAGCCAGTCGATCCGGCCGCCGCCCCACAGGTCGGCGGCGCGCAGGCCGAAGCCGACCAGGACCGCCGCGTCGCACAGGTAGGCGCCGACCCGGTCCAGGTACACGCCGGAGAGCGAGAACTGCTTCTTCCAGCGGGCGACCTCGCCGTCGACGCAGTCGAGCAGCAGGTAGAGCTGGACCGCGACCACACCGAGGACCGCGCCCCAGACGCCCGGCACCAGCAGCGCCGGGGCGGCCAGCACGCCGGCGAGGGTCATCACGTACGTGAGCTGGTTCGGCGTGACCCGGGTGGTGACCAGGAGCCGCGTGACGCGCAGCGAGATCTCGCGCATGTAGAGGCGGCCGCCCCAGTGCTCCCCGCTGCGCCGGTCCTTCACTCCCTCCGGGTGAACGACCGGGCGGAGTTCAGCTACGGATGGTCTTGGCATAGTCGGCGTACGCGTCCCTGATCTGGTCGGTGGACAGGTCGAGGTGCTCCAGGATGGTGAAGCGCCCGGGTCGGGTCTGCGGTGCGTACTCCACGGCCCGGACGAACTCGTCCGCGGAGAACCCGATCTCCTCGGGCAGCACCGGCAGGCCGTGCCCGCGCAGCACCTCGGCGAAGAGCCCTGACTCCTCGCGGGCGCCGCGCAGGTGCATCGCGAAGGCGGCGCCCAGCCCGACCTGCTCGCCGTGGAGCGCGGAGCGCCCGGGGTAGAGCAGGTCGAAGGCGTGGGAGATCTCGTGGCAGGCGCCCGACGAGGGGCGGGTGTCGCCACTGATCGACATGGCGATGCCGGACAGGACCAGCGCCTCGGCCAGCACGATGAGGAACTCGTCGTCGCCGACGCCGCCGGGGTGGCGCAGCACGGACTCGCCGGCCGTACGGGCCATGGCGGCGGCCAGGCCGTCGACCTGCTCGCCGGTGTGGCGGTGCGACAGCTCCCAGTCGGCGATCGCGGAGATGTTGGAGATCGCGTCGCCGATGCCGGAGCGGACGAACCGGGCCGGCGCCTCGCGGATCACGTCGAGGTCGATGACCATGGCGATCGGCGAGGGGACGCCGTAGGAGCCGCGGCCGTTGTCGTTGTCCAGGATCGAGACCGGCGAGCAGATGCCGTCGTGGGAGAGGTTCGTCGCGACGGCGACCATGGGCAGGCCGACCCGCGCCGCGGCGTACTTCGTCACGTCGATGATCTTGCCGCCGCCGACGCCGACGACGGCGTCGTACCGCTTGCCCTTGATCTCGTCGGCGAGACGGACGGCGGAGTCGATGGTGCCGTCGGCGACGTCGTACCAGTCGGCGTCCGGGAGGAGCGGCGCGAGCTTCTCGCGCAGCGCCTGCCCGGAGCCGTTGCTGATCGCCATGGCGAGCTTGCCGGAGGCGGAGATGCGCTGGTCGGCGAGGAGGCCGGCCAGGTCGTCCATCGCGCCCCGGTGGATGTCGACGACGAGCGGCGACGGGATGAGCCGGGTCAGTACAGGCACGCGATCTCACGGCCCTTCGCGAGGTCGTCGTGGTTGTCGATCTCGACCCACTTGACGTCGCCGATGGGTGCCACGTCGATCTGGAAGCCGCGGTGGACGAGCTCCTGGTAGCCGTCCTCGTAGTAGAGGTCGGGGTCGCGCTCGAAGGTGGCCTTCAGCGCGTCGGCGAGGTCGGCGGCGGCCTCGGGCTCGATGAGCGTGACGCCGATGTACTCGCCGGTGGCGGTGGCCGGGTCCATCAGCTTGGTGATCCGCTGGACGCCCTTGCCGTCGGCGGTGACGACCTTCATCTCCTCCTCGGCGAGGGTCTTCACCGTGTCGAGGGCGAGGATGATCCGCCGGCCGTCGCCGCGGGCGGCGAGGAGGGTCTCCTCGACGGAGACCGGGTGGACGGTGTCGCCGTTGGCGAGGATGACGCCCTGCTTCAGGACCTCACGGGCGCACCACAGGGAGTAGGCGTTGTTCCACTCCTCGGCCTTGTCGTTGTCGATGAGCGTGAGCTTCAGGCCGTACGTGGCCTCCAGCTCGGCCTTGCGCGCGTACACGGCCTCCTTGCGGTAGCCGACGACGATGGCGGCCTCGGTGAGGCCGACGGCGGCGAAGTTGGCGAGGGTCAGGTCGAGGACCGTCTTCTCGCCGGTTCCCGCCGGGTCCACGGGCACGAGGGCCTTCGGGAGCGTGTCGGTGTAGGGGCGCAGACGCCGTCCGGCACCGGCTGCCAGTACGAGGCCGATCATGCGGGTTCTCCTTCGTCGTGTACTGCGGGTGCTCCGGAGGACACCCAGAAGCGGATGGACTCCACGAGCACGACCAGCGCGACGGCCACCGCGAGGACGGTGAGCGCGAGGCTGAGGTGGTCGCCTGCCGTCAGGGTCGCGGCGAGGACCGCGACCACGAGCGTGCGGCCCTCGTGGCCGCCGATCGTCCGCACCAGCCACGCGGGCGGCGCGCCGGTGCCGCCGCGGATGCGGTAGACCGTGTCGTAGTGATGGTAGGCGACGGCCGCGACCAGGCCGAATGCCGCAGGCAGGGCTCCCGGGTCGTCGGAGCGGGCGGCGAGGACCAGGATCGTGACGTACTCGGCGGCCCGGAAGACGGGCGGGACGAGCCAGTCGAGGGCGCCCTTGAGGGGGCGGGCGACGGCCCCGCCCGCGAAAACGGCGTACACCACCGCGGCCAGGACCGTGAAGGGGCTGCCGAAGGGCTCCAGGCAGACGAACGCCAGCAGGAACACCGCGCCGACCACGCTGATCAGCGCGGGGGAACGGAGGATCGGGCGGACCTGCGGCCGACGGCCGGCCCGGGCGACCAGCTCGGCGATCGGGCCGGAGTCGGCGAGGTCCGCGAGCGCCCGGGCGGCGCGGTCGGTGCGGCGGGCCTTGCGGGTCACCGAGCGCAGGAGGCGGCCGGCGGTGGTGTAGCAGGCGGCGAAGGCGCAGCCGACGAGGAGGGCGTAGAAGACGATGCGCGGCGTGGCGACGGCCGTCAGGACGGCGATCATGGCCCATCGTTCACCGATGGGCAGGACTATCATCCGGCGCGCCCAGACCGTCCAGCCCTTCGCGTCGAGCTTGTCGGAGAGGGCGGCGGTGGGGCTGGTGTTGGCGGTGGCGTCGTGGTTCGCCTCGTTGAAGGAGAAGTCCACGACGTGGCGGCAGGTCTGCAGGACCATCGCGCCGAGGGCCAGGGCCCACACGTCGTCCCCGCCGCGGGCGGCGCCGAGGGCGAGGCCCGCGTAGTAGGCGTACTCCTTGGCGCGGTCGAAGGTCGCGTCGAGCCAGGCGCCCATCGTGGAGTACTGCAGCGAGTAGCGGGCGAGCTGCCCGTCGGTGCAGTCGAGCACGAAGGAGAAGAGGAGCAGCACGCCGGCCGCGACGTACCCGCCCCGGGTTCCGGTCGCCGCGCAGCCGGCCGCGATCAGCGCGGTGAGCAGCGAGGCGGTGGTGACCTGGTTGGGCGTGAGGCCCCGGCGGGCGCACCAGCGGGCGAGGTAGCGCGAGTACGGGCTGATGAAGAAGGTGGTGAAGAACCCGTCGCGGGCTTTCACGGCGGAGCGCAGTCGTACGGCTTCGTCGTCGACGGCCTCGACGGCGTCCCGCGTCTCCTTGCGGCGCTGCGGGTCGGCCGGTACGGCGGCGACGAGCGTGCCGAACTCGGGCCGGTGGACGGCGACGCCGTCGGCGCGGAGCGCCTCGGCGAGGCGGTCGGGAAGGGTGAGGACACCGCCGTGGGCGTCGCCGCCCTGGGGCCGCCCGGCGCCCGGGGCCTGGGCAGGGTCCGAGGCAGCCGAGTCGGCGGGGCCGGTCTGCGGCGCGGCGCCGGACGCGGCGCCTGCGGTGGCGGGGGCCGTGTCTGCGGCTGTGCCGGTGCCCTGCGCGGCAGGGCCGTCGGCCGAAGCGGGCACGGCGTCGGCGCCGGAGGCGCCGGGCGCCGGGGTGGCGCCGGCGCCCGCGGCGGCGGCCGCGGAGGCGCCCGCCTTCGCGGGGGCGCTCAGCGCCGTCAGGGCGCGGCTCAGGGCCGGGCGGGCCTCGGGCTGGGCCGTCAGGGCGCCGGGGGCCGTGGCCGCCGGGAAGCGGGGGTCCGTCAGGGTCAGGCGGAGGGCGTGGACGTGGCCCACGAAGCGGGGGTCCACGACCGCGACGCGCTCGGCGGCCGGGACGGCGGCGAGCAGTGCGGCGGTCTCACGCGGGTCCGTGGCGACGCGGACGTCGAAGCCCAGCGACCGCAGATCGCCCTCGAGCGGCGATCCGGGTACCGGAGGACCGGTGAGGATGGCGGTCGACAGACGAACTCACTCCTTGGAGCCGAACGGGGACGGGTGCGGCGCGGCGGCACGCCGGGTGAGGCTATCCGATGAACGGAAGAGGAAGTTCACCGAGGCGTGACGCGGGCTCGCGGCGGCGCGGGGGGCCGAGATCATCATGGTGGATCCGCGCCTCGGCCCACAAACCGCGGTCGGCCAGGGCATAGGCTGACCGTCATGACTTGGCTGATCACAGGCGGAGCGGGATACATCGGCGCCCACGTGGCGCACGCCATGGCGGACGCCGGTGAGCGCGTCGTCGTGCTCGACGAGCTGTCCTCCGGCGTGCCCGGGCGGCTACCCGCCGGGATCCCCCTCGTCCAGGGGGCGGTCGCGGACCGGGAGCTGCTGGACCGGACGCTCGCCGAGCACGCCGTCACGGGTGTGGTGCACCTGGCGGCGAAGAAGCAGGTCGGCGAGTCGGTCGAGCGGCCGCTCCACTACTACCGGGAGAACGTCCACGGGCTGACCGTGCTGCTGGAGGCCGTGGTGGCCGCCGGGGTGCGGCGCTTCCTCTTCTCCTCGTCCGCCGCGGTGTACGGCGTCCCGGACGTGGAGCTGATCGGCGAGGACGCGCCGACGGCGCCCATCAACCCGTACGGCGAGACGAAGCTCGCGGGCGAGTGGCTGGTCCGCGCGACGGGGCAGGCGCACGGCATGGCCACGGGCTGCCTGCGCTACTTCAACGTGGCCGGGGCCGCGCGCCCCGAGCTGGCGGACACCGGCGTGTTCAACATCATCCCGATGTTCTTCGACCGGATCACGCGCGGCGAGGCCCCGCGGATCTTCGGCGACGACTACCCGACGCCGGACGGCACCTGCATCCGTGACTACATTCACGTCGCGGACGTCGCCGACGCGCACCTCGCCGTCGCCCGCCGGCTGGCCGACCAGGACGGCCCCGGGGACCTGACCGTGAACATCGGCCGCGGCGAGGGCGTCTCCGTGCGGGAGCTGGCGCGGGTCGTCGCCGAGGTGACCGGGGACACCGCCGAGCCGGTGGTGGGCCCGCGCCGCCCGGGTGACGCGGCCAAGGCCGTGGCGTCGGTCGAGCGGATCACCAAGGAGCTCGGCTGGACGGCGTCGTACGGCGTGCGCGCGATGGTCGAGTCCGCGTGGGAGGGCTGGTGCCTGCGCCACCCGGAGGCGCGCGGCCACTGAGCCCGCCTGGCGGCCACTGATACGCCCACCGCTCTGACCTGCGGGCATCACTGCAGGTCAGAGCATATGACAACGGTGTTCAGTCCCGGCTTGCACATACCCCCCACCCGTAGTTCACTGGCCGCTCGAACGAGGTTTCGCGAGCGGCTGGAGGCATGGGCATGGGGGCTGGGCACGACCACGGGCACACGCACGCGGGCCCGCCGCCGACGGGCACGGCGGCCGCCGCCTACAAGGGGCGGCTGCGGATCGCGCTGGCGATCACGCTCTCGGTCATGGTGGCGGAGGTCATCGGCGGTGTGCTGGCCGACTCCCTCGCGCTGATCGCCGACGCCACCCACATGGCGACGGACGCGGTGGGCCTGGCGATGGCCCTGATGGCGATCCACTTCGCCGGCCGCCCGGCCACCGAGAAGCGCACCTTCGGATACGCCCGGGCCGAGATCCTCGCCGCGCTCGCGAACTGCCTGCTGCTGCTCGGCGCCGGCGGCTACCTGCTCATCGAGGCGGTGCAGCGGTTCATCACGCCGGCCGAGACCAAGGGCGGGCTGGCGATCGCGTTCGCGCTCTTCGGTCTGGTCGCCAACATGATCTCGCTCTCCCTGCTGGTACGGGGCCAGAAGGAGAGCATCAACGTGCGCGGCGCCTATCTGGAGGTGCTGGCCGACGCGCTGGGCTCCGTCACCGTCCTGGTCTCGGCGGGCATCATCCTGACCACCGGCTGGCAGGCCGCCGACCCGATCGCGTCCCTGGTGATCGGCCTGATGATCGTGCCACGCACGGTGAAGCTGCTGCGCGAGACGCTCGACGTGCTGCTGGAGGCGGCACCCAAGGGCGTGGACATGGCGCAGGTGCGCGCCCACATGCTGGCGCTGCCGAATGTGGAGGACGTCCATGATCTGCACGCCTGGACGATCACCTCGGGGATGCCCGTGCTGTCGGCGCATGTGGTGGTGACCCAGAGCGCGCTGGATTCGGTGGGGCACGAGAAGCTGCTGCACGAGCTCCAGGAGTGCCTGGAAGGCCACTTCGACGTCGAGCACTGCACCTTCCAGCTGGAGCCGAGCGGCCATGCGGCCCATGAGGCGCGGCTCTGCCACTGATAAGGTGCGGCCGTCCGTGCCTGTGAGAGGAGCTGAGGTTGATGACCGTCGCGGTGGCGTCCCGCCTGACCTCACACCTCAGCTTCCGGGTTCTCGGCTGACCTGATCGTCTTCTTCGATCCGATCTGATCTGATCCGACTCGATCAGATCCGTACGTCGGCCGGACCCGCCTCACCCAAGGGTTTCCACGTTGTCCGACAACGCTCTGTACGACGCCTTCTTCGCCCTGCACCACGGTCTTCCCCGGCAGGGCCCCGGTTCCGACGACACCACGCGCCGGCTGCTCTCCCTCGTCGGCCCCCTGCCTCCGCGTCCCCGCGTGCTCGACCTGGGCTGCGGTCCCGGCCGGGCCGCCCTGCTGCTGGCGGCGGAAGCCGGCACGGCCGGCGCCGAGGTGACCGCCGTCGATCTGCACGAGCCGTTCCTCGCCGAGCTGCGGCGGGCCGCCGACGCCCGTGGGCTCGGTGCCTCCATCTGTACCGTCACCGCCGACATGGCCGAGCCGCCGTACGCCGACGGGTCCTTCGACCTCGTGTGGGCGGAGAGCTCGGCGTACGCCATCGGCTTCGACCGCGCGCTGCGCACCTGGCGGCGGCTGCCGGCGCCCGGCGGGGCGCTGGTCCTGACCGAGTGCGAGTGGACCGGCGGTGAGCCGTCCGCCGAGGCGCGGGCGTTCTGGGACGCGCACTACCCGCTGCGTACCACCGAGGCCAACACCGCCGCGGCCGTCGAAGCCGGCTACCGCGTGGTCGGCACGTACACCCAGCCCGAGAGCGACTGGGACGAGTACTACGGCCCGCTCGGCGAGCGCGCCGACGCGGCCGATCCGGCGGTGCCCGGCATGGCCGAGGCGCTCGCCGCCACCCGCGCCGAGATCGCCCTGCGCCGCGAGCACGGCGCGGAGTACGGCTACCGGGGCTACGTCCTGCGGCCGGCCGACGGGCGCTGACGCACCTGGCTGATCACCCGGTGCCGGGGTGGGCGGTACCCCGGCACCGGTGCCGGCCCCGGTCGCGGCGGCCGCGCACCAGCGGCGGGGCGCGGGGCAGGCGGTGGTCCGCCCGGTATAGGACGCGGAGCGGCTGCGTGGGGAGCGGCTGGTGCCGGCCCTCGGTCATCCGGAGTACTCCCCCGCCGCGGTTTCGTACCGGCGTCGCGGTACGGCGTCGCAGCGCCCTTCGAGGTCCCCGGCGAGGCGACGACGGCGCTGGTCATGGACGTCTCCGGGGCGGTCGCCGGCGGCCGGACGCGTATCCGCCGGCCCCCGGGGGCTGACCGCCCGTCACCCCGGTGGAGCAGACATCCCGGGCGCGGGGCGACGTGAGCCGACAAGCGGCTTTTGTGCGGCAGACTGAGACTGCCCCACAGGGCCGGTAACCGAAGCGAAGGATGGTCATGCCGATCACACCAGCCACGGCGGCGAGCAGCTCGTCGAACGGAGTCAAGCCATCGATCATGCTCGAACTGGTCGACGAGGACGGCACCACGATCGGCACCGCGGAGAAGCTGGCCGCCCACCAGCCGCCGGGGCAGCTCCACCGGGCCTTCTCGGTGTTCCTCTTCGACGAGGCGGGGCGCCTGCTGCTGCAGCGGCGGGCGCTGGGCAAGTACCACTCCCCCGGCGTCTGGTCGAACACGTGCTGCGGGCACCCGTATCCGGGTGAGGCGCCGTTCGCGGCGGCCGCGCGGCGCGTGCACGAGGAGCTGGGCGTGTCGCCGTCGCTGCTCGCCGAGGCGGGCACGGTCCGCTACAACCACCCGGACCCGGCCTCGGGTCTGGTGGAGCAGGAGTACAACCACCTCTTCGTCGGGATGGTGCAGGCCCCGCTGCGGCCGGACCCGCAGGAAGTGGAGGAGACGGCGTTCGTGACGGCACGGGAACTGGCCGAGCGGCACGCCGCGGAGCCGTTCTCGGCGTGGTTCATGACGGTGCTGGACGCCGCGCGTCCGGCGGTCAGGGAGCTGACCGGGGAGAGCGGCGGCTGGTGACCCCCGGCCCGGGTCGGGGGTTCAGCCGGGAGGCAGGTCGCGGGCGTAGAGGCGGAGCAGCTCGTGGAGCTCGTACCCGCCCGTCGGGGTCTGCTGGACCAGGCACTCGTCGAGCAGCTGGTCCAGCAGTTCCTCCGCCTCCCCCGCCCGGCGGGCACCGCCGAGGGCGGCGCCGGGCACGCCGGCCAGGCAGCGCAGCGTCCGGCGGCGGTGCGGTGGCAGCCTGCGGTACGACGTGTCGAACGCGGCCCGGACCGAGCGGCCGCCGACGCTGAGCCGGTCCAGCCGGGCGCCCTCCGGCTCCAGGCGCGCCGCGAGATCGGCGAGCCGCCACAGCGGCCGGGCCCGTAGCCGCAGGGCGGCCAGGGCGACCGCCAGCGGCAGCCGGCCGCACAGCGCGGCGATCCGCTCGGCGGCCGGCCGCTCGGCCGCCACGCGCTCCGCGCCCACCACCCCGGCGAGCAGCGCCATGGACTCCTCGACCGTGAACGGGCCGAGCTGCACCGTGCGCGCCCCGGCCGGCGCCCAGCCGGCGCGGCGGCTGGTCACCAGGACGAGGGACGCAGGATCGCCCGGCAGCAGGGGGTCCGTCTGCCCGGGCCCGGTGACGTCGTCCAGCAGGATCAGCGGGGCCCGGCCGTGCAGCCGGTCCCGGTAGAGCGCCGCCCGCTCCTCCACGCTGTCGGGGATCCGGTCCGGCGGAACGCCCAGCATCCGCAGGAACCGGGCGAGCACGGTGGCGGGGTCCATCGGCACCCGGCCGGGCGCGTGGCCCCGCAGGTGGGCGAAGAGCTGGACGTCGCCCACGTGGCCCGCCCGCACGGTCTCGTGTGCCAGGCGCACCGCGAGCCGGGTCTTGCCGACGCCCGGCATCCCGGTGATGACGCTGACGAGCGGCGCCGTGGCCGCCTCCCGCGCGCCCACCGCCTCCCGTACCCACGCGTGCACTTGGGCGCGCTCGGCTGCGCGCCCGGTGAACTCCGCGCTGTCGCCGGGCAGGGCCCGTACGGCGGGGGCGGGGCGGCGCGCGGCCGCCGGTACCGGGGCCGGTGCCCGCACGGTCGACGGGCCCGGTGGCGGCACGGTCGGCGGGGCCGGTGGCGGCGGGGCCGGGGCGGGCGTGGCCGCGAGAGCCGCCGGGGCCCGTCCGCGTACCGGGCGGGAGGCGCGTACCGACGGGTCGTGGCGCGGCTCGTGCGCCGGGCAGGCCGCAGTAGATCGGCGCGCGCTCCCTGTCGACCACGCCGCCGGTGGACGACACCACGGCGCTGCTGCTGGGCTACCGCTCCGGCGCGATGGCGGAGCTCGCCTGCTCCTTCGCCACCGAGCTCCCCGCACACGCCGAACTCTCCGGCAGCGCGGGCCGCCTCGAGTTGCCGGCCCCCTTCTACGCCGCCGACCGCGTGGTGCTGCACCCGGTCGGCGGCCCGCCCCGCGCGTGGCGATCGGCGCTGGTGGGGCGCGGCTATACGTACGAGGCGCGCGAGGCGATGCGCTGCGTCCGCGCGGGCCTGACGGAGAGCCCACTGGTGCCGTGGGCGGCGACGCTCGGCGTGCTCGCGGTGACGGACGAGGTCAGGGACGCGGATCCGGCCAGGGCCTGTCCGCCGGGATCCTGGCCGGCCGCTCACGCGTCTCCGCAGCCCGACGGACGGTTCCGCCGGAACCACCCTCAGCGCCGACCCCGTGAGGTGTGTTGAAGCGCTCCAACAGCCTGATCGCCATGGCGTGGTCGTGGCGGCGGGCCATGTCGTCGGCGGTTTCGCCGTCGAGGGTGAGTGCCGGGTCCGCACCATAGGCGAGAAGGATCGCGGTGAGCGCGCTGTCGATCGGTTGTCCCGACTGGGCAGCCGAGTCTGCTTCCAGGTCGATTGCGTGCATCAGCAGCGTCATCCCGCAGCAGACCTCGTTCACGTCGGCTCCCTCGTCGAGGAGCCGGGTGAGCAGGGCGTGGTCGCCCGATTCCACCGCCTGGTGGGCGGGCGTCCAGGGGTTCTCGATTCCGTTGATGCTCACCACGGCATCCTGCCTGACGGAGCACAAGCGTGATCGGCCGGACCGTAGGTCATAGGGGACCACCTGTGTTGAACGCGTTCAATACATCTGACAAGGTGTCCTCACCACGGCTCACCCATCCCGGTCGGCCGGTTCGGGGAGGTCGGGAGGGCCCGGTGGCGGGGAAGAGTGGACGGCCGTGGAGGCGGCGGATCGCCCTCGGCGGCGTCGTGGTGGCGCTGCTGGTGTCCAGTGGTTGCGCCGGCCCCTACCAGTACGACGAGGGCACGGGAGTCCACGACGCCACGACGGCCGAGGTCTCCGGGAACTGGGAAGGCGCAGAGGAGACCCGCCTGACACTCCGCCGGGACGGGACGGCCCTCCTCCAGCGGCTCGACGGGCAGGACTTCGACTTCGATGACGGCTGGCGGCTTTCCGGCACGGGAACCTGGGAGCTGACCGACGACGCCGACGGCCAGGATGTCCGGCTCACCCTCACGCATCAGACCAGGGTCGAGCGGCGGGACACCGGGACCACGACCGGCGCCGCGGCCCCCGCGCGGCCGCCTGCGACGTACTCGTGGCGGTTCTCCGTACGCCGCGATCCGCGCGAGGCGCTGGAACTGTTCTTCTTCTTCGGCGATCCCGACATCGGGAACACGTACGTGATGACGCGCGCGAAGCCCTCCTAGCCAAGCCCTTCAATGGCCGACGACCCCACCTCTGTCGGGCGAACCGACGAGGTCGGGCCGTCGGCGTCACCGTGACGTCCGGTCGGGCGTCAGGCGCGGCAGCGCAGCATCACCAGCGGCGGGTTGGCGTGGAAGTCCGCCCAGAAGTCCGCGCCGAACTCGCGCACGCCGGCGTCGGACACCTCCATGGGGACCCAGGTCAGGTCGGTGAAGCCGGCTGCCCGCAGGCACTGCTCGTAGACGTCGCGGCGCGGGCGGTTGGCGACGAACGAGACCGGCGGGTCGAGCAGCGCCGTGGTCCGGACCTGGGGTCCGGTCTCGCCCTCCTCACCCGTGAGCTCGGTGCGGAAGCCGTACTTCTCGGGGGTCGGCCCGTCGAACCGGTAGTCGGGCGACTGGTTGAGCAGGAAGAGCTCGGCGCCGGGCTTCAGGCTGCGGTGCACGTTGCGGCACATCCGCTCCGTGGTGGCGATGTCCTGCGCGTAGTTGAGCAGCTGCACCGCCAGGCCGATGTCGAAAGGCTCCTCGAAGGTGCGCAGTTCGGCCGCGTCGCCCACCTCGTAGCGGATGCCCAGCGGCTCCTGCTCCTCCAGCGCCTGGGACACGGCGACCATTTCACCGGAGATGTCGATGCCGAGCACCTCCGCGGCGCCGCGCCGCTTGAACTCCCGGCTGTAGAAGCCGGTGCCGGAGGCCAGGTCGAGGACCGACTTTCCGCGTACGTCCCCGACCATGGCGAGGAAGCTGGGCACCACCACGTACCGCTCCAGCGTCAGGGCCTTGAAGCCCTCGTACGCCTCACCGATCTCGTCATACTGCTGCACGCTCATTGCGCCGTCCTCCCGTGTGCTTGCTCATGCGCATGGCTCGGCGCACGTCCCGTTCCCGTTCCCGGGACACGCCGCCGCCTCTGCTGGGCAGTCTCTCCACATCACGACGGACTGCCGTACTGGCGGAAGCCACAAAGATCAGGCCACCGTCCCGGCCTCACGTACGGGCGGGTACCGCCGCACCCTCGCCTCAGGGCAACGGCGGCCCCGGTCTCAGGGGCAGTGCCGCCCAGATGATCTTGCCGCCGTTCGCGGTGTGCTCGACGTCGCACGTGCCGCCCGCCTCCCGGGTGATCTCGCGTACGAGCAGCAGTCCGCGGCCGCCCGTCCGCGCGGCGTCGGACTCCAGCGCCTTGGGGCGGTACGGGTGGTTGTCCTCCACGGACACCCGGATCCACTCCGCGCCGATCCCGACCTCGACCGCGACCTCGGGTGACAGCAGCGCCGCATGCCGTACGGCGTTGGTCACGAGCTCGGAGACGATCAGCAGCAGCCCGTGCGCGACGTCCTCGCGGATGGGGGCGCATTGACGTTTCAGCAGATCCCTGACGGCGTGCCTGGCCTGCGGTACGGAGACGTCGACGGCGGGCGCGGTGAACCGCCAGACCCCGTCGTACGTCGGTGGCCGCGTCGGCGTGGGCGCGGGCGCAGGTGTCGGCGTCCGCGCCGGTGCGCTCCCACGGGATTCGATGGTCCGGCTTTCACCTTCGTGCTCGATTGTCGCCACGCAACGAGTGTGGGAGCGCCGGGAGCACCGCCCGGCCACTGACCGGAAGTCACCGTGTAGCCGACGCCTTTTGACCGAACGCGTCGCCGGGGATTGTCCTTTGACCGCTTTGTCGACACGCCTGGTCACAGCACGATTTCCGTCGACGGATAGCATCCGGCCATGGAGCAGCAGCCACAGCTGGAGCACAGCGTCTCGGACGGTGTGGCCACCGTCGTCATCAGCAACCGCGCCAAGAGGAACGCCATGACGGCGGCGATGTGGCGCGCCCTGCCCGGCCTGCTCGGCGGACTGGCCGCCGACCGGGACGTCCGGGCGCTGGTGCTGACCGGCGCGGGCGCCACCTTCTGCGCCGGGGCGGACATCGCCTCGCTCGGCGCACCGGGCGACGAGCAGCAGACGCTGGCGGTCCGGGCCGAGGAAGCGCTGGCCGCCTTCCCGAAGCCGACGCTCGCCGCCGTGCGGGGCTACTGCGTGGGCGGCGGCAGCCAGCTCGCGGCCGCCTGCGACCTGCGGTTCGCCGAGGAGGGCGCGCTCTTCGGCATCACCCCGGCGAAGCTGGGCATCGTCTACCCCGCCTCCTCCACCCGCCGCCTGGTCTCGCTGGTGGGCCCGTCGGCCGCCAAGTACCTCCTCTTCTCGGGTGAGCTGATCGACACGGAACGGGCCCTGCGCACCGGCCTGGTGGACGAGGTGCTCGCGCCGGGCGAACTGGGCAAGCGGGTGGCGGAGTTCACCCGGGTCCTGGTGTCCCGTTCGCAGCTGACGCAGGCGGCGGCGAAGGAGTTCGCGACCGGCCGCACGGACCGGGACGCGTACTGGGCGGAGCAGGCGCGTTCCAGCGGTGACACGGCCGAGGGGGTCGCCGCCTTCCTGGAGCGGCGGACGCCGCGCTTCACGTACGGGGTGTGAGATGGCGTCGACGGCCGCACTGCACGGCGCCTGGCTGCACGGCCTGGCCATGAACCCCTCCGCGCCGACGGGCGTGCTCCTCCGGGTACTGGGCATGGCGCCCGACCGTGAACTGCCCTTCAACTGGCGCTTCCGGCGGCTGCCGCCCGAGGTGATCGAGGCCTGGGCGCACCATCCGCACCCGAAGACCCGCCGCGCGGTGGCGGAGCACATCCACCTCACCCCCGAGCAGCGCACCTGGCTGCTCGACGTGGAGCCCCGGATGGCGTACGCCGTGGCGCTGAACGCCGGCTGGGATTCCTCCGCGCTGACCGAGGCGGGCTTCGAGCGGCTGGCGACGCACGAGCACTACCTGGTACGTGGTGAGATCGCCCGCCACCGCCGGCTGCCGCCCGCTCCGCTGCGTCGGCTGGCCATGGACCCGGAGCCGGGCATCCGCCGTGCGGCCTGTCCGAGCGCCTGGGAGCACCTCGACGCGGCGGAGCGGGCGGCGCTGCTGGCGGACGAGGACGACGCCGTACGCTCTGCGGCGCTGCTGAGTCACCACCGGGACGGGCCGCCGATGGACCCGGCGGCCTACGCCTCCCTGGTCGACGACGGGCACCGGTACTCGCAGCAAGCGGCCGAGGAGTGCTTGCTGACCCGCGACCTCGCCGAGCGGCTGGTCCGCGACGAGGACTCCGGGACGCGGTGCGCCGTGGCCCGCAACCCCCGCCTGGACGCGGACCTGGCGGCCGTCCTGTGCGAGGACCCCTACGACGCGGTACGCCTCAACGCCTCCGTCCATCCGGCGCTCACCGAGGAGCAGCGGGCGGCGGCGCGCGTGGAGGTGGCCCCGCACAGCCGCCACTACCCGCTGCGCTGGGTCCAGGACCGGCACGGCGACGTCGAAGAGATGCGCCGGTGCGCCGCGTCCGGACATGTGCTGCTGCGCCGCAGCGTCGCGACCGCGCGCAGCCTGCCCGCCGATGTGGTGGAACTCCTCGCGAAGGACGAGGACTTCGCCGTACGGCTCATGCTCGCCGAGCGGTGCGCCGAGGCCCCGGGACACCTGCTGCTGGAGATATGGGAGACCTGGGATGGCCGCTCCGCCCACCACCTGCCCGAGCACCCGAACTTCCCGCGCGAAGGCCTGCTGCGGTACGCCGACGATCCGCGGCCCCGGATGCGGGAGCTCGCGCTGCTGGACCCGGACTGCCCGACCGAGGTCGTCGAACGGCTCAGCCGTGACCCGGAGGAGGCCGTACGCCGCCGTGCGCTGGACGACCCCCGCCTGTCGGCGGAGTCGGTGGTCCGGCTGACCCGCGACCCCGCGTGGTGGGTGAGGAACGCCGCCGTACGCGACCCGCGGGTGCCCGGCGAGGTGGTGGCCGCACTGCTGGAGGACCGGGAGACCGCGGACGAGGCGGCGGCGAACCCCACCCTGCCCGAGGCCACGATGCACGAGCTCATGGACCGGGCGGGGCTGCCGGACGTCGCCTAGCGTCCGTCTCCAGGATCCTCAGGTCTGATCACGTCCTGGGGTCGGCGCGTGCGCTTCGCCGCGCATACGGGCCACGATCTCGGCCGGGGCCTTCTCGGGGGAGCCGGAGTCGTACGGGGGACGCGGGTCGTACTCGGTCATCAGCTGGACGGTCTGTGCGACGGTGTCGCCGGCGATGCGGCCCAGCAGGTGGAGGGCCATGTCGATGCCGGACGAGACGCCGGCGGCCGTGACGTACTTGCCGTCGAAGACGACCCGCTCGCCGGTCGGTTCGGCGCCGAGCTCCTTCAGCCTGTCCATGGCGAGCCAGTGGGTCGTGGCGCGGCGGCCCCCCAGGAGTCCGGCCGCCGCGAGCAGCAGGGAGCCGGTGCAGACGGAGGTGGTCCAGGTGGTGGCGGCGTCGGCGGTGCGGAGCCAGTCGAGGAGCTCCTCGTCGCGCAGGACCGGCTCCCACTCGCCGGTTCCCGGAACGATGACGATGTCGGGGCGCGGGACCTCGGCGAGGGTACGGTCGGCGACGACGGCGAGGTTGCCCTGGTCGTTGCGGACCGGCCCGGTCTCCTTGGCGACGAAGAGGGTTTCGGCGCCGGGCAGGTGGCTGATCATCTCGAAGGGCCCGATGGCGTCGAGGCTGGTGAAGCCCGGGTAGAGGAGGATGGCGATCCGCATGGGCGTCAACTGTCCTTTCGTGGGACGGGTACGTGGGGCGCGTGGAAGCGCCGCCGGTATTCGGCGGGCGCGGTCCCGAGCGCCTTGACGAAGGCGCGGCGCATCGCCTCGGGCGTGCCGTAGCCGGCGGCCCGGGCGACCTCCTGGACCCCCTCGGGGGTGTCCTCCAGCAGGCGCCGCGCGTGTTCGAGGCGGACCCGGTCGACATAGCGGCCGGGGGTCGTGCCGGTCTCCGCCCGGAAGGCGCGGGCGAAGTGGCGCGGTGAGAGGCTGACGCGGGCGGCCAGGGCGTCGACCGAGAGGTCGGCGGCCGGGTGCTCGGTGATGAACCGCTGCAGCTCGCGCAGCGGTTCGCGCCGGGCGGTCTGGGCGGCGAGCTGGGCGCTGAACTGGGCCTGGTTGCCGGGGCGGCGGAGGAAGACCACCAGGTGGCGGGCGAGGGTGAGCGCCGTGTCCCGGCCGAGGTCCTCCTCGACCAGGGCGAGGGCGAGGTCGATGCCCGCCGTGACTCCGGCGGAGGTGGCGAGGTTCCCGTCGCGTACGAAGATCGGCTCCGGGTCGACCTCCACCGCCGGGTGGTCGCGGGCGAGGCGGTCGCAGAACGCCCAGTGGGTGGTGACGCGCCGGCCGTCCAGCAGGCCCGCCTGGGCGAGGAGGACCGCGCCGGTGCAGACCGAGACCAGGCGTTCCGCGCGCGGTGCGTGGACGCGCAGCCAGTCGATCAGGCGCGGGTCGGGTGCGCGGGTGCCGTCGCCGCCGGGGACCAGGAGGGTGTGCGGCGGTTCGGCGTCGGTGAGCGAGGTGTCGGCGGCCAGCCGCAGGCCGCTCCGGGTGCGGACGGGCTCTCCGTCGAGCGAGGCGGTACGGATCGGGTAGGGGGCGACGGCGCCGAGACGGGCCGCCCCGGCGAACACCTCCACCGGTCCGGTGACGTCCAGGCTCTGCACGCCGTCGAAGAGGACGACGAGTACGGGTCGCTGCGTCATGTCCCCCATCCTTCGGGGCGCGGCCCGATGGCGGCAATGACGAGAACCCCACCTTTCCTGCCATGCGCCGGGTACTTCGCGCCGCGAGGAGAATCAGGGCATGCGCATTCTGATCATCACCGCCGGTTCACGCGGCGACGTCGCGCCGTTCACGGGTCTGGGGCGGCGCCTGCTGGACGCCGGCCATCAGGTGGCCGTGGCCGCGCACCCCTCGTTCGAGGCGCTCATCGGCGGGTGCGGCCTCGACTACCGGCCCGTGCCGGGGGACGCTCAGGGGTTGATCCGGGACTGGTCCCGCGCGGCGTCGCGGGAGGAGGTCCAGGCACTGACGAGGGCGTACGCGGACGGGCTCGCCGACGGGGTGGCGGAGGCCGTGGCGGGCGGAGCCGACCTGCTGCTCACCGCCTTCGGCCCGGCGGCGCTCAGCCGGACGGCCGGCGAAGCGCTCGGCGTGCCCGTCATCGGTACCTACCTCGTACCGTCCTTCGCCACCAGGCGCTTTCCGCTGCCCAACGCCCGGAACACCGACGGCCTGGGACCGGAGGGCAACCTCGCCGCGGGCCGGGATGTGCTGAGGCGCGCGGAAGGTGTCTTCGCGGGCGCCGTCACCCGGTTGCGCGCCCGCCTCGGACTGCCCGCCGCTGTGCCCTCGGCGGCGGCGGACGTCCGGCCGGTCTTCCACGGCTTCAGCCCGCTGGTGGTGCCGCGCCCCGAGGACTGGCCGTCCTGGGTCGAAGTGGCGGGCTACTGGTGGCCCGCGCGGCCGGACGGCTGGCAGCCCCCTGCCGAACTGGTCGACTTCCTCCAGGCCGGCCCGCCTCCGGTGTTCATCGGGTTCGGCAGTATGGCGGTGGGCCAGGGGGAGCGGCTCAGCAAGCTGGTGGCCGCGGCGGTGGAGCGGGCGGGCGTGCGCGCGGTGGTGCAGGCGGGGTGGGCCGGTCTGAACGGCTGCGGCGCCGACGTCCTGGCCATCGGGGACGTCCCGCACGACTGGCTGTTTCCGCGCACCGCCGCCGTCGTCCATCACGCCGGCGCGGGCACCACCGCGGCCGGCCTGCGGGCGGGCGTGCCCGCCGTGCCCGTTCCGGTCATGGCCGACCAGCCGTTCTGGGCGTCTCGGCTGCACGAGCTGGGAGTCGCCCCGCGACCTGTGCCGTTCCAGGATCTCACCGCCGAGGCGCTCGGCGACGCGATCACGGCCTGCCTCTCCGAACCGACCCACCGCCGCCGCGCGACCGAACTCGCCCGCGGGATCGCCGCGGAGGACGGCACCGCTTCGCTGCTCGCCCACATCGGCTCCCAGAAGGCCACCGGATGAGCGCATGACCGCGCCGCTGTGCCGGGCTCCCGGAGGCTCTTCCGCCGCATCCGGCGCCGGCGAAGCGCGCGGTCGACTCGAGCGCCCCCTGCGGGACAGCCTCGTACCGCGCAACTCGATACCGGCGGTCACCCCCTGGCGGCACCGGCCCCCGCCCCGCGGGAGCTGCCGCCCAGCCCCGGGATCAGCACCGCCGCCACCGCCAGGTGCATCACGGCGAGGGAGACCCGGGTGCCGCCGTCCATGCCGTCGCCGACGAACGGCAGGAAAGACAGGGCCAGTACGACGCCGGCCACCCCGGTCCACAGGGCGCGGGCACGCCGTAACCCGAACCGCTCCAGGGCGGCCAGCAGTCCCCAGCCGGAGAGCGACGCGAGCAGCGCGATGAACGCCACGGGCGCGGCGCCGATGTCGAGCGTCTGCTCGCCGTCGGCGATCCGTAACCGGTTCCCCAACAGCGGGTCCGCCACCAGCCACACCAGGACGGGGGCCAGAACGGCCAGGGCGGTCACCCCCAGGCGCCTTCTCCGCGCGCTCACTTGGCGTCCCCGGAGAGCGCCCCGTGCAGGAAGACCTCCACCAGCTCCTGCGTGGTCAGGTCGGGCTCGTCCTCCGTACGCGGCTGGATGAAGAGCAGCCCGAAGAAGAGGGCCGCGATCTGCTCCGGCGGCCGGCGGAGGGCGGCCTTGTCGGGCTCCAGCAGCTCCACGAGGGCCGCGCGGATACGGGTCGTCGACTCGTCGCGGCCCACGCCGCGCACCGTGCCGGGGTGCTTGCCGCCGCGATGCCCCAGCGAGCCGGCGATCGCGCCCATCCTGGACATGTGCGCCTGCAGCGCCTCGGCCGCCTCCGCGAGCCGGTCGGGCAGCGGCTGGGACACGTCGATCGCGTCGAGCTCGCGAACCGCGTGCTCGGGTGAGAGCGCCTCGGCCATGCACGCCTGCAGGAGCTCCTCCTTGTCGGCGAAGACGCGGAAGATCGTGCCCTCGCCGATGCCCGCGGCGCGGGCGATCTTCGCGGTCGTCACCGCGGCGCCGTACTCGGCGATCAGCGGGATCGCGGTCTGGATGATCATTTCGCGGCGCCGCTCCGGCGACATCCCGGGGGCGCGGCGGCGGGTGGTCTGGTTCTCCTGAGGCTCCGTCATGACGGCCAGAGTACGGAGTGAGTACTCACTCCGTCAATGAGTGAGTACTCACTCCGCCTACTGCATCCATGTGAACCGCGGTGACACCGCCCTTCCCGCCTCGCACGACGGATCGCGGGGCGCTCGGCGCTTCGGCCGTCATCCGCCCAGCGGGTGCACGCGGAACGTCAGTCCTTCCGGGCTGTGCAGCCTCAGCACGGAGTGGTCGGTCTCCCGGGTCCAGGTGGTGAGGCCCTGGCCACCGGCCACGCGGGAGAGGACGCCGTCCACGTCGTCGACGCCGACGCAGAGTTCCCACTGCGGGGACGCGACGGGTTCGCGCGGCGCGATGAAAGCGGCAGCCTCCAAAGGCATCACGGGCGGCGAGGGAACACCAGTGGCGGCCAGGTTCCGCGTACGGCCTGGCCGGTCGTACCGACCAGTCGGTAACGTACCGCTCATGACGACTCTGCCGCCGCGCGCCGGCCGCCGCTGCCACAACGCACTCAACCCGCTCCACTCGACGGTCTACTTCTCCCCCGACTACGCCAAGGAGCTCGCCGGGCTGGGCGTGGAGGACTCCAGCGCCGCGTACTTCGCCGGACGCGCCGCCGCGATGGGGGCCGTGGGCCCCGGTGTGGTCGCGGCCGCCTTCTACAACTTCAACCACGAGCTCGTCGCCCGCCACCTCCCCGCCGTCTGGGACACCGCCTCCCCCGAGACCGTGCTGGCGGCGCGGCTGCGGGCCGCCGACGCCACGCTGCGGCGCCTGCTCGGTGAGGAGGCGGTCGCCTCGGAGGCGATGGCCGAGGCCGCCCGGCTCGCCCTGCGCGCCACCGAGGCGTGCACGCGACACGCGCGCCCGCTGTACGCCGCCCACGCCGACCTGCCGGTACCCGAGGAGCCGCACCTCGCGTACTGGCACGCCGCGACGCTGCTGCGCGAGCACCGCGGGGACGCGCACCTGGTCGCGCTGCTGGCCGCCGGGCTGGACCCGCTGGAGGCGCTGGTCAGTCACACGGCGACCGGCAAGGGCATGGCCCCCCGCTGGATCCTCGCCACCCGTGGCTGGAGCCGCGCCGACTGGGACGCGGCGGCAGGCCGGCTCCGCGAGCGCGGCCTGCTGAACGAGGCCGGCGACCTGACGGAGGCGGGCTCCGCCCTGCGCGCGGAGCTGGAGGAGCAGACCGACCGCCTGGACGCCGCCCCGTACGAGCACCTCGGCGCGGCGGACGTCGAGCGCCTCACGGAGCTGGGGCGCGGCTTCCTGACCGCGGCGGTGGCGGCGGGCGCGTTCCCTCAGGACCTGGCCGGCAAGGGCTGACGGCGGAGGGCCGACGTTTCGCGGCGTCGGGCGCGGCAACGTGCAGGGGGCAACCGACAGGACATGGAGGTGCCCCTTGCGTACCATCGCGGACTTCTTCCGCATGATCGGCTCGGCCGTCGCGACCGTGGTGACCCTGCCCTTCCGGCTGCTGGCACGGCTCTTCGGCGGGGCGTCACGGGGCGGGGGCAGGGCGCGCCGCGCCTGACGGCAGGGCAGGCGGACACGTCGCACGGTGACCCGGCAGAATGCAGGCTCAAGCTGGTAGGCACGAGAAGGCGAGTCGGGACACCGTGACGACGTCCATCGAAGGCAGGATCGCCGAGGAGCTCGGCGTACGGGAGCGGCAGGTGAGGGCGGCCGTCGAGCTGCTCGACGGCGGGTCGACCGTGCCGTTCATCGCGCGCTACCGCAAGGAAGCGACCGAGATGCTCGACGACGCGCAGCTGCGCACGCTCGAGGAGCGGCTGCGCTACCTGCGGGAGCTGGAGGAGCGGCGGACCGCGATCCTCGACTCCGTACGCGAGCAGGGCAAGCTCACCGAGGAGCTCGAGGCGCGGATCCGGGAGGCCGACACCAAGGCGCGCCTGGAGGACATCTACCTGCCGTTCAAGCCGAAGCGGCGCACCAAGGCGCAGATCGCGCGCGAGGCGGGTCTGGAGCCGCTGGCCGACGGACTGCTCGGCGACCCGTCGGTGGAGCCGCTGGTCGCGGCCGCCGCGTTCGTCGACCCCGACAAGGGCGTCGCGGACCCGGCCGCCGCGCTGGAGGGCGCCCGCGCGATCCTCACCGAGCGGTTCTCGGAGGACGCCGACCTGATCGGCGAGGTGCGCGAGCGGATGTGGACGCGCGGCCGGCTGGTGGCGAAGGTCCGGGAGGGCAAGGAGGAGGCGGGCGCGAAGTTCGCCGACTACTTCGACTTCGCCGAGCCCTTCACCGAGCTGCCCTCTCACCGGGTGCTGGCGATGCTGCGCGGCGAGAAGGAGGAGGTCCTCGACCTCGTCCTGGAGCCGGAGGAGCCGGTCGAGGGCCCCTCGTCGTACGAGGCGATCATCGCGTCCCGCTTCGGGATCGCGCAGCGGGGGCGGCCGGGTGACAAGTGGCTCGCGGACACGGTCCGCTGGGCGTGGCGCACCCGCATCCTCGTCCACCTCGGCATCGACCTGCGGCTGCGGCTGCGCACGGCGGCCGAGGACGAGGCGGTACGGGTCTTCGCCGCGAACCTGCGCGACCTGCTGCTGGCCGCCCCGGCCGGGACGCGGGCGACGCTCGGGCTCGACCCCGGTTTCCGTACGGGCGTGAAGGTGGCGGTCGTGGACGCGACCGGCAAGGTCGTCGCCACCGACACGATCTACCCGCACGTGCCCGCCAACAAGTGGGACCAGTCGCTGGCGGCCCTGGCCCGGCTGGCGAAGGAGCACGCGGTCGAGCTGATCGCCATCGGCAACGGCACCGCGTCGCGCGAGACGGACAAGCTCGCCGGCGAACTCATCGCCAGGCACCCGGAGTTGAACCTGACGAAGGTGATGGTGTCGGAGGCGGGCGCGTCGGTGTACTCGGCCTCCGCCTTCGCCTCGCAGGAGCTGCCGGAGCTCGACGTGTCGCTGCGCGGCGCGGTGTCGATCGCGCGCCGCCTCCAGGACCCGCTCGCCGAGCTGGTGAAGATCGACCCGAAGTCGATCGGCGTCGGCCAGTACCAGCACGACCTGTCCGAGGTGAAGCTCTCGCGGTCGCTGGACGCGGTGGTCGAGGACTGTGTGAACGGCGTCGGAGTCGACGTCAACACCGCGTCGGCGCCCCTGCTGTCGCGCGTGTCCGGTATCGGCGCCGGTCTCGCGGAGAACATCGTGGCGCACCGGGACGCCAACGGCCCCTTCCGGTCGCGCAAGGCGCTCAAGGCCGTGCCGCGGCTGGGCCCGAAGGCGTACGAGCAGTGCGCGGGCTTCCTGCGGATCCGGGGCGGCGACGACCCGCTGGACGCGTCGAGCGTGCACCCGGAGGCGTACCCGGTGGTGCGGCGGATCGTGAAGACGACGGGCGGCGAGGTGGCCTCGCTGATCGGCAACACGTCGGTGCTGCGGTCGCTGCGGGCGGACGACTTCGTGGACGAGACCTTCGGCCTGCCGACGGTCACCGACATCCTGCGCGAGTTGGAGAAGCCGGGGCGCGACCCGCGGCCCGCGTTCAAGACGGCCACCTTCAAGGAGGGCGTCGAGAAGATCGGCGACCTGGAGCCGGGGATGGTGCTGGAGGGTGTCGTCACGAACGTGGCCGCCTTCGGCGCCTTCGTGGACGTCGGTGTGCACCAGGACGGGCTCGTGCACGTCTCGGCCATGTCGCGGAACTTCGTCAAGGACCCGCGCGAGGTGGTGAAGCCGGGTGACGTGGTGAAGGTGAAGGTGCTGGAGGTCGACATCCCGCGCAAGCGGATCTCGCTGACGCTGCGGCTGGACGACGAGAAGCCCGGCGGCACGGCGGCGCCGGGGCAGAAGGGGCCGAAGCGCGAGCGGGGCGGCGGCGGCCGGCCGCCGCAGCAGCGCAGGGGCGGCGCGGGCGCAGGCGGTGGTGGCGGCGGGGGCAAGGCCCCGGCGTCGGCTGCGGCGCCCGCGAACAGCGTCATGGCGGACGCCCTGCGCAAGGCCGGTCTGCTCGGCGGCGACGGCGGGGGCAAGCGCCGCCGCTGAGGCGAGGGGCGGGGCCCCGGGGTGCTCCCGGGGACCCGCCCGCCCGGCGTGCGGGCGCTTACGGGGTGTGTGACCCTGGCCGCATGAACCAGGTCGGTGACAAGCCCGAGGAAGTCCGCAAGCACCTCCAGGAGGAGCAGCGGGACGCCCGTCGGAAGGAACGCAAGCCCGGCGACGACCGGTCCGCGAAGACCCCGGGTCCGGTCCGGCGCGACGACGAGCCGTTCGACGAACCGTACGAAGAGCGCTACGAGGAGCCCGAGGACCGCCCGTAGCGGGCCGGGCGTCAGACCTCCGGGCGTCAGACCTCCGTGACCTTGCCGTCCGCCACCTCGACGCGACGGGTCGTACGCACCGCGTCCAGCATGCGGCGGTCGTGGGTGACCAGCAGCAGCGTGCCCGCGTAGGAGTCGAGCGCGGACTCCAGCTGCTCGATCGCCGGCAGGTCGAGGTGGTTGGTCGGCTCGTCCAGCACGAGCAGGTTCACGCCCCGCCCCTGGAGCAGGGCGAGCGCGGCGCGGGTCCGTTCGCCCGGGGAGAGCGAGGTCGCCGGGCGCAGCACGTGGTGGGACTTGAGGCCGAACTTCGCGAGCAGCGTGCGGACCTCGGCGGGCTCGGTGTCCGGTACGGCCGCGCAGAACGCGTCCAGCAGCGACTCGGTGCCGTGGAAGAGGCGACGGGCCTGGTCGACCTCGCCGACCACGACCCCTGAGCCGAGGGCCGCGTGGCCCGCGTCCAGCGGGAGCCGGCCCAGGAGGGCGGCGAGCAGGGTGGACTTGCCCGCGCCGTTGGCTCCGGTGATGGCGACCCGGTCGGCCCAGTCGATCTGGAGGGTGGCCGGGCCGAAGCGGAACTCGCCCCGCCGGACCTCCGCGTCACGCAGGGTCGCCACGACGGCGCCGGAGCGCGGGGCGGCGGCGATCTCCATCCGCAGCTCCCACTCCTTGCGGGGCTCCTCCACCACGTCCAGGCGCTCGATCATGCGCTGGGTCTGGCGGGCCTTGGCCGCCTGCTTCTCGCTCGCCTCGCTGCGGAACTTGCGGCCGAGCTTGTCGTTGTCGATGCCGGCCTTTCGGCGGGCGTTCTTGACGCCCTTGTCCATCCAGGAGCGCTGCATCTGGGCGCGGCCTTCGAGGGCGGCCTTCTTGTCGGCGTACTCCTCGAAGTCCTCGCGGGCGTGGCGGCGGGCGGTCTCCCGTTCCTCCAGGTAGGCGTCGTAGCCGCCGCCGTACAGCCGGATCTGCTGCTGGGCGAGGTCGAGCTCCAGGACCTTGGTGGCGGTGCGGGCGAGGAACTCGCGGTCGTGGCTGATGACGACCGTCCCGGCGCGCAGGCCGGTGACGAAGCGCTCGAGCCGCTCCAGGCCGTCGAGGTCGAGGTCGTTGGTCGGCTCGTCGAGCAGGAAGACGTCGTAGCGGGAGAGGAGCAGGGAGGCGAGTCCGGCGCGGGCGGCCTGGCCGCCGGAGAGCGCGGTCATCGGCAGGTCGAGGCCGACGGTGAGGCCCAGGGAGCCGGCGACCTCCTCGGCGCGCTCGTCGAGGTCGGCGCCGCCGAGGTCCAGCCAGCGCTCCAGGGCGGTGGCGTAGGCGTCGTCGGCGCCGGGCGCGCCGTCGACGAGCGCCTGGGTGGCCGCGTCCATCGCCTCCTGGGCCGCGGCCACGCCGGTGCGGCGGGCGAGGAAGCCGCGTACGGTCTCCCCCTCGCGGCGCTCGGGCTCCTGCGGGAGGTGCCCCACGGTGGCGGTCGGCGGCGACAGGCGCAGCTCCCCGTGCTCTGGTGCGTCGAGTCCGGCGAGGAGCCGGAGCAGGGTCGACTTGCCCGCGCCGTTGACGCCGACGAGGCCGATGACGTCCCCGGGCGCGACGACGAGGTCGAGGCCGGAGAAGAGGGAGCGTTCGCCGTGGCCGGCGGCGAGGTCCTTGGCGACGAGAGTGGCAGTCATAGCGGGTCGATCCTAGGCGGTGCCACGGGTGCGACGAGCACGCTGCCCATGGCCCGGGCCACTGGGTACGCCCGGCCGCCGCCGGCGACGCGGGCGTCCAGCGGGAGGTGGTGCGCGCCCGGCTCCAGTACGCCGCCGAAGGGGCCGATGCCGTGGTAGCCGTCGAAGGCCGGGGCGACGGTCTCGCCGGTCTGCCAGGCGAAGTCGCGCAAGACGATGTCGCCGCAGCTCTCTCCACCACCGCCGTCGCCACCGCCGGTGCCGCCGTCGTCCCGCTCGACGACGGCGGTGACGGCGCCGCACGCGAGCGCCCCGCACTCGGGGCAGCCGTAGACGACGTACCGCCCGTCCGGTAGCGGCGGCTCGGCGTCGAGCAGCAGCCGGCGCACATGGCCGGTGAGGATGGCGGGCGGTACGTCGGAGGCGAGCGGCGACACGGCGTCGAGGTCGGCGAGCCGGTGGAGCAGGGGGCTGCCGTCGATGACGAAGTCCATGTACTCGCGGTGCAGTCGGTACGAGCCGTCCGCCAGGACCGCCCCGGCCCGGACGGCCGGGGTCAGCGCGAAGGACGCGTAGGCGCGTCCGGCGGCGGGGGCGCGCTGACCGTGAGGCTCGCGGTCGCGCTCCTGCTCGGCAGGCATGACGGGAGTATGCCCGCGGCCGGGGCCGGGGCACTGTACCGGCCGCGGGGGCCGGACATGCCGAAAGGGCCGCGGGTGGCGGCCCTTTCGGGGTTCCCGACCGCTCGGCCGCCCTCGTGGGGCGGTCCGACGCCGGTCGGTGGTCTCGGAGTCGCGCGGGTCACCGGCCCTGGGGGCGGTGACGCGCGGTTTCAGTCCGGGACGGGCACGGAGGCGGCGGGCATCAGCGCGGGAACGGCTTGCTGGCGCTGTTGTCGCTGTCGATGCAGGCCCTCAGCTTGCGCTCGATCGCCGTGGCCTGCGCGCGGGCCTTGGTGGCCTCGGCCCTGGCGCCGTCACGCTCGAGTCGCTGCGCCTTCTGCCGCAGGTCGGCGATCTGGTTCTCCATCTGGGCGATGTGGCAGGTGCCCGTCTTGGCGACCAGGTCGACCGAGGGCCGGTCCACCTGGGCGCCGCCGATCAGGAGCCCGCCCGCCACCAGGGCGGAGACGGCCAGCGCGGAAATACGTACACGCATAGAAAAGGAGCCTCAACTTCCGGGCTGTGCGGGCCCGTTCGTGGGGTTGATCATTACCGACTGGTAACCATAGCGCAACGATCACCTCTCCCCGGACGGCCGGTCACGCCCCTCCCCCGGCTCCTCGCCACCCTCCGGCCCGGGTCCGGGCCGGTGCCCGGCGTCCGGATCGGCCGGGCCGATGCGGATCTCGAACTCGCCGGCGTACTTCTCGTGACCGGCGATCACCGCCTCCTCCACGGCCTCCTCGGCGAGTTCGCCGCGGACGATCAGCGGGTCCTGCCGGAGGTCGCGCATGAGGGCCCAGCACATGCCGACCATCACCAGCACGAACGGCGCCGCGACGAGGATCGTCAGGTGCTGCAGACCGGCGAGCGCGTCGCCCTTGCCCTCGCCGACGAGCAGCATCACGGCCGCGACGGCGCCCGTCACGATGCCCCAGAAGACGACGACGAACCGGGCCGGTTCGAAGGTGCCCTTCTGGGAGAGGGTGCCCATCACGATCGAGGCCGCGTCGGCGCCGGAGATGAAGAAGATGCCGACCAGGATCATCACCACCAGGCTCATCACCCCGGCGATCGGGAACTCCTGGAGCACGCCGAACAGCTGCGCCTCCGGCGTCGCGCCGGCCGCGAGCCGGCCCCGCTCCTCCAGGTGCATGGCGGTGCCGCCGAAGACGGCGAACCAGATCAGGCTCACCGTGCTGGGCACCAGGATCACGCCGCCGACGAACTGGCGGATGGTCCGGCCCCGGCTGATACGGGCGATGAACATGCCGACGAACGGCGTCCAGGAGATCCACCACGCCCAATAGAAGACCGTCCAGCTGCTGAGCCAGTCGGCCACGTCACCGCCGCCGGTCGCCGCCTCCGTGCGCCCGGCGAGCTGCGGCAGCTCGTCGAGGTAGGAGGCGAGCGAGGTGGGGATCAGGTCGAGGACCAGGATGGTGGGGCCGGCGACGAAGACGAAGAGGGCGAGTACGACGGCCAGCACCATGTTCGTGTTCGACAGCCACTGGATGCCGCGCTCCACTCCGGAGACCGCCGAGAGGACGAAGCACACCGTCAGCACGGCGATGATGGCGACCAGCAGCCCGGTCCCGGCCTGGCCCAGCCAGCCCACCTCGCGCATGCCGCTGCCGATCTGGAGCGCGCCCAGGCCCAGCGAGGTGGCGGAGCCGAAGAGCGTGGCGAAGATGGCGAGGATGTCGATCACCCGGCCGGGCGCTCCCTCGGCCCGCCGCTTGCCGATCAGCGGGGTGAAGACGGCGCTGATGTTCTGCCGCCTGCGGCGCCGGAAGGTGCTGTACGCGATGGCCAGGCCCACCACCGCGTAGATGGCCCAGGGGTGCAGGGTCCAGTGGAACAGCGTGGTCGCGAGCGCCGTCTGCATGGCGGCCGCCGAGTCCGCCGGGTCGGTCCCCGGCGGCGGCGTGGTGTAGTGCGCGAGCGGCTCGCTCACGCCGTAGAACATCAGCCCGATGCCCATGCCCGCGCTGAACATCATGGCGACCCACGAGATGGTCTTGAACTCGGGCTCCTCGTGCTCCTGCCCCAGTTCGATGCGGCCGTAGCGGCTGACGGCGAGCCAGAGGGCGAAGACGACGAACCCCGAGGCGGCCAGGACGAACGCCCAGCCGCCGTTGTGCATCAGCCCGCCGAGCATCGCGTCGGAGAGGCTCTCCAGGGACTTGGTGGCGGTGGCGCCCCAGATGACGAAAGCGAGGGTGAGGACGGCCGCCACGCCGAACACCACCGCGTCGGTCACGGGCGGCTTCTCCTCGTGCGGGTGGCGGCCCGGGAGGGCCGCCTTCACCGGCAACCGCAGCCGTTGCCCCGGTTTGCGTTCGTCGTGCGACACAGGCGGCACCTTTCACGAATCCAGCGGTGTTTTCGCTCTTCGGTACCCCCTACCACACCGATACCACGCGGATGCGGATCAACAGGCGGTCATGGGCTCTCCTGCCGTGAGGTGGTACGCGGCCCGCGCGTCGAGGAGCAGCGGCACCAGGGCGCGTGCGGACTGCCGCAGCGGTACGCGGACGGAGTTGTCGCCGCCGTCCGGCGGCGTGACGCGGACGCCGTGCAGGGCGAGCTCGTCGCCGACGTCGGCGTACTGGGCGGGGCTCAGGCGGTAGGCGCAGGGCGGGTCCTGGATGACCTCCGCCGGCTCGGCCGGGTCGTTGTCGGCGCCGCCGAGGTGGACGGGGCCGCGGTCGCCCAGGCCGGCGAGCCGGGCGGCCGTCGTGGCCGCCTCGATGCGGCCGCGCCGCTCGTCGACGTACCGCATGAGGCCGTCGAGGGCGGTGAGCTGGGTGGTGACGCGGCGGCGGTTGTTGACGGCGGTGTCCCGCTTCTCCTCGTCCGTGAGGGGGGTGACACGCGTCTCGACGAGCAGGCCGACGGAGTGCTTGATGCCGGCCGTGTTGCGCAGGATGCGCTCCTGGCCGTCGCCGGCGACCTGCTTGAGGGGCTCACCGGTGGCGGGGTCGGTCCAGATGCCGTAGACGCCGCTCGTGAACCCGGCGCGCTCGGCGGCGGGGCGGACGTACGACTCGGAGAGCGCGTGCGCCTCGTCGTGGACGCGCGCGTGGGTGTTGAGGTTCCGCGGCCAGAGCGACAGCAGCGCCTTGTCGTAGTACGGCGGCGTGGCGTCGTACTCGTGCAGGTCGTACACGACGTCGGGGCGGTGGTCGCGCAGCACGGCGGCGAGGGCGCGGCCCTCGGCGGTCTTCAGGGCGATGTGGTCGCGGTTGACGTCGACGCCGTCGGCGTTGGTGCGGGTGTCGGCGGCGCGGCCGTCGGGGTTGGCGGTGGGCACGACGAGGACGGTCGTACGGGACAGGAAGCGCCGGGTGCCGGCGTCCCGGGTGTACGCGAGGTCGCGGACGGTGGTGAGGCAGGCTTCGCGGCCGGACGGTTCGTCACCGTGCTGACTGCAGATGAGGAGCACGGTGGTGCGGGTGTGGCGCCCGGTGCCGATGGTGACGAGCTGGAGGGGCCTGCCCTGCTTCGTCGTACCGATGGTGGACATCGCCACGCGGTCGCTCGCCCGGTCGACGGCCGCGAGGAAGCGCTGCTCCTCGGGCTGGGTGGTCCAGCGGGCGCCCGCGCTCGTCTCGAAGCCGGTGCGCGGCGGCGCGGTGGCGGACGAGGCCTGTGACGCGGGGGCGGTGAGGAGCGGGAGGGCGAGGGCGGTGGCGGTGACGGAGAGGAGGGCGGTGCGTAGGCGAGGTCTCATCGGAGGCCGCCTCCACCGGCCGACGGGAACGGGATCGGGGTCGTGGCGCGGGGCTCGGCGACGCCGTCGAGCGGCGCCTTGCGCGGCGTGTGGGGCATCGTGCCGGAGGTGGCGCGCAGATACGCTCCCGCCCCGCCGACGACCGGAAGTTTCGCCCGGGTGCGGGCCAGGTCGAGGGTGAGGGTGGGGGCGGTGGTGCTCGCGGGAGGATCGATGAGGCCCGCGTCGGTGCCGCCGATGATGAGCGCGAGGCGGTGTCCGGCCGGGACGACGTGGTCGGCGGCGGCGAGGTCGAGGGTGATGGTGTGGGCCTTGCCGGGGGTCAGCGGGCGGCCCCGCCGGTCGTCGGCCCAGTTGCCGAGGTCGGCCCAGCCGCGGCTGAAGACGGTGAAGTCGACGTCGGCGGTCTTGGCCTCGGTCTCCTTGAAGCAGGCGCTGTCGCCGCTCGTGCTCGCGCCCCAGCAGCTGCGCTCCGTCAGCGTGGTGATCCCTTCGCCGCGGGCCGCGTAGTCGCGGATGGTGTCGGGGCCGAGGTCGACGAGCACGGCGGTCAGGTGGGCGGCGGTGGTGTTCGGGGTGGCGGTGACCGTGACCGTGGCGGAGCCGGACAGGCGCAGGTCCTTGGCGAGTGGCCGGGAGGTGAAGCCCGCCTTGCCGGGGGTGGAGGTGTCGATGTGGGACGCCCAGTCGATCTCGCTCAGGCTCGGGTCGTCGGTGAACGTCTCCGTCGTGCCCGGCCGCGCCGGGGCGAGGGAGAGGGTGCCGACGCCGGGCGCCGTGCCCGTGCCGGGCCGCAGGGTGGTGGGGACGGTGGCGCGCGGCGGCCAGACGCGGTCGGTGGACCACCGGTCGGGGGCGCGCTCGATGTCGGCCATCGGCTCGCGGTCGATGCCGTTGTCGTAACCGAGGAGGTGGTGGTCGAACCAGCGGTGGAGCGTCCGCACCCACTCGGCGCGGCGGAAGTCGAAGGGGTCGACGTGCCCGGTCTGGGAGAGCCAGATCTTGCGCTCGACGCCGTGCGCGGCGAGGGCGTCCCACCACTGGCCGAAGTGCTTGGCGCGGACGTTGAGGTCCTGCTGCCCGTGGACGACGAAGACGCTGGCCTTCACCTTGCTTGCGTCGGGGACGTAGTCGCGCGCGTCCCACAGGGGGGTCCAGTCGCCGCTGCGCGGGGCGCCGGCGGTGAGCCGCTGCTGGACGTGGCCGCAGCGGGCACGGGCGTCGGGGCTGTTGACGTGGTGCGAGAGCCACTCGGGGCCGGAGTCGTAGAGCGGGGCGCCCTTGGCGAAGTAGTAGTCGTACCAGGAGGAGATGGCGCCGATCGGCACGATGGTCTTCAGGCCCTCGACGCCGGTGGCGGCGACGCCGTTGGCTATGGTGCCGTCCCAGCTCTTGCCGATCATGCCGGTGTCACCGGTGGTCCAGCCGGTGGCACGGGCCCGCTCGGAGCCGGTGCGGCTGGTATAGGCGGGGGCGCGGCCGTTCAGCCAGTCGACGACGGCCTTGGCGGACTGGATGTCGGAGGGGCCGCCGACGTCGTCGCAGCCGTCGGAGCGGTTGGTGCCGGCGAGGTCGACGGCGACGAAGGCGTAGCCGCGCGGCACGAAGTAGTTGTCGTAGAACAGCGGGAACTGGACGGGCCTGCCGTCGGCGTCGTACGTCTTCTTCTGGCTCTCGTTGCCGCGCCCGCAGCAGGAGTAGTACGGGCTGGCGTCCATGATCACGGGGACCTTGCGGCCCTGGGCCTCGGCCTCGCGCGGCCGGATGATGTCGGCGGCGACGCGGTCGGTCCTGCCGTCGCGGTCGCCGTCCAGGCCGGTGTCGACCCAGACGGACTCGCGGACGGCATCGTCGTACGAGTAGACGGGGGCGGACTCGCGGGGCGCATGGGACGCACGGGGTGGCGACGCGGCGCCGGCGTCGCTCCGCGCGCTCGCCATCGGGGTCAGGACGACGGTCAGCAGTACGGCCGAGGCCGCCACGGCCAGGGATCTCCTCGCCGGGCGGGTGCCGCGCAGATGTAGGGGCATGGCCGGGAACGTACACGGGTCAACTGCCGCACAAAAGAGTGCCGGACCGGCACCAATGGGGCATGTGGGACGGCATGGCCGGGCGTATTCATGTCGGCTGAATGGCGATCGTGTGACGGAAGAGGCCATGGACATGACTGTGTCGAGGAAGGCTGAATAACCTTCAGAAGATCTTATGGTCCTACGACTTGGAGAGCCTGACGTGCACCGCAGACTGATCGTCCCGAGCGCACTCGTGGTCTCGCTGATGCTGGCGATCCCGGCATCGGCCGCCGACTACGCACCCGGAGCCGCCGGAATCGGCGACCCGTACTACCCGGCCAGCGGCAACGGCGGGTACGACGTGTCGCACTACGACCTGCGCCTGAAGTACCAGCCGAAGACCGACCTGCTGGAGGGTACGGCGACGATCCTCGCCACCACCAAGCAGAACCTGTCCCGCTTCAACCTGGACCTGGGGCTCAAGGCCAGCGAGGTACGGGTGAACGGCACCCGGGCGAAGTTCGCCGCGACCGGCGACCACGAGCTGGAGATCACCCCGGCCACGCCGCTGGAGAAGGGCCGGGCGATCTCGGTCGTCGTACGGTACGCGGGCAAGCCGTCCGAGCTGAAGATCGGCGGCTGGACGGCCTGGCACCGCACGCCGGACGGCGGTGTCGCCGCGCAGGAACCGGATTCGGCCGTGTGGTGGTTCCCCTCCAACGACCACCCGCTGGACAAGGCGACGTACGACATCTCGGTCTCCGTCCCGGACGGTACGCAGGCCATCTCCAACGGCGTCCTGCAGTCGCAGTCGTCACGGCTCGGCTGGACGCGCTTCAACTGGCGTTCCAACAAGCCGCAGGCCAGCTACCTGGCCACGCTCGCCGTCGGCAAGTTCGACATCACGACGGACAAGACGGACAAGGGCCTGCCCGTCCTCAACGCGTACAGCAAGGACCTCGGCGACAACGCGGGCGCGGCGCGCGCCAGCATCGAGCGCACGAAGGAGGTCGCCGAGTGGCTGGAGGAGGTCTTCGGACCGTACCCCTTCAACGCGCTCGGCGGGTACGTGCCGAACGTGACGAGCGGGTACGCGCTGGAGACGCAGACCCGGCCGTTCTACAGCCCCCGGCAGTTCGCGAACGGCGCGAACGTCTCGGTGGTCGTGCACGAGCTGGCGCACCAGTGGTACGGCGACAGCGTGTCGGTGGACGGCTGGAAGGACATCTGGGTCAACGAGGGCTTCGCCCGCTACAGCCAGTGGCTCTGGTCGGAGAAGGAGGGCGAGGGCACGGCGCAGGAGCTGGCGGACTACGTGTACGCCACGCGCGCGGCCGACGACCCGTTCTGGACGGTGAAGCCGGGTGACCCGGGTCCGGACAAGCAGTTCGACATCGCCGTGTACGACCGGGGTGCGCTCGCGCTCCAGGCGCTGCGCAACGAGATAGGCGAAGAGGACTTCTTCGCCATCCTCAAGGGCTGGCCGACCGAGCGGGCGTACGGCAACGCCAAGGTGGGCGACTTCGTCGCGTACGCCGAACGCATCTCGGGCAAGCCGCTCTCCGGGCTCTTCGACACCTGGCTGTACCAGCCGTCGAAGCCGGCGGCGCCGACGGCGGCCGAGTCGGGGATCGCCTCGCGCTCGCGGGCGGCGACGGCCCCGTCGGCGGCGCCCGCGCAGCCGAAGTCGTGGAAGAAGATCGCCGCGACGAACACGGTCCACGAGCACGACGACCACGGGCACGACCACTGAGGTGACCGAAGCCGCCGCCTCCACCGGGCGTGGGGGCGGCGGCCGCGGGCTACTTGAGCAGCCGGAAACCGGGCCGCCCGGCCCAGGCCCGCAGGAACTCCGCGCTGCCCAGCGCCGTCCCGTCGTCCTCCGTGATCCCCAGCACTCCCGGCAGGCCCGCGACGATCGCCGCCTGCCCGTCCAGCAGCTCCGCCTTGGCCACGCCCCCGATGACGTCCATGACGGCGGCGGTCAGCAGGGCTGTGGCCACATGGTCGATCCCGCCGTTGCAGCAAGCGCTGACATCGACGGCATGGGTCGGCCTGAAGCCGAGAACTACCTCCACCTCGGGCTCGTCCTCATGCTCGGCCTCGAAGAGGCTCTCGTCCCCGACACCCGGCCCCATCAGGTACACCAGGAAAGGCCGACGCCAGTCCTCGCGCCGCGGATTGAAGCCCACCAGAGCCGTCAGCTCCTCGTCCACCACCGTTTCGCCGGTGAGGGAAAGCGGGAACGGCTTGCGCCGGTCCTTGTCCCGCGTGTCCTCGACACCCAGCCGCTCAGCGGGCACATGGACGTCGAAACACCCGGGCCGCAGCTCCGTGAAGGCGCAGGAGAGCCCCACCATCAACGCGCGGAACTCCCCGAGCACCTCCGGTGGAACGGGCGCGGCCAACTCGATCACCAGCGTCGGACCTGACATACGGGGAGCCTAAGGCTGTCTTCCGGATCTCGCCGGGCTCGCGGTGGATGAGAGCGCTCTCAGAGAGGGTCGGGACCGGTTACCCTGCTCCTGTGCGCGCGACGTCCGCGCACACCCGGTCCGCCCGCGACGCCGAGGAGCTCGCTTGCCCGCCCTGCCCGCACCGCCCGATCCCGCCCCCGGGTCCCGCCCCACGCTGGAAGCCGTCGCCGCCCGCGCCGGGGTCTCCCGGGCGACGGTCTCGCGTGTCGTGAACGGCGGTACGGGGGTGCGCGGGCCGTTGGTGGAGAAGGTGCGCCGGGCGGTCGAGGAGCTGGGGTACATCCCCAACCACGCCGCCCGCACCCTTGTGACCCGGCGCAACGGCGCGGTCGCGGTGATCATCGCGGAGCCGGAGTTCCGGGTCTTCTCCGATCCGTTCTTCGAGCAGCAGGTGCGCGGCATCAGCCGCGAGCTGACCGCGCACGACTCGCAGCTGGTGCTGCTGTGGGTGGAGGGCCCGGGCGACTACGACCGGATCGGCCGCTACCTCGGCGGCGGTCACGTCGACGGAGCGCTCGCCTTCTCGGTGCACGACGACGACGAGCTGCCCGCGATCATCCGGCGCGTCCAGGTGCCGGCGGTCTTCGGCGGCCGGCCGGGCTGGCCGGGCGCGACCGGAAGCCTCGCCGTGCCGTACGTCGACGTGGACAACCGCGGCGGCGCCCGCGAGGCCGTGCGGCACCTGCTCGCCCTGGGCCGCGAACGCGTCGCCCACATCGCCGGCCCCCGCGACCAGACCTCCGCGACGGACCGGCTCGACGGGTACCGGGACGTCCTGCTCGACGCCGGACCGGGCCTCATCGCGCAGGGCGACTTCACGGAGGAGAGCGGGGCCCGGGCGATGGCGGAGCTGCTGGAGCGGCGGCCGGACCTGGACGCGGTGTTCGCCGCGAACGACCTGATGGCGTCGGGGGCCCTGCGCGTGCTGCGCGAGCGCGGGGTGCGGGTGCCCGAGGACGTGGCGCTGGTGGGCTTCGACGACATGAGGTCCATCGCGGAGGCGACCGATCCGCCACTGACGACGGTCCGTCAGGACATCGAGGGCATGGGCCGGCTCATGGTCCGGCTGCTGATGCGCGTGCTGGGCGGGCAGGAAGGGGCCGAGCCCGGGGCGAGCAGCGCCCCGGGCTCGGTGATCATGCCGACGGAACTGGTCCGCCGGGCCTCGGCCTGACTACGCGTACGGGATGACGAGCACGGACCGGTCCGTACCGGTCTGGAGCTTGGCGGTGCCGTTGCCGATGGCGTGCCACACCTCCAGGCGGACGGTGCCGCCCCTGAGGTCGCCCAGGGTGCCGGTCGCCGCCTTCAGGCCGCGCCCCTGGCCGTACTCCTCCCAGCCGGCCACCGGGTCGGTGGCGAAGTAGTGGTACGTCTCCGTCCGGTCGAAGGTGCCGTCGCCCGTGAGGTCGTAGCTGACCCGGGCCTGCTGGCCGAGGCCGACCGTGGTGCCCGCGTCCACCTGGAGGCGGAAAGCGGTGGCGCCGCCGGGCTTCAGCGTGCCGTTGACGCCCTTCGCCTCGTACACCAGCGGCTGGTGAGGGGTGCCGTCGTGGTTGGCGCCGCCCGCAGAGGCGATGGTGTCGCCGCCGGCCGTGCCGTTCGTGGCGGTCGTCAGGGCGCCGCCGGTGCGCAGTTGGAAGGTGTCGCCCGTGGAGGGGCCGGGCCCGGGGTCGGTGCCTCCGGTTCCGGTGCCGGTGGCCGTCGAACGGGCCGGGACGGTGAGCTTCGCGCCGTCCGAGAACGTCACGGTGCGGGCGGTGGAGCCGTGGTTGTGCGCCGCGTAGGTCCGTGCGGTGCCCTTGGTGAAGACCGCCGACGTCGGGATGTCACCGGTGACGGTGGCGTCCGGGGCGCCGAGCGCGTCCAGCGTGGCGATCCAGTGGTACGTGTGGGCCTTGGACTCCCCCGCCTCCGGGGTGTACGCGGCGTGGCCGGAGTCCCACCTCGCCTTGGCGGCGGCGGGGTCGGCGAGGGCCTGGAACTCCCAGAGGATGTCGCGCCATTCGACGGCCGGGCCGCCGTTCTCGCGTTCCATCTCGGCGAGGTTGCGCCGGATCGCCGCCTTCTCGGCGGCGAGGTGCAGGGAGCCGCCGGTCACGGGCAGGACGTTGATGCCGTGGATCTCCTCGGGGTTGGCGGTCCACCAGGTCGCGTAGGCGGCGCCGCTGCCCCACACCATGCCGGCCGTGTCGTGGGCGAAGGAGGCGGGGAATACCTGCTGGTCGGCGTCGAACCAGTACTGCGTGATCGCCTCGGACTCCGTCGTCAGCAGGTACACGCCCAGGTCGCGCAGGGCGGTGTCCCCGGTGGCCGCGCCCCACAGCACCAGGCCGGCGCTGAGGTTGGTGGACTCCGACGAGGACTCCTGGTTGTTGCCGGCGGCGAAGCCCTGGTGACCGGAGGCCCAGCTGTGCCCGGCGTACACGTCGAAGCCGCGCAGGAAGGGGAAGGCGGTGTCGGTGCGGCTGGGGTTGGCGGCGTCGCGCACGAGCGTCTTGACCATGCCGCCCCACGCGGAGTCGGCGGCCCAGGCGGGGTCGTACTGGGCGACGATCGCCGCCGCGTAGACGTAGTACGAGTAGTGGAAGTGGTGGTCGTTGAGCTCGGTGTCGCTGCCGTACGAGGCGGGGTAACCGGTCAGCGTCTTCCACGTCCTGTCGTACGAGAACTCGTTGCCGCCGCCCACGGTGAACCAGTCCTGGAGGCGGCCCTTGATGAGGCCCAGCAGCCTGTCGCGCACGGCGGTGTCGCCGGTCTGCTCGGCGAGCGGCACGAGCTGGGCGAGGCGGCCGAGGGCCTTGCCGGTCCAGTACGTGTCGGTGGCGCCCTGCAGCGGATCGGGGGCGTTCACGACCTCGTTCAGGTAGCCGCGCAGCCGGGCCGCGTCGACGCCGGACGACTTCGGCAGGCCGGGCAGCACGGCGGCGGCCCGCTGGCTGGTGGTGAAGGACGTCGCCTCGCGGACCTTCATGGTGCCGCGCGGTGAGACGTACGTGTACGGGGTCAGCGCGTCCGTGGTGTTGAGCCACTGATGGCGGTAGAGGGCCTGCAGGGTGCCGGTCTCGGTGCCTTCCTGCGGCTGAGTGGTGAGGCTGTACGTGGCTCTGACCGTGCCCGCGCCGTGGCTCCAGGCGACCTGGGAGCCGGTCACGAAGCTGAAGGCGTACTTCCGGTAGGTGGCGAGCGCGTCGGTGGAGGGCAGGACGGCGAGCGAGAAGTAGTCCTTGCCGCCGAGGGCCGCCGTGAGCGTGGAGCCGGAGACGGTCCAGTCGGTGCCGGTGGGGGCGAAGAGGGCGTAGTGGTGGCCGGCGACGGTGATGCCGAGGACGTTGCCCTGGTCGGCGAAGACGGTGGGGGCGGTGGCGGTGGTGACACGGGCGCTGCCGCCGGTGCCCTTGGCGTAGACGAAGGGCAGGCCGTGGCCGATGGTCGTACGCAGCGTGCGGGATCCGTCGGACCAGTAGGGGGTGACGGTCCAGTCGGACCACGCATCGGCCTTGGTGTCGGGCGAGTTGAGCCCCGTCAGACCGAGGGTGAGGTCGCGCTTGTGGGCGTACTCGTACTGGCGGCCGTCGCCGACGATGGCGGGGGCCGTGGGGTAGCCGATGTCCAGGCCCGCGGCGGTGGCCTGGTAGGTGAGGGGGTGGCCGTACATCGGGGTGGACCAGGGATTGTCGCCGTAGCGCTGGAAGGCGAGCGAGGACCACCAGTCGTTGGTGGGGACGGGCTTGCCCTGGGCGGCGGGCGTGACCTTGGGGGTGACCGGGGTGCCGGTGTTGGTGGTGGGACCGGAGGTGCCGGCGGGGCGGGTGTCGGAGTAACCGCCCGCGCCGACGGGGACGGTGGCGGCGGCGGCCGGGGCGGCGGTGGGACCGGCCAGGCCGAGGGTGGCCAGGGTGGTGGCCACGAGGACTGCGGCTGATCGGGTGCGCGGGGATGGCATGGACAGCACCTCGAGGGGGTGGGGGATCGAGCGTTGAGAGCGCTCTCATGTGGCCAGGAACGTAAAACTCCTGAAAGAGACTGTCAATACAGGGGACATAAGAGGGAGTTGGCAGGACCGCGCTGCTGTTACGTGTTCGAGTCTTGACGGCACAGGGGCGCACGGGGGACGCTCCGACGCAACCGTTTGAGAGCGCTCTCAGCTCTCCGCGCCGTCCCGCTCCCCCGAAGCCAAGGGAGGCTTCCCATGCCCATCGCCCGAGCCGCCAGAAGGGCCGCCGTCCGTCTCGGCGCGGTCGCGCTCACCGGGGCCCTGCTCGCCGGTTGCGGAGCCGGCGCCTCGGACGAGGCGTCCGACGGCCGGGTCACGCTCACCGTCGACCTCTTCGGCTCCTTCGGTTACAAGGAGGCCGGGCTCTACGCCGAGTACGAGAAGCTGCACCCCGGCATCACGATCAAGCAGACCGACACCGAGGACGAGCAGGACTACTGGAAGTCCCTCCAGACCCGGCTCGCGGGCGGCGGCGGCCTCGCCGACGTCCAGGGCATCGAGGTCGGGCGCATCGCCTCCGTCACCCAGCAGCAGGCCGACAAGTTCGAGGACCTGACGAAGTACGGGGCGGACAAGCTCAAGGGGCAGTTCGCCGAGGCGAAGTGGACGGCGGCGACCACCAAGGACGGGCGCGTGCTCGGGCTCGGCACCGACGTGGGACCCGAGGCGATGTGCTATCGCACGGACCTCTTCAAGCAGGCCGGCCTGCCCACGGACCGCACCGAGCTGGCCGCGCGGTGGTCCACCTGGGACGGGTACCTGGAGCTGGGCAAGCAGTACAAGGCGAAGGCCCCCGGCAAGAGCGCGTGGCTCGACAGCGTGGGCAGCCTCTTCACCATCATGATCGGGCAGGAGGAGGAGCGGTACTACAACGCCTCCGGCGAACTCGTCTACGACAAGAACCCCGCCGTCAAGGCCGCGTGGGACACCGCGGCCGAGGCGGCCGAGGCTGGCCTGAGCGCCAAGCTCGACCAGTGGTCGCCGCAGTGGAACCAGGCCTTCGCGGCCGGGTCCTTCGCCACGATCCCGTGCCCCGCGTGGATGCTCGGCTACATCAAGGGCCAGGCCGGCGACGCCGGGCGCGGCAAGTGGGACATCGCCAAGCTGCCGGGCGGCGCGGGGAACTGGGGCGGCTCGTACCTGTCCGTGCCGCGCGCGGCGAAGCACAAGAAGGAGGCGTACGACCTGATCCAGTGGCTCACCGCGCCGGAGCAGCAGGCCAAGCTCTTCCGCGCACAGGGCAACTTCCCGTCCTCGACGGGCGCCATCGCGAAGATCGCGGACGCCACGGACCCGTACTTCTCGGGCGCCCCCATCGGCCGGATCTTCGGCGAGGCGGCGAAGGCGGCGCCGGTGCAGGTGCTGGGAGTGCACGACAAGAACGTCGCGGACCAGATCACGAACGCGCTGAGCGAGGTCGAGCGTAAGGGCACGGCACCCGACGAGGCCTGGTCCACCGCGAGGAAGGGCGTCGCGAACGCGACGGGCTGAGCCTTCCGGGGCGGGGCGCGCGCGGCGGACCTGCCGGTCCGGGCACCGCGCCCGGCGAGCACCCGCGCAGGGGGCTTGCCCTGCCGGGGGTGCGGTTCCGCGCTGCGCTGGGCGCCCGCGTGGGCGGCTGCCGCCGGCGGGGTGCGGGGCGGGACCCCTCCGGGCTCGACTCTCCCCCAGAGGGGGTACCCCCACGCGGCCGGCGGCCTTGGCCCGTACGGACGCGGAACGGTCTCCGCGCCGCCAACCGCTGCGGGGACGACCCTGCACGGCCCCACCCCGAGGCCGAAGGCCGTCCGCGGGCGGTGGCCGCTGACGCCCGTTACGCGGGAGCGCGGCTCCTGTGCGGACCGAGGTCGCAACGACGCCCACCGGGGACGCACGTACCGGCCGTGGATCGGGCCCGACCACGTGAGGGGGACGGGGGTGGAGCGTGGGGGGTGGTCGGACGTCAAACGACTGAACTCGCGCGAAGCGCGGTGAACGAGAGTCCGACCACCCCCCACCGGAACCCCCGGCACCCGCCCGAAGCCCACCGGGCAGCAGCCCAGGCCCCGCTCAGCGGAAACCCGCCCACCAGGCAGCAAGCATCGCGCAGCGCAAGCCGCCGCGCGCCGAACTCCGAAGGGCCCCGTACCGTGACCCTCCACGCACCACCCGCCGCCGCGCGCGGCGCGACGTACCGGCGCCTCTGGCGGGCGGCCTCGCCGTACGCGTACATCGCGCCGTTCTTCACCCTCTTCGCCGCCTTCGGGCTCTTCCCCCTCCTCTACACCGCCTTCGTCTCGCTCTACCGCGTCGAACTCCAGACCCCCGGTGACATGCAGTGGCGCGGCCTCGCCAACTACACCGCGCTCTTCACCGACGACTTCTTCTGGCTCTCGCTGCGCAACACCTTCACCATCGGCGTGCTGTCGACGGTCCCGCAGCTGGTGATGGCGCTGGGCCTGGCGCACCTGCTGAACTACAAACTCCGTGGCCGGACGTTCTTCCGGACGGCGATGCTGCTGCCGTACGCGACGTCCGTCGCCGCGGCGACGCTGGTGTTCGCGCAGCTCTTCGGGCGGGACTTCGGCCTGGTGAACCACCTCCTGGGCGTGGTCGGGTTCGGCCCGGTGGACTGGCAGACCGGTACCGTCGCCTCGCAGGTCGCGGTGTCGACGATCGTCATCTGGCGGTGGACCGGCTACAACGCCCTGATCTACCTCGCGGGCATGCAGTCCATCCCGACCGAGCTGTACGAGGCCGCGGAGATGGACGGCGCGTCGCGCTGGCGGCAGTTCGTGCACGTCACGCTGCCGGGCCTGCGGCCGACGATCGTGTTCACCGTGGTGGTGTCGACGATCGGGGCGACGCAGTTCTTCGGGGAGCCGCTGCTCTTCGAGGGCAGCGTGTCGGGCGGTATCTCGCACCAGTACCAGACGCTCGGTCTGTACCTGTACGAGCAGGGCTGGGGCTTCTTCCACCTGGGTCGGGCGGCCGCGGTCGCCTGGGTGATGTTCCTGCTGATCCTGGTCCTGGTCGGGGTCAACGCCCTGGTCGTGCGCCGCCGCGCCCGCAAGGAGGCCGTCCGATGAGCGTGAAGCGACGCGCGGGGCGCACGCTCCACGGGGGGAGGGTCGCGTACGCGATCCTGATCGCCGCCGTGCTGGTCTCCGCCTTCCCGTTCTACTGGACGATCGTCGCCGCGAGCCGCTCGAACGCGGATCTGGCGCAGGTGCCGCCGGCGCTGCTCCCCGGCCCGAACCTGATGCGGAACGTCGAGGCGGTGCTGGAGGAGGCGGACATCGGCACGGCCCTGCTCAACTCCCTGATCGTGTCGGGTTCGATCACCGTCGGCACGGTGCTGTGCTGCACGCTCGCCGGCTTCGCCTTCGCCAAGCTGCGCTTCCGCGGCAAGGGGGCGCTGCTGGCGGTGACGGTGGGCACGATGATGATTCCGCCCCAACTGGGCGTGATCCCGCTGTTCATGCTGATCGCGAAGCTGGAGTGGGTGAACCAGCTGCAGTCGGTGATCCTGCCGGGGCTGGTGTCGGCGTTCGGGGTGTTCTTCATGCGCCAGTTCCTGGTGCAGTCCCTGCCGGACGAGTTGATCGAGGCGGCGCGGGTGGACGGCGCGTCGAACGCGCGGATCTTCTGGTCGATCGTGGTGCCGGTGGCGCGGCCCGGGATGGCGGTGCTGGGCATGCTGACGTTCATGGCGGCCTGGAACGACTTCTTCTGGCCGATCGTGGCGCTGTCCTCCCAGAACCCGACCGTGCAGGTCGCACTGCGCCAGCTGGGCGGCGGTTACGTACACGACCAGTCCGTGATCATGGCGGGCACGCTGCTCGGCACCCTCCCCGTGCTGCTTGTCTTCGGCCTGCTGGGCCGCCAGATCGTCGGCGGCATCATGCAGGGCGCCGTCAAGGGCTGACCCTTCCTTTCCCCTCCACCTTTCGTTGGGAGTCTCATGACCGAGCTCAGCTTCCCGGCCGGCTTCCGCTGGGGCACGGCCACGGCCGCGTACCAGATCGAAGGCGCCGCCGACGAGGACGGCCGGACGCCGTCCATCTGGGACACCTTCAGCCGTACGCCGGGCAAGGTGCGCAACGGCGACACCGGTGACATCGCCGCCGACCACTACCACCGGATGCGCGAGGACGTCGCGCTGATGAAGGACCTGGGGGTGACGGACTACCGGTTCTCGGTGGCGTGGCCGCGCGTGCAGCCGACGGGGCGGGGGCCCGCGGCCCAGAAGGGACTGGACTTCTACCGGCGGCTGGTGGACGAGTTGCAGGCGGCGGACATCCGGCCGGTGGCCACGCTCTACCACTGGGACCTCCCGCAGGAGCTGGAAACCGCTGACATCAGCGGCTCCGCCGCGGGGGGCGGCTGGCCGCAGCGGGAGACGGCGGAACGGTTCGCCGACTACGCCGCGCTGGTGGCGAGCGCGCTGGGCGACCGGGTCGCCACCTGGACGACGCTGAACGAGCCGTGGTGCGCGGCGTTCCTCGGGTACGCCTCGGGGGTGCACGCGCCGGGCCGCACGGAGCCGGTCGCGTCGCTGCGCGCGGCACACCACCTGAACCTGGCGCACGGGCTCGCGGTGCGGGCCCTGCGGGCCGCGCTCCCGGCGTCGGCGGAGGTGTCGCTGACGCTGAACCTCCACGCGGTGAGGGCGCTTTCGGACTCGGACGCCGACCAGGACGCGGCGCGGCGGGTGGACGCGCTGGGCAACCGGCTCTTCCTGGACCCGGTGTTCCACGGGCGGCTTCCGGCGGACCTGGTGGCGGACACGGCCGGGCTGACGGACTGGGCGTTCGTACGGGACGGGGACCTGGAGGTGACGTCCGCGCCGGTCGACTCACTGGGGATCAACTACTACTCCCCCACGGTCGTCGGGGCGGGGACGTGCGACGTGCCGTCGCCCTGGCCGGGCTCGGAGGCGCACGTCCGCTTCGTACCGGCGCCGGGGCCGCGTACCGCGATGGACTGGCCGGTGGACGCCGACGGACTGTACGAGCTGCTGGTACGGCTGCGGGACGAGCTGCCCTCCGTACCGTTGTTGGTGACGGAGAACGGCGCGGCGTACGACGACTACGCCGACCCGTCGGGGGCTGTCCACGACCCCGAGCGGGTGGCGTACCTGCACGCGCACCTCGCGGCGGTGCACCGGGCACTGGCGGACGGGGTGGACGTGCGCGGCTACTTCCTGTGGTCGCTGCTGGACAACTTCGAGTGGGCGTACGGCTACGGTAAACGGTTCGGCATCGTGCACGTGGACTTCGCATCCCAGCGGCGCACGCCGAAGGACAGCGCGCGGTGGTACGCGGACGTCATCGCGCGGGGCGGGCTGCCGAGCTGAGACGATGCCGTCGGCGGGCCTCGCGCGCGAGCGGGAGGTAGCGCAACCGCTCGGGCAGGACGGGGACCACGGCTCGTACGACCCGGCCGAAGCGGCGCAGCGCGCGCTCCTGCGCGTCCGTCCACTCCAGGCCGAGCGCGGCGCGCGCGTCGGGCGGCATGAAGCCGATGCTGACGAAGCGGCGGAAGCGGGCGAGCGACGGGAGCAGTACCGGCCACAGGGCGCGCAGGAGGAGCCGCGTCGGGAGCGGTCCACGGTCGGGCGGGGGCACCGGACTGTCGGTGGCGACCAGCTCCCGGACGACGACGGTGGCCTCGATCTCCTCGGCGAGGATCTTGCGGTAGTACGGCCAGAAGTCCTCGATCGTCTGCGGCATGTCGCGGTCGTGGAGGCCGAGTATCCGGCCGACCTGGAGCCACTCGGCGTACAGCTGCCGCTCCTGCGCCTCGGTCATGGGACGCACGAGGTAGCGGTAGGCGTGGTGGAAGACGGGGAAGCCGGTGGCGTGGACCCAGGCGTAGTTCGCCGGGGTGAGGGCGTGGTAGCGGCGGCCGCGGGTGTCGGTGCCCTGGATGGTCTTGTGGAGCCGCCGGAGCCTGCGGCCCTCCTCGGCGGCGGCCTCGCCCCCGTACACCCACAGCTGGAGCGAGCGCAGGGAGCGTTCGCCGCGGCCCCAGGGGTCGGTGCGGAAGACGGAGTGCTCGTCGACGCCGGCGCCGACGGCGGGGTGGGCGACCTGGAGGGTGAGCGCGGCGGGCAGCATGAGCAGGCCGCGTATGTCGCCCGCGAGGGTCCACAGCACCCCGCCGGGGGGTGGCGGTGCCGGGTCTGCTGCTGCCATGGCCGACGTGCTCCTCGGTGCGGTTCCGGGGCCCGGGGTGGGCCCCGCTACCAGTATCGATCACCGAGGGCGGGCGGCGGAGGCGGGGGCGTGGGCTCCGGTGCCGGTGCCCCCGGCTCGGGTCAGGGGCTTCGGGCCTGGGGCCTCGGGCCCGGGATCAGGGGCGGTCGGCGGGGCGGGCGGGGACGGGTTCCCCGATGATCCGCTCGGCGAGGGTGCGCGCCCACGCCTCCACGTCGTCACCGAGGCGGGACTCGGCGGCGGCGCGTTCCTCCGCGATGCGGGCGTGCCCGGCGGCGAGGATCCGCTCGCGCTCGCGCGCCCCCTCCTCGCGGGCGGCGACGAGGGCGGCCGCGCCCTGCTCGTGCGCCTCGGCGCGGATGCGGGCGGCGTCGTGCCGCGCCGAGGCGAGCTCGGCCTCGTACTGGCTACGGAGCTGGGCGGCCTGCTCGCGCAGTTCCTCGGCGCGGTCGGTACCGCCCTCGATGGCGTCCTGGCGCTGCCGCAGGGTGCGGTTGATCCGGGGCAGGATCACCGTGGCCATGATGAGGAAGGTGGCGCCGAAGAACACGACGCCGATGATGAGTTCGGCCAACACGGGGTTGAGCGGACCGAGATCGAAGGGGAACACCTCGGCGTTCCGGGCAAGAGTCACCGTCGAGTCCATGTCCGGATCCTACCGAGTCCTCTCGATCCGTCCCGACCGGCAGAGCAGGACACGAGCGGTGTTGACACGGAAGTTGACGGGGGGTGACGCCGCGGCCTCGGCAAACACCGGCGGCCCCCGGACGCGTACCTGGCGTACCGTGCGGCCCCATGCATGTGGTTGCTGTTCTCGCTCTTGACGGGGTGTCAGCGTTCGACCTGACCATCCCCTGCCAGGTGTTCGCCTTCGCGCGCAGGCCCGACGGGACGCCCGCGTACGAGATCAGGGTCTGCGCGGACCGCGCCGTCACCACGCGGGCGGGTGAAGCGGAACCCTTCCGCCTCACCGCGCCGTACGGTCTGGCGGACGCCCGCGGCGCGGACACCCTCATCGTGCCGGGCATCGCCGCCGACCAGACGCCGCATCCGCGGGTGGTCCGGCTGCTGAGGGAGGCGGCGGCCTCGGGAGCACGCATAGCCTCCATCTGCACGGGCGCCTTCGTCCTGGCCCGGGCCGGGCTGCTCGAAGGGCGCCGGGCGACGACGCACTGGCGCTTCGCCGATGACCTCGCCGCGCGGTTCCCCGAGGTGACGGTGGACCCGTCGGTGCTGTTCGTCGACGACGAGGACGTCCTGACCTCCGCGGGCATCGCCGCCGGCCTCGACCTGTGCCTGCACATCGTGCGCCGGGACCAGGGCGCAGCGGTCGCCGCCGACGTGGCCCGCATGATCGTCATGGCTCCGCAACGGGAGGGTGGCCAGGCCCAGTTCATCGAGCACCGGGAGCCCGGAACCGACACGGACGACCTCGGCGGGACGCTGCGGTGGATGCGGGACAACCTGCACCGGCCGCTGGCGATCGCCGACATCGCCGCCCAGGCCGCAATAAGCAGGCGCAGCCTGGCGCGGCGCTTCCGGGCGCAGACCGGGACGACCCCTTTGCGGTGGCTGCTCGCACACCGCGTGCAGCGGGCCCGGGAACTGCTGGAGACCACCGACGTACCGATCGGCCGGATCGCGGAGAGCACCGGTTTCGGGTCCATCGAGGCTCTCCGGCACCACTTCACCCGGCAGGTGGGCACGACCCCGAAGGCGTACCGCGCGAGCTTCCGGGTGTGAGGCTTCCGGGAGCGAGGGGCGCGCGTGCGCGCCGTGGCCGCATCTTGCGCCACATGGGCACCCAGGCCACTGTCCCCTCTCGTCCTCCGTCGGAAGACTGGGCCCGTCGTCGCACCTCAGGGGCCGCATGCGGTGTCCCCCGGGGCGCCTCCCACTCTTTCTGGAGGATCCATGCACAGGCGCGATCTGCTGCGTTCGAGCGCCGCCGCCGCGGTCGGCATCGGGGCCGTCGGCTCCGGCCTCGCGGGCGCCGGCCCCGCGGCGGCCGGCTCACCGGCGGGCCCGGGCCGCCGGCGTCGCGAGCCCCTGCGCGTACACACGGTGCTGTACGACGGCGTGGAGGAGCAGGACTTCGCGGGACCGGTCGAGGTCTTCGGCATCGTCGGGGACCGGGGTCCGGTCGAGCAGACCTTCGTCACGGCGGACGGACCGCGGACGGTCGTCACCACCGCGGGCATGGAGATCGTCTGCCGGGCGCGCTGGTCACCGTCCTCGGCCGACCTGATCGTCGTGCCGGGCGGCGGGTACGGTCCGGGGTCCGGCCTGCAGAAGGAGATCGACCGCGGCAGGCTGCCCAAGGCGCTCGCGGAGGCCCGGCGGCCGGGGCTGGTCCTCGCGGCCGTGTGCAGCGGGACGATGCTGCTCTCCGCCGCCGGCATCACCAAGGGCCGGCCCTGCACCACCCACCACATCGCCAAGGACGACCTCCGCGCTCAGGGCGCGCAGGTGGTCGGCGGGCGGGTCGTCGACGACGGCGACCTGGTGACCTGCGGGGGCGTCACCTCGGGCATCGACCTCGGGCTGTGGCTCGTCGAACGGTTCTACGGCCACGAGACGGCCGTCTTCGCCGAGGAGGTGCTCGAGTACGAGCGCCGCGGCACCGTGTGGCGCTCCCGGCGCCGGGCCCCCGAGCGGGCGTGAGCCTTCCGCCGCCCTAGGAGCCGTCAGCCGTCAGGCATCAGCCACCAGCCGTCAGGTCCGAGCACTGCGGCCGAGCCGCCTGTCCACCGACCCGCCCCACACCTATGGGAGATCTGCATGAACCGCCGTGACCTGCTCCGTGCCTCGACCGCAGTCGGCGCCACGACCCTGGCCATGGGCGCGGCTGCCGCCGCACCCGCCTCCGCCGCCGCGCCTTCCGCGTCGGCCGCTCCGAAGCCGCCCGCCGCCGGAGGCGGCGGGCCCCTGCGCGTGCACATCGTCCTGTACGAGGGTGTCGAGGAGCTCGACTTCATCGCGCCCTACGAAGTCTTCTCCGCCGCCGCCTTCTTCACCGACCGGCCGGTCGAGGTCGGGTACGTCAGCGTCGCCGGGACCGCGACCACGGCCGTCAGGGCTGCGTACGGCACGGAGGTCCACCGCGTTCGCCCCTGGGCACCGCACCGGGCGGACCTGCTGGTCGTGCCGGGCGGCGGGTACGCCCGCAGGGACAGCCCCGGCGTCTGGGCCGAGATCCAGCGCGGCACGCTGCCGAGGGCCCTGGCCGCGGCGGCGCGCCCCGGCCTCACCATCAGCGCGCTGTGCACGGGGACGATGCTGCTGTCGGCGGCCGGTCTGACCCGGAACCGGCCCTGCACCACGCACCACAGGGCACGGCAGGACCTCCAGGACCAGGGCGGCGTGGTGAAGAACGCCCGGGTCGTCGACGACGGTGACCTGGTGACGGCCGGCGGCGTCACGTCCGGCCTGGACCTGGCCCTCTGGCTCGTACGCCGGGAGCTGGGTCCGGACGCAGCGACCGGTCTGGAGGCCATGCTCGAGTACGAGGCGCGCGGCACGGTGTGGACGTCGCCCGCCGCGGGGCGCTGAGGACCGGCGCTCTTTCTCTCACGTGTCGGGAAAGGTCCATCCAATGGCTACCGGAAAGTAACCGCGGATGATGTGATGTGCGGCGCCACTCCAATCCCCCCTCACTCCTCAGGAGTTCGTCGTGCCGCGTACCCTGATCCGCCGTTCCCTGTCCGCCGCGGTGCCCGTGGCGCTCGCCGCCGCCACGCTGGCCGCCACCGGCCCGTCCGCCTCCGCCGCCTCCGCCGCGTCCGCCGCCGGAACGCCGAGCCTCAAGGTCCTCTCGTACAACGCGTTCCTCTTCAGCAAGACCCTCTACCCGAACTGGGGCCAGGACCACCGCGCGGCGGAGATCCCCAAGACGGGCTTCTACCAGGGCAATGACGTCGTCGTGCTCCAGGAGGCGTTCGACAACGGCGCCTCCGACGCGCTCCTGCGCAACTCCGCCGCCCAGTACCCGTACCAGACGCCGGTGATGGGGCGCGGCAGGGACGGCTGGGACGCCACCAGCGGCGCGTACTCGGCGACGACGCCGGAGGACGGCGGGGTCACCGTGCTCAGCAAGTGGCCGATCGTGCGCAAGGAGCAGTACGTCTACAAGGACGCGTGCGGGGCGGACTGGTACTCCAACAAGGGCTTCGTCTACGCGGTGCTGAACGTGAACGGCGCGCGCGTGCATGTGGTGGGCACGCACGCCCAGTCGACGGACCCGGGCTGCTCGGCGGGCGAGGCGGCGCAGGTGCGCAGCCGCCAGTTCAAGGCGATGGACGCCTTCCTGGACGCGAAGAACATCCCGGCGTCCGAGCAGGTGCTCGTGGCCGGCGACTTCAACGTCGACTCGCACAGTGCCGAGTACGCCGCGATGCTCGGTGACGCGGGGCTGGCGGGCGCGGACGCGCGCACGGGGCATCCGTACTCCTTCGACACCGAGCAGAACTCGATCGCCGCGGAGCGCTACCCCGACGACCCGCGCGAGGACCTGGACTACGTCCTGCACCGCGCCGGTCATGCGCGGCCCGCCGGCTGGACCAACGAAGTGATCAAGGAGCAGAGCGCGCCCTGGACGGTGTCGAGCTGGGGCACGCGGTACACGTACACGAACCTGTCCGACCACTATCCGGTCGTGGCGTCCGGCCGGTAGCCGACCGGTCCGGCCAGTAGCCGACGGCTCGCAGTCGCGAGCGCTTCGCACCTGGTCGGAGGCTGTATCACCGCAGTGGCTGCAGGGGTGTTCAGCTGCCATGGTGGTGTCCATGACGGGCCACGGACACCACCACCGCCATCATCACCACCACCCTCACGAGCGGATCGACGCCGCGCTGGAGGGGTCGGTGGAGGGACTGCGCACCCTGTGGTTCTCCTTCGGGGTGCTGGCCGCGACGACCGTCGTGCAGGCGGTCGTCGCCGTGCTGTCGGGTTCGGTGGCACTGCTCGGTGACACCGTGCACAACGCGACGGACGCGCTGACGGCACTGCCCCTCGCGCTCGCCTTCGTGCTGGGCCGGCGGGCCGCCACGCGCCGCTATACGTACGGCTTCGGGCGCGCCGAGGACCTGGCGGGTGTGTTCGTGGTGCTGGTGATCGCGGCGTCGGCGGTGTTCGCCGGGTACGAGGCGGTGAGGCGGCTGCTGGAGCCGCAGCCGGTCAGCCATCTGCCGGTGGTCGCGGCCGCCGGGCTGGTGGGGTTCGCGGGCAACGAGTGGGTGGCGCGTGCCCGGATCCGTACGGGCAGGCGCATCGGGTCGGCCGCGCTGGTCGCCGACGGGCTGCACGCCCGGACGGACGGGTTCACCTCACTGGCCGTGCTGCTGGGCGCGGGCGGCGCGGCGGTGGGATGGCGGTGGGCGGACCCGCTGATCGGGCTCGCCATCACGGCCGCGATCCTGCTGGTGCTGCGGGGCGCGGCGCGGGAGGTCTGGCACCGGCTGATGGACGCGGTGGACCCGGCCTTGGTGGACCGTGCGGAGCATGTGCTCTCCCATGTCGAGGGCGTGCGGGGCGCGGGAGCCGTGCGCATGCGGTGGCTGGGCCATGCGCTGCGCGCCGAGACGTCCGTGGTGGTCGACCCGTCGCTGACGGTCGTCCAGGCGCACGCGGTGGCGGTCGCGGCGGAGCACGCCCTGCTGCACGCCGTACCCCGGCTGACCGCGGTGACCGTCCACGTGGACCACGGCCACACGGCGGACGCGGATCCGCATGAGGCGCTGGCGCACCACTTCCCGGCCGTGGGCGGCGGGAGCGCGTAACCGCCCTGGACGTCTGCGCGCGTCGGGCGGGAATGCGACTCGCGACCTTTCCGGTAAATCAACGGGACTTCATTTCGCTATCCACGTACGAATTGCGCTGGATACGTGCGGCGCGCACGGCGGGTCGAATGTGGCGGGTGATTGCCAATCCAGGGTCGGCCTGGTGCACGAGGGAATGAGCACCACATCACCGCCTGGACATCAGTCCGGCGTCTCCACGAAAGCGCGTGGTCCTTGGAATGTGTCCACGCGCTATCCGGGAACCCGTGAAAGGGAAAAGCGATGTACCAGAATTCCCTCAGCGCCGTCGTCAGCTCCGCCTGCAAGGGCGAGCCGGTCATGATCGTGCACCAGCTCAGTGGCGGCTACATCACCAAGGAGTGGGACCTCCAGATCCGCACCTATCCGCTGTCGACCATCAACGACAACAAGCACCTGTGGAAGATCATCTGCGAGGACGTACGCGACGGCAACGTCGTCTACCGTCTGCAAAGTGCCATGACGGACGAGAAGCAGATGGCCATCGACCCCAACAACCCCACCGGAACGGGCATCCTGCTCCAGGACGCCCGCCCGCTCAACGAAGAGGGCCAGCGGGCCGACGTCCAGCGCTGGTACATCCTCCCTTCCGGCAACGGCTGCTGGACCATCGTTCCGTTCCTCCGTCCCGATCTCGTCCTCGGGCCGATGGACAAGCAGGTCGGCATCAACGTCTGTTTCCGGCTCGTCGAGGTCGTGGGCAACGTGACTCCCACCACCAGTTGCGTCCAGTTCGCTCCGCCCACCCCGCCCAAGGACCCCGCTTGCGAAGGCGGCGCGGGGACGGCCGGCCCCCAGGCCCGCCGCGTCTGACCTCCGGCCGCGTACAGGCTCCGCCACCGCGGTCCGCCTGGCACCGGCGCGTCCGCCATGGGCGGGCGCGCCGTCGGCTCGGCGGAGCCGACGCCCGCCACAGGGCCGGACGCAGGCGGACGGGTACGTCCCGGCCGACGGGCCCACCGTCTGACGCGGACTCAGCCGACGTGGTCGTACACGGTCACCGGTATGCCCCGCGCCACGAGCCGCTCGGCTATCAGCGGCTCCACCCGCGACCACTTCCCGCCCGCCAGCCCGCAGCCGATCCTCGGCATGTGCACCGAGGCCCCGAGCTCGGCGGCCTTGGCGCCGAGCTTGTCCAGTGCGGCGTCGATCGCCTCGTACCGCACGGGCACTCCCTTGCTGGCCGTGCGGATCCCCCGCTGCCCCACCATGTTCGCCACCCACAGATACGGCCCCACTTGGACGTACTGCACGGCCCCCAGACCGAAGTCGTTACGAGCCCGCTCCCGGTGCCAGCGCCGGTAGGCGACCTCCGGCTCCGCCCAGCGCCGCGAGAGGGCGAGGAGGAAGCCCTTGCCCCAGCCGCCCAGGTCGTTGCAGACATGCGCGATGACCTTGACGCCCTTGCCCACCGGCGTGGTGGCGTCCCCCTGTACGTACGAAACCCGCGCGGTTTCCGTCATCCCCGTCATGCGAACCACCGTACGAGACGCCACTGACAATCCCGTGGCTCACTTCCGCTGGTGCGGTCCCCGGTACCACCGGCTCCCGCCTGCGCCCCGCACTTTCACATCGTTGGTGAGACAGCAATACTGTTCCATTGACGTACCGCACGCCGCACCACCGGAAGTGAGGCCCCCATGGCGACCGAGACCGAGGAGCAGCAGCCGACGCTGACCGTCGACGAGCTGGCGGCCCGGGCCGGGGTCACCGTGCGCACCGTGCGGTTCTACAGCACGCGCGGGCTGCTGCCGCCGCCGGTGATCGGGCCGCGTCGGGTGGGGCTCTACGGTCTCGAGCACGTGTCGCGGCTCGCGCTCATCGAGGAGTTGCAGCACCAGGGGATGACGCTGGCCGCCATCGAACGGTACCTGGAGCAGCTGCCTCCGGATCTCAGCGCCCACGATCTGGCCATTCACCGGGCGCTGGTGGCGACCTGGGCGCCCGACTCGCCGGAGGAGCTGTCGCGGGCGGAGCTGGAGCGGCGGGCGGGCCGGGCGCTGTCGGAGGAGGACCTGGCGCGGCTGACCGCGATGGACGTACTGGCGCGGACGGAGGACCCGGAGACCTACCGGGTGGACGCCGGGCTGCTGCGGCTGGGCGTGCGGCTGCTGGACGTGCCGATCGCGCACGAGACGCTCTTGGCGGCGCGTACGGTCCTGCTGGAGCACACCCGTTCGGCGGCGCAGGAGCTGACGCGGCTGTTCCGGGACGAGGTGTGGGATCCGTACCGTGAGCGCGAGTCGGATCCGGAGCACCTGGCGGCGATGAAGTCGCTGTCCGCCCATATGCAGCCGCTGGTGGTGCAGGCGCTGGTCACGGCGTTCCAGCGGTCGCTGAAGGAGGAGCTGGGCGCCGCCTTCCGGGCGGAGTGAGCGGGGCGCCGTGCGGACTCCCGCCGTTACCGCAGGGCGCCGGGGCGGCCCCGGGACGACCGGCCCGCTGACCAGCGCGGCCGCCCCGGTGGGCCGGGGGCTCAGTCGCTGAACGTCTCGCCCCGCTCCGCCTTCTCCAGCAGCAGCGCCGGCGGCTGGAACCGCTCCCCGTACCGCTCGGCGAGCTCGCGCGCCCGGGCCACGAAGCCGGGCAGGCCGCCCTCGTAGCCGTTGATGTACTGGAGCACGCCGCCGGTCCAGGCCGGGAAGCCGATGCCCATGATGGAGCCGATGTTGGCGTCGGCGACCGACGTCAGCACGCCTTCCTCCAGGCAGCGGACGCTGTCCAGCGCTTCGGAGAAGAGCATCCGCTCCTGCATGTCCTCGAAGGGGACCGCTACCGCGCCGCCGCCGAAGTGCTCGCGCAGACCGGGCCACAGGCCCTGCCGCTTGCCGTCCGCGTCGTAGTCGTAGAAGCCCGCGCCGCCGCTGCGGCCGGTGCGGCCGAACTCGTCGACCATCCGGTCGATCACCGCGTCCGCCGGGTGCTCCGGCCAGGTGCCGCCCGCCTCCTCGACGGCCCGCCGCGTCTCGTCGCGGATCTTGCGCGGAAGCGTGAGGGTCAGCTCGTCCATCAGGGAGAGCACCTTCGCCGGGTAGCCGGCCTGCGCCGCGGCCTGCTCGACGGAGGCGGGCTCCACGCCCTCGCCGACCATCGCCACGCCCTCGTGGATGAACTGGCCGATGACGCGCGAGGTGAAGAAGCCGCGCGAGTCGTTGACGACGATGGGCGTCTTCTTGATCTGGCGTACGAGGTCGAAGGCGCGCGCCAGCGCCTCGTCGCCCGTCCGCTCGCCCTTGATGATCTCGACGAGCGGCATCTTGTCGACCGGCGAGAAGAAGTGCAGACCGATGAAGTCGGCCGGGCGCTCGACGCCCTCCGCGAGGAGCGTGATCGGCAGGGTGGAGGTGTTGGAGCACAGCAGCGCGTCGGGCTCGACGATGTCCTGGATCTCCTGGAACACCTTGTGCTTGAGCGCCGTGTCCTCGAACACGGCCTCGATGACCGCGTCGCAGCCGGCCAGGTCGGCCGGGTCGGCGGCCGGGGTGATCCGGGCCAGCAGCTCGTCGCGCTTGGCCTCGGTCGTCCTGCCCCGCGCGAGCGCCTTGTCGAGGAGCTTGACGGAGTACCCCTTGCCCTTCTCGGCCGCTTCGAGCGACACGTCCTTGAGGACGACGTCGATGCCGGCCTTGGCACAGGCGTACGCGATGCCCGCGCCCATCATCCCGGCGCCGAGGACGGCGACCTTGCGGACGGTGCGCGGCTCGACGCCCTGGGGGCGGCTCCGGCCCGCGTTGACCGCCTGGAGGTCGAAGAAGAACGCCTGGATCATGTTCTTGGCGGTCTGCCCGGTGACCAGCTCGGTGAAGTACCGCGCCTCGATGGTCAGAGCGGTCTCGAAGTCCACCTGGGCGCCCTCGACGGCGGCCGCGAGGATGTTGCGCGGCGCCGGGTAGGGGGCGCCGTTGAGCTGCTTCCTCAGGTTGGCCGGGAAGGCGGGGAGGTTGGCGGCGAACTTCGGGTTCGACGGCGTACCGCCCGGGATCTTGTAGCCGGGTACGTCCCAGGGCTGCCGCGACTCCGGGTTCGCGTCGATGAACGCGCGCGCCTTGGCGAGCAACTCCTCCTCGGTGGCGGCCACTTCGTGGACCAGGCCGTTCTCCAGGGCCCGCTGCGGCGGGTACTGGGTGCCCTGGAGCAGCACCTTCAGCAGGGCGTCGGCGATGCCCATGAGCCGTACCGTGCGGGCGACGCCGCCGCCACCCGGCAGGAGGCCGAGGGTGACCTCGGGCAGGCCGATCTTGGAACCGGGCGCGTCGAGGGCGACGCGGTAGTGCGAGGCGAGGGCGATCTCGTAACCGCCGCCCAGCGCCGCGCCGTTGATGGCGGCGACGACGGGCTTGCCGAGGGTCTCGAGGCGGCGCAGCGCGCTCTTGATCTCGGTGGAGGTGTCGAAGACCCGCTGGGCGTCCTCGGGCCCGGCCTTCACCATGTCCTTGAGGTCGCCGCCCGCGAAGAAGGTCTTCTTGGCGGAGGTCCAGATGATGCCGCGGATCGCGTCCTTCTCGGCCTCCGCGCGCTCGGCGACCGCCGCGAGGGAGGCCCGGAAGGCCTGGTTCATGGTGTTGGCGGACTGGTCGGGGTCGTCCAGGACGAGGGTGACGACGCCGGTCTCGTCCTGTTCCCAGCGGATGGTCGTGCTCTCGGTCATGTGCTGCTCTCCGTAAGGGGTGCGGACGGGACGGTCAGACGCGCTCGACGATGGTGGCGATGCCCATGCCGCCGCCGACGCAGAGCGTGGCGAGGCCGTAGCGCTTGTCCTGGCGCTCCAGTTCGTCGACGAGGGTGCCCAGGATCATGGCTCCGGTGGCGCCGAGGGGGTGGCCCAGGGCGATGGCGCCGCCGTTGACGTTGACCTTGTCCAGCGACAGGCCCATGTCCTTGACGAAGCGCAGCACGACCGCGGCGAACGCCTCGTTGATCTCGACCAGGTCGATGTCGTCGATGGTGAGCCCGGCCTTGGCGAGGGCCTTGTGGCTGGCGGGCGCGGGGCCGGTGAGCATGATGGTCGGCTCCGATCCGGAGACCGCCACGGAGACGATGCGCGCGCGGGGCGTCAGCCCGTACCGCTCGCCGACCTCCTTGTTGCCGATGGCGACGAGCGCGGCGCCGTCGACGATGCCGGAGGAGTTGCCGGCGTGGTGGACGTGGTCGATCTTCTCGATCCAGTGGTACTTCTGCAGCGCGACGGCGTCGAAGCCGCCCATGTCCCCGATGGCGGCGAAGGACGGCTTGAGCGACGCGAGGGAGTCGGCGGTGGTGCCGGGGCGCATGTGCTCGTCGCGGTCGAGGACGACGAGGCCGCTGCGGCGGTCCCTGACCGGGACGACGGACCGCTCGAAGCGGCCCTCCTTCCAGGCGGCCGCTGCCCGCTCCTGCGACAGCGCGGCGTACTCGTCGACGTCGCGCCGCGAGTAGCCCTCGATGGTGGCGATGAGGTCGGCGCCGATGCCCTGCGGGACGAAGTTGGTCTCCAGGTTGGTCATCGGGTCGTTGAACCAGGCGCCGCCGTCGGAGGCCATGGGCACGCGCGACATCGACTCGACACCGCCCGCCAGGACGAGGTCCTCCCAGCCCGAGCGGACCTTCATCGCCGCCATGTTGACGGCTTCGAGGCCGGAGGCACAGAAGCGGTTCTCCTGGACGCCGGCGACCGTGTCGGGCAGTCCGGCGGCGATGGCCGCGATGCGCGCGATGTCGGAGCCCTGGTCGCCGACCGGGCCGACGACGCCGAGCACGATGTCGTCGACGGCGGCCGGGTCGAGGCCCGGGAAGCGGTCGCGGAGTTCGTGGATGAGTCCGACCACCAGGTCGATGGGCTTGGTGCCGTGCAGGGCGCCACTGGCCTTGCCGCGCCCGCGCGGGGTGCGGATCGCGTCGTAGACGTACGCTTCGGTGCTCACTGGTCAGGCCTTTCGGGAGGGGTGGTCGAGCAGGGAACGGCCGATGATCTCCTTCATGATCTCGGTCGTGCCGCCGTAGATGGTCTGGATGCGGCCGTCCGTGAAGGCCCTGGCCACGGGGTGCTCGGCCATGTACCCGTAGCCGCCGTGCAGCTGGAGGCAGCGGTCGGCGACCCGCTTCTGCAGCTCGGTGGCCCACCACTTGGCCATCGAGGCGTGGACGGCGTCCAGCTCCCCGTCGGCGTGGTCGACGATGCAGCGGTCCAGGAAGGTGCGGGTGACGGCGCACTCGGTGGCCATCTCCGCGATCTCGAAGCGGATGTGCTGGAGCTTGGCGAGCCTCCGCCCGAACGCCTCGCGCTCCTTGACGTAGTCGGTGGTGATCTCCAGCAGGTGCTCGGCGGCGGCGATGCCGGCGACCGCTATCGCCATCCGCTCCTGCGCGAGGTTGGTCATCAGGTGGATGAAGGCGCCGTTCACCTCGCCGAGCAGGTTCTCCTTGGGGACGCGTACGTCGTGGAAGAACAGCTCGGCGGTGTCCTGGGACTTCTGGCCGATCTTGTCGAGGTTGCGGCCGCGCTCGAAGCCCTCCATGCCGCGCTCGACGACCAGGAGGGACAGTCCGTGCGCGCCGCCCTCGGGGGTGGTCCTGGCGACGACGATCACGAGGTCGGCGAGGATGCCGTTGGAGATGAAGGTCTTGGAGCCGTTGAGCAGGTAGTGGTCGCCCTTGTCCTCGGCGGTGGTGCGGATGCCCTGGAGGTCGGATCCGGCGCCGGGCTCGGTCATGGCGATGGCGGTGATGGTCTCGCCGGTGCAGAAGCCGGGCAGCCAGCGCCGCTTCTGCTCGTCGGTGGCGAGACCGGTGAGGTAGGGGCCGATGATGTCGTTGTGCAGGCCGATGGCGAAGCCGGGCGTGCCGGCGCGGGTGAACTCCTCGGCGAGGACAGCGCTGTAGCGGAAGTCGGCGGTCCCGCCGCCTCCGTACTCCTCGGGCACGGCGAGGCCCAGCAGGCCCTGCCGGCCTGCCGCCCGCCAGGCGTCGCGCGCGACGATGCCGTCCTTCTCCCACTGCTCGTAGTGCGGCAGGACCTCCTTGGCGAGGAAGGTGCGGACGGTGTCGCGGAAGGCGTCGTGCTCGGCGCTGAAGATCCGGCGTTTCACCCGGTCCCCCTGGTCTCGTCGGTACGGATGCTCGGTACGCCCCAGTCGCGGGCGATCTCGTCGGTGTCGGCGCCCGGCCGCGCGGGCGGGCGGCGTACGGCCCCGGGCGTGGCGGAGAAGCGGGGCGCGGGTGCGGGCTGGGTGATGCCGCCGTGGTCGGTGAAGGTGGACCGGGCGGCGAGGTGCGGGTGTGCGGGCGCCTCGCGCAGTGAGAGGACGGGTGCGACGCAGGCGTCGGACCCTTCGAAGACGGCGGTCCACTCGGCGCGGGTCTTCTCCTTGAACCGCCGGGCCACGGCGGCGCGCAGCTCGTCCCAGCGGGCGAAGTCCTTGCGGGCGGGTGCGGTGTCCTCGATGCCGAGGAGCGCGGTGAACTCGTCGTAGAACCGCTGCTCCAACGCGCCGACCGCCATGTACGCGCCGTCGGCGGTCTCGTAGGTGCCGTAGAAGGGGCAGCCGCCGTCCAGGAGGTTGGCGCCGCGCCGGTCCTGCCAGCCGCCGGCCGCCATCATGCCGTGGATCATCGTGGCGAGGTGGGCGGTTCCGTCGGTGATCGCCGCGTCGACGACCTGCCCTCTGCCACCCTCCGCGCGGGCGTGGTGGAGCGCGGCGAGCACGCCGACGACGAGGTAGAGGGCGCCGCCCGCGTAGTCCCCGAGGAGGTTGGCGGGCACGGTCGGCGGCTCGTCGCTTTTGCCGATCATGGAGAGGGTGCCGGTGATGGCGACGTACGCGATGTCGTGGCCGGCGCGCTGGGCGAGCGGGCCGTCCTGGCCCCAGCCGGTCATCCGCCCGTACACCAGCTTCGGATTCCGGGCCAGGCACGGCTCGGGGCCGATCCCGAGCCGTTCGGCGACGCCGGGGCGGAAGCCCTCGATGAGGATGTCGGCGCGCTCGACGAGGTCGAGCACCCGCTCCGGTGCGCCGTCGGCCTTGAGGTCGATGAGGACGGAGCGCTTGTTGCGGTTGGTCAGGTCGTACGCCGGGTCGATCGCGAGCCCCGCGCCGCCGGGCCGGTCGACGCGTACGACGTCGGCGCCCAGGTCGGCCAGGAGCATGGCGGCGAACGGGCCGGGGCCGATGCCCGCCAGCTCGACCACGCGCACTCCGGCGAGCGGGCCGGTGCCTGTCGCTGCCATTCAAACCCCCAGCATGGTGTGACACAACTGCTGTAACAGCACTGATGCTAAGAACACGTTCCACTGCGCACAAGGCCTGTGGACAACTCCCCTTCGGGAGCCGACCGGCCCGGTCCGGTTCCGGCCCAACCCGCTTGCTAGGTTCGCGACATGCGCATATCCGGCCGTTGGCCCCTCGCCCTGCTCGCCGCGCCCGTGGCGGCCCTGCTGATCTCCTGTTCCGGCGGCGGTGAGCCGGCCGGGGGCCGGGCGACGACCACGGCCACGGCCACGGCGGCACCGGAGCACGGAGCGGCGGCCCCTGGGGCCGGCACGGAGGCGGACGCCGCTTCCTCGGCCACCGGCTCCGGCTCCGGTTCCGACCGGGGGCCCGAGAAGGTGCGCGACGCCTTCGCCGGGCTCCAGGCCACGCTCGGCGACAGCTGCACCCCCGGCAACTGCGCCTACTTCCTCGACCGCGTCCACGAGGAGCTCGACGGCCTGGACCGTGCCATGAAGGCGGACCCCAAGGGCCCCGGCCACTTCGCCGAACCCATCGCGTGGATCGCCGCGCTGCGAACCTCCCTCAAGGGCGACACCTCGTTCGACAACCTCAAGAAGCACCAGAGCGAGCTGATCGGCACCCGCGACCGCATCAACGTCTGGATGCAGGACCACCCGGACGATTACCGCTGACACCCACGCTAGCCTCTGCCACCGACAACAGCGCGGCACGCACTGCACGCGTGGGGCTCCTGGGACGCGGAGGGCTGGATGGACAGACGGGACAGCACGGAACGGGCGCAGGGGGCACGCGCGCACGAGGCCCCGGCACAGGGCGCCCGAGCGCACCAGGCCCCGGCACATGGCACACGCCCCTATGACGTCGTGCTCTTCGGAGCCACCGGTTTCGCCGGGGAGCTGACCGCCCGCTATCTGGCCGCGCACGCGCCCGCGCACTGCCGGTGGGCGCTCGCCGGGCGCAACCGGGACAAGCTGGAACGGCTGCGTGAGCGGCTCGCCGCCGACAACCCGGCCTGCGCCGAGCTGCCCCTGCTGCACGGCGACGCCGCCGACCCCGGGTCCCTGCGCGAACTCGCCGAGTCCGCCAGGGTCGTGGCCACCACCGTCGGGCCGTACATCTGGTACGGCGAGCCCCTGGTGGCCGCCTGCGCCGAGGCGGGCACGGACTACGTGGACCTGACCGGCGAAGCGGAGTTCACGGACCTGATGTACGTACGCCATGACGCGCGGGCCCGCGAGACCGGCGCCCGTATCGTGCACGCGTGCGGCTTCGACTCGGTGCCGTACGACCTCGGCGTGTACTTCACGGTCCGGCAGCTGCCGAAGGACGTGCCGCTGCGCGTCGACGGCTTCGTCCGGACCAACGCCTTCTTCTCCGGCGGAACCTTCGCCTCCGCACTCACCGCGATGGGGCGCGGGCGCCAGATGATCCGGGCGGCGCGGGAGCGGCGGCTGCACGAACCCCGGCTGGTGGGGCGCCGGGCACGGGCGCCGCTGGCCGGCCCCCGGTTCAGCCGCGAGACCGGGGCGTGGGCGCTTCCCCTGCCGACCCTCGACCCGCGGATCGTGGAGCGCTCGGCGACCGCACTCCCCCGGTACGGGCCCGACTTCCGCTACCGCCACTACGCCGCCGTCCGCACCCTGCCCATGGCGCTCGGCGGAGCGGCGGCCGTCGGCGCGGGCGTCGCACTCGCGCAGGTGCCCGCCGTACGGCGCTGGCTGATGGAGCGTTACGAACCGGGGAGCGGCCCCGACGCGGAGCGGCGCGCGCGCAGCTGGTTCAGCGTGCGGTTCGTCGGCGAGGGCGGCGGACGGCGGGTGTTCACCGAGGTGGCGGGCGGCGACCCGGGCTATGACGAGACGGCGAAGATGCTCGCCGAGTCGGCGCTGTGCCTCGCGTTCGACCCGCTGCCGGAGACGGCCGGCCAGGTCACGACGGCCGTCGCGATGGGCGACGCGCTGCTGGACCGGCTGCGGGCGGCGGGCATCGTCTTCCGGGTGGCCGATGCCCGCTGACCGGAGGCACGCTCAGGCCGTCGCCTCCTTCAGGGCGCGGCGGCACAGGGCGTCGGCGCGGCGGGTGGTCTCGGGGATGCGGTAGCGGGGCGTCAGGTGGAGGGTGTGCGCGCAGGCGTTGTCCAGGGTGACGCGGTGTCCTGCCGAGACGAAGACCGGCTTGACCGCGTCCTGGGTGCGCAGCGCCCGGCCGACCTCCTCGCCGTCCGCGAGCAGCGGGCTGGACGCGCCGCGCTGCGACGCGGGCTGCTCGTACGCGAAGGTGAAGGGGTTCTTGGCGACGCCGATGACCGGGCGCCCGGTGAGGACGCCGAGGTGGCTGGCGAGCCCGAAGCGGCGCGGATGCGCTTGGCCGTATCCGTCGCAGACCACCACTCCCGGGTCGGCGGCGAGGGCGTCCAGGGCGGCCAGGACCGCGGGGATCTCGCGGAAGGCCAGCAGGCCGGGGACGTACGGGAAGGAGACCCGGCCGACCGCGGTGGCCTCGTCGACGACGTCGAGGGTGCGGGCGTCGAGGACGACGGCCGCCGCGGCGACGAGGTCGCGTTCGTCGTCGTAGGCCACGTCGACACCGGTGACGTGGCCGGTGCCCGGGGGCGGGCCCGGCTCGTCCAGGACGACGCGGCTGCGCAGCTCGTCCTGGACGGCCAGGGCTTCGGTCTCGTGGGCGGGCCAGTCGGCGGGCACGGGGATGATCGTCATGATGACGGTCACCTTACGGCCGTCCGCGCGCCGGGGGCCCGGGGGTCGGATCAGTACCAGGGCGTGGAGGCCAGGTCGTGGCCGTTGCAGGAGAGGATGGCCCGGGAGAGACGGCCGTTCAGGTTGTTGGCGATCTTGGTGTAGGCGTAGTTGATGCCGGGGTCGACGCTCTCGGAGACCCATCCCCCGCCGTCGGCGCGCTGGGCGACGGCGACGCAGCCCTGGGGTGCGTTCTCGATGCGGGCGAAGGAACCGCACTTGGAGGAGTAGAAGTACTTGAGCGTGATGCCGGAGGCGCCGGTCGTGTACTTCAGCGCGAAGGTGCCGGAGCAGCCCGAGACGGTCGGGTACGAGCCCTCGTAGGCGTAGGCACCGTAGTTGCCTCCGCTGTACGAGGCGGCCTGGGCGGTGAAGGGCGAGAGGGCGACGGCGGTGACGGCACCGGCGGCGGCCAGCAGGGTCTTGGTGATACGGCGCATGGTCCCTCTTTCTGCGCTGTTCGTGGGGCTGGAGCGTGAAGCGCGCTCACCGTAGGGCGGGAGGGGGCGATTCCGGACCGGAGGGCGGGAGGTTCGGCCGAATTTCGCCCATGCGTGGGATGTATCTGCGGATATTCCGTGACGTATCACCTCGTTAGAGGGGGCGATTTTCGGTCACGCCTGAGTTATCCACAGCCCCCGAGGGCTTGTCGGCGGAGGCCGGTAGCCTGGCGCACATGTTCGTACTGGAATTGACCTACACGGGGCCGCTCGAGGCCGTCGACGCGCAGCTGGACGCCCACATGGCCTGGGTTGACGAGCACTACGCGTCGGGTGTCTTCATCGCCTCCGGCCGGAAGAACCCGCGCGACGGCGGCGTGCTGCTGGCCGTCGGGGACGACCGCGCGCACATGGAGAAGATCACGGCGGCCGACCCCTTCGTCACGGCCGGCCTGTGCGAGTACCGCATCACCGAGTTCATAGCGACCAGGACCGTGCCCGAGCTCGCCGCGTACCGCCAGCAGCCGCTGTCGTCCTGAGCCGCCGCGCCCCCGCCCGGGCGGGGGCGCGTAGATCCGTCAGGGGTGGGCCGGCCGCTGCAGGCGCGCCACCCGGCCCCTTTCGCCCGAGGCCCAGCAGCCCCCGTCGGCGGCGCAGTCGACGGTGTCGTACGCCCCGGAGTCGACCGTGTGCCAGGTGCGGCCGCCGTCCGTGGTGAGGTCCGTGCCCGTCGGGCCGACGGCGAGCGCGGCGGACCGGCTGCGCGGCAGCCAGGCCACGCCGGAGCGGTAGGCGGGCGGCGGGGTGTTCGCCTGCCGCCAGGAGCGGCCGCCGTCCGCGGTGACCGCGGCCGCCTGCGGGGACGGCTGCCCGGTCCGGTAGTCGCCACCTACCGCCAGGCCGTGTGTCCGGTCCCGGAAGGCGAGGGCGAACACACCGCGCGCCGGGTCACCGGCCGGGAGGGTGGAGTCGGCGACGGTCCAGTTCAGGCCACGGTCCGACGAGTGCAGTACGCGGGCGGTGGCGCCGCCTCCGGTGGCCAGCCAGACGTCTCGCGGGCCCGAGCTCACCAGGCACTGTCCGCTCGCGGCGAAGGCGGCCTCGCCGGGCAGCGCGGCGGGCATCCCCGCGTTCGGCAGGACGTGCCAGGACCGGCCGCCGTCGCGGGTCGCCAGGATGCGGTACCAGCCGTCCACCGGGTCGCTCACGGCGAGCCCGTGCCGGCGGTCGAGGAAGGTGACGCAGTCGTAGAAGGCGCGCGGGTCGGTGTTGCGGAAGGACTCGGCCCAGGTGGCGCCACCGTCGTCGGTGCGCAGGATCCTGGACGCCTCACCCTCGCCGATCGCCAGCACCACCGCGCGGCGGTGGTCGAACGCCTCGATGTCGCGGTACTCCAGCGCCTCCCCGCCCGGCGGCGACACGTTCCGCCAGCTGTGGCCGCCGTCCGCCGTGCGCAGCACCGTGCCCCGGGAGCCGGCCACCCACGCACCGGTACGGCTGACGGCCGCGAGGCCCCGGAACCGTACGTCCGTACCGGTCGGCCGCGGGGACCAGACCGGAGCCTCGTGGACGGGTTCCCCAGCGCGTTCCCGAGCGTGTTCCCGGGGCGCCTCCCCGGCCGGCGTCGCTTCGGCCGGGGCGGGCGTCGCCCGGGCGGTGGGCGGCGCGGCGGTCAGGGCCGCGGTGAGGGCCACGCTGAGTGCCGCCACGGCCAAGGCGGCCCCCGGGGTCACTCCGCTGCGTCCTCCCGACCGCACCGTTCTCACCGTTGGTCTCGTCTTCCCCATGGGCGTCATGGCGGTGGACGGTGACACAGGTCACGCCACTCGTCAATGCACGCCTTGGCCGAATCCATCGTCCTCACCCGTGTAAGGAGACGTACCCCAAGCCACGTGTGAGGGAGCAGGCCTTGTCCACCGTCATCGAGCAGGCCGTGCAGGCCCGCCTGGTCGCGTCCGCGCCCTGTATGGAGACCGTTTCGGCCACCCTCCGCTACGACCGGAAGGACCCGTTCGCCGTACAGATGGCGTTCCCCGCCCCCGCCACTCTGGAGGGCACCGAGGTGGCCTGGGCCTTCTCGCGGGAGCTGCTGGCCGCCGGCGTCGACCAGCCGGCCGGTCTGGGGGATGTCCGCGTCCGACCGTACGGCTACGACCGCACGGTCGTGGAGTTCCACGCGCCGGAGGGCGTCGCGATGGTGCACGTGCGCACCTCGGAGGTGCGCCGGTTCCTCCAGCGGGCCCAGCACCTCGTACCCACCGGCTGCGAGCACCGGTTCCTCGACCTCGACGAGGACCTGTACGAGCTGCTGCGCGACGCCCGCTGACCGGCGCTCCCGCGCAGCCACCCGTAATTCCGTTGCCGCCCGGAGCCGTCCGGGCGTAGCGTCCTTCCCGGCCCTTGTCGTCGTCGATCGGAGTAGGACGTTGCTCGTCTGAGGTCTCGAGACACCGTGTCGCACCCCGCGTTCTCGGCGGTGTGCGCACTGATGTGTGCGACCTCGGCATAGAGCCGTACGCGCTGCGCCAGCCGTACGAGCCGGACGAGCCGTCCCGCGACAGCGACCGCCACTGCACTGCCACTGCCCGCGGTGTCTCACCCGTTGCCCCACCCCTTTTCCTCATGCAACCGGGAGACCCGTATGTCTACCTTTCCCGCCTTTATCACCTGCACCGACCTGTCCTTCTCCTGGCCGGACGGCACCGAGGTGCTCGACGGTTTCCAGCTCGCGGTCGGCCCCGGCAGGACCGGCCTGATCGGCCTCAACGGCTCCGGCAAGTCGACCCTGCTGAAGCTGATCGCGGGATACCTGACCCCGTCCGAGGGCTCGGTCCGCGTGGCCGGCGAGGTCGGTTACCTGCCGCAGAACGCCACCCTCGACACCGCCCTCCGCGTCGACCAGGCCCTCGGCATCGCCGCCACCCGCGCCGCGCTGCACGCCATCGAGGCGGGGGACGCGAGCGAGGAGCACTTCACGGCGGTCGGCGACGACTGGGACGTCGAGGAGCGGGCCCGTGCCCTGCTCGACCAGCTCGGCCTCGGCCACATCGGTCTGGACCGCACCATCGGCGAGGTCTCGGGCGGCGAGTGCGTCCTGCTGCGGCTGGCGGCCCTGTTGCTGGCCGGGCCCGATGTGCTGCTGCTGGACGAGCCGACGAACAACCTTGACCTGTACGCGCGCCGCCGCCTGTACGCCGCGGTGCGGTCCTGGTCGGGCGTCCTGGTCGTGGTCAGCCACGATCGCGAACTGCTGGAGCTGGTGGACCGCATCGCCGACCTGCGGGACGGTGACGTGGCCTGGTACGGCGGGCCGTACTCCGCGTACGAGGAGGCCGTCGCCGCCGAGCAGGAGGCGGCCGAGCGCATGGTGCGGGTCGCCGAGGCCGACGTACAGCGGCAGAAGCGGGAACTGTCGGAGGCGCACATGAAACTGGCGCGGCGCAAGCGGTACGGGCAGAAGATGTTCGACAGCAAGCGCGAGCCGAAGATCGTCATGAACGCGCGCAAGCGGGCCGCCCAGGAATCGGCCGGAAAGCACCGCATCCTGCACACCCAGAAGCTCGCCGAGGCCAAGGAGCGGCTCGACGAGGCGGTGGAGGCGGTCCGGGACGACGACGAGATCCGTGTGGAGCTGCCTTACACCACGGTCCCGCCGGGCCGCGGCGTGCTGCTCCTGCGCGACCTGGAGCTGCGGTACGGGGCCCGGGTCAGCGGCGAGTGGGAGTTGCGCGGCCCAGAGCGCATCGCGCTCGTCGGGCGCAACGGCGCGGGTAAGACTACGCTGCTGCGCACGATCGCCGGGGAGCTGGAGCCGGTGTCGGGCGAGGCGGTGGCGCACGTCCCGCTGCGGTTCCTGCCCCAGCGGCTCGACGTACTGGACGACGACCTGAGCGTGGTGGAGAACGTCGCCCGCTTCGCCCCCGAGGCCACGCCCAACCGCATCCGGGCCCGACTGGCGCGCTTTCTGTTCCGGGGTGCGCGGGCCGACCAGCCCGCCGGGACGCTCTCGGGTGGCGAACGGTTTCGGGCCTCGCTCGCCGCGCTGCTGCTGGCCGAGCCGGCGCCTCAGTTGCTGCTGCTGGACGAGCCGACGAACAACCTCGACATGGCGAGCGTACGGAAGCTGACGGCGGCGCTCGACGCGTACGAGGGGGCGCTGATCGTGGCGAGCCACGACATGGCGTTCCTGGAGTCGATCGGCATGACGCGATGGCTGGAAATGGACGGCGAGCTGCGTCCGGCAACACCGGAATCTGTGGCTCCGTCACCCGAATGGCGGGCGTGACCAGGGCATATGACCTACCGTAACGACCCATGACCCGACCCGGGCTTGGCTGGGGCTTACGGTGCCCTTAACCTACGGTCTCGTAACCTACGAAGCCGTAGGTATGTCACGTCCCCAGGAGTAGCCGCATGACCCTCACCTCTCCCCACCTCGGCAGTTCGGAAGCGTGGACCGACGCCCGACTGCTGTACGCCCTGGAAGAGGTGGTCGAGAAGGAGCTCAACCGCCATCTGAAGGTCGTCAAGGACTGGATGCCGCACGAGTACGTGCCGTGGTCGGACGCCCGCAACTTCCCCGGCCTCTTCGAGGACGGCGAGGCCTGGGATCCGGAGCAGTCCAAGGTGTCCGACATCGGCCGGATCGCACTGGTCGTCAACCTGCTCACCGAGGACAACCTCCCGAGCTACCACCACGAGATCGCCACGCTCTTCGGCCGTGACGGCGCGTGGGGCACCTGGGTGCACCGCTGGACCGCGGAGGAGGGCCGGCACGGCATCGTCATGCGCGACTACCTGCTCGCCTCGCGCGCGGTCGACCCGGACAAGCTGGAGCAGTTCCGGATGGCGCACATGAGCGAGGGCTTCGAGTCGGACAACCGGCACTCGATGCTGCACTCGGTCGCGTACGTCGCCTTCCAGGAGCTCGCCACGCGCATCTCGCACCGCAACACCGGCCACCAGTCCGGGGACCCGGTCTGCGACCGGATGCTGGCGCGCATCGCGACCGACGAGAACCTGCACATGGTCTTCTACCGGAACCTGCTGGGCGCCGCCTTCGAGCTCGCGCCGGACCTGACCATGCAGGCGGTACGGGACGTGGTCGTCAACTTCCGGATGCCGGGGCACGGCATGCCGGGCTTCGAGCGGGCGGCCGCGCAGATGGCCATCGGCGAGATCTACAACATGCGCATACACCATGACGACGTGCTCCAGCCGGTGCTGCGCTTCCTGAGGGTCCTGGAGATCGACGGGCTCGGCCCGGAGGGCCTGAAGGCGCAGGAGGAGCTCGGGCTGTACATGGGCGGCCTGGACGCGGAGGCGCGGAAGTTCGACGAGAAGCTCGCGGCGCGCAAGGCGCGGCTGGCGGCACGCGCGGGCGGCTGACGCGAGCCCTCCGGGAGCATGCGGTTCGAGCGGCGCCTCCGTCACCTGCGACGGGGGCGCCGCGCACGCGTGCGGCCCCTGCGGGCCCCGTGCCGCTGACGTGCAGACGTACGGAGAAACGTTCCCCATCGATCAGCTGGGCCACGACCACCACCCGGGAGGGTTACGGCGTTTCGGCGCATTGCTGCAGATCTGCCAGGGTGGTCCGCCATGGACCCGCATCTCCGTGTCGATCATGACCAGTTGGGCCGTTTCTCCCGTGCGTTGGGCGAATCGCTGACCTCCCTCGCGGAGGCCAGACGCGCGCTGGAGCACGTACGGGCCGATCAGCTCGGCACGCCGGAACTGGACGAGGCCTGCGACGGCTTCCAGGACCGCTGGAAGTACGGCGCGGAGCAGCTCGGCGTACGGATCAAGGCCGTGCACGAGGGGGTGCGGCTGAGCCACCAGGGGTACGTGCAGCTCGACCACGCGATCGCGTCGGCGTTCCGGGCGGTGGGCCGCCGTGACTGACGCCGCCTTTCCCCACTTGGGCTGGAACCCGGCGCCGGGGAGTCCGGCGGAGATCGCCGCGCTCCGGTCGAAGCTGACGTCCTCCGCGGCCGCGCTGGGTACGGCGCACCGCCTGGTGCGCCGGCTCCTGGGCGAGAGCTCCTACTGGGCGGGCGAGGCCGCGGACGCCTTCCGCGAGGCCCTGGACGGCGAACTCCCCCGCTACCTGGGCAACGCGCACCGCTCCCTGACGAAGGCGGCGGACCGCCTGGGCACCTGGCACGACAGCCTGGTCTCCTACCAGACGACGGCCGGCCGCTACGAGACCCAGGCGGCCCTCCACACGAAGTCCCTGCGCACCGCGGAGTCCACCCACGCCGCGACCACCTCCCGCGCGGACGCCTCCCCCTCCGACCTCCACGCCGCGACGACAGCCCTCACCGAGGCCCGCGAAGCCCTGCACCACGTCCGCCGCCTCGCCCGCGAGCTGGAGGAAACCCACAGGGCGGAGGCGGCGCGTGTGGCGAAGTGCCTGAACGAGGCGACGGACCGATTGGCTCCGGAGGAGCCGGGGGTGTTGAGCAAGGCTCTCGACTGGATCAGCGAGGACCTCGGCGATGTGCTGTCCGACGCATCCGCTGTCATGGGCTTCGCCGGCCTTGTGCTGGGGGTTGCTTTTCCACCGGTTGGCCTCGGTCTGATGATCCTCGCCACCGGAGCGAGCATGGGAGCGCTGGCCCTGCATCTTTCGAACGACAAGGTGCGCACCTCACTGCGAGATGGCTTCACCAAGGGTGAGTTCGACGCCGACTTCTGGGACAACGCCGTCACTCTCACCGGCGATGCCCTTGGGTCTGTCCCAGGTGTTGCGGCCTTGGCACAGGGCGCTAAGGCAGTTCGTGCGAGTTCTGCCCTGGCCGGGTCTGAATCCCTTGCTGGTGTGGGAGCAGGAGCACGCGAGTTCGCCAGCGCTTCCAAGAGTTCGATGGATGAACTCCGGAACATCGAGAATCCTCTTACGGAGTGGGCACTCCGAGAAGCACACCCAACGGTGAGAAGCAGTGTCAAGTACGGCGTGCCGGCGACGGGCGCGGTGACTGCCGCCAGCCATTACTCATCCCTCGACGAAAACGACACGGCCTCGAACGCGGCTACAGCAGTCGACGGTGTGAGAGTCGCCGTCGAAGATGCCCCGACATCGGCGGCCAGGATCGCGTACGCATGGGCCACGCTCTCCCGTTGACAGACTGTAAGGCGGTTTCATGAGCACGAAAGACAACGCTCCCCCGGTCTGGTTTCGGTTGCCTCCCGGTTTCCACTCCCTCGAAACCATCACTGACGAAGGCCTTATGCGGGCCGTCACCTCAGTCGTTACGCCACTGCTGGGGCAATCCCCGGAGGCCGACCAAGCGTTGCGGGACGCACGCGTGTTGACGGAACTCATTACGGCACTGTTCGAACAAGGGACCGCTTTTCTGGCTTTCGGCCTGCACCCCGATGGCGCCCACGGAGCATGCATGTCACTCTTCTCGCTCTCCACGATCAGCACAGCGGCTCCCTCACCACACGTGGCCGCGGCTCGTACGGGCATCACACTGGCCGACTCGTCCGCATGGCGAACACGGAATTGCAGACTTCTCGAGCTGCCCAGCGGCATCCCCGCGGCGATGGTCGCAGGGACGTTGGCCCCTCCAATGGACCTCGTGCAGCGTGCCGGGATCTCACCGCGGGCGGGCGAAGTATTTCAAGCCCGCATCGCGGTGCCGTACCCGAGCGGTTCTCATGTCGTGGTGGCCGACTTGGCGAGCGCGGCCACGCGCCATGCGGATTCCTACACCGACATCCTTGAGGGGATTGCTCACACGTTGTCGTTTTCGCATCCCGAAGACGACTCCAATGCGGCAAGTGCGGCACCTACTTCACGACTTCTGGAGTTTCTCACGTGACACCACCACCGACACCGGTACCCCTACTGAAGAGGGCCATTGATCACGCACCGACGATTCGGGGGCATGGCCACCTAGTGATCAAACGCTGGGCCTGGCTCTTCTTCACAGCCAGTCTGGCGGCGGTCTCCTTCTATGCATGCATCGCATGGAGATCGATCGGGCTCACCATCATGTGCGTGCTCTTCTATCCGCTCATGCTGCCACTGGCAATGGTGGCGCTGCGACAGACGCAGCGCGTAAAGGCAATCCTGGGCACGTACCCCTGGGTAGCGTATCCGTGCTCATATCCTCCGCGGTCGCTGGAACGGCCAGTCGTGATCCGCATCCGGTTCAGTGAGCATTACGCACCCACCCTCCGGATCACGCCCTTCTCGGTGGAACTGGCCCGCAAGCAGAACCCGCAGCCCGACATGGTCTGGTTCGCCGGGGACCCCCGCTACGGCGGCGTCGTCTCGCCCGTCGGCGGGCACTACCCCGTGCGAGTCGTGCCCGAGGACATGGGGGACGGCGTGCCGGGCGGAGCCCCCGGGGATGACGTGCTCGCGGAGCAGGCCGGTCTCGTCAAGGGCGGCAGGGCTCGGCGGAGGTAGGTTCAGCGGCTGCTGCGCTTCAGCGCGTGCCGTTCCTTCTCCGAGAGGCCGCCCCAGACGCCGAACCTCTCGTCGTGCGTGAGCGCGTACTCGAGGCAGGCCTCGCGGCCCTCGCACGCCGCGCACAGGCGCTTGGCGTCGCGCGTGGAGGAGCCCGGGTCCGGGAAGAAGAGCTCCGGGCCCGTCTGGGCGCAGAGGGCGGTCTCCTGCCAGGAGAGTTCGTGGTCGATCGTGGTCGAGGCATTGGTGTGGATCGGCATGGCGAACACGCTGCCCCGGTGGGATAAACGACGCCTCAACGGATGATCAACACGGCGCACCGCGGGTCGCTCCTCGTCAGCATGGGCTTCCGTGACGTGATCGGCAAGGGCGCCATGCCGTGTGCGTATGATCGGACCATGACGATCAGAAAGGCCCATGCCGCGTAGGCGCCCCGTACCGCGCCCCTCGGCGAACGCGCCGCCGGGTCCTCCGTGTTCACCCGTGGAGGCCCGTGTCAGGAGACGTTCCGAGGAGTCAGCAGCATGAAGACCACCCCTTTGACGCCGTACGCGCGGTTGCCGCGTGCGTACCGCGAGATGCCGGTCATCGCCGGCACCGTCGATGCGTACGGACGTGCGCACTGGCTGCTCGGCGAGGCCGGAGGCAGGACCGGTGAAGGGCCGTACGACGCCGTCATGGTGACCGTGGACGAGGGGCGTACGGAGGAGACGGTCCTCAGCGCGGTGCGGCCGCGGCGGCCCATGATCGATGCGTTGCCGGACGGCGGATTCGTGCTGGCTGCCGGGCGCAGTCGCCCCGACGAACAGCATGTGCAGGTCTTCGACGCGCTGGGGAAGCCGTCGTGGACGTTCCGGGTGGGGGACGGCATCGAGCACCTGCTCGCCGATGAGGCCGGGGACCTGTGGGTGGGCTACTTCGACGAGGGGGTCTACGGGGACGACCCGCTCAGCCGGCCGGGGCTGCGGCGGTGGAGCGGTACCGGTGAGCCGCAGTGGGCGTACGCCCCGCCCGCCGGGAACCAGTACATCTGGGACGTCTACTCCCTGAACGTGGACGGGGATGCCGCCTGGTCGACGCCGTACGGGGCGGGGCCCCTCCTGGAGGTGCGGGGCGAGGAGGTGCGCGTGCGTTCGGCTCCGGTACGGATGGCCACCGCGCTCGCCGTGCACGGGGATCAGGTGGTGTTCCTGAGCGGCAGCGGCAAGCCGGCCGATCTGCTCACGTACGGGAGGCTGACGGACACCTCCGTCGAGCCGCTGATGGAGCGCCGGCTCGTACGGCCCGACGAGCGGGACGTCGGGAGGTGCCAGACGGTCTGCCGGGGTTCGCGGATCTTTCTGCGGCACGCGTCGGCCGTCGACTGGGAGGTCCTGGACCTCGCCGGCTGACACCCCTCAGTGGGCGGTGTGGCCTCCCGTCGGGTGGTGCGGTTCGTAGCCGGGGATCGTGCCGTCCGCTTTCGCCACCAGGAACAGGCCGGCCATGCCCATGTCGGAGTGGCTCTGGACGTGGCAGTGGTACATCCAGGCGCCGGCGCCCACGCCCTCGCCCGCGATGATCTGGAAGCCGAAGGAGTCGGCGGGGCCGGTGATCTTGTTGTCGATGACGGGGCTGGGGTCGTCGGGGCCGGTGAGCATGCCGGTGCGGTTGTCCGCCCAGCGGTGACCGTGCATATGGAAGGTGTGGTAGTACTCGCCGTGGGTGATCATGATGATTTCGACCCGCTCCCCCACGGTGGCCTGGAAGTCCGGGCTCTGATGGCCGGGCCGGTTGTTGATCGTCATGTCGTTGAAGACGATCGTGAACTGCTTGTCGGGGAGGATGTCGCCCTGGCGCCGCACCACGACCGGCCCGTACAGGCCCTTCCGGATGCCGCCGGTGCCGTGGTCGGTGCCGACGACGTGGTCGTGGTAGTGCCAGTAACCGGCGCTGCCGGCGCGCCAGGTGCCGTCCTTGCGGCGGCCGGGGGCGTGGGTGCGCCAGGTGTACGTGCGGGTGCCGCCGGGTTCGACGTGGCTGCGGTTGAGTTTCGTACCGTCGCTGGCGGTGTCGTAGTCGACGCCGTGGACGTGGAGGCTCGCCGGGACGTCCATGGTGTTCTCGAACTCGATGTGGAGGGTGTCGCCTTCGTTGAGTTCGATGAGCGGGCCGGGAATCGTGGCCTTGCCCTTCTCCAGGCCGTACCCCATCTGACCGTCGGCCAGCTTCTCGGCGTACAACTTGAGATGCCGCACCTGACCTCCCGCCGGTGCCGTCCGCAAGGGCGTCGCGGTCGGCGCCGCGGTCGGCACGGCGGTCGGTGCAGCGGCCGCGGACAACGATGTCACGCCGGTCGCCGCAGCCGTTCCCGAGGCCAGGAGACGCCGGTTGAAGCTCCGTCTGTCCATGCCGAACTCCCCAGTACGGTGCCGAGACTGACGGGGGCTGAGTACCCCGGGACGGCCACACCGTAGCCGCGGGCGATTCGTTTTTCCACAGCCAGGACAAAGTTCGCGCGATCGGTGCCAAGCTATTGGCGTGTCAGGGAAAGAGGTCTAGCTTCGTCGTCGTTTGCTGTGACCACAGAGGGGTGGGTGAACACATGCACCGTGCACCACATCACCGGTCAAGAACACGCCGCCGTGCGGCCGCGGTCCTGGCGGTCGCCGGCCTGGCGGCTTCGCTGCTCAGCGGTACGGCCGCCACCGCCCAGCCGCACCCGGAACACTCACGGACAACGTTGTCCCTCCCGTCGCCGCCGGGTGGCGCCAACGTCCGCGTGCTCGTCTTCCACGCCTCGGCGACCACGGAGTCCCCGACCGTCAACGCCGGTATCGCCGCGATAGAGGCGATCGGCCAGTCCGGGCCGGCCGCGCAGCGCTTCCGTACCGAGGCGACGGACGACGGCTCCGTCTTCACCGACGCCACCCGGCTCGGGCGGTACAACGCGGTCGTGTTCCTGACCGGCGGCGGTGATGTGCTCGACCCGGAGCAGGAGGCGGGCCTCGAGGCGTACATGGAGGCCGGTGGCGGGTTCCTCGGCATCCACGACGCGGCGCGCACCGAGCCGTACTCCGACTGGTTCACCGGGCTGGTCGGCGCCCGGCCCGCCGCCGGCGGCCCCACGCCCGTACAGCGCGCGACCGTCGAGGTCGGTGACCGGCAGCACCCCGCCACCCGGCAGCTCCCGCTGAACTGGAAGCGCCCCGACAAGTGGTTCAACTGGGCGGTCAACCCCTCCGGCAGCGTGCACACGGTGGCGCGGGTGCGCGAGAGCACCTACCGGCCGGGCGCGGGCGCCAACGGCTGGGACCACCCCGTCTCCTGGTGCCGTGACTACGACGGCGGCCGCTCCTTCTACACGGGCATGGGCGGTACGGCCGAGTCGTTCGCCGAGACCGACTTCCGCGAACACCTACGCGGCGCCCTGCTGTGGACCACCCGGCTGGTCCGCGCCGACTGCAAGGCCACCATCGACGCGAACTACGCGAGCGAGCGTCTGACCGCGCCCAACCAGCCGGGCAGGAACGACCAGATCGGCGAACCGCACGGGCTGGTGACCGCGCCCGACGGGCGCGTCCTCTACATCGGCCGCGGCGGCGCCGACTCCTCCCAGCCCGTGGTCACCGACTGGAACGACCCGGACATCGGCAAGGGCAGCGGCGAAATCCACGTCTACGACCCGAAGACGAAGAAGGTGCACCTCGCGGGCGCGCTCACGGTCTTCGGCAACAAGGGCGGCGGTGACGAGCTGACGAAGAACGAGGAGGGACTCCTCGGGATCGAGCTCGACCCCGGCTTCCTGTCCAACGGCTGGGTGTACCTGCACTACACACCCCACTCCCGGATCAACCGCGACACCCACATGGCGGAGCGGTACGTCTCCCGTTTCACCCTCGACCTCGCCACGAACACGCTGGACCAGCGCAGCGAGAAGGTGCTGCTCAGGTGGCCGGTGCAGATCCACAGCTGCTGCCACGCGGGCGGCGGCATGGCCTGGGACTCCCAGGAGAACCTCTACATCGCCACCGGCGACAACAACTCCAGCGGCTTCAGCGGCGGCTACTCCGGCAACAACCCGGAACCGGCCTTCAAGGGCGTCTCCTTCGCCGACGCCCGCCGCACCTCCGGCAACACCAACAACCTCAACGGCAAGATCCTGCGCATCCACCCCGAGGACGACGGCACGTACACGATCCCGGACGGCAACCTCTTCACGGGCGAGGAGCCGGACGAGGGCGGCGGCAAGACGCGCGGCGAGATCTACGTGATGGGCGTGCGCAACCCGGCGCGCATCTTCGTCGACAAGACGACGGACATCCTGTACGCCGGGTGGGTCGGCCCCGACGCCGACGCACCGTCGACCACCTGGGGCCCCGCCAAGTACGACACCTTCACCGCCATCACCAAGGCGGGCAACCACGGCTGGCCGTACTGCATGGGCAACAACCAGCCCTACCGCGACCGGAATCTGCCCGAGCCCGGCAAGCCGCTCGGCTGGTACGACTGCTCCGCGCCGAAGAACGAGTCGCCCCACAACGACGGCCTGGTGAACCTGCCACCGGTCACGCCCAACTCCATCTGGTACTCACCGCAGGGCGGCGGCCCCGACTTCCCGAGGGACGCAAGCGGCGTGCCCAGCTACAAGACGGAGGAGCAGAAGCTGCTGCTGCCGTGGCTCAAAGGCGGCGGGCAGGCGACCATGAACGGGCCGGTGTACCGGTACGACCCCACGAGCGCGAGCACCGTCGCATGGCCGTCGTACTGGGACGGCAAGTGGTTCGTGGGCGACTTCTACGACGGGGACCAGCCGCGCCACGCCGTGCTGATGGACCCGAGGACGGTCGGCAAGGGCGGACTGCCCGTCCACGCCGAGTCCCTGAAGAAGATCATCCCGGTGGGCCCGAACGGCATCCGCAACCTCATGGACTGGAAGTTCGCGCCCGACGGCTCCCTGTACGTCCTCGACTACGGCCGCGGCTTCTTCACCTCCGACTCCAAGTCCGCGCTGTGGCGCGTGACGTACCGGGGCGGCGGGCCGACGCCCGCCGCCGAGGACCTGGCGAGGAAGGCGGCCGCACAGTGAGACACCGCTACCCGAGGACACGGAGGATCCGGAGGACGATGTGGACGGCGCTGGTCGCCTCCGTGCTGATGGTGCTGGGGCTGACCTCGAACGCCGCGTACGGGCGGCCGGACGGCCGTACGGCGGCCAAGACCACGGCCACGGCCGCGGCGGAGCAGGTGCTGACCTGGACCGCCGGTGATCCCATCGACCGCTACCTGTCCTTCCCCGCCACCGCGGTGGCGGGCCCGGCGACGATCGTCTTCGAGAACAGCGCGGCCACCGGCAACACCACGGGCATGCCGCACACCCTTACGTTCGACGTCTCCGACCCGCAGTACAACAACGACGTCCGGCTGAACATCCTGGCCAACCCCAGTGACGACCAGGGCGGCAAGCACACCGCCCAGGTCACGCTGACGCCCGGGCGCTACCGCTTCTTCTGCACCATCCCCGGCCACGGCGCGATGCAGGGCGTCCTCACGGTGACGGAGGCGGGCGGCGGCGAGGACACCACCGCACCCGAGACGACGGCGCAGGTGGAGGGCGAGCGGAACGCCGACGGGGCGTACATCGGCCACGCCAACGTCACCGTCACGGCGACCGACGCCGGGACGGGCGTGGACCGGATCGAGTACGCGGTCGGGTCGGGCGGCACCTGGCAGACGTACACCGGCCCGGTGATGGTCCATGAGGTCGGCGCCCACAGGATCCGCTACCGGGCCACCGACAAGGCGGGCAACACGGCCGCCGAGAAGGCGGTCGACTTCACCGTGGTCGCCCCGCCGACGGACGACAGGACACCCCCGGAGACGTCGGCGACGGTCAGCGGCGAGAAGGACACCGAGGGCAGGTACCTGGGCATGGCGACGGTCACCGTCACCGCCTCCGACGCCGGGTCCGGCGTCAACACCATCCAGTACGCGGTCGGGGCGGGCGGCGCCTGGCAGACGTACACCGCGCCCGTGATGGTCCACGCGACCGGCACGCACACCGTGCGCTACCGGGCCACGGACCGGGCGGGGAACACGGCCGCCGAGAAGGCCGTCGACTTCACCGTGGTCGCCCCGCCGACGGACGACAAGACACCGCCCGAGACGACGGCCGCCGTGACGGGCGAGAAGAACGCGGACGGCGCGTACATCGGCCGCGCCACGGTGACGGTCACGGCGACCGACGCGGGCTCCGGGGTGGAGAAGACCGAGTACTCGCTGGACGGCGGCCCGTACCTGGCGTACACGGTTCCGGTGGTCGTGGACCGGGTGGGCCACCACACCCTGCTGCACCGGGCCACGGACAAGGCGGGCAACACCTCGGCCGCCCGGCAGGTCGGCTTCGACGTCGCGGAGGGCGGCGGCGTCCCGGCGCCCCACTGCCCCGAGTACGACGAGCGCCTCACGGTCATCGTGGGCACGGTCGACTCGGGGGTGCCGAACCGGATGACGCGCGGCCGCTGCACCATCAACGAGCTGATCGAGGACGAGAAGGACTGGTCGTCGCACGCGCTCTTCCTCAAGCACGTGGACGCGGTCCTCGACCGGTTGCTCACCGAAGGGGTCGTCGACGCCCGCGAGCACCGCACGATCTACCGGGCGGCCAAGGAGTCCGGCATCGGCAAGCCCGGGCAGACCACCGGCTACCGCACGCTGTTCGACGGCTCGGCGGAGACGTTCGCCCGGTGGCAGCACGTCGGCGGCGGCAGGTTCGGCCTGAACGGCGACGGCTCGATGACGAGCAGTACGGCGGTCCCGGGCATGGGCATGCTGTGGTTCCCGCAGCGGCAGTACGGGGACTTCTCGCTGAAGCTCCAGTGGCGGGACGACGCCCCCGGGGCGGGGAACGCCAACTCCGGTGTCTTCGTGCGCTTCCCGTACGTCCACGACCACCCCGAGGAGCCGCGGCCGGAGTGGGTCGCCATCAAGTTCGGGCACGAGATACAGGTCCTGGACCGGCCGGACGGCGACCTGTACAAGACCGGTTCGGTGTACGGGTTCGACCGGGTCGGGCTCGGCGGCGCCGGCGTCACCCCGAAGGGCACCTGGAACGACTACGAGATCCGGGTGGAGGGCCAGCACTACTCGGTGTTCCGCAACGGCGTCCTGATCAACGAGTTCGACAACACCGGCGGCCAGGAGTTCTCCCCTCCGCGCGCCGACGACCCGGGCACGGACGGCCGGCGGTACGCCACCGGCTACCTCGGGCTCCAGGTCCACGGTACGACCGACGTCATCTCGTACCGCGACATCCGGATCAAGGAGCTCTGACCGGCGAGGACACTCCGGGGCCGCGGACGGTGACGACACTCCGGGCCCCGGGCGGCGACGCGGTCCGGGGCCCGGAGCTCAGAGAGGGGCCCCCGAGTCAGAGGGCCCCGGAGTCAGAGGCGGGGCCCGTCCGGTTCGAGGAACTCCTCCAGGATTCCCGGCCGGGCCGCGGCGGCGAGGGCCACGGCGTCGTCGGCCGCCACGTCCCGCACGTGGTAGCCGTGCGCCCCCGCGGCCACGGCCGCCGTGAGCGTGACGAGTCCGGCGCGGCGGCCGAACGGCGAGGTCGTGAACGTCCAGGCGACGAGCGCGGAGCGGTCCAGGGCGAGGGTGTCGCGGCTGAACGTACCGGACCTGATGAGGAGGTGGGAGCCGTGCAGGGCGTGGCCGAGGCTCGCGTAGGCGTCCCGGGCGAGCAGCGCCGTCACGGCGGTCGCGACCAGTGCGTACACCCAGGCGGCGTGCAGGAGCACCGGCGTGAGCAGCGCTCCGAGGACGAGGAGGACGAGCGTCGCCGGCAGGACGGCGAGCAGGAGCCCACGTGACATCCGGCGGCGCAGCGCGGCGCGGGGATGGGGGGTCAGCGGGACGGAGTCCACCAGGCGCGAGGGGGCGCGCAGTGCGCCGGCGACCACGCGCAGGGCCTCGGCTCGCGGTGCCGGCGGAAGCAGCACGCCGCGCGCCTGGGCCGCCTCCTCGTCGCCGAGGCCGCCCGCCACCGCGGCCGCGCTCGCTCCTCCGGCGGCCCGCAGCAGCAGCGGTTCGCGGAGCAGTACGCCGTGCAGTCGGCTGCGTTCCAGCGCCACCGAGCGGGTGGTCAGCAGTCCGCGCCGGACGGTGAGCGTGTCCGCGTCGGTCCAGGCGGCGCTGTAGCCCCACCAGTTCTCCGCGTACACGGCGAGGGCGCCGAGGGACCCGAGGGCGGTCACGACGGCCAGGGCCGCGGGAACGGTCAGCCACAGCGCGCGGTGGCCGAACTCGGCGAACAGGTTCCGGACGAGGGCCGTGCGCCACGGATCGACGCCGATGCCGTCGAGGATCCGGTAGGCCGTTCCGACGGCGACGCCCACGCCGCCGAACACCCAGAAGGTGAGGGGCGCGTAGCGCAGCCAGCGCCAGTCGATGCGGCTGAGCACGGGGTCGCCGGTGACGTCCCGGGGGTCGGCCTGCGCGAGCAGGGCGGCCTTGAGCCGGTGTGCCTCGCGGACCGTGACCGCGTCGAGGGTGATCCCGCCCTGTTCGCCGTCCGCGGCGGTGGTGGCGGCCCGTACGACGCTGAGGCCGAGCAGGCGGTGCAGCGGGGTCGCGGTCAGGTCGACGTTGCGGATCCGGTGGAGCGGGATCGTGCGCCGCCGTCGGCTGAACACCCCGCTGTGCAGCGTGAACGCCTCGGCGGTGAGCCGGTAGCGGGTCCGGGACCAGCGGACGAGACCGGCGGTGGTGACGGCGGCGAACGAGACGGCGAGGGCGGCCAGCGTGATGCGGGCGCCCACGGGAACGCTGCCGCCGGTGACGAGCACGGTGAGGGCGAGCGATCCGAGCGGTGGGGCGAGCCAGCCGCACCGCACCAGCAGGGTGCGGGCGGCGGGGCGCCGCCCGACGTCCGCGCGGCGGCTCACGCTCCTCCCTCCGGTACGCCCCGGGCCGCGCCGTCGACCGCGCCGGCGGCCATCCCCTCGGCCTCGCCGGGAGCGGTGCGGGCGGTGTGCGCGGCGTGGCCGATGCGCCGCGCGAGCTCCTCGGCGTCGGCCTCGGACAGGCCCGCGATCCTGACGGCCCCCGCGGTGGAGGCGGTGGTGACGGTGAGCGTCGTCAGGCCGTACCACCGCTGGATCGGCCCGCGGACCGTGTCGACGGTCTGCACCTGGGACAGCGGGGCGATCCGGCGCCGTTGCCATATCCAGCCGCCGGCCGCGTAAACGGCGTACGCGCCGAGCTCCCAGCCGTGCGTGGCGTACCGGCGGCGCGGCATGAGGAGCAGGTACCCGAGCGCGGGCACCACGAGGGTGACCAGCAGGAGGGGCGCGAGCCAGGGCAGCGCGCCGGAGAAGAACAGCGCGGAGAGGAGGCCGAGCGCGAGGGCGGTGAGCAGCATCGGCCCGCTCACGGAGACCAGTGCCTGGACCGTCCACCAACGGCGGGCCAGCGGGTGGGCCCGGTGGCGGGGCGGCCTCAGGCGTGGGGCGGCGTGAAGAGACATGGGTCAGGGATCGCTTTCCAAGTCAACTGTATTGGATAGCGATACGCTACAACGGTACAAGTGACTTGTAAAAGCGGCCGGGGCGTACCGCGTGCCGCGGAGAGGTTGGGGTGGTGCGGTGCCGAAGAAGGTGGACCACGAGGCAAGACGCCTGGAGATCGCGGAGGCGCTCTGGCGCATCGCGAGTACACGCGGCCTCGACGGTGTGAGCCTGCGGGATGTGGCGGCGGAGGCGGACATCTCGCTGGGCAGGCTCCAGCACTACTTCCGCACGAAGGACGAGATGCTCCTCTTCGCCCTGCGCCACATCAACACCCTGGCGGACCGGCGGATCCGCGAACGCATCGGCACGCTCGCGGCGGGCCTCGGCCAGGAGCCGCCGCCGCGGGCCGTGCTGCGGGAGTGCCTGGCGGGGATGCTGCCGCTGGACGAGAAGAGCAGGGTGGGCGCCCTGGTGGGCGCGGCGTACTTCGCGCGAGCGGTCCACGACGAGCGCCTGCGCGCTGAGGCCCGGGAAGGGATCCCCCGGCTCGCGGAGTTCTTCGCCGGGCTCCTGCGCACCGCCCAGGAGCGGGGGGAGTTGGCATCGGAGCGGGTGCTCGACCCGTACACCGAGGCGATGGTGCTGATCAGCCTGGTGGACGGCCTGACGGCGTACACGCTCCTCGGGGTCCAGACGGGCGAGGAGGCCGTGGGCCGGCTGGACGCGCACCTGGAGCGGCTCTTCGGCGCCTCGACGTGAGCCGCCACGCGAACCGGGTCAGTCGGCCGGCTTCTTGGCGCGGCTCGGCTGGACCCGCTTGGGTTCGCCCGGCATCTTCGGGTAGTCCGGCGGGTACGGCATGTCGCTCAGGCCGTGGTCGCGCTCGTCCCGGTCGGCCAGCTCCAGCAGGCTGTCCAGGGTGAAGGCGTGGTCGTCCATGTCCGCGTGGACGTCGCCGTGGTCGGCGTACCGCACGGGCATGGTGGCCAGGTCGAAGTCGCGCGGGTCGACGTCGTCGAGCTCCTCCCAGCGCAGCGGGGCGGAGACCGGGGCGTGCGGCCGGGGGCGGATGGAGTAGGCGGAGGCGATGGTGCGGTCGCGCGCCGTCTGATTGTAGTCGAAAAAGATCTTTTCGCCCCGTTCCTCCTTCCACCAGGCGGTGGTGACCCGGCCCGGCATGCGCCGCTCCAGGGCGCGGCCGAGCGCGATGGCGGCGCGGCGCACGCCGGTGAACTCCCAGCGCGGTTCGATCGGCACGAAGACGTGGAGGCCGCGCCCGCCGGACGTCTTGAGCCAGCCGCGCAGGCCGTACTCCTCCAGGAGGGCCCGCAGCTCGTGCGCGGCGGCCACCGCCTCCGGGAAGCCGGTGCCGGGCTGCGGGTCCAGGTCGATGCGCAGCTCGTCGGGGTGGTCGGTGCGGTCGCCCCGCACCGGCCAGGGGTGGAAGGTGAGCGTGCCGAGGTTGGCCGCCCAGATCACGGCCGCGACCTCGGTAGGGCGGATCTCGTCGGCGTAGCGGCCACTGGGAAAGGTGATGTGGGCCGTGGGGATCCAGTCGGGGAGGTTCTTGGGGGCGCGCTTCTGGAAGAAGGACTCGCCCTCGATCCCGTCGACGAAGCGCTCCAGGGTGGTGGGCCGGTCGCGCAGGGCGCGGACGATGCCGTCGCCCACGGCGAGGAAGTAGCGGGCCACGTCCAGCTTCGTGAAGCCGCGCTCCGGGAAGTAGACCTTGTCCGGGTTCGACAGGCGTACGGTACGTCCGCCGACCTCCAGCTCCACCGCGTTTCCCATACGCGCCACAGTAGGGGCCGGGTACAGACCTCGCATATCGGTACAGACGGGCGCGAGTAGCGAGATAGAGGCAGAATCGGGCCATGGATCTGCCGGTGATGCCACCCGTCAAGCCGATGCTGGCCAAGTCCGTCAAGAAGATCCCGCCCGGCATGCACTACGAGGCCAAGTGGGACGGCTTCCGTGCGATCGTGCACCGGGACGGCGGCGAACTGGTGATCGGGAGCCGTACCGGCAAGCCGCTGACCCGGTACTTCCCCGAGCTGGTCACGGCCCTCCCGGAGCGGCTCCCCGAGCGCTGTGTCGTCGACGGCGAGATCGTCATCGCCCATGAGGGGCGGCTCGACTTCGACAAGCTCACCGAACGCATCCATCCGGCCGCCTCCCGCGTGAGGATGCTCTCCGAGCGGACGCCCGCCCGGCTCATCGCCTTCGACCTGCTGGCCCTCGGTGACGCGGCACTGCTGGACGCGCCGCTGACCGAACGCAGGGCGCTGCTCACCGAGGCCCTGGAGGGCGTCGACGCCCCGCTCCACCTGGCGCCGTCCACCACCGACATCGACGTGGCCCGGCACTGGTTCGAACAGTACGAGGGCGCCGGACTCGACGGCGTGATCGCCAAACCGCTGGACCTGCCCTACCGTCCGGACGCCCGGCTCATGTACAAGACCAAGCACGAGCGCACCGCCGATGTCGTCGTCGCGGGTTACCGGTTCCACAAGACGGGGAACGTCGTCGGCTCGCTGCTCCTCGGCCTGTACGACGACCAGGGCGCGCTCCAGCACGTCGGGGTCTGCGCGGCGTTCTCCGACAAGCGGCGCGCGGAGCTCGTGGAGGAGCTGGAGCCACTGCGCATGGACACGCCCGACGGCCACCCCTGGGCCGCCTGGGCGGACGAGGCCGCCCACGAGACCGCCCGGCTGCCCGGGGCGCCGAGCCGCTGGTCGGGCAAGAAGGACCTGTCCTGGGTGCCGCTGCGGCCCGAGCGGGTGTGCGAGGTGGGCTACGACCACATGGAGGGCAACCGCTTCCGGCACACGGCGCAGTTCCGCCGCTGGCGACCGGACCGTACGCCGGAGAGCTGCGGCTACGCGCAGTTGGAGGAGCCGGTCTCGTACGACCTGGGCGCGGTGCTGTCGGGGTCCGGGGGCTGAGTGGCGCTGGGCGACGGGGACGCGGTCGGCGTAGGCGACGGGCAGCCGGGGGCGGTGGGCGTCGGGGTCGGGGTCGGCGAGGGTGACGGGCCGGGGGCCGTGGGCGTGGGCGTGGGGCTGGGAGTCGGGGTGGGAGTCGGGTGCGAGGGCGACGGTGTCGGTGTCGGTGAAGGCGAAGGGGAAGGGGAAGGGGAAGGGCGGCTGGGCGGCCGGGGGGTGAGGGTCGGGCGCGGCGAGGGCTGCGGGCCCACCACGATGCCGCCGCCCGGACGAGGGCTCGGCGCGGGCGCCGGCACGGACGGCGTCGCCGGCCCCGGCCTCACCCCCGTACCCGCCCCCGGGCTCACCGGCAGCACGCCCGTCCCGTCCGGCACCGGGTGCGCGCCCCGCTGGTAGAAGGCGAGCCACGACAGCACGGTGCGCAGATAGGCGTACGAGTGGTTGTAACTGAGGACGGCCCGGTCGAGGTCGCTCCGGACGGCCAGCGTCCGGTTCCCGGCGCACAGGTAGTGTCCGGCGGCCAGCGCCGCGTCGTGGATGTTGTCCGGGTCGGCGCGCCCGTCGCCGTTGCCGTCGGTGCCCCACCGGGCCCACGTCGAGGGGATGAACTGCATCGGGCCGACCGCCCGGTCGTACGTGCGGTCCCCGTCGTACACGCCGTCGTCGGTGTCCGTGATCCGGGCGAAACCGACGCCGTCGAGGACCGGGCCCAGGATCGGCGCGAGCGTGGTGCCGTGCGCGTCGACCCGGCCGCCGCGCGCCTGGCCCGACTCCACCTTGCCTATCGCGGCGAGCAGCTCCCACGGCAGTCGGCAGCCCGGGTCGGTGCGGGCCACGGCGGACGCGGCGCGCCGGTACGCGGCCAGCACGGTCGCCGGGATGCCCGCCTGGACCGGCCCCAGGCTCACCGGCGGTCCGCCCGCGACCCCGGCCCCGGCCCCCGGCGTCGGAGCGGTTCCGGGCGCCACCGGCGAGGCGAGCGGCGGGAGTTCGGTGTGGTAGGCGTCGTCGGACGGCGGGACCGGGGCGGTGTCGTGCCGCGCCACGGGATCGTTGGGGTGAGCGGCCCGGGACGGTACGAAGCCGGGGGCCTGCGAGGCCGTGAGGGCGGCCATCGCGGCGAGGGCCGCGGCGGTCCCGGTCACCGCCCGCCGTGCACGCCCACGCGCACGTCCACGCGCACGCCTGTTCCCGGCCCACCCGCTCATGAAGCAGCCCCCAGGGTGTCGATGGCGGTGATCCGCCAGGCGCCGCCGACGCGTACCGCCTCCACCGCGAACATGGCGGCGCCGTACGTCATGGCGTCCTTCTTGGCCGCGGCCGCGGTGCCCGCGGTACGGGTGTTGGTCTGGTCGGCGTAGACGAGCACCCGGGCCCGGTCGCCGTTGATCCGCTCCACACCGCTCTCCGTGACGGTGGTGGTGAGGACGAGCTTCTGCCGCGCCGCCTGTTCGCGTACGGGTGCCAGCATCGCGCGGTGCTGCTCGACCGCCCTGCCGGTGAGGTGTGTCTTGGCGGCCCGGTCGGCCTCGGCGGGGGTGGCGTAGCTGTACGAGAAGAGCTCGCCCACCGCCTTCGTCACCTGGCCCTTGACCTCACTGGTGCGGGCCACGTCGGTGAGGGCGGTGTTGCGCACGGCCGGGTCGTCGCGCAGGGCCGTCGCCTCGCCGCCGGCCCAGGCGGCGACGCCGCCCAGCAGCACGGTGAGCGCGCCGAGCACCACGGGTAACCTGCGGCGGGGCGCCGGCGCCCGCGGCGGCGCCGGGGACCTGCCCACGGGGCCGGGCGCGGCCCGGGTCGTGTGCACGGCCGCCAGGCGGCGCTGCCGGTTGATGAGGTGTCGGGTCGTCGACGACATGCGGGGCTCCTCTCGGTCCACTGGTCAGTCCCTGGCCGGTCCGCCGGCCGGTCCACTGGTCAGTCCACGGGCTCCACGGCGGTGTTGCCGACCGGCGCCTGGCCGAGCGCGCTGAGCTTCCACCCCTCGGGGGTGCGGGTGAGTTCGCCGAGCAGGCGGCTCTGCTTCGCCGCGGGCTTGCCCCCGGACGGGGTCACGGTGATCCGCAGGGCGACCATCACGCGCGCCCGGCCGGCGCGCGTGTCCAGCTCGGTCACCGCACCGGACAGCACCTTCGCGCTGGTCACGGTCTTGGCCTCGCGGATCTGCCGCTCGAATCGCGCGCGGCCCTCCGTCAGTTGGGTGCGCAGGTCGCCGGTGGCCGAGTCCTGCCAGGTGTCGAGCCCGCGGCGCAGGTCGCGGTGGTCGAGGGTGTTCATGTTCTGTACGGCCTGCTCCCCGGCGGCGAGGACCTCGTCCCGCGTCTTCGCGTACGCGGCCGAGTCGTCGTGCGCGGCCGCGTACCAGGACCAGCCGGCCCAGCCCGCCCAGCCGGCGCCGCCGACCGCGAGGAGGGCCAGGGCGAGGGCGGGTGCCGGGAACGGCTTCCTCGGCGTGGCGTTGCGCGTACGTTCCGAAAGCATGGGCATGGGCGTGACGGCCTCTCTAACGTGCGGTGATGTCGACGATCCGCCAGTGGCCGCCCTGTAGTTCGGCGGTGACGGACAGCTGGGCGGCGACCGTGGTGGCGGGTTTCCCGGCGCGCTGGGCGACCTGGTCGAGGAAGACCAGGAGGCGCGCGTCGCGGTCGGTGAGCCGCGTGACTCCGGCGCGTACGACATGGGTCGTGAGCGTCAGTTTCTGCTGTGCGGCCCGCTGCTCCACCTCGGCGAAGAGCGCCTCGTACTGCCGTGCCGCCTTGCCCGCGAGGAGCTGCCGCGCCGCGTGCCGGGTCGAGGCGGTGTCCTGCGGGGCGTACGAGAAGACCCGCCCGAGCGCGCCGCTGACGTCGCCGACGACCCGCTCGGTGGCCCGCGTGTCGGCGAGCGCGCGGTTGTCCAGGGCCGGGGAGTCGGCCAGTTCCTCGGTGCGCCAGAGCAGCCACCCTCCCGCCAGCAGCATCAGGACGGTGAGCAGGGCGGCGGCCGTACGGTGGTACCGGGGGCGCCGGTCCTGGGCCTCTTCGCTCGTGGTCACCTCTCCCCCTTCCTCTCAGGCCCCGGCGGCGGGGACCGCGGTCAGCGCCGTGACCTTCCAGCCGTCGGGCGTACGGAGCAGCTCGGCCTCCAGCCGTCTGCGGTCCCTGGCCGACGGGCCGGTCTCCACCCGTACGGTCGCGATGAGGCGGGCGGTCCCGGCGCGGTGGTCGAACGCGGTGAGCGCGGCGTCGGTGACGGTCGCACGCACCGACGTGCCGGACGCGTCCGAGGTGGGGCCGGTCCTGCTCAGTTCCTCGCGCAGTTCCCCCGCCGACACCTCCAGCCAGGCGCGCCGGCCGGGGCTGTTGAGCACGGCCAGATGCCGTTGCCCGGTCGCGAGGGCGGTGTCCCGCGCTTCGGCGTAGGCGCGGTCCTCGTCGCCGGCGGTACGCGCGTACGACCATCCGGCGGCGCCGCAGAGCAGCGCCGCGACGAGAAGAGCCGCCCACCACCCGTACCGGATCAGCCCCGTCCCCCTCCCCGTCCCCATCCCCGTCCCCGTGCCCGTCCTCATGGGCGTCCGCCCCGGGGCGCGTTCGCGGAGCCGCGGACGTTGACGCCGCTGGAGGGCGGTGCGGTGCAGCGCGCCTGGGTGTTGAGGGCGGGCGGGGCCGACAGATCGAGGCCGTTGCGGTAGGGCGTCCCGCCGTAGCCGGTGGTGCAGGGCAGTGGCTGGAAGAAGGTCACCGACATGCCGAAGTTGGCGCCCTGAGGGGTGACGGCGGTCGCCCCGGCGGCGGCGAGGGCGGGCATGGTGACCAGGAACTCCTCCATGCCGCGCTGGCGTGTCACGGCCACCTCCGAGACGGTGAGGAGGTTGGCGAGGACGACTCCGAAGGCCGGGTCGAGGTCCTTCAGCAGTGTGCTGACCTGGCCGGCCGCACCGGGCGCGGCGGCGATGAGCCTGCGCAGGTCCGCGTCCGAGCCCTTGAGCTCCGCGGCGAGCTCCCGGGCGCCGGAGGCGAAGGAGGTGAGGGCCTCGCCCTCCTCGGCCTGGGTGCGCAGGACCGTCTCGGCGTCGATCACCAGCCGGGTGTTGGCGGGCAGCGCCTTGTCGGCGGCGCGTACGAAGGCGTCGCCGCCGTCCAGCAGCGCCTGGAGGTCGTCGCCGCGGCCGTTGAGTGCCGTGCCGAGTTCGTCGACGACCGTGCGCAGCGACTCCAGGTCGACGGAGGCGGCGAGGTCGCCGATCCCGCTGAGCACGGTGGTGACGGGCGGGGGCGTACGGGTGTCGGAGCGCGGGATGACGGTGCCGTCGCGCAGGTACGGGCCGCCGGAACCGGCCGGCCGCAGGTCGATGTACTGCTCGCCGACGGCCGACAGATTGGCGACCACGGCTTCCAGGTCCGCCGGGATGGGGGGCGCCGAGTCGTCGATGCGCAGCTCGGCCTCGACTCCGTCACCGGTGAGCTCGATGGGGCCGACACGGCCCACGGAGACACCCCGGTAGGTGACGTTGGAGTGGGTGAACAGGCCCCCTGCCGCGTCGAGTTGGACGCGGATGGTGTAGTAGTCGCGGAAGCCCGCGTACCGGCCGAGGTCGGCGTACCGCACGCCGACGTAGCCGAGGACGACGACCGCGATGAGGAGGAAGGCGAGGTTCTTCAGCCGGATGGCGAGGGTCGGCATCAGTTCCTCCCGGCCGACGGCAGCGGTAGGGGCAGGGGCAGGGGTGGCCCGGCGGCCGCCGGGTCCTGCGGCGGGACCAGCGGTGGTACGAGCTGGGTGCCGGGTGCGGCGGCGACGTCGAGGTAGACGTTGAGGTAGTCGCCCTTGACGCCCCGCAGCACCTCGTCCGTGAACGGGTAGGTGAGCAGCACCTGGAGCGAGTCGGGCAGCGCCTTGCCCGCATCCGCCAGCGCCCGCAGGGTCGGTCCGAGCGCCTTGAGGTCGGCGACCAGATCGGCCTTGGTGCGGTTGACGGTGTCGACGGCGACGGTGGAGAGGGTGTCGAGGGCGCCGAGCATGGTGAGCAGGGAGGCGCGCTGGCGCTCCAGCACCTTCAGGCCGGGGCTGAGTCCGGTGAGCACCTTGCCGACGTCCCGCTCGCGGGTGGCGAGGGTGGCGGAGAGCCGGTTGACGCCGTCGAGGGCCGCGGTGATGTCGGCCTTGTTGCCGTCCAGGCTGGTGACGAGGGTGTCCATGCGCGTGAGGAGGGACCGGACCTCGGTCTCGTTGCCGCGCAGCGCCTTGGAGAGCTCGGCGGTGATGGTCCGCAGCTGCTGGACGCCGCCGCCGTTGAGGAGCATCGACAGGGCTCCGAAGACCTCCTCGACCTCGGGGTTGCGGTTGGTGCGGCTCAGCGGGATGCGGTCGCCGTGCGCGAGCGTGCCCCCGGCCGCCTTCGTGGGCGCGGAGAGCTGGACGTACTTCTCGCCGAGCAGGCTGGACTGCTCCAATTGCGCGTGGGCGTTGGCGGGCAGCCGTACGTCGCCGTTGACGCGCAGGGTGACCTTCGCGGACCACGCCTCGCTCCCGGCCCCGCCGGCCAGGGCGATGCGTGTCACGCGGCCGACGGCGACGTCGTTGACCTTGACCGCCGCGTTCGGTACGAGGCTGAGGACGTCCGCGAACTCCGCGGTGACCTCGTACGGATGGTCGCCGAGGTCGGCACCGCCGGGCAAGGGCAGTTGCTCGATGCCGGACAGCTCGGGGCCCGCCGGCGGGTCGCAGCTCACGGCGGTCGCGGTGAAGCCGACGGCGAGGGCGAGGACGGCGGCCACGCCCGTGGTGGTCGTCGTGGTACGGGTGGTGGGTCGTTTCACCGCGCGGCTCCGTCCTCGGCCGTGCCGTAGACCTGGCCGACCGCGGGGAGCGGGAGGGCGGGCAGGTCCTTGCGGCGGGCCGGTTCGACGGGGACCAGCCCCGGCGCCCCGGCACCGCCGGAGGCGCCGGAGCCACCGGAACCGCCGGAGCCCATGCTGAGCTCGTTGATGTCGGCGCGTCCGTTGAGGGTGCGGTGCAGCGGGTCGTACGCCTTGAGTGCGTTGCCCGCGGCGAGCGGCGCGGTGTCGAGGGCCTCGGCGAGTGAGGCGCGCTGGTCGGCCAGCGTGCGGGTGATCGGCAGCAGGATGTCGACGTTCCGCTTCAGGCTGCCGCGGTTCTTCTCGATGAAGGTCTTCACCTGGATGAGGGCGGTGGAGAGCTCCTTGAGGGCGGCGGCGAGGTTCTCCTTGTCCTCGGCGAGGAAGCCGGTGACGGTGGCGAGCCGGCGCTCGGCCGTGCGCACCTGGCCGTCGTTGTCCTTCAGCATGGTGGTGAAGGACTGGAGGTACGCGAGGGTGTCGAAGAGGTCGTCGCTGCTGGAGTCGAGGGTCTTGGCGGCCTTGCCGAACTGCTCGATGGAGTCGCCTATCGCCTTGCCGTTGCCCCGGAGGTTGGCGGCGCCGGTGTCGAGCAGGTCCGCGAGGGCGCCCTGGGCGTTGGCCCCCTCGGGGCCGAGGGCCTCGCTGAGCTGGTTGATCGACGCGTAGAGCTGGTCGATTTCGAGGGGTGTGGCGTTGCGGGCGGCGGGCAGGACGGCTCCGTCGCGCAGCCGGGGCCCGCCCGTGTAGGCGGGGGCGAGCTGGATGTACCGGTCGGAGACGATGCTGGGGGCGACGAGTACCGCGTGGGCGTCGGCCGGGACGCGGACGCCCTCGCCGAGCAGGAGCGTGACCTCGACCTCCTTGCCCTTCGGGCGGACCGCTCCGACGGTGCCGACCTTCACGCCCAGGACGCGCAGGTCGGAGCCCTCGTACACCCCGGTGGCCCGGTCGAAGTAGGCCGTGACGCGGGTGGTGTGCGCCGCGTCGAGGGCCTGGAGGCCGGAGGCCGCCGCGACCGCGACGACGGCGAGGCCGGCGCCGAGGCCGATGGCGCGTCTGAGGTTCACCTGGCACCCCCTGTGGGCTTGGGCGGCATGCACCCGGTGGCCGGGGGCGTGCCGGGCGGGAGGTAGTTCCTGGGGACGAGGCCGCAGACGTACGTGTCGAGCCAGCGGCCGTTGCCGAGGGTGTTGCCGACGAGCCGGTAGTACGGGCCGGCCAGGGCCAGGGTGCGGTCGAGGCTCTGCCGGTTCTTCAACAGGACTCCGGTGACCCGGCTCAGCGACTCCAGGGTGGGGCCGAGCTGCCGGTTGTTGTCCTGGACGAGCCCGGTGAGCTGGGTACCGAGGTTCCGGGCGCCGGTGAGGAGCTGGTGGATGGCGTCGCGCCGGGCCTGGATCTCGCCGAGCAGCAGGCCGCCGTCCTCCAGGAGGGTCTCGAAGCTGCTCTTCTTGGTGGCCAGGGTCTTGGCCAGTTGCTTGCTGCCCTTGAGGAGTTCGGCGAGCTGGGTGTCGCGCGACGACACGGTCCGCGACAGCGCCGACAGGCCCTCGGCGGCGCTGCGCACGTCGGGCGGGGCGTTCTCGAAGGTGGCGGAGAGGGCGTCGAAGCTCGCCGCGAGCTGCCGCGTGTCGATGGCGTTGATGGTGTCGCCGAGGCCGTTGAGCGCCTGGGTGACGTCGTACGGGGACGTGGTGCGGGACGCGGGGATGCGGGTGGCGGGGTTCTGACGGCGGGTGCCGAGCGGGTCGACGGCGAGGTACTTCTCGCCGAGGAGCGTCTTGATGGCGATGGCGGCGGTGCTCGCGTCACCGATCCAGGTGCCGTCGTCGACCTCGAAGGTGACCTTGACCTTGGCGCCGTCGAGGGCGACGCCGGTCACCGCGCCGACCTTGACTCCGGCGACGCGCACCTCGTCGCCCTCGTCGAGGCCGGCGGCCTCGGTGAAGTCGGCGGTGTACGCGGTGCGGGCCACGAGAGCGTCGATCTTGTACGCGCCGAGGCCGATGAGGGCGAGGACGAGGAGCCCGACGAGGCCGGTGAGGACGGGGTTGCGCTCCCGTACGGGCGTGAGGCGGAACCGGGGACGGGGCACACGCGGTGCGAGGAGGCGGAAACGGGGCCGGGGCACACGCGGTCCGAGGAGGCGTCTCATCCGCGGCACCTCGCTTCCGTGAGCGGGATACCGGTGGGCGGCTTCGAGCCGTCGGAGGTGGTGACACCCGTGACCGTGGCCTCGCAGAGGTAGAGGTTGAGCCACGACCCGTACGAGGCGAGCCGCCCGACGGCCTGCATCTTGGCGGGGCTCTTGCGGAGGAAGTCCTCGATCTGCGGGGTGCTCTGCGCCAGTTGGCCGGAGAGGCGGCCCAGTTGGCGGATGTCCTCCTTGAGCGGGGCGCGGCCGTCCTCGAGGAGCCCGGCCGTGACGGTGGTGAGCGAGCCCATGGCGGTGATGGCCTCCCCGAGCCGTTCGCGGTCGCCGGCGAAGCCGCTGACGAGCTGCTGGAGGGTGACGACGAGGTCGTTGAAGTTCTCCTCGCGGTCGTTGACCGTCTGCAGCACCGTGGTGAGGTTCCGGATCACCTCACCGATCACCTTGTCCTTGGCCGCGACGGTGCCGGTCAGCGAACCCACGTGCCGCAGCAGCGAGTCGACGGTGCCGCCCTCCCCCTGGAGGACCTGGACGATGGAGCCGGCGAGGCTGTTGACCTCGGTCGGTGAGAGCCCTTCGAAGAGCGGCTGGAATCCGTTGAAGAGCTGGGTGAGGTCGAGGGCGGGAGTCGTCCGCTCCAGCGGGATGACGGCACCGGGCGGCAGGGTCCGCCCGACGGGGCCGGTGCCCCGGTCGAGGTCGACGTACCGCTGGCCGACCATGTTCAGGTACTTGATCGACGCGGTGGCGGAGGCGGGCAGTGCCCGTCCCTTCTGGACGGTGAAGCCGACTTCGGCGACGCGCCGGTCGACGACGCGGATCGACGCGACCTGACCCACCTTCACCCCGGCGATCCGCACGCTGTCGCCCTCGACGAGGCCGGTGACGTCGGTGAAGCGGGCACGGTACGCGCTGGTCTCACCGACCCCGGTGTTGGCGATGGACAGCGCCAGGACGGCGGTGGCGAAGACGGTCACCACGATGAAGGCGAGCGACTTGGTGAGCGGCCCGGCGAGGGAGCGGCGCTTCACTGCAGGGTCACCTCCGCTCCACGGAAGAGGGGGCCGGTCAGGACGGTGGACCAGTCGGGCAGCGCCTGGGGCGCGGTCCCCAGGCCCGGGGCGATGAGCTCGTTGACGAGCTGGTTCTCCTGCGGGGAGTTGGGCAGGCCCAGGCCCCGGGCGCGGTCGCTCGCCCCGGCGGCGGCGCCGGGTTTCCCCGTGTACGGGACGGAGTAGCAGTGCGGCCCGCCGTTCGCCTCGTACACGGGCCGGTCCTTGCCGGGCACGTACGCGCCACGGGAGGGCACGGTACGGACGGTGACGTGGAGCCCCGGCTCGTCGGTGCCCTTGCCCAGCGCCCGGTCCATCGCGGGGACGAAACCGGCGAGGGTGCGCAGGGTGCAGGGGAAGGAGGGGGCGTAGCGGCCGAGCAGCTCCAGGGTGGGGCGTGAGGCGGCGGAGAGGCGGATGAGGTGGTGCCGGTTCTCGCGCAGGAAGGCCGTCAGGTCCTGGGCGGTCGCCGTCGTGGCGCCGTACAGGCGGGCGAGCTGTGCCTGCTGCTCGGCGAGGGTGCCGCTGGTGGTGGTGAAGTCCGTGAGCGCGTCGAGGATGTCGGGCGCGGCGTCCCCGTACACCCGGCTGACCTCGACGAGGTGCGTGATGTCGCGGTTGAGGGCGGGCAGGTGCGGGTTGAGCTTCTTCAGGTGCGCGTCGAGCGTGACGAGGGTGCGGCCGAGCTGCTCGCCGCGGCCTTCGAGCGCCTGGGCGACGGCCGTGAGGGTGGCCGACAGTTTCTCCGGCTTCACGGCCGTGAGCAGGGGGAGCACCTGGTCCAGGACCTGTTCGAGTTCGACGGCGTTGGCGGAACGGTCCTGCGGGATGGTGGCGCCCGCCGCGAGCGTACGCGGTGAGGAGGTGGCGGCCGGTGGGACGAGGGCGACGAACCGTTCGCCGAAGAGGGTGGTGGGCAGCATCTGGGCGGTGACGTCCGCCGGGATGCGGTCGAGGTGGCCGGGGCGGATGGCCAGGGTGAGGCGGGCACCGGTGCCGTCGGCGCGGATGTCGCGCACCTCGCCGACGACCACGCCGCGCAGCTTCACCTCGGCGCCGCGGTGCATCTCGTTGCCGACGCTGGCGGTGAGGACGGTGACGGTGGCGTCGCGGCTGAACTCCTTGTCGTACACGGCGACCGACAGCCGGATGAGGAGGACGGGGACGAGCAGGAACACGGCCCCGGCGAGGCGTCTGCGGAGGGCGCGCGCGTGGGTCCGCGCCTGGGTCCGCGTGGGGGTGCGCGTGGTGCGCGTGGGGGTGCGCGTGTTCATCCGGCCACCTTCACGGTCGTGGTCGCGCCCCAGATGGCGAGCGAGAGGAAGAAGTCGGTGACGCTGATCAGCACGATGGCGTTGCGTACGGAGCGGCCGACGGCGACCCCGACGCCCGCCGGGCCGCCGTGGGCGTGGAAGCCGTAGTAGCAGTGCGCGAGGATCACCATCACGCTGAAGATCAGCACCTTGAGGATGGAGAGCAGCACGTCGTCCGGGGAGAGGAACAGGTCGAAGTAGTGGTCGTACGTGCCCGCCGACTGGCCGTTGAAGAGGACGGTGACCGCGCGGGAGGCGGCGTACGAGGAGAGCAGGCCGATCGCGTAGAGCGGGATGATCGCGACGACGCCCGCGATGATGCGGGTGGTGACGAGGTACGGCATCGAGCGCAGGCCCATCGCTTCGAGGGCGTCCACCTCCTCGTTGATGCGCATCGCGCCGAGCTGCGCGGTGAAGCCGGCGCCGACGGTGGCGGAGAGGGCGAGTCCGGCGACGAGCGGGGCGATCTCGCGGGTGTTGAAGTAGGCGGAGACGAAGCCGGTGAAGGCGGAGGTGCCGATCTGGTTCAGCGCGGCGTACCCCTGGAGGCCGACGACGGTTCCCGTGAACAGCGTCATGGCGACCATCACGCCGATGGTTCCGCCGATGACGCCGAGGCCACCGCTGCCGAAGGCCACCTCGGCGAGGAGGCGTTGGACCTCCTTCAGGTAGCGGCGCAGGGTGCGCGGGATCCAGAGCAGCGCCTTGGCGTAGAAGAGGAGCTGGTCTCCGGAGCGGTCGAGCCAGGCGAGGGGCGAGGCCATGGTCAGGCCCCCTTCGCCGGGACGATCTGGAGGTAGATCGCGGTGAGCACCATGTTGACGAAGAAGAGGAGGAGGAAGGTGATGACGACGGACTGGTTGACGGCGTCGCCGACGCCCTTGGGGCCGCCGCGCGGATTCAGGCCCCGGTGGGCGGCGACGATGCCGGCGAGGAAGCCGAAGATCAGTGCCTTGATCTCGCTGATCCAGAGGTCGGGCAGTTGGGCGAGGGCGGAGAAGCCGGAGAGGTACGCGCCCGGGGTGCCGCCCTGCATGACGACGTTGAAGAAGTAGCCGCCGAGGGTGCCGACGACGGAGACCATGCCGTTGAGGAGCACCGCGACGAGCATGGTCGCGAGCACGCGGGGCACGACGAGCCGCTGGACGGGCGAGACGCCCATGACCTCCATGGCGTCGAGCTCCTCGCGGATCTTCCGCGAACCGAGGTCGGCGCAGATGGCGGAGCCGCCGGCGCCGGCGATGAGCAGGGCCACGATCAGCGGGCTGGCCTGCTGGATGACGGCGAGGACGCTGGCGCCGCCGGTGAACGACTGGGCGCCGAGCTGCTGGGTGAGCGAGCCGACCTGGAGCGCGATGACCGCGCCGAACGGGATCGACACCAGGGCGGCGGGCAGGATGGTGACGCTCGCGACGAACCAGAACTGCTCGACGAACTCCCGGAACTGGAAGGGCCGCCGGAAGACGTCGCGGGACACGGTGGCGGCGAGCGCGAAGAGCTTGCCGCTCTCGCGGAGGGGCGCGAGCAGGCGCGAGGGCACCGGAGCTTGGGGGTACGGGGGCTCGGCCGACCGGGATTCGGTCGGCGCGGGCTCAGGCGCCGGGGCCTTGGCGGGCGGGGCCTCAGGCGGGGCCCCGACGGGCGGGGCGCCGGGCGCCGGGTGTTCGGGGGTCATGAGGCGGGACCGCCGGCCGGGGCGTGACTGCGCAGGATGGCCGACCTGGCGGCTTCCGGGAGGTCCGACAGCATCCCGAGGACCCTCTCGCGACGGCGCAGCACGGCCGCGCGGGCCGGCATGCCGGGCGAGGGCTCCAACTGCGGCGCCAGCGGACGGGGGTGCGGCGGGCACGGAGCGGAGGCGCGCTGTTCGCGCGCGAGGGTCGCGGCGTCCTTCTCCTCCGACATGCCGATCGGCCCCTCGCGCCGTCCGGCGAGGAATTGAGCCACGACCGGCTCGTCGCTGGTGAGCAGCACTTCGCGCGGCCCGAAGGTGACGAGCCGGCGCCGGAAGAGCATCCCCATGTTGTCGGGAACGGTCGCCGCGATGTCGAGATTGTGCGTGACGATGAGCATCGTCGCGTCGATCTGCGCGTTCAGGTCGATGAGCAGCTGCGAGAGATACGCGGTGCGCACGGGGTCGAGCCCGGAGTCTGGCTCGTCGCACAGGATGATGTGCGGGTCCAGGACCAGCGCCCGGGCCAGGCCCGCGCGTTTGCGCATGCCGCCGGATATCTCGCCGGGGAGTTTCCCTTCGGCGCCGATGAGGCCGACCATGTCCATCCGCTCCATGACGATGCGGCGGATCTCGGACTCCTTCTTGCGGGTGTGTTCGCGGAGCGGGAACGCGACGTTGTCGAAGAGCGTCATCGAGCCGAAGAGGGCTCCGTCCTGGAACATCAGACCGAAGAGCTTGCGGGTTTCGTAGATGTCGCGTTCGGGGCTGTTGACCATGTCGACACCATTGATGAGGACGCGGCCGCGCTCGGGTTTGACGAGCCCGATGATGGATTTCAGGAAGACGGTCTTCCCCGTGCCGGACGGCCCGAGCATGACGCTTACCTCACCGGCGGGCAGGGTGAGGGTCACGTCCTGCCAGATGTTCTGTTTGCCGAAGGATTTGGTGAGCCCTTCGACGACCACTTCTGTTCCCATCCCACCACAACTCCAGACAGACGCCGCTCATGCTGAGGAAGTGACAAAAGTGCACCGGGGAAAGCGCACGTTACGGTGACGGTGAAGGCACGGACAAGCGTTCCGCCGGCGCTTTCCGTGGTGACCCGCGCGTTTGTCATCGCGTGACAAATCCGCGGGCGGAATTTGTCGCCCGGTGCGTATCGGCCGGGACACCCCACCTCAGCGCTCGGGCCGCGGCCTCGGCGGGTCGGGGCAGTGCGGGCTGCCGGGCGCGCAGAGCGGGCCCTGCGTCATCTTCATGTAGTTGCCCGTACCGGAGAGCGACGCGGTGAAGAGCCGATCCAGATCCTCCCCCGCCCGAACTGCTGCCCGAACTCCCGAGCCCTCCCCTGCGCCCGCCCCTGTTCCGGCGCCTGCTCCCGCCCGGCAGCCGCGGAAGTCGGGGAGCGTCGCGGTGGCCGTCAGCGGTCCGCCACCGGCGACGGTGTACCCGTGGGGCCGGCCGTCGACGTCGTTGTAGCCGCGGCCGGTCAGGACCAGGTCCATGGGGCGGGCCGAACGGCAGCGGGGGCCGACGTCGAGCGGGGTGCCGTTGACCTTCACGTCGTACAGCCGGATCCACACCTTGCCGGTGACCGTGGAGACCTCCGGCTGCCGCCCCTGCTCGTCCAAGGGGTAGCCGTGGGTGACGATCTCCATCGGCCCGACCGCGGTCAGCTCCACGGTGGCGGTGGTGGGCATGAAGCCGAAGGTGAGGAAGGTCGAGGTCGCGGGCGGGAGTTGCGGCTTTCCGCGGTGGTCGAACCGGACATCGCTGTAGATGGCGAAATACGGCCCTTCGGGAGGGTTGCAGATGAGCAGCTGATAGGCCTTCAGCATGTTCACGCGCAGCATGCCCGGCTCTTTGAGGAAAATGGCCCCACCGAGCTTCCGGACATTCGAGTAGCCGGCGATGTATCCGTGCGCCGGGGTCGGTTCCAGGGGGAAGGGCGGTTCTTCGACACATTCCCTGCCGTCCCCCTTTCCGCTGGCCTCTCCGTCGGCCTTGCCGCCACCGGGCTCTTCACCGCGGCCGGGCTGCTGCGCCGGGCCGCCCGGCTCCTCCACCACCGGAGGCCTCGGCCGCTCCCCCGGGCCGGGCCCGGGCGGCGTCGCGGGGGCGGTCGCCGCCGTCACGGCGACCCGCGCGAACTCCGTCTTCTCGCCCGGCTCGGGTGTGCAGGCGAGGGACAGGTTCGGTGGTGTGGTGGGCCGGTCGTCCGCCCCCCGCGCCAGCAGGTCCAGCGAGACGGCCCCCGCCGAGAAGGCGAGTTCGCCCTCGGAACGGGCGGTGACCGTCGGCACGGCGCCCCGTGCCTCGATCGTGTACGCGCCCTGCGCGGGCACGGCCGTCTCCGGGGCCGACAGCTGCGCCCAGGGTGCCTCCACAGTCTCGGCATCCGGGGCGTCCTGGGTGACGAGCGTGGTGAGGCGGACAATGCCGCCGGTCTTCGCCGCCCCCACTGCGACGAGATCGGCGACCGCCTCCGGCGACAGCTGCACGCCCACGATGACGGACTCCGGGTGGACGGGCCGTCCGGCCCGCACCTGCCGGGGCAGGACCGCCGAGATCCGTACCGTCGCCGCCCGCTCCCCGCCGCCGCCGCCCGGCAGGACGCAGCGGTAGGCCAGGGCCCGGTCCACGGTCTGCCCGCCCTCGTCGGCGGCGGCGCCCGTACCGACGCCCGTACCGGGAACGAGCCCCGCCACCAGTACGACGGCCCCCATCGCCACCGTACGGCGCAGGCCCCGTCGCCCGTGCGCTGCCTCGCTCATACCGTCGCGCCCTCTCTCGAAGTCCCGAAGCCCGAAGCCCGAAGCCCGAAGTCTCGAAGCCCGAAGTCCCGGAGTCCGAAGCCCCGGAGTCCCGACCGCGCGGCCGGGGTGAGCCGTCCGCGCGGCGGGGCAGCAGTCGGCCGTCCGCCCCTCGACGGGCCTTACGGGCTGGTGACCGTGAGGATGGGCGTGACCTTGTACTGGGCGCGGAACGTCGCCACGTTGCCGTTGTTCAGCAGACCGGCGCACGCGCCGGTGACCTCGGAGATCGTCAGGGCGGGCGTCGCGTCGTCCGCGATGCTCAGGACACCGGTGGCGTTCGTGTACGAACCGGTGTTGGCCGTCCCCTTGATGCGTGCGGAACAGGTACCGGCGATGCTGGTGCCGGTCAGCTTGACGTCGATGGCGGTGATGTTGCCCTTGGTCACACCCGCGCTGTACGTGGTGCCGTTGAGTGACATGGGGGCGTTGCTCGTGGCGATCCAGGTGGAGCCGAGCGGGCCGGTGCACTTGGAGGCCGAGTTGCCGAAGGTGGCGTTCTGGATGATGGCCAGGCCGATGCCGTCGGAGTCGACGCCGTCCACGGCGGTGCCGGACGCGGCGATGGTCCGACAGGTGACCTGCGCGCCGGTGGACTTGTTGGTGAGCACCGCCGTCGTCCCGGCGACGTTCACGGCGGTGAACTTGTCGTCGGCGGCGGGGTTGGTGACGGTCCACGAGGCCTGTGCGGCCGCCGAGGCGTTGGTGGCGGTGACTCCGGCCGCGCCGAGGAGCGCGGCGGCGGCGATGGCGGACAGTTTCGTCATGCGTCGCATGGGTGTTCCCTCCTGGGGATTCGGGCGTACCCGATGGACCGCTTTCCGTCCCCGCGCGGCTCTTTCGGGTGGGAGGTACGGAAAGCGTGAGCGGCTCACTTCTCAGAACACGGCGCCGATATGTCCCGCTCCATCGGCCGCCGGGCGTAAGCACCTTGCGCCAGTGACGCTACGAGCGGGTAACCAAGCGCGCAATACTCGGCCGACGGTTTTCCGCGGCGCCCTTACTCGCCGGTATTTTCTTGTCGTCACCGGAGCAGATCGCCACGCTTTCTTGTTGAGAAGTGCGCAGCTCCCCGTCGCTCCCGTCTTCGGCCCTCGCCGGGTCCGGCCACCCGCCAGGCCACCCCGGGGCCGCCCTCGGCAACCTCCGGCCACCGTCCGGCCGCCCCTGGTCGCCCCTGGTCCCCCCGGCCACCGTCCGGCCACCGTCCGGCTTCGGCCAAATCACCGCGGCGGGCCCCCGGCGGCTGTCCCAACTACTGCGCGGCCCGGGCCTCCTGGACTATGTTCGGGCCCCCACGAAGTGCCACCGGAAGTGCTCGGACCGTCGATCCGCGGGAGCGCTCTCACCGCCCACGCCCGCTCCCACCCCCACCGGACGTCCGGAGAACGAGGGGACAGCCGCATGCCCAGAACCACCCAGCCGTCGGACGCGGGCGAGCCGCTGGGGCAGCTCCCCCAGGAGTTCGCCGCCATCATCAGGCCCGAACTGCCCAGCCTGGTCAAAGAGATCGGCATCGAGGTCACCCGGGCCTATCCCGAGTACGCGCGATTACTCAACGGCCCCTACCGGCAGGCGCTCCAGTACGGCGTCGAGCAGAACATCGCCGCCTTCGCCGAGCGCGTCGCCTCCCCTTCCGCCCCCACGACGCTGCGCGACGAAGTGTGCCGCCGGTTCGGCCGGTTCGAGGCGTACGAGGGCCGGAGCCTGGAGACCCTCCAGGGCGCGTACCGCCTCGGCGCCCGGGTCGCCCTGCGGCGCGCGAAGAAGGTCGGCCGGCGCTACAACCTCTCCCCGACGCTGCTGCTGAGCTTCGCCGACGCCCTCTTCGCGTACGTCGACGAGCTGGAAGCGCTCTCCCGCGAGGGCTACCTCGAGGTGCGGGCGCAGGCCGACGCGCGCTCGGAGCTGCTGCGGAGAAGGCTGCTGCACCTCGTGCTGTCGGGGCCGCCCCTGCCGCGTACCGCCCTCACCGAGTTGTGCGAGCAGACGGGCTGGACGCTGCCCGAGCTGGTCACACCGGTGGCGCTGCGCTCCCCCGCAACGCTCTCCCCGTCGGTGCTGGACAACGATGTCCTGCTGGACCCGGCCGACCCGCAGCCGCTGCTGCTCATTCCCGGCGCCGTGGACGATGCCCGCCGCCGCATGCTGGAGGCGGCCCTGCCGACCGTACGCGCCGCCGTGGGCCTCACCGTGCCGACCGCCTCCGCCGCCGACTCGCTGCGCTGGGCACGGCGCGTGCTGGAGCTCATCGACGCGGAGGCCATCGAGGACCGGGCGCTCGTCTTCTGCGCGGACCACCTGGTGACGTTGTGGCTGCTCGCCGATCCCGCGCTCACCGAACAGCTCGCCGAACGTGAACTGGCGCCGCTCGCCGAGCTCACCCCGACCCGCCGCTCCCGGCTCGTCGAGACGTTGCGGGTCTGGCTGGAAACCCGCGGTACGGCGGCCCAGATGGGCCGGCTGCTGGAGGTGCACCCGCAGACGGTGCGCTACCGGATGCGGAGCCTGGAGCACCGGCTGGGCGGGCGGCTCACCGATCCGGAGGCCCGGTTCGCGCTGGAGGCGGTGCTGCGGGCCCTCCATCTGCGGAGCGGGCGGCCGGGCGGCCGGGGCCGCTGATCGGAGGGCTTACGCGCCCGTGACTGGTGCGCCCGGGTGAGAAACGGTTGCAGCACAGATACAAACCCGCGGGAAAACCGGGATACGCGTCCTGTACTCATGGAGGGAGCACCGCATCGGACCGCTGCCACCGAGCAGCGGGCAGCAAGCAGCAAAGGACCTGACGTGACCGCCTCGCCCCTCGTGCCCGTCCCGATCCCCGACCGTGTCGCCGCCCTGATCGGGTCGTGCATGCCGATCGGCATCCTGCAGGCGGAGATCGACGCCGAGTGCGCGGCCCGCGAGGTCCGCCGCTTCCGCTTCCCGATGTGCCAGGAGGACCAGGCGGACCGCGAGCACGCGCTGGCGCTGCTGGCCAGGGCCAACAAGGTGCTCGGCGCGTACAACCCGGGCCTGCTCCTGCGGCCGGGCGGGGCCGCCCTCTGAGCCCGCCGGGGCGCGTGCCACAGTGATCCCATGATCACCACGGGAAGGCTGGAGCCGTCCGACCGGGAGGCCTGGGAGGCGCTCTTCCGCGCGTACATCGGCTTCTACCAGAGGGTGGAGCCGCCGCAGATGTACGAGCGGTCCTGGCGTGAGTTCCAGGCCGACACACGGATGCACGCCCTCGGGGCCCGGCTGGACGGCCGCCTCGTGGGCATCACGCACTTCTTCGTGCACGCCAACACCTCGGGTCCGGACGTGTGTTACCTCCAGGACCTGTTCACCGCGGCCGACGTACGCGGCAGGGGGGTGGCGCGGGCGCTGATCGCCGCCGTGACGGAGTGGGCGCGCGAGCAGGGCTGCGTACGGGTGTACTGGAACACGCACGAGTCCAACGCGACGGCCCGGCGGCTGTACGACAAGGTGGCCGAGAACCGGGGCTTCATCCGGTACCAGATCGAACTCACCTAGGGCCTGATCCGGAAGACAGGCCCTACGCCCGCGCCCGTCACCGGTCCGGACCGTGCCCGCATGCGGCGGTGCCCTGCCGGTGTGAGGGTGCAAGCGTGACGACGACGACCACGCAGCAGGCACCGGTGGCGGCGCCGCCGGTGCTCGACGCCCGGCAGCGGAACATCGTCTTCGTGACGATCATGCTCGGGGTGCTGCTGGCCGCGCTCGACCAGACGATCGTCGGTACGGCGCTGCCCACGATCGTCGCGGACCTGGGCGGCGCCGCGCACATGTCGTGGGTCGTCACCGCGTACCTGCTGGCGGAGACGGTCGCCACCGTCCTGGTCGGCAAGTTCGGCGACCTCTTCGGGCGGAAGGTCGTCTTCCAGGTCTCCACGGTCGTCTTCGTCGCCGGTTCCTTCCTGTGCGGCCTGGCCGCCAACATGCCGCTGCTGATCCTCTGGCGCGGGGTGCAGGGCGTCGGCGCGGGCGGGCTGATGGTGACGTCCATGGCGCTGATCGCGGACGTCATCCCGCTGCGCGAGCGCGGCAAGTACCAGGGCGCGATCGGCGCGGTCTTCGGGGTGTCGACGGTGATCGGTCCGCTGCTCGGCGGGCTGTTCACCGATCACCTGTCCTGGCGGTGGGCGTTCTACGTCAACGTCCCCATCGCCGTCGTCGTCGTGCTCGCGGCGGCCCGCACCATCCCGTCCGTCAGATCGGCGTCCCGGCCGGTGATCGACTACCCCGGCATCGCCCTCGTCGCGATCGGGGCGAGCGCACTGATCCTCGCCACCAGCTGGGGCGGCAACGAATACGCGTGGGGCTCCCCGGTCATCGTCGGGCTGTTCGTGGGCGGGGTCGTCGCGCTCGCGCTGTTCTGCGTGGCCGAGACGCGGGCCGTGGAGCCGATGCTGCCCATGCGGCTGTTCGGCAATCCCGTCTTCACCGTGTGCTCGGTGCTCAGCTTCATCGTGGGCTTCGCCATGCTCGGCGCGATGATCTTCCTGCCGTCGTACCTCCAGTACGTCGACGGCGACTCGGCCACCGTCTCCGGCGTCCGTACGCTGCCCCTGGTCATCGGGCTGCTCATCGCCTCCGTCTACAGCGGCAACGTGACCGGCAAGACCGGCCGGTACCGGGTCTTCCCGATCGTCGGCTCGCTGGTGATGGGGGTCGGGCTCTACCTCCTGTCTCTGATGGGACGCGGGACGGACGCCTGGCTGGAGTCGCTGTACATGTTCGTGCTCGGCGTCGGGATCGGCCTGTGCATGCAGGTGCTGACGATCGCCGTGCAGAACACCGTGGAGTACGCGGACCTCGGCACGGCCACCTCGGGCGTGACCTTCTTCCGCACGCTCGGCATGTCCTTCGGTACGGCGGTCTTCGGGACGATCTACGCCAACGCCCTGGCGCCCAACCTACGGGAGGGCATCGGCGAGGCGGTGGCGGACGTTCCGGGTGCGGCGGCCCCGGCGGAGGCGGCGGCGCTGGCCCGCGCGGCGCTCAGCCCGCAGGGCGTGCACGGGCTGCCGGCCGAACAGGCGGTGCCTCTGGTCGAGGCGTACGCGGACACCCTGCACACGGTGTTCCTGTGGACGGTGCCGGTGGCCGTGGTCGGCTTCGTGGTGTCGCTGTTCCTGCGGCAGGTACGGCTGCGGGACGCGGCGCGCGTCACGGCGTCGGACATGGGCGAGGGGTTCTCGTCGCCGGTGGCGACGGCGGACTCGGCACGGCTGCTGGAGCTGGCGGTGGGCAGGCTGCTGCGCCGGGTGGACCTGACGACGGTGCGGCGGGTGATCGAGGACTCCGACACGCGGCTGGACGTGGCGGGCGCATGGGCGGTGATGCAGGTGGAGGTGTTCACCCGCCTGGTGGGGCACGCGAGCCTGGGGCTGATCGCGGCGCGACGGCGGGTGCCTCCGGAGGTGCTGGTTCCGGCCTTCGACCGGATGGTCGAGGAGGGGTACCTGACCCGGGCCGGACACCTGTTCTCCCTCACCCAGGCGGGGGCGCGGGAGGCGGCGGTGATCAGCGAGGCGTGGACGCGCTGGCTGACGGACCGGCTCGAACGGGACAGCGACCGCCCGAGCGGCCCGGAGCTGCGGGCGGCGACGGACACGATCGCCAAGCGCATGCTGGCGGAGGACCTGGCGTCGGCCGACACCGCGCGGACCGGTGCCTGACCGGTGCCTGACCGGTGCCTGACCGGTGCCTGACCGGCGCCTGACCGGTGCCTGACCGGTGCCTGACCGGTGCCTGACCGGTGTCCGGCCCAGTGCCCGGTCAGGGCTGATCAGTCGATGAACGTCCCGTCCACGTAGACCCAGGCCCCGTCCTCCTTCTCGAACCGGCTCCGCTCGTGGAGCGCGCCGGGCTCGCCCCCGTGGGTGTAGCGGGCGACGAAGGTGACGGTGCCGGTCGTGTGGAACAGGGTGCCGTCCGTGGCCTCGGTGACCTCCAGCCCCGTCCAGCGCATGTCGGGGTCGAACTCCACGCGCGGCGGCCTCGTACGCGCGGCCCAGGTGCGCAGCAGGTACGGCTCGTCGTGGACGACGAAGGCGCTGTAGCGGGAGCGCATCAGCGACTCCGCGGTCGGGGCGTGGGCCTCCCCCGCGTGGAACCGTCCGCAGCAGGCCCCGTACGCGTCCCCGCGCCCGCAGGGGCAGGGCGCGTCGGCCCGTACGGCGGAGACCGCCGGTGCGGGGCGCGGTGGGGTGGTACGTCGGGGGGTGCGTCGGGCCATACGCCCCATTCTGCCCCGACGCGCCGGAGCGGGCGCCGCCGGGTCGCGCGCCGCCGGGAACCGGGCGACGCGTAAGGAGAGTTCATGAGCCGACGGGGAAAACGTACGGGGACCGCCCACACGCCGCCGTGGCACACAGTCACGAGAACCCTACAGGTTGGCTGCGTACTGTCATACGGATCGAGAGCCGGCACCACGATGAACGAGATGATGAGACGAGGGAGAGCCATGCACCCTTTCGCTTACACCTATGCCCGTCCGCAGGAGAGCGCGGACGACGTCGACGTCACGGAGCTGTACACCTACGACGCCGCGCGCCAGCTGAACGTGCTGCCGGACGGCCGCCCCGCCATCGCCGAGCCCGCGATCCTGCTGGCCGCCGGCACCACCACGTCCAAGGCCGGTTCCCAGACCCACTTCGACGACTGAGCGGCCGGCGGCCCGCTCATGACCGTACTGATCCTGACCAGCCCTCAGGACGTCACGGCCGACATGGTGGTGGACAAGCTGCAGGCCCGGGGCGTCCCCCTGGTCCGCCTGGATCCCGCCGACCTCCCGGGTGAGGTGGACCTGTCGGCCGAGTACGTACGCGGCGACTTCCACGGCTATCTGTCGGCGCAGGGCCGCATGGTCAGCTCCCGGGCCCTGCGCTCCATATGGATGCGCAGGCCCGGCGAGCCGGCGGCGCACGCGCCCGAGCGCTCGGACTGGCTCGGCGCCGAGACCGCGCAGGCGTTGTACGGAATGCTGTACTCCACCACGGCGCGCTGGATGAACCACCCCCGGCAGGCGGCGCAGGCCCGGCACAAGCCGTGGCAACTGCGGCTCGCGCACCACAGCGGTTTCGCCGTGCCGCCCACCGTCATCACGACCTTCCCCCGGGTGGCCGAGGAGTTCGCGGCGACGTACGGGCCGGTCGTGGTCAAGTCCCTCTCGGGGCCGCCGCGCGGCGGGCCGCCGGTCGAGCTGCCGACCACGCTGCTCGGGCCCGGTACGGACTTCACCGGTGTCGCGGCCGGCCCCACCCTGCTCCAGCAGTACGTGCCCAAGCGGGCCGACCTGCGGGTCACCTATGTGGGCGGACGGCTCTTCACCGCCCGGAAGTCGTCCGCGCCCGGCCAGGTCGACGGGCGCTACGGCGACACCGGGCACCCCTGGCAGCCTGCCGAGGTGCCGGACCGGATCGTCCGGGGCGTGCGCGACTACACGGACATGGCCGGACTGGCGTACGCGGCCTTCGACTTCGCCGAGGACGAGGAGGGGCTGTGGTGGTTCCTGGAGTGCAACCAGGGCGGGCAGTTCGGCTTCGTGGAGGCGGAGACGGGCCAGCCGATCGCCGAGGCGGTCGCCTCCTGGCTGGCGCCGCATCACCCATCGGAGCGAACATGATCGACGGATCGCCCACCGGCGGCCGTGCGGGTGGCACGCTCTCGGAACATGACCGACACCAGCAGCAAGGCACACCTCTCGGCCCTCCGGGAGTTCCGGAGCATGGACGCGGACGGGGACGGCTCCGTCGGCCGCGACGACTTCCTGCGGGCCCCGCGCAGGCTCCTGGAGGAGCTCGGCATCCCGGAGGACGCGGGCAAGGGCCGCGCTCTCATGGACGCCAACGAGCGGCAGTGGGGCTTCCTGCTCTCGATCGCCGACAAGGACGAGGACGGCACCCTGACGGTCGATGAGTACACGGCCGCCCGCATCTCGCCCTCCTTCCGCGCCCCGCAACACCAAGGCGAGGGTGACGTCTCCGGGACACTGTTCGACGTCCTGGACGCGGACGGGGACGGCTCGATCGACCGCGACGAGTTCGTACGGGCGGCGGACTTCCTCGGCATGACCGCCGAGGAGGCCGGGGAGTACTTCGCGCGGCTCGACGCCGACGACAGCGGACGGGTCGACGGCAAGGAGTTCCTGAAGGCGGTGAAGCGCTTCTACACCAGCTGACCCCCGGGCAACCGCCGGGCGGCCCCCGGGCGGCCCCGGACGTCCTCGCCCCGCCCCGCCTGGCGGAAACCGGCCAATGTGCTCCCAGTGCACTCCTGATCGGTTCCGAGCCGAGCGGGGCGGCCCTATGCTCCTGCGACCAACGTGACCGTTACCGCGGGTAAGGGGTGGGCATGGAGCGTACGGGTACGACACGGCGTGGTTTCGTGGCGGGGGCCGCAGCGGCGGCCGGTGCCGTGGGGGCGGGGCTCCTCCCGGCCGGCCCCGCAGCGGCGGCCGTCGCGCAGGGCTCGGCGGAGGACTCGACGGAGCGCGCGGCCGGCCGGTCCGTCGCGGTGTTCGGCGGCGGCGTCGCCGGGCTCACCGCCGCACACGAGCTCGCGGAACGCGGCTTCCGGGTGACCGTCTACGAACGGCGCGCGCTCGGCGGCAAGGCGCGCAGCTTCGACGTACCGGGCAGCGCGAAGGGCGGGCGCAGACCGCTCCCCGCCGAGCACGGGTTCCGGTTCATCCCGGGGATCTACCACAACCTGCCGGACACGATGCGGCGCATCCCCTACCCCGGCAACGCGCGCGGTGTCTTCGACAACCTCGTCGCACCGCCCGAGATGATGTTCGCCCGCACCGGCCGCGAGGACCTGCGGATGTCCATCCCCTGGCCCGGGCACAAGCCGGCCGCCCTCACGCTCGACGACGTCCGCCGGGCGCTGACCGCCCTCGTCGAGACGGCCGCAGGGCTGCCGCCGCACGAGACCGCGTACTTCGTCAACCGCGCGCTCGTCTTCCTCACCAGCTGCGACGAGCGGCGCGACGAGGTGTGGGAGCGCACGCCGTGGTGGGACTTCACCCGGGCCGCGCGGATGTCGGAGACGTACCAGCGGATCCTCGCCATCGGCGTCACCCGCAACATCGTCGCGACGAAGGCCGAGGAGGCCAGCACCCGCACCGTCGGCACCCTCGGCGAGGCGTTCGTCTTCAACGCGCTCGGCCGCGGCGCGGACGGCCCCCCGGACCGCATCCTCAACGCCCCCACCAATGAGGCGTGGATCGACCCGTGGGAGGCCCACCTCCGCTCCCTCGGCGTGGAGTTCAGGATCGGCTGGACGCTGCGCGAGGTGCTGTACGGGGACGGGCGGGTCGGCGGCGCGCTGGTCGAGGACCCGGACGGGGTGCGCGGAAACGTCACCGCGGACCACTACGTCTGCGCGCTGCCGGTCGAGCACGCCCGCCGCACCTGGGGTCCGGCACTGCGCGCGGCGGATCCGCAGCTGGCGCGGTGCGACAAGCTCCAGACGGACTGGATGACGGGCATCCAGTTCTATCTGACCGAGCGCCCGCCGCTCGTCCACGGCCACCTCAACTGCATCGACTCGCCCTGGTCGCTCACCGCCATCGCACAGGCCGAGCACTGGCCGCACCAGGACTTCCCCGCCGACTACGGCGACGGCGTGGCCGTGGACTGCCTGTCCGTCGACATCTCCGAGTGGGACAAGCCGGGGATCCTGTACGGGAAGACGGCCAAGCAGTGCACGCGCGAGCAGGTGGCCCGCGAGGTGTGGGCCCAGCTGAAGGCGGCGCTCAACGACACGGGTCGTACGGCGCTCAAGGACAGCGCGCTGCACTCCTGGTACCTGGACCCGGGCGTGGACGGCCTCGGCACCCCGAACCCGACCAACGAGGACGAGCTCCTCATCCACCCGGTCGGCACCTTCCACCACCGGCCGTCGGCCGCCACGGCGATCCCCAACTTCTACCTGGCGGGCGACTACGTCTCCGTCGACATCGACCTCGCGACGATGGAGGGCGCCAACGCCGCGGCCCGCCAGGCGGTCAACTCCCTGCTGGACCGCACGGGCTCGACGGCGCCCCGCTGCACGGTCAAGCCGCTGTTCCGCGCCCCGGAGATCGAGCTCCTCAAGCGCCACGACCGCACCCGCTACCGGCTGGGCCTGCGCAACGCCCTCGACCTGGGGTGACGTGGACGGCGTGCTTGTAGCGTTGCCACCATGAAGCTAGCGATTCTGGGCGGTGGCGGTTTCCGCGTCCCGTTGGTGTACCGGGCGCTCCTCGGCGACCGCGGGCCGGGCCGGGTCACGCGCGTCACGCTGTACGACGTGGACGCGGGCCGGCTCGCGGCGATCGGCGGGGTGATGGCCGAGCAGGCGGCGGGCGTCCCGGACGCGCCCGCGGTGAGCACCACCACGGATCTCGACGAGGCCCTGCGCGGCGCCCACTTCGTGTTCTCGGCGATCCGCGTGGGGGGTCTCGCGGGCCGGGCGGCCGACGAGCGGGTGGCGCTCGCCGAGGGCGTGCTGGGCCAGGAGACGGTCGGCGCGGGCGGCATCGCGTACGGGCTGCGCACGGTGCCGGTCGCGACGGCGATCGCGCGGCGTGTCGCGGCGGTCGCCCCGGACGCGTGGGTCATCAACTTCACCAATCCGGCGGGGCTCGTGACGGAGGCCATGGCGCGGGTGCTCGGCGACCGGGTGATCGGCATCTGCGACTCCCCCGTGGGTCTGGGGCGGCGCGTGGCGCGGCTGCTGGGCGCCGACCCGGCGGAGGCGTGGTTCGACTACGTGGGCCTCAACCACCTGGGCTGGCTGCGCGGCGTCCGGGTGGGCGGGCGGGACGAGCTGCCGCGGCTGCTGGCGGACCCGGAGGCGCTGGGCTCCTTCGAGGAGGGCCGGCTCTTCGGCGCCGCGTGGCTGCGCTCGCTGGGCGCGATCCCGAACGAGTACCTGCACTACTACTACTTCAACCGGGAGGCGGCCTCGGCCTACCGGGGCGCCGAACGGACCAGGGGCGCCTACCTGCGCGACCAGCAGGCGGCCTTCTACGGCTCCCCGTCCCTCGTCACCTGGCACAGCACCCTCGCCGAGCGGGAGGCGACGTACATGGCGGCCAACCGGGCCGCCGCGGGCGCCGGGGAGCGGGCCGCGGAGGATCTGGAGCCGGGCGGCTACGAGCAGGTGGCGCTGGCGCTGATGCGGGCCATCGCGCGCGACGAGCGCGCCACCCTCATCCTGAACGTCCGCAACCGTACGACGCTGTCGGTGCTGGACGCCGACGCCGTGGTGGAGGTGCCCTGCCTCGTCGACGCCAACGGCGCCCATCCGGTGGCGGTGGCGCCGCTCCCGTACCACGCCGTCGGTCTGGTGACGGCGGTGAAGGCGGTGGAGCGCGAGGTGCTGGCGGCGGCGGAGAGCGGCTCGCGGGAGGCGGCGGTGAAGGCGTTCGCGCTGCACCCGCTGGTCGACTCGGTGGCGGTGGCGCGGCGGCTGCTGGACGCTTACGTGGCGGAGCACACGGGCCTGGCGTACCTGGCCAAATCCTAGGGCCTGTGTGGCGCGACAGCGCTCCCTTTACCGGGCGTGGGGCGCACCGTACGCTCCGGCCCCATGGTCTCCCCACGCCTCGGACGGGCCGCCGCGCTGACCGGTGCGGCCGTCCTCCTCGCCACCGCGCTGGTGGGCGCCGGTCCGGCCACCGCCGGGCAGCGCCCACCGGTCACCGAAGCCGCCACCGTCGTGCCCGTACAGACGACGGGTCCGGCCGACCGGCGGTTCAACCTGATCCTGCTCGGCGACGGCTACACCGCCGAGCAGCTGCCCGAGTTCCGGGCGGACGTCGAGCAGCACCTCAACGTGCTGTGGAGCATCGAGCCGTTCGCGTCGTACCGCTCGTACGTCAACGTGTGGGCCGTGGAGGTCCCCTCGCGCGAGTCGGGCGTGGACTGCGATCCGGGGCTGGACGCCCCGCGCCGCGACACGCCGTTGGGGATGGGCTTCTGGGGCGGCTGCGACGCGGACAGCGTGCAGCGGCTGCTCACCGTGGACGGCGGCGCGGCGAACGCGCTCGCCGACCTCGTCCCCGGTACGACGGGCGCCAACCGGCAGATCGTCGCCCTCGCCCACAGCGACACCTACGGCGGCGCGGGCGGCACGTACGCCACCGCGTCCGGCGGCAACGCCCTGTCCTCCCTGATCACCCCGCACGAGATCGGCCACTCACTGGGCAGGCTCCAGGACGAGTACGACTACTACGCGCGGGGCGTCCCCGGTGGCGCGTACGAGGGCGGCGAGCCGGCGTCCGCACACCACACGGTGCTGTCCGAGGCGGCGATGCGGGACCGGCGGGCCAAGTGGTGGCGCTGGCTGGGCGAGGAGAGCGAGTCGGGTGGTGTCATCGGCCGCCACGAGGGCGGGCTGTACAGCACCACGGGGGTGGGACGCCCCAGCGCGCACTCGATGATGAAGACCCTGGGGTACGCCTTCGACCAGGTCGGCCGCGAGGTGATGGTCCAGGCCATCGCGTCGAAGGTGACCCTGGTGCAGGGGCACACCCCGAACACGGCGCCGCTCGGCGCGGACCGGACGGTCTGGGTCGAGACGCTGCATCCGAACGGTGGCGAGCTCGACGTGGCCTGGCGGCTGGACGGACGCCCGCTGCGGGCGCTGAGGGGTGTCCGTACGGTCGATCTGCGACGGCTGGACCTGGCCCGTGGGACCCACACGCTGACGGCGACGGTGACGGACCCGACGCCGTTCGTACGGGACCCGGCGGTGCGGGCCTCGTCCGCCCTGACCCGTACGGTCACGTGGACGGTGGACACGTCGGTGGTCACGGAGCCGGGTGTGGTGGTGCCGCGGTTCACCGGGCACACGGCGACCGACGCGCCCGTGGGCGCCTGGTCGGTGGTGTACGCCGACACCACCCATCCCGACGACCGGACGCTCGCGGTGCGGTGGTCGCTGGACGGGCGGCCCGTGGCGAACCCGGGCAACGACCGGGACCTGGACCTGTCGGCGCTGCGGCTGTCGCCCGGTACGCACACGCTGACGGCCCGGATCGCGGGCACCTCGGGCCCGGAGGACTCGGGTCCGCAGGGCGAACTGCGCTGGACGGTGGACGCCACGGCGGCGACGGCGGCGTACGGGCTCTCGGAGCCGCTGCGCACGGTGCGCCGGCCGGGGCGGCCCGTCGAGTACGTCTACGACGGGCCGTTCACGATGCGGCTCACCGCGCGTGACGACCAGGAGGGTTACGTCGTCCGCCAGTTCCGTGTGGACGGTGACGGCTGGTACACCTACTACGGCTGGCCTACGGACGCGGACGCGCCCTTCCGTTTCACGCCGGGCGGGACGGAGATCGACGGCCTGGTGTACGGGAAGCTGGGCCGCGCGCGTGTGGTCCCGTGGGACGACGCCACGCCGGAGTACGGCACGCACACCGTGGAGTACCGGACGGTCGACGCGGCCGGGAACACCGGCGCGGCGGAGAGGTTCCTCGTCACGCTGGTGCCCCCGGCGGCCCCGTGAGACCGACGCGGACTACGGCTTGCGGGCGACGCCCGCGTAGCCCGGGATCGGCTCGTCGCCGGCGACCGGGACCACCTCGCCGAGCTCCGGGTGCCAGTCCGCCGTCAGCGACACCCCGGGCTCGACGAGCTCCAGGCCGTCGAAGAACCGCGTGAACTCCTCGCGCGTGCGCGGACGCAGGGTGAGGCCGCGCGCCGTGTACAGGGCGCGGGCCTTGGCGGCGCCCTCCGGGTCGAACTCGCCGGTGACGTGGGAGAGGACCAGGTAGCTGCCGGACGGGAGCTGCTCGACGAGCCGGTGGACCAGTTCGTACGCGCCGTCCTCGTCGTCCACGAAGTGGAGCAGGGCCAGCATGGACAGCGCGATGGGGCGGCCGAAGTCGAGGACCTTGCCCGCCCGTTCCAGGATCACCTCGGGCTCGCGCGCGTCCGCCTGGATGTACTCGGTGGCGCCCTCGGGGGTGGAGCGCAGCAGCGCCTCGGCGTGCGCGAGGACGATGGGGTCGTTGTCGCAGTAGACGATCCGCGACTCGGGGGCCGTCTCCTGGGCGATCTGGTGGAGGTTGGGCTCGGTCGGGATGCCGGTGCCGATGTCCAGGTACTGGCGTACGCCCTGGGCGGCGAGCCACCGGATGGCGCGGTGCATGTAGGCGCGGTTGACCCGGGCCATGTCCCTGCCGCGCGCGTCGACGGTGAGCAGCTGCTTGGCCATCTCCTCGTCGACGGGGTAGTTGTCCTTACCGCCCAGGAACCAGTCGTACATGCGGGCCGGGTGGGGCTTGCTCGTGTCGATGTGCACGGTGGCAGGCGGTACGACGGCAGCCGGTACGGCGGCGGGTTCTTGCGCGGTCATCTGGCACTCCAGTGGTCGGCTGGGTTGGCGGTTCTTCGGCGGTCTGCGGCGGTCTGCGGGCGCTGGTCAAGTGAGCAGGAAGTCGGCCTGTCCGGCCTTGGCCCCCTGGATGAACGCGGCGATCTCGCCGTGGGTGTAGATGAGTGCGGGGCCGTCCGGATCGGCGGACTGGCGTACGGCGACCCTGCCGTCGGCCAGTTTCATGGCCTCGACGCAGTTGCCGCCGTTGCCGCCGCTCCACGGCTTGTGCCATCCCTCGGCCCCGAGCTCGCCGGCGGGCATGCCGTTGTATATGCGGTCGCGGTCCATTCACAGCTCCTTGCGGAAACCCCGGAGGATCTCCTTCGTACGTTGTGCGGTGGCGGCCTGCGCCGCCATGCGGTCCATGACCTCCAGGTGCGAGGCCACCTCGGTGCGCGCGTCGAGGTAGACCGCGCCGGTCAAGTACTCGCTGTAGACCATGTCGGGCAGTTCCGGCATGGCGAATCGGAAGAGGACGAACGGTCCGTACGTGCCCGGGTGGTGCCCGGTGGCGAATTCGGCGATCTGGAGGGTGACGTTGGGAAGCGCGGTGGCCTCCAGGAGGCGGTCGATCTGCGCGCGCATGAGGGCGGGGCTGCCGCCGACGGGCCGGCGCAGCACCGTCTCGTCCATGATCACCCAGAACTTCGGCGCGTCCTGCCGGGTGAGCAGGGACTGCCGCGCCATGCGCAGGGCCACATGGCGTTCGATGTCGTCCGGCCTGACCTGCCCGACGGCTCCGCCGCGCAGGATGGCGCGGGCGTAGTCCTCGGTCTGGAGGAGGCCGGGGACGAACTGCGGTTCGTAGGCCCGGATGAGGCTGGCGGCGCCCTCCAGGCTGACGTACATGCTGAACCAGCTGGGCAGGACGTCGTGGAAGCGCTGCCACCACCCCGGCTTGTTGGCCTCCTCGGCCAGCCGGACGAAGCCGTCGGCCTCGTCCTGGGGGACTCCGTACTCGCGCAGCAGGAGCTGGACGTACGGGATCTTCAGGGAGACCTCCGCCGTCTCCATGCGGCGGATCGTCGCCGGGGCCACGCGGAGCACCTTGGCGGCTTCCTCGCGCTTCAGCCCCGCGCGCTCCCGCAGTTCCTGCAGGCGCTTGCCGAGAACGACCTGTCCCACGGTGGGGGCGGACCGCGGCTCGCTCACTTCAGACCTCCCCACGCACTGTTTCGACGAGTGTGCCATGTGACGGCCAGACAGAACAGCTCACTCTGCAATTTTCAGAGTGCCGCTTGCCAAGTGTCTGGGTCGAGAGGAAAGTATTCCGATGAACCAGTTCACGCGGCAGGCCGCACTCCGCTCCGGGAGAGGCAACGTGCGCGCTGCCGCCCCACGTTAGGAAGCGGTCGTGGTCCCTGGTAATGCGCTGACGCCTCATGTCATGGCCGCTCCGCGACCGTGGCTCGCCGGACCGCGAACCGCTCCCGATTTCCCCTCCGATTCCCCTACCTCTTCCCCCTCCGATTCCCCTTCCCCTTCCGATCCGGGCTCGGCTTCCGCACCCGACGTCCGCCGCTTCTGCTTCGAACTGCCCGCGCGCGCCGAGTCGGTGGCCCGGGCGAGGCGCCTGGCCGACGACCGGCTCGTGCGGTGGCAGCTCGGGCGCGAGGTGCGCGACACGGTCGCGCTCGTCGTCTCGGAGCTCTTCACCAACGCCGTGGTGCACACGGGGAGCGGCCGGGTCGTGTGCGAACTGCGCGACCAGGGCGGGCGGTTGTGCATAGCGGTCCAGGACGAGGGCTGTCCGGCGGCCGAGCCGCGGCTGCGGCACGTCGACGCCGAGGAGCGGGGGCGGGGGCTGCTTCTCGTGGAGGCGGTGTGCGGCGCGTGGGGCGCGCACGACGCCCGGCACGGCGCCGGGCGCGTGGTGTGGGCGGAACTGGCCCTCGATGACGTCGACGGCCCCGATGGCCCCGCCCCCGCGGGGGATTTCGGTACGGCGGGGCCATGCTGAGGTCGATGGCCACGCTGCTCGCCGCGCGTGGCCGTCACAACCGCCCGGACGCGTCACGTGACCAGGTGCGGCTGACCCTGCCGCCGTCGCTGCCGGCCACGCTGGGCTGCGACGCGGTGGGCGTTCCGGCGCGGCACGGGTTCCGGCTGCTGTCGCGGCTGCCGGGCACCGGCTGCGTGTTCGCGGACACCGACTGGTGGTGGTGGATCGTCCCGGCCGGCTCGGACGCGGAGCTGCGATGGCCGCTGCCCGCCTGTTACGCCGTCGACGCCTGCGTCCCGGACCGCCGGCCCCGGCTGATCCACCGGCCGGACAGCACCTCGCCGTACACACCGCCGATCCCGCTGTACCTGATGGTCTGCCAGCTCACCGGCATCGCGCCGTCGTGGACCGGGCCGGGGATCGAGTCCCGGCTCTGAAACGCCTGGTCGGGGGCGTTGTCAGTGGTGCCCGCTACGGTCGCTTCCAGTGATCGACGCGGAGGAAAACGGGAGGGCCTGTGCTGCGTGACGAGTCGCGGGACCCGGCGGCCGGGGAGTCGGAGCAGTCCTTCGTCCTGCCAACGGCATGGCGGCGCACGCTGCATCCGAGGCGTGGCGGCGTGAGGAGAGCCCCGAGCAGGCCGGACAAGGAGACGGCAGCGCTGCTCGAGACGCGCCTCGCGCAGGACAAGGACTGGATCGAGGAGTTCCTCACCGCACCCGGCAGCGACGCGCGGCTGGTGGCGGCGGCGCGGGCGCAGCTGGACGGCAGCGGGCCCTCGCCGCTCGGCGCGGCCGCCGTGGCCGCGATGGTCGCGGTGCCGCCACCGACGGCCGCCGCCTGGGCCGACATCTGGGCCGCGGCGCACGGGCTGCCGTTCGCCGCCCTGGCCGTGGTGGAGCTGTTCGACATCGAGGCGGTGTGGATCCAGTCGGGCGGCACGCGGTCGGATCCGGGCATCACCGCGCTGGATCCCGTCGCGCGCATCCCCTACCTCACCGAGCAGCGCCGGCCGCCGGCCGACCGTGTCAGGGCCCTGCTCGCGGCGGCCGACGAGGATACCTACCGGGCGGCGGTGGCCGCCCTGGCGGGCGCACGTGACGGCGAGCGGCGGCGGATCGCGGTGTCGTATCTCGTGCCGTCCGAGACCGACTGGGTGACCGAATGCTGCGCCGAGCCCGGTCCGCTCGTCTTCCTCGACGGGTACCTGCGGTCGATGCTCTTCTGCTCGATGGACGCGCCGGAGCAGGTCGTCCGGCTGGGCGGGAAGGCGGACATCGACTGGCCGCTCTCCACGATCGCGACCGTGGCCGAGGGTCTGGGCCCGGCCGCGGCCCCGCTGGTCGCGGAGGTCTTCGACCGCCCGTACGCCTCCGCCGCGAGCGTGAGGGCGGCCGCGGCCGCGTTGGTCGAGCTGCCGGGCGAGGCGGCGGTCCGGGCGCTGCTGTCCCGGGCGGACGACAAGCGGGTACGGCCCTCGCTGCTGCGGGCCATGGAGCGCCGGCCCGTGACGACGCTGCGCGTGCTGGCCGAGGCGTCGCAGGGATCGGGCCGGGCCGCCGAGGTCGCGCGACAGCTGCTGGGCGAGCACATCGGCGCCCACGTGGAGCTCGTGACGGCTGCTCTGCCCACGTGCGACGAGGCGGTCGCTGCGGCCGTCCGGCCGTTCCTGGAGGGGCCGGACCGGGTGCCCGACGCACCGGCCGAGGCGCTGCCCGCGCCGCTGACGAACCCGCCGTGGCTCTCCCGGCCCCATGCTGGGACCGACGCGGGGACCGGCGCGGAGGGGGATCCGCAGGGGGTGGTCACCGGGCTGAGTGCCGACGCCGCGCCGGTGGTGGAGTGGCTGGCGGGTGAGCGGGAGGCGTGGGCGGCCGCCCGGTCGCCGTACCTCCGCGCCACGGACGACGACGGTTCCGGACAGATGCCCGTCGACATGGAGGCGCTGCGCCGCTACGGGCTGGAGGACCTGTCGTCGGCTGAGCTGTTCCTCCGGGGCCCGGAGGAACAGCTGCGTCCGCTGCTCGCCGCGTGGGCGCCGGACGACTACTGGGAGGGCGAGAACACCCTGCGCCCGGTCGCCGCGCGGTACGGGACGGACGCGCTGCCGGTGCTGAAGCGGGCCGCCGTGCGCCATCCGGCCACGCTGGGGGCGCTGCTCCTGCCGTTCCGTGACGCCGGCACCGCCCGGCTGATGGCCGAGTGGACGGTGCGGCTCAAGAAGGCGGGCGGGGTGGCCCGTGCGTGGTTCGCGCGGCACGGCCTGGCCGCGGCCCCGCTGCTGGTGCCGGACGCGGTGGGAGCACCGGGACCGGCGCGGCGCCATGCCGCGTACGCCCTGCGGCTCATCGCGGCCGCGCACGGGGTCGAGGCGGTGTGCGGGGTGGTGGCCGAGCGGTACGGCGAGGAGGTCGCAGAGGTGGTCGGGGCGGCGCTGGCGCCGGTCGCCGATCCGCTGCGGGCCGCCCTGCCCGCCACGCTGCCCGCGCTCCCGGAGTGGGCCGATCCGGTCGTGCTGCCGCAGATCCTGCTGCGTGGCGGGGGCAGCGCGCTGCCCGCCGAGTCGGTGCGGCACACGCTGACCATGCTGGCGATCTCCCGGCCGGGCGCGGTCTACCCCGGGGTGCCGGTGGTGCGGGAGCTGTGCGACGGCGATTCGCTCGCCGCTTTCGGCTGGGAGCTGTTCGACCGGTGGCGGTCGGTGGGGATGCCCGCCGAGGGCAGCTGGACGCTGCGCGCCCTGGGGTTGCTGGGTGACGACGAGACCGTGCGGCGGCTGGCTCCGGTGCTGCGGGCCTGGCCGGGCGAGGGAGCGCACCACCGTGCGGTGGAGGGGCTCGACGTGCTGGCCGCGATCGGTACCGACGAGGCGCTGACACATCTGCACCGCATCGCGGAGCGCGTGCGGTTCAAGGCGCTGAAGGCGCGGGCGCGGGAGAGGATCGCCGAGGTGGCGCGGGGGCTCGGGCTCACCACCGAGCAGCTGGGCGACCGGTTGGTCCCGGACGCGGGCCTGGACGCGACGGGCGGCACGGTCGTGGACTACGGCGCGCGGCGCTTCACGGTCGGCTTCGACGAGCGGCTGCGGCCGTACGTACGGGACGGGTCCGGCAAGCGGCTGAAGGGCCTGCCGAAGCCGGGCCCGAAGGACGACCCGGAACGGGCGTCGGCGGAGCGCGCGCGGTTCACGGCCCTGAAGAAGGAGGTGCGGACCGTCGCGTCGGACCAGGTGCGGCGGCTGGAGGCGGCCATGGTGGCGGGCCGGACCTGGACGGCGGAGGAGTTCCGCGGCCTGATCGTCGGCCACCCGCTGCTCCGTCACCTGGCGCGGGGGCTGGTGTGGCTGGCCGAGGACGGGGACGCGGTGTGGTCGTTCCGGGTGTCCGAGGACCGGACGCGGGCGTGTACGGACGTGGCGGGCGGGCACCGCGCGTTGCCCGAGGGCGCCTCCGTACGACTGGCCCACCCTCTGGATGTCGAGGGTGAACTGGAAGCGTGGCGTGCGGTGTTCGACCGGCACGGGACCCTTCAGCCGTTCCCGCAGCTGGAGCGGCCCGTCTACCGGTTCACGGACGAGGAGGCGGCGGGGTGGCGGCTGCCCCGCTTCGAGGGCATCACCGTGCCCACCGGCGGCCTGCTGGGCCTGGAGCGGCGCGGCTGGCGGCGCGGGGAGCCCCAGGACGCCGGGGTGGAGTGCTGGCTCACCAAGGAAGTCGGCCCGGACCGGTACCTGGTCGTCAACCCGCGCGACGGGATAGCCGTCGGCGCCGTCGACGTCTTCCCCGAGCAGCCGCTCGACGCGGTCTGGCTGCACGACCGCCCCGGGGACTGGTCGCCCCCGCTGGACAGTCCACTGCGTCTGGGCGAGCTGTCCCCCGTCCTCGCCTCCGAGGCGCTGGCCGACCTGACCGCGCTGACGGAAGGGGCGGCGCCCTGAGCCGACGCCCCTTCGGGAGCGTCATGGACGGTGCCCTTGGGCACCGGGCGGCAGACGTGGTGCACGAGCATTCAGCCGCACGGCCTCGGCGCATGACGACGAGCCGGGAGCCCGCCTGCTCGGGCCGGGCCGGCGTGTACCGACGCCGGCCCGGTGGAGCCTGGACCGGGTGCGCACCACGCTTCACCCAGGGCCGCACGGAACGGCTCAGTGGTAGAGGTCCTGAAGGCGGAGAACGGGCGTCGGCGCTTCGTCGGCGCGGGGCAGTCCGAGGGCGAGGCTTCCGACGTGGATGAGCCGGTCCTTGTAGGGGGTGAGGAACGGGGCGCTCAGGGAGGCGTCGATGGCTCCGATCGGGCAGGCGGCGAGTCCCAGGTCGGTGGCGGTCAGACTGAGGGTTTGCATGAGGCAGCCGGTGTCCCGGTAGATCAGGGCGAGGACGAGGCGGGAGTACTTCCATGCCGTCCGGGCCGCGAAGGAAGTGAGGTAGAGGCTGACGGGCGGGGGCTGTTCCATCGCGGCCGGGGCGGCGACGAATCGGTGTTGCAACGCGGCCAGTTCCTCGCTCCAGGGAGCCAGGTGGTCGAGTGCGTGGGCAAAGGGGTCGTAGTGGTACGCGCCCGGCTCCAGCCCCTGCACGTCCCGGGCCAGTACGTGGATCTCCAGGCTGTGGCGTCCGCCGCCGGACGGCGAGGGCCGCTGGGTCTGCTGGTACGCGAGGGGCGGGATGTATCCCCGTACGCGGGCGGCGTGTTGGAGGAGAGCGGCCAGGGCGGTGAGGGGCACGGGCTCGGGGGCGTACCTGCGGATGCTGCGGCGTTCGGCCAGGACGGTGGCGAGGGGGCGGCTGCCCGGGCCGTCGGTTTCCGGCAGGTTGATCGTCCTGGTGGCTTCGCCGTGCCGGAATCGGGCGGAGGGGCAAGCGCCGAGGTCCCATCCGCTCAGTCCGCCCGTGCCCGCCTGGTGGTGGACAGCGCGTTCGTACGGGGTCCAGCCGTCGCCCGGGCCGTGTTCGGCGGCGGCCTGGCCGTGCCGGACGATGCCGGCTGCGGCCAGCTTTTCCAGCAGTGCCGCGACGGCCTCGGCCCCGGGTGAGCCGTCCCACAGGCCGTGCAGCTCTTCGGGCGTGCGGGGCTGGTCGAGGTGGCCCAGCAGCGTCAGCAGCGCGGGGCGGGCGGAGAACGTCCGCCCGGTGCGGCAGTTCCGCAGGACCATGTCGGTGCTCGTTCCCCATTCGGGGACCACGTCCGGGTTGCGGCGGTAGTGCGGGGACTGGCTCATGCGTGCTGTCCTTAAAGGACGCGGTTTCAGAGGAAGGGGTGCGGCATCGGGTTGAGTTCGTCCTCCGCCAGCGGCGTGGTGCGCGCCCCCATGGTGAGGGGCGCCTGGAAGACGCGGGGGCCGCCACGGCGGTGGAAGTCCCGGCGCAGGGTGATGGGGCACAGCCCCGGCACGATGGTGCGTACGACCGAGACGCCGCATTCGTGGACGTCGATGGGGGTGATGTCGACCGTGATGGTCTCGTACCCCGCGGCGGCCAGTCGGTCGATCACTTCGGTCAGGTCGGCCTGGGGCGTGCCTGGGACGGTGCGCGGGTGCGGCGGTGGCAGCGAGGGGCCGTCCTCGAAGAACTTGAGATGGCTGAGGCGCTCGGTGGCGCAGTAGTAGCGGGCGAAGTCCAGGACCGTGCGCAGGTCCTGGTCGGGTTCGGGGACTCCGTCACGGTCCAGCACCGTCTCGGTCGAGGCCAGGCACAGGCAGGCTTCTTCCAGGGCTCCCTGAATGGCGTCGTGCATGTCCAGGGCGGCCCTCGCGGCATGGGTGACGACCGGCCGGGCGGCAGTGCCCGCGCATACCTGCACTCCGGCCACGGGGACGCCGAGGTCGGTGGTCAAGTCCTTGCAGAGCAGACGCGCGCCGCCGGCGGTCAGCCGGGAGGCCATTTCCCGTGCGGGGCCGTCGGGGAGGAGGCTCAGGTCCAGGGTGGGCAGGGCGAGCCGGTTGGACCAGAAGATCACCGCGGCGTCACGTTCCACCAGTTCGAGCAAGCCGCCCAGCGCGGCGTGCGCGGCGTCGCGGCCGGCGGCCAGACCGTTGGAGATGGTGTCGTACCAGGGCTTGTGGCCGCGCGGGAAGCGGTAGGGCAGGTAGACGGCGCAGGCGGGCACGTAGCGCGGGCGGCCGGTCGTCAGGGAAACGCCTCGGACCCAGTCGATCTCCGCGTCCGGGTCGAACGGGCCGTAGCGGGTCAGGCGCGCGTACTCGGTGGTCGAACCGAGGGGCAGCGTGCGCGGGTCGACGGCCGCCTCACCCAGTGCGGCGAGGGTGGCGCGTACGAAAGTCGCCGGGTCGTAGACGCCGGCGGCATACCGCTCCATCGTCTCACCGAGCGCGCACACCCGCGCGGTGTCGCTGTCCCACTTGTTCGCGGCGCCGCCGGGCTGGGCCTTGACGGGGGAGAACCATGTCGTCGTCGGCAACCCGATCGTGTAGGCGCTCGTGGTGGCGCCCGGCTGGTCGTCCTCGCGCACGAGCATCCCGCTCACCAGCCCGGTCACCGGGTCGACGGCTCGGCTCATGCGCTCCCAGTCGCTTCTGCCGTCCTGGCTCGGCACGGCCTGGGGCAGCGCATCGCTGCGGGGCGCCGGGGAAACGCCGGGCGGGCAGCCAGGGCAGTTGGGTGTGTGCAGCAGAGGGTGCCGGGTGCGCTCCAGGGACGCGTGGTCCAGCTGCACCACGTACGGCTCGCCGGGACCGGAGCCGGACAGGGCCCTGACGGCTTCGTGCGCGAGGGTGGCCGCTGCGATGGCCGTGGTCGGCCACGCGCCGTCATCCGCCGCCCCCATGAGGAGTTCGATCGGCAGGTCGGCGATCGCCTGCCAGATGTGGTTGGCGCGCAGGCGCCGCACCAGACAGACGGGGCACGCGGTGGCCGGCGGTCGCAGCCGGGCGAGCAGCAGCCGGGTCGGCGTGCTCAGATACGTCACCAGCGGGCTGTCCGTCGCGCCCGCCCAACGGGCCCACTGGGTCAACTCGGCCTCGCCGCACGACAGTGGCACCAGCGCCACACGTGCGGCGGCGCTGCCGGGGACCGTGGTTCTCTCGACCTCCACGCCTGCCGCGCCCAACAGCGGACGGACGGCGTCCTGTACAGGCCCTTCTCCAACAAGCAGCACGGACCCAGGGTTTGCGGCTCCCGCATACAGCGGATGGGTCGGCGTACGGCCGCTCTCCCGGAGCAGCCCGCGTTGGCGCAGTCCCGCAACGGCCGGCTCCGGCAGCGCCTCCAGACGTACGAGGTCGTCGTCGCGGTCCGGTGCGCCGGGCGAAACGGCACGCAGCCGCAGCGTGCCCGTGCTCGCACTCCACGCACCCGCGTCGACGCACTCCTCCTCTCTTATGCTCCGGGCAGGCCGGCCGGGAACGAATGAGCCGTAGCCTGGCGAGGAGCCGCCACAGGCGGGCCACTTGGAATGAGCCACCCCGGTCGGCCCTTGGGGGCCGGTTGCCGTCGGGGCCGCACAACTCCAAGCCAGACGCCACGAGCCCGGCAAGATCGGCAAGATCGGCAAGGCGCCCCTACGGCAGCGGCCTCACCGGCACCTTGGCGGCGTCGAAGGCGACGTACTCGATCACCGCGCCGCCGGGGTGCAGCACGGTCAGGTTCCGCCCGGTCGGCACCTCGTTGGGCCCGTCGAGTATCCGGCCGCCCTCGTCCGCGACCAGCTCCAGGATCTCGTCGAGGCCCTGGACGACGGTGGTGGCCTGCACCTCGCGGAACGGCGCCAGTTCCTCCGCCGTTCCCGCGACGAGCAGGTAGGCGCCGACGGCCGCCAACTCGACGCCCCGGTAGGCGAAACGCAGCTCCGGCTCGGTACCGGTCAGCGCCTGGAACGTCGGCAGCGCCGTGTCCAGGTCGTCGACGTATACGCGGGCGTAGGTGGCGAGCACCGGCATCGGACCACTCCTCGATCTCGTCAGCGGCGACCGGCCACGCGGCGCGGCCGGCTGATGGGCCGACCCTACCGGAGACACCCTCCGGTTCCGCCGGCCGGAACGGAAGTGGGGGCGGTCGAGCGGCCGACGCCCCATCCGCCGAACGGCACGAGGGCGGTACACCGAGGCTCCGGCGCGAGGGCCTCGGAGAGGGCTCCCCCTACCCCCCTCAGGGAGGACAAGGGTTTCCCCCATATCGGGTTCACCTCGGGTTTCCCTACTGTCTGCCCCACCGGCGGTTCTCATTCCCTGACCTCGTCTGTCAGGTGCATGTAACCCCTGAGCACCACCGGTCGCGCCGGCGGCGGCCACGGGCCCACCCAGCCCGGGGACCACGGAGCACTGCCCCCATGGTGCACCGCGGTCCCCGCAGCCGCCCGCCGCGCGCCCTGCACCGTCAGCTGCTCCGGGAGTCGCCGGAGCCGCCCTGAAAGGGAACACCTTGAACGGTTCCAGGCGGAGACTCATATCCGTCGTGGCCGCGAGCGCCACGATCATCGGCGTGGCCGCCACCTCGTCGGTGGCACTCGCCGCAGAGGCCACCCCCCAGCCCGCCCCCCGGCCCGCCGCCGGGGTCACGCTGCCCAGCGCGCCGGTCGAGAAGGTCATCGTGACCTACAAGTCCCGCACCGCCGAGGCCACGTCCAACACCGCCGCCAAGGGTGACGCCGCCGAGAAGGCCGCCAAGACCGGCGAGGACCTCTCCTTCGAGCGCCGCCTCGCGAGCGGCGCCGCGCTCGTCGACCTCGGCCAGGAGGCGGCGTCGAAGCAGGACCTCTCCGAGGTCATGGCCGCCTTCCGTGCCGACCCGGCCGTCGCCTCGGTCGAGCCCGACATCCGCGCCTACGCGATGGCGGTCACCCCCAACGACACCGAGTACGCCAAGCAGTGGGACCTCTTCGAGCCCACCGGCGGCATGAACGTGCCCGGCGCCTGGGACACCACCACCGGCAGCGGCGTCACCGTCGCCGTCATCGACACCGGCTACGCCGCGCACAGCGACCTCAGCGCGAACACCATCGCCGGCTACGACTTCATCTCCAGCTCCGCCGACGCCCGCGACGGAAACGGCCGCGACAGCGACGCCAAGGACGAGGGCGACTGGAACGCGACCGACGGCGAGTGCGGCACCGGCTCCCGCGCGAGCAACTCCTCCTGGCACGGCACCCACGTGGCGGGCACCATCGCGGCGACCACTCACAACGCCAAGGGCGTCGCGGGCATCGCGTACGGGGCGAAGGTCCAGCACGTGCGCGTGCTCGGCAAGTGCGGCGGCTCGTCCTCGGACATCGCCGACGCGATCACCTGGGCCTCCGGCGGCACCGTCCCGGGCATCCCGGTGAACCCGACCCCGGCCAAGGTCATCAACATGAGCCTCGGCGGCGCCAGCTCCACCTGCCCGACGGTGTACAAGAACGCCATCGACGGGGCGGTCGCGCGGGGGGCGACCGTCGTCGTCGCGGCGGGCAACAGCAACGCCAACGCGTCCGGCTTCACGCCGTCCAACTGCGCGAACGTCATCAACGTGGCGTCCACCAGCCGCGAGGGCAACCGTTCGTACTACTCGAACTACGGCACCATCATCGACGTGTCGGCCCCGGGCGGCGAGACCCGCCGCGCCACCGACACGCCGGGCACCATCACCACGCCCGAGAACGGCATCCTCTCCACCCTGAACTCCGGCACCACGACCCAGTCGCTGGAGAACTACAAGCCCTACCAGGGCACTTCGATGGCGGCCCCGCACATCGCCGGTCTCGCCGCGCTGCTCAAGTCGGCCAAGTCGTCGCTGACCCCGGCCGAGATCGAGACCGCGATCAAGACCAACGCCCGTCCGCTGCCCGGCACCTGCTCCGGCGGCTGCGGCACCGGCATCGCCGACGCCGCGAAGACCGTCCAGGCCGTGACCGGCGCGGGCACGCCCGGTACCGGAGCGAACTTCGCCAACACGACCAATGTGAACATCGTGGACAACTCCACCGTTACGTCCTCGATCTCCGTCACCGGCCGCACCGGCAACGCGCCCGCCGCCCTCAAGGTGGACGTGGACATCAAGCACACCTGGCGCGGTGACCTGGTCATCGACCTGGTGGCCTCGGACGGCAGCGCGTACCGCCTGAAGAACTCCAGCAGCAACGACTCGGCCGACAACGTGCTCGCGTCCTACACCGTCGACGCCTCGTCCGAGGCCGCGAACGGTGTCTGGAAACTGCGCGTCCAGGACGTGGCCTCGGGTGACACCGGCTACATCGACTCCTGGGGTCTCACCTTCTGATCCCCCCGCATGACCTGCTCCACCGCTGGTCAGGGGCGTGTTCGCGGCACTGCGCCGCGGGCACGCCCCGCCGCGCTTCCCCGGCCGGCCGTCCACATGCCGGACACGACACCTGGACGGGGGTGGCCGGGTTCGTATTCTCTGCTCCCAAGCGGGACGGAGGGCGGTGGTGAGCGTGGTGCAGGCGGGGTCGACGCCGTACCGGGCCGCGTCACGCGAGCGCACGACGTCACGCGAGCGCGCCACCCCGCGAGAGCGCGTCGCGCCCGTCGGTCGGGCGGAGCTGCTGACGCGCCTGGACCAGGTCCTCCGCACCCGCGGCCGCGCGCTCCTCACCGGCCCGGCCGGGATCGGCAAGACCGAGGTCGCCCAGGCGGCCGCCGACCAGGCCGCCTGCGGCCGTGGAGAAACGGTCCTGTGGCTCGCCCCGCAGCCCGCCGACCGCGACATGGCCGGTGCCGCGGCCGCCGCCCTCATCGCCTCCGTGCCCGCCGCCGCGCTCGACGGACTGCCCGAGCCGCAACGCGCCGCCGTCGCCGTCCTGTGCCGCGAGGCCACGGCACCCGAGACCGGCTGGGACCCCGTGGCGCTGCGCCTGGGCATCGCCCGCATCCTGCGCACCCTGGCCGAGCGCGGGCCGGCCCTCCTCGTCGTCGACGACGTCCAGCGCATCGACGCGGAGAGCGCCGACCTGCTGCGCTTCGCCTTCCACCTGGCCCCGCCCACGCTGCGCGTCCTCGCGGTCGAGACGCCGGACCCGTACGCCGACGGCGCCTCCTGCACCCTGTGGGTGCCCTCGGAGGCCGACGTCCTGCTCGTACCGCCGCTCCAGGCCGACGAGATCGCCGAACTCCTCGTCCACCACCGGCTGCCGTCCCGGATGGCCGGGCGCATCCACCGCACCAGCGGCGGCAACCCGCGCCTCGCGCTCGCCGTCGGCCGGTCGCTGGCCGACGCGCGGACGCCCGTGCACCACGCCGAGGCGCTGCCGCTGTCCGGCCGGGCCCGCGACCTCGCGCGCCGCATGCTCGCCCCCGCCACGCCCGACGTGCGCGCCACGCTGCTGCTCGCCGCCCTCGCGCTGCGCCCGACGGCGGCGCTGATCCGCCGCGCCGGCCGCCCCACCGCCGAGGCGGAGCTGGCCGCGGCCGAACGCGCCGGCCTGATATCGGTGACCGAGGACGGCACGGTCGCTTTCACGGCCGGCCTGCTGCCCTCCACCCTCGTCCACGACACCTGCTGGACCGAGCGCAGCGCGGGCCACGCGGCGCTCGCGCGCGTGGTGGACGACCCGGTGGAGGCGGTACGCCACCGGGCGCTCGCCACGGATGTGCCCGACGAGGACCTCGCCGGCGAGGTCACCACCGCCGCGGAGACCGCCCGCCGCCGCGGCAACAGCGCGCTCGCCGCCGAACTGGCGCTGCTGGCCGCCGAGTCGACGCCGGTACGCCTCGGGGAGCGGCGCATCGCCCGCCTGGTGGACGCCGCCGAGGAGGCCGCCCGCGCCGCCCGCGCCGATCTCGCGATGCGCGCCGCAGCCGACCTGCTCGCCCGCGACGCGGCACCCGCCGACCGGGTGCGCGCCCGGCTCGCCGTACTCGACACGGCCGGGCAGGGGCTGACGGACCTCGACGAGCTGTACGTGCACGCCATGGAGGACTCCGACGGCGACCCGCGGCTCCGGGCGGGCGTCCTGCTGCGGCTCGCGGTCAAGTACGTGCTCGCGGACGGCGATCCGGTACGTTCGCGGGCGGCCGCCGTCGAGTCGGCCGCGCTCGCCACTTCGGTGGACGACCGGCACACGGCGGCGAAGGCCCTGACCGTACAGGCCCGGATGGACAGGGCGCTCGGCTCGCCGGACGCCGAACGGACGCTGGCCGAGGCCAGGGCCCTGGAGATGACCGACCGGCCGCTCGGCGTGCGCAACGCCGCCCAGATCCTGACGATCCGGCACGCGCTCTTCGACGACCGGCTCACCGAGGCCCGCGACCAGCTCAACGCCCTGCTCCCGCTGGTGGAGCGGCGCGGCCCGGTCGAGGACGCCATCGAACTGCTGAACACCCTCTCCCAGGTGGAGGCCCGGCGCGGGCAGTGCCCGGCGGCCCTCGCGCACGCCCATCGGTCGCTCGCGCTGACCCTGGAGGCGGGCCTGTCGCCGGGGCCCGCGTGGTACCACCTGGCGCTCGCGGAGACGGCAGGCGGCAGCTTCGCGCGGGCCGCGGGATACGCCCGGCGCAGTGTGCGCGCGTCGGAGGAGGAGGGCGACCACGTCTTCCTCTCGCGCAGCCTGTACGCCCTCGGCCGCGTCCAGCTGGTCACGGGGGACGTGGCGAGCGCCCTGGAGACGCTGCGCCGCGTGCAGGAGGCGGAGAAGGCCCAGTGCGCCGTGGACCCGTCGATGGTGCGCTGGCACGAGGAGCTGGCCGAGGCACTGCTGGCCAACGACGCCCGGGACGAGGCGGAGGCGCTCCTCGCCGACGTGGGCCCGGTCGCCGAGCGCCTGGGCCGTACGACGGTGCTGCTGGGCTTCGACCGGGCGTACGCGCTGTGCCTGGCGGCGGGCGGCAAGACCGACGAGGCGGTGGCCCTGCTGGCCGAGACGGCCGACCGGTTCGCCGCCCACGGGCTCGTACTGGAGCAGGGGCGCTGCCTGATCGCGCTGTCGCGGGTGGAGCGCAGGCGGCGCAGGCGCTCGGCGGCACAGCAGGCACTGCACGCGGCGGCGGCCGTCTTCGAGCGGGCGGGTGCGGTGCCGTGGCTGGCGCTGACCGCGGAGAACCCCTCGTACGCAGAGCCGGCGCCGGGCGCGGCACCGGCGGGGAACGCGGCCCTGTCCCGGCTCACCGAGGCGGAGCTGCACCTAGCGCGGCTCGTCGGCGAGGGGGCGAGCAACCAGGAGGCGGCGGCCCGGCTGTACCTGAGTGTGAAGACCGTCGAGGCACGGCTGACGCGCATCTACCAGAAGCTCGACGTCCGTTCGCGGGCGCAGCTGGCGACGGTGCTGAACCAGGGCGCCGGGTCCTGAGCCGTGCAGGGCTCTTGCCCGGCCGGCCGTTCACGCGCTTCACTGACGCAGCTCCCCCCCCACAGGAGAATCCCCCGTCCCGCCCCCGACGCACCGAAGGGTTTCTCTTGACCACCACCTTCGCCACGGCCTCCACCGCCGTTTCCGCGCGCGCGACCGCCGTCCTCGCCGCGGCCTGCGCGCTCGTCCTCGGCGCGGCCGTGCCGTCCTCCGCGATCAACTCGTACAACGCCACGCCCGCGCCCGAGCGCACCGAGGTCGGCGCGCTCGTGGCCACCTGGGACCACGACGACGACCCTGCGACCCCGGACCGGGTCGACTGGGTGTGCTCCGGCACGATGATCGACACGGACACGTTCCTGACGGCGGCGCACTGCACCAGCGACTGGCCGGCCAACGTGCGGTTCTTCGTCTCCCTCGACCAGGACGTCCAAGGGGCGCTCGACCGGGCCGCCGAGCGGCACCCCGGCGATCCGGCGGCGGTCGCCCGCGCCGTCGCCGTCCCCGGCACGGCGCACAACCACCCGGCGTACCCCGGCCCGGCCTCGGACACCCACGACATCGCGGTGGTCGAGGTACCGGCGGACCGGCTCGCGGCACGCTGGGCGTTCACCCCGGCCGCGCTGCCGAAGGCGGGGGCGCTGAGCGCGCTGGGCCCGCAGGGGCTCAGGGAGACGCCGTTCACGGTCGCGGGCTACGGCACCCAGGAGGCCCGGCGTGGCCCGGGCGGTCACACGCACCCCGGGGGCGGTGTCCGGATGAAGGCACCCGTCACGTACGACGCCCTCAACGACGCCTGGCTGCGCCTGGCCATGACGGCGCCGCAGGGCAACGGCGGTGCCTGTTACGGCGACTCGGGCGGCCCGAACTTCGCGACGCTGGGCGGCAGGCGCACGCTCGTCGCCACCACCGTCACGGGTGACTCGCCGTGCTACGCCACCAATGTGACCTACCGCCTGGACAGCCCGGGCGCCCGGGCGTTCCTCTCGCCGTTCACGAAGCTTCCCTGAGCCTGGCGGAGGGGCGGACGGCGAAGGCCCCCGGAAGCACCGGCTTCCGGGGGCCTCGGGCGCAAGGCGCGGTCAGCGCGCCGTCACGGCGATCAGGCGGGGGTGATGTTCTCCGCCTGCGGGCCCTTCTGGCCCTGCGTGATGTCGAAGGTGACGGCCTGGCCTTCCTGGAGCTCGCGGTAGCCGTTGCCGTTGATGTTGGAGTAGTGCGCGAAGACGTCCGGACCGCCGCCGTCCTGCGCGATGAAGCCGAAGCCCTTTTCGGAGTTGAACCACTTCACGGTTCCGCTGGCCATGCTGGTGCCTCTCAGTTTGATGACGGGTCCGCACCGCGCGGACCCGGAGGTGATCGCCCTGGTCCTGCACTGCACAGCAAGAAGCCCACGCCTCCGCGTGGGCAGGAACTGCGAACCACGACATCTGGCATCGACGCTACACCGTGAAGGGGCTCATCACCAGAGAGCAACTTCCCGCCATTCAGGGGGCGCCGGTCCAAAACCCGGCCTGGCGGCCGTCGCTGCCGGGCGTACGAGGGTGTGCCAGGGCGTGATCGGCTGGGCGGCTCTCGATGTCGGTGGGCCCCGATCACCCGGGCCGTCCTCCGAGGTGACCTGGGTCCCGTCACGCCCCCGGACCGTTCGCCTTCGCCTTCCTCCCGATAACCTCTCCGGGTGACCGATGAAGTTACTCGCTGGTATCGCTTCGCCGACCTGCTGCCGGAGCCCGCGGCCACCGAGGTCAGGGACCTTTGGGCCACTGGAGAACAGGAAGCCGGTCTCGACCGGCTCGTGGCCGGTCTCCAGGCGCACGGCGTGGTGGTGAGCGAGGCCGTCGTCGCCGAGATCGCGGTCGTGGCCCGGGAGTGGGGCATGGGCGAGGTGCTCACGCCCCGGCTCCTGCACTGCGCCGCCGTCCGGGCGGGCGCGGAGGAGCCGGCGCTCCGGCTGATCGAACACCCGGACGCCCGGCCGCTGCCGGCCCAGGGCACCGGTCAGGCCGTCGTGCCGTGGATCGGCTGTGGTCGCTGCGGCGAGGTACTGGCCCGCGTGCACACCGTCGAACCGTGGGGCGCACTGTCCCTCACGCCGCTGCACTACGCGCTCCTGACGCCCGGCGCGGCGGCGCGGTCCCGGCTGTTCGCCGCCGACTCGGCGTGGCCGGCCCTGGCGGCCCTCGGCACCTGCGCCTGACCGGCCCTCGGTACCTGCGTCTGACCGGCCCTCACCCGCTCCCCCCGCCTCACCTGCGCTGCCGCGAGCCGATCAGGCCCTGGGCCACCAGCTCGTCGGCGACGAGGCCGGCGTACTCGGTGGCGCCGCGCACCGAGGTGTGGGTGTTGTCGCGCTTTTCGTCCGTCAGGTACAGGGCCTTCGACGCCTCCGTACCGAGCGTCTCCACCCGCGTCTTGGTGAGCGCGGTCAGATCGATCAGCGGGGTGCCGAGCCGGACCGCCAGGGCGCGGATCTCCGCCGGGTGGTCGACGCCGAGGGCGTTGACGTGCAGGGCCGCGTCGTTGTCGAGCGTGCCGTCGGCGTTGAACCAGCGGCGCACGATGGGCGTGACGAGCACCGGCCGGCCGCCCCGCGCGCGTACGCCGTCGACGAGCGCGGTGAGGTTCGCGCGGTAGGTCGGCGCGTCGGTCCGCTTGTCGTTGTGGGCCAGCTGGATGAGCACCAGATCGCCCGGACGGACGCGCTGTCGCGCGGCCGGGAAGAGGGCGGGGTGGGCGAGGAAGGTGACGGTGCTCTCGCCGGAGTCGGCGTGGTTGGCGACCGAGAGCCCGCGCCTGAGGAGCTCGGGCAGCCGCTGCCCCCAGCCCGCGTACGGCTCACCCGGCTGGTCGCACACCGTCGAGTCGCCGATGAGCACGATCCTGCGGGTGGCGTACGGCGCCGGGGTGACGCGGACCACGGACAGCACGGGCGTCGGGCCTCCGAGGACCAGGTGCAGCCCCGGCGTCCCGGCGGGCCCGGTGGGCTCGCCCTCGGGGGTGCGTACGTCGACGGTGAAGGAGCGGCGGATCCGCTCGCCGGCCGCGGTGGCGGTCTCGGGGAGCATCGCGCGCCGCGTCTCGACGGTGACGGAGGTGGCGCCGGCGCGCTCGCCGCCGAGCGTGACGGTGACGTCGTACGTGCCGGGCGGGACGTCGAAGTGGCAGACGACGGGCGCGACACGGGCCCCGGTTCCGGAGCCGGTACCGATGCCGGTGCCGGTCCCGGTGCAGTCGTCCACCACCTGCCCGTACGCCGTCGACGCGTGCGCGGGCGGGACGGCCCAGACGGGGAGCAGAGGCAGGGTCACGGCGGCGACCGCGACCAGCAGGGCGGTACGTCTCTTACGGTTCAAGGGGCTCAAGGCGCTCAAGGCGTTCACGGCGTTCATGGCACCAAGAAACCTCAGGCGCCCTCCCCCGGCAGCGCGGCGCACGGCGCGGGTTCCGCTAGCTTCGGCGTCATGAGCAGCGCCGTCACCCCTCCCCCGTTCACCGACGCCCTCACCGACGGCCCCGCCCTCGTCCTGGACGGCGGCCTCTCCAACCAGCTGGAGGCCGCCGGGTACGACCTCTCCGACGACCTGTGGTCGGCGCGGCTGCTCGCCGAACGGCCCGAGGCGATCGTCGAGGCGCACCGGGCGTACTACGCGGCGGGCGCGGACGTCGTGATCACCTCCAGCTACCAGGCGACCTTCGAGGGCTTCGCCCGGCGCGGCATCGACCACGACCGGGCGGCCGAACTGCTGGCGCTCAGCGTGGAGCTGGGGCGCGAGGCCGCGCGCCGTGCGGAGGCCCGGAACCCCGGCCGGGCGCTGTGGGTGGCCGCGTCCGCCGGGCCGTACGGGGCGATGCGGGCCGACGGCTCGGAGTACCGGGGGCGGTACGGACTGGGCGTCGACGAGCTGGAGCGTTTCCACCGGCCGCGTCTGGAGGTGCTGGCCGCCGCCCGGCCGGACGTCCTGGCGCTGGAGACCGTGCCGGACACGGACGAGGCGCGGGCGTTGCTCCGCGCGGTGCGCGGACTCGGCGTACCGGCCTGGCTGTCGTACACCGTCGCCGGGGACCGGACGCGCGCCGGGCAGCCGCTGGAAGAGGCGTTCGCCCTCGCGGCGGACGCGGAGGAGGTCGTGGCCGTCGGCGTCAACTGCTGCGCCCCCGAGGACGCCGACCGGGCGGTCGCGCTCGCCGCCCGCGTGACCGGCAAGCCGGTCGTCGTGTACCCGAACAGCGGCGAGCGCTGGGACGCCCGGGCGCACGCGTGGGACGGGCGTCCGACTTTCTCCGCCGGCCGTGTGAAGGGCTGGCGGCGGGCCGGGGCGCGGCTGATCGGCGGGTGCTGCCGGGTGGGGCCGGAGACGATCGCGGAGATCGCCACCCGACTCCGCTGATCGTCTGATCGGTTGCCGGCGATCCATTGACCGGCTCACCGCCGAGCGATCAGCATTCCCGTGTTCCGACGACGGGAGTGACACGATGCCGCAGCTGCCGCCCGACGACCGCGCGTCCAGCCCGTACACCGGCTTCACCCGCGCCCACTGGGAGGCGGTGGCCGACGGCCTGGTCCGGGCGGCCTGGCGCTGGGCGACGCCCGGGGGCGCGCTGCTGGACCTGCCGGGGCGCCCGTCCGTGTCCGGGGTCCGTTCGGACGGCCTGGAAGGGTACGCCCGGACCTTCCTCGCGGCCGCCTTCCGGGTCGCGGGCGCCGGCGGCGGGGACCCGTACGGACTGCTCGGCCGGTACGCGGACGGGCTGGCGGCGGGTACGCGCACGCCCGGCCGCGACGACGCCGAGTCGTGGCCCCTCGTCCTCGACCACCACGTCCAGGGGCAGCCGATGGTGGAGGCCGCCTCCGTGGCGCTCGGGCTGCGGCTGACCCGGCCGTGGCTGTGGGACCGCCTCGACGACGCCGTACGGGACCGGGCGGAGGCGTGGCTGCGCGGGGCGCTGCGGCACACGCCCGCGCCGAACAACTGGTACCTCTTCCCGCTCACCGTGGCCGGGTTCCTGGAGTCGGTCGGGCGCGGCGACACGGAGACCGCGCGGGCGGTCGAGCGGGGCCTGGGGCTGCTGGAGTCCTGGTACCGGGGTGACGGCTGGTACGCGGACGGCGACGGCCGGGCCTTCGACCACTACAACGGCTGGGCCCTGCACCTGTATCCGGTGCTCCACGCACACCTGGCCGGTGACGAGGGGATGTTGGGCGTGTACGGGCCCCGGCTGCGCACACACCTGGAGGGGTTCTCGCTGCTGTTCGGCGGGGACGGGGCGCCGGTCCACTTCGGGCGGTCGCTGACGTACCGCTTCGCGGCGGGCGCGGCGGTGGGCCTCGGCGCGCTGACCGGGCACACGCCGCTGGCGCCCGGGGTCTCGCGGCGGCTGCTGAGCGGCTGCCTGCGGTACTTCCTGGACCGGGGTGCCGTGGACGGCGACGGGCAGCTGACACCGGGCTGGCACGGCCCGCACGAGCCGACGCTCCAGGCGTACTCGGGCCCGGCGTCGCCGTACTGGGCGTCCAAGGCGTTCGTGGCGCTGCTCGTCCCGGCGGACGACCCGCTGTGGACCGTACGGGAGGAGGCCGCGCCCGCCGAGGACGGCGCCGACCGGGTGCGGGCGCTGCCCGCGCCGGGGCTGCTGGTGCAGACGACGGCCGCCGACGGGATCGCGCGGCTGCACAACCACGGCAGCGACCCTCTGCGGCCCTTCGAGGGCGAGTCGGCGGACCGGCACGACGTGCTGTACGGGCGGCTCGCCTACTCGACCCGTACGGGGCCGACGTCGGCCGGCAACGCACCTGACAACCACCTGTCCGTCGAGGTCGACGGCGTCCCGTCCGTACGGTGCCGGGTCCGTCCCCTGGGCGCGGGCCACGGCGACGGCTGGGGCTGGGCCGCCTCCTGGCACCGGCCCTCCTTCCCCTCCGGCGCGCCGATGGTGCCGGGCCTGCGGGTGGAGCACGTGACGGTGGCGCGCGGCCGTTACGAGCTGCGGGTGCACCGGGTGACGGGCCTGCCGCGCGGTGCGTGCGTCCACCTGTCCGGGTGGGCCACGGGCCCGGGCGAGCCGCTCGTCTCGCAGTTGTACGGCCTGCACGGCTGGGCGGACGCGGACGCCGCCGAGCTGCGCGCGCCGCAGGGGACGGCGTACACCCGCTGGGCCACCCTCCCCCGCGTCGGCACCGGTCCCTGCGACGGCGGTACGGCGCTGCTGGTGGCCCTCGCCTCCCTGACCGCCTCCCCGGACCCCGCCCCGCTCGCGGAGGCGGCGGTCCTGGAAGGCACGGACGGCGGCGACTCGGTGGAGGTGCGCTGGACCGGCGACGGATCGCTCACGCGGGTCGCGTTCACGCCGTCGGTGACGGTGGCGCATCGCCGGCCGTAACCGCCCTTCCGGTCAGTAGGCGACGGTCAGGTGCGCCGCGCCGGCGGGCCGCTCCAGCTCGTCGACGACGGCCACCGCGAGGTCCTCGGCGCTGATGCGCGACACCCCGGCGGCGTCGGTCAGCAGCGTGTCCCGGCCCCACCGGTAGGTGCCGGTGCGCTCGCCCGGTTCGAGGAGCGCGGGCGGGCTGAGATACGTCCAGCCCCGGTAGGTGTGGCTCTCGCAGGCGCGCAGCCGGGTGAGGCTGGCGCGGGCGATGGACCGCCACCGCGCGGGGACGAACGTCTCGTCGTCGACGGCGAGCCGGGCGGGGTCGCCGGGGGTGCGGAGCGGTCCGGCTCCGCCGACCACCAGCACCCGGACGCCCGCGGTCGCCGCGGCGTCGAGGAGGCGGTGCGTGGAGCCGGTCACGGCGGCGGTGTCGTCCAGGACCGGAGGGACGCTCAGCACGAGGGCGTCGGCTGCGGCGAGGGCGGCGTACGGGAGACCGGCGGTCGTGAAGTCCGCGGCCAGCGCCCTCACGCCCGCCGCCTGCCGCTGCTCGGGAGGCCGCCGGGACACGGCGGTCACGTGGTGACGGCGGCGTACGGCTTCGGCGGTGACGCGCGAGCCGACCATGCCGGTGGCGCCGATGACGGTGATCCTCATGAGTGGTGGCCTTTCCGGGCGCGCGGCACGTCGGCCCGCGGTAGGGGGAGGTGTACGCGTGAGGGGGTGAACTGCCCGGCGACGAGCGCCGCGAGCGCGAGGGCGAAGCCGCCGAGCTGCGTCGGCGTGAAGACCTCGCCGAGGAGCACGGCCCCGACCACCGCGGCGACGAGCGGGGAGAGCAGGACGAGGAGGGACGTGGCAGTGACGGGCAGGCGGCCGATGCCGCGGAACCACAGCACATAGGCGATCAGCCCGCCGGCGGTCGCGAGCCAGAGGTACCCCGTCACCGCGTGCGCGTCGACGTACGGCGGTACGCCCTCGAACAGCAGGACCAGCGGCAGCAGGAACAGTCCGCCGCCGGTGAGCAGCCAGCCGGCGAAGGGCAGCGGGCCCACCCCGGCGGGGCGTCCCCAGCGCTTGGTGAGCGTGACCCCCGCGGCCATCGACCCGGCGGCTCCCACTCCGGCGACGACGCCGAGCGCGTCGAACCCGGCGCCGGGGCGCAGCACCACGAGCCCTACGCCGACGACTCCGGCCACCCCCCACGACAACCGCCAGGACGACGGCGATTCGCTGAGCACGACGATCGCGAGCCCCGCCACGATCAGCGGCTGGGCCGCGCCGAGGGTGGCGGCCACGCCGCCGGGCAGCCGCTCCGCGGCGACGAAGAGCAGCGGGAAGGGGGCGCCGATGTTGAGCACCCCCAGCACGGCGGCCTTCCACCACCAGTCACCGCGCGGCAGTGTGCGGGTGACCGCGACGGCGAGCAGCCCCAGGGGCAGCGAGCGCGTCAGCGCCGCGAACAACGGGTGGCCGGGCGGGAGGAGTTCGGTCGTGACCCAGTAGGTGGTGCCCCACGCCATCGGCGCGAGCGCGGTCGTGACGATGAGGAGGAGGAGCGTCCAGCGGGAGCGCCGTGCCCGCCGGCCGGTCGATGGGTTGATCTGCTGCGTCGTGGTGCGCCGTAGCGCCGTCCCCGTGGTCATGCATCGAGTGTCGACGCGTGGCGGCTATGAATCCAACGCATGGTTTTCATCCCAGCGATCGTGCTGCACGATGAATCGGTGGATCTGCAACAGATGCGTTACGTGATCGCCGTGGCCGAGACGCGGAACTTCACGCGCGCCGCCGAGCGGTGCTTCGTCGTCCAGTCCGCCCTGAGCCACCGCGTCGCCGCGCTGGAGCGGGAGCTCGGGGTGAAGCTGTTCGCCCGTACGAGCCGACGGGTGGAGCTGACGGCCGCCGGTGAGGCGTTCCTGCCGGCGGCGCGGCAGTCACTGGAGGCGGCCGACCGTGCCGCCGCCGAGGCCGCCGCGGCGGTGGGCGTCGTGCGGGGGCGCCTGGCGGTGGGCGTGATCCCCACCGTCGCCGCGATCGACGTCCCGGCGGTGCTGCGGGTGTTCCGTGAGCGCCATCCCGAGGTGCGTATCAGCCTCCGCGTCGCCGCCAGCGACGAGCTGACGGCCCAGGTGGTGGCGGGAGATCTCGATGTCGCGGCCCTGGGCCTGCCGGAGGGCGACCGGCCCCGGGGCGTCCGCGCACGGCTGCTGGCGCGCGACCGGCTGGTCGCCGTCGTACCCGAAGGGCACCCCCTGGCGGGGCGGGCCCGGGTGGGCCTGGCGCGGCTCGCCGAGGAGACGTTCGTCGACTTCCCCGCCGGAACGCCCGGCCGGGCCCAGAGCGACCGGGCGTTCGGGGAGGCACGGTTGACGCGTGAGGTCGCGTTCGAAGTGCTGGCGCCGGATCTGATGGTGCGGCTGGTCCGGCAGGGGCTCGCCATCGCCCTGCTGCCGTCCGCGGTCGCGGCGGGCCTGCCCGGGCTGGCGACCGTACCGGTCACCGGGGGGCCGCGCCGGGTCGAGTACCTGGTCTGGAGCGAGTTCAACCCGACTCCGGCGACCACGGCGTTCCTGCGCACGTTGGAAGAGCACGGACGTGACGCAGGGACGCAGTGATGCGGTGGTGTGGCGGTGCGGTGGCGCCGGAGCGCCGGGGCGCCGTCCCGCCCGTCAGCCTCCGAGCGGCAGGCCGGCGGGCACGCCACCGAGGAGGCCGCCGACGGGACCGCCGCCGACCGGCAGCGGCGAGGCCTGACCGGGCTTGCCCTGCCCCTGCGGTCCCGAGGCGAGCAGGCCCGTGCTGTTGAGGTTGGAGGAGATGGGCGTACCCACCGAGGCCGGCGGCTGCTCCGCGACGGCGGTCGCGACGGCGGCGGCCGGAACGATCGCCGCCATGCTCGCGCCCGCCACGCCGGCGCACACGGTGATCAGTCGGACACCGGGACGAATGCTCATATCTGCTCACTCCTGTATGGATCGGAAGAAGAGAAAGGTTCCTACAGATAAGTGCAACGAGCCCCGGTCTCCGACGACACTGCCCAACCCGGCGTCTCGTCCCCGACCAGGGCACAGCGCGGCCGCACCCCCGGCGGTGCGCGGAGACGGATCGTTACGCCCGCCGCGCGGTGGCGTTGTCCGGGCATGAAACAGAAGAACGGGCAAGAAGGACGGATCCCGACCGTGGGCGTGGTCGTCGCACGCACCGGCCGGCTGGCGCGGCTCGGGGATCCGCTGGCGTACGCGATGGAGCTCCTGGCGCCGAAACTGCGCGGGCGGGTGCGCCTGGTGAGCCGCGACAGCCGCTCCACCGCCGAAGGCGCCCGGCGGGCCGTGCGGGAGCTGGTGCGGGACGAAGGGGCCCGGATGGTGGTGACGCTGGCGGGCACGGAGGTGCTCCCGGCGGTCGCCGACAGCTGCGAGGAGGCCGGTGTTCCGTGCTTGTCCAGCACCTTTCCCTGGCAGGTGTACTTCTACGGGCGCGGCGCGACGGATCGGCGTCCGTTCCGCTGGACGTACCACTTCTGCTGGGGTCTCGACGACATCGCGGAGACCTTCGCGGACCTGTGGGAGGCGGCGGGTGCGGGACCGGGCCGCGCGGTGGGGTGCCTGTGGAACGACGGCCCGCAGGGCGCGTGGTCGCGCCACGCCGAGCACGGTTTCCTTCCGGCGGCCCGGGCGCGCGGCTACCGGCTGGTGGACCCGCCGGGGTACCGGGAGCCGTCCGGGGGCTTCGACGGGACCGGCGGGACCCTGGCGGCGTTCCGGGAGGCGGAGGTGGACGTCGTCACGAGCGCGGCGACGGGGGCGGACCTCGCCCTGTTCCGGCGGGAGGCCGCGGCGTACGGGTTGCGGCCCCGGCTGATCACCTGTTCGCGGTGGCTGGCGTATCCGCCCGCCGCGACGGCCACCGGCGAGCCCCCGCAGGCGAACGTGGCGACACTCGTCTACTGGACCCCGGCCCACCCGTACCGCTCGTCCCTGGACGGCATGACCGCCGCGGAACTGGCCGAGGCGTACGAGCGCGCCACCGGCAACCGATGGCTCCAGCCGCTGGGTCTCGCGTACGCCCTCTTCGAGGTGGCCGCCCACGCCCTGACGACCGCCACCGACCCGACGGACCCGCCCTCCGTGACGGCGGCCCTCGCCACGACGCGCCTGCACACGATGGCGGGCCTCCTGGACTGGACGTCGGGCCCGGTCCCGAACGTCGCCACGATCCGCCTCTCGGGCGGCCAGTGGCAACGCGGCCGCACGCACCCGTACGAACTGGTGGTGGTGGACCCGCGGGGTGTTCCGGGCCTCCGGTCGGGCGGTGCGCTGGTGAGCGCGGGTGGGGGTGAGGCGGGCTGACGCCTACCGGCGGCGTCCGCGCCGGCAACGCTCGCGCCATCCGCTCCTACGGGGAGAACGGCTTCCGACCGGTCGGCTTCTCGGTCGATGTGGACTGCCGAAAAGCGAGCAGCGCTCTACCGCCTCAACCGCCACCAGGGCCTCTGTAAGAAGCCACTTGACGAGTAAAAACGCAACTTCGACAGCGTCTGCGGAGGTGGCTATCGTCACCTGTCATTCGGCGGCGCCCACAGTCGCATAGGAGTTCCATCAGGCTGAGTGGATCACGCCTATAACTCCCCACGCGACGGGCAGGCCCCCGAATCGAGTCCACGCCCGGACGGCGGGGACCGTCAGAAACCTTTTCCACCAGGCCCGCTCGGCCAGGGAGAGACACATGCCCCATCTCGCTCTGTACACGTTCAGCGTCCTGAAATCTCCCCTCACCGATCCCGGGCCTCTCACGCGGGAGTTCTACGAGAGCGGTGAGGCCGTCTACCAGGAAATCGGCCGGCACCCCGGATTCATCGCTCACGCTGAACCGGCGCACCACATCCAGGGCGTACTCTTCGACGCCGACTGGGGCGAATGGGGAGAGTTCGTCGTTCCGGCCTGGTACGGCAAAGGCCGCAGTGCGGAGACCACCGCCCTGGCCGCGACCCTCTCCCTCTGGAGCGATCTGGGCGCCGCCTTCGACGCCATCTACACCGGCCTGCACCGCGCGGCGCTCAACAGGCGTTACGACTGGTTCGAGCGGACAGGGCACCCGGGTTACGCGTTCTGGTGGGTCACCGACGGCGCGATACCTACCTGGCAGGACGGCGTTTCCAGGCTGGAGCACCTCGACGCCTGCGGCTCCGCGCCGTACGCCTTCACCTTCCACCGCTCGTTCGACCCAGACGGAAAACCGGCCGGGCTCGAAGACCTCGGAACGAAGAGCAAGGTGCGCTGACGCGGAAGGGCTGATCCGGGCGATGAGACAGGCCGTTCCGCAAGGCCGGCCACAGGTAGGGGGTTCCGTCGGGCGCCGCATTCGGCCGCACACGGCCGGGAGTATCAGGTGAGCGTTCAAGCAGCCTGATCGAAGTTTTCGTCAGGGCTTTCGTCGCCGCAGGGCAGCGCATCACACCGGGCAGGTTCGCCGTCGGCGTTCGACGACTCCGCCTTTTCCAGGGCGCGCAGCACGATCCAGCACAGCAACGTGATGACGTGGGCGGTCCAGGCGTTGTGCCACACCCATGGCCACCAGGCGGGTGTGGGTGTGGCGAGGGCTTCGGTGGCGGTGAGGAGCATGGCGGCGGCCAGGCTCCAGCACACTGTGCGCTCGACCCGGCGGGTGCTGGGTGCGAAGCGGTTGGTGCACCGACGGGCGGACGGCAGGTGATCGGGGCGCATGCGGTTTTCCCTTGGAGGGCCCGAGGGCCGGCAGGCAGGTACGACCGTCCCGGGTTGGACGGCCGGTGACGCGAGAGGAGTCGTGCCACCCGCGGCGGCGGGTGTTGCTCGCCCTGGGGGAGGCGTGTGCGCTGGCTCAGATGCTGCGGGATCAGCCGTGCCCACGCGAACAGGTAGCTGGCCACGGGAGCGGTTTTCGGCCAGCGTCACGACGCTTGCATGACATGTTCCCTGCAGCAAGTATTGCCGCAAGGCATGCTTAAAAGCGGAAAAACGTTTCTACTTCTTTGGCCCGTAATCGCCCGTGTGTGCGATGGGTTGGGGGCAGGTCCGTCACGTGGGAGCTGTGTCAGCGTGTGCGCCGACGGTGGCCACTGCGGCTGCCGCAAGACACTTCTCTCGGGGGGACGTTGCTGACTGCCCAGGGCGACCACTTCCGTGGACCACGCCGGGCGAACCGGTTACACCTCCGCCCGGTCCCCCCGGATGCCACCAAGGCCCCAGCCTCGGAACCGGTCGGTAAGCGCCTGGAAAGGGTGCGTACATGCCTGTAGCTCTCGGCCTAGAGCGTGTCTCTTTGACGGGCTGGTCAGTTGATCGGATGTGTCTGTCCGATGAGTGATCACTACGGTCCAGCCGATGTCGTCGCCGGCCCAGCGCCGTCCCCGGACCGGATCGGCCGGCATGAGCGGCTCGATCCGGGGATTTCCCTATTTTTCAGGCGTAGGCGGTGGTGTTCGGGGATCCTGTCGAGGTACCTCTGAAGACCACAGTAAGGAGACCTCCAGTGCGCCGCCCGACCCGGAAAGCCTTCGCCGCCCTCATCGCCGCAGCCGGCCTCGCCCTCCCCCTCCTCACCCCCACACCCGCCTCGGCTGCCACCGCCACCAGCCGCTTCGCGAACTACCGCTACGGGGACTGCCTGCGCGAGACCTCCGAAACCGACCTCAAGGGCGACCGCTGCACCACCGGACGCGGCAGCCTCCTGTGGCAGTGGAACGGCCGCCTCAACACCAGCACCACTCTTAAGAACAACTTCTGGGGCCGCTGCCTCGACAGCAATGACCGGGGCGACGTCTACCCCCTGCGCTGTAACGGCGGCTCATACCAGAAGTGGCGCACCGTCCAGCCCGCCGCCGGCAGCGCCATCATGCTCCAAAGCGTCGGCACGGGCCGCTGCCTCTACCAGCAGGACGACGGCTACTACCGCACTGCCGGCTGCGACCGAGGCGCCCAGAACCAGCGCTTCACCATCGGCTGAACGGATCTCTCGACCGCTTCAAGATGCCGCCGGGCGAGCAGCTCTTCTGTTACGCGAGGCCGGAAGGCGGTCCGTTGGCCGCGCTGGTGATCTCCATTCCTGACCGGTCTGGTCGCCGCGGAGTTGCGGATAGCGTGCGGGCATGGCGAGGGAGAGCAAGGGCCGGGTTCTGTACCGGCAGGGCAGCGGGTTCTGGCGGATGACGGCGAAGTGGGTCCTGGTCTTCGGGGCCCTGTACCTGGTGGACGGTGGGCTGCTCCGATCGTGGAGCCGCGCCGTGGCCTGGCCGTTCATCTGGCTCGTGCTGTGGGTGCCGGTCGGGATCGGCGCGTTCTGGTATCCGAAGAAGGACCAGAAGGTCACGCTGACGACACGTGAACTGCGCATACGGCGCAGGCGGCTGCCGATGGAGAAGGTGAACCTGCTGCACGTGGCGCGCCTGTGGCTGGAGGGGCGGTCGACCGCCGACCACCAGCCGGTACTGGAGTGGACACGCCGTGACCGCGTGGTGTGGGTGCCGCTGCTGGACGGCCAGGCGTACGGCGTGGAGTTTCGCGACCCGGCCGCGTTCGCCAAGGTTTTCGGCGCCTTCGCGGTCGCGGCGTGCGGCGGGCCGGAGATCGTCCGGGCGAGGGCCGCAACAGCGGACTACCCTGAGCCGCGCCCGAGGGTGACCCGCTCCGCCGGCAACGGCTCCCGTACGGACCTCCTGGACATCTTCGGCTGAGACGCGGGACTACTCGCCGCTGGCCCACCCTTTGGCACAGGTGCTGGGACGGGCGTACGGCACGGCCTGACCCCCGGGCCGCGTGGGTCCGGGGGTCAGGAGGGTCATGCCGCTCGCCGGGGCCGACGGCCCCGCTCCGTGGGGGACCGGCCCGTCAGTCGCCCGGGCGGATGCGGCCGCGCCAGCCGCCGTCTTCCGCGCCCTGCTTCTCGATGTACTCCTTGAACCGGCGCATGTCGCCCTTGACCCGGCGGTCGATCATGCCGGTCATGTCGGCGGCCTTGTCCGCCATACCGCTCGGCTCGACGTCCATGACCAGTTCGACACGCGTGTGGGTGTCGTCGAGGGGATGGAAGCTGACCATGCCCTTCTGGTGGGTGTCGCCGCTGATCGTCCGCCACGCGATCCGCTCGTCGGGGAGCTGGTCGATGATCTCGGTGTCGAACTCCCGCTTCACCCCGCCGATCTTGGTGACCCAGTGGTTGTGGCGGTCGTCGACCTGCCTGACCTCCTCGACCCCCTCCATGAAGTGGGGGAACGACTCGAACATGGTCCACTGGTTGTAGGCGGTGTGCAGGGGCACCTCGACCTCTACGGCTTCCTTCACCGTGCTCATCAGTGACTCCTCGCTTCCGTGCTGTCGGCGACGCGCGGCGGCGTTCCCGCCGCGCTCGGCACGTCATCCGGGTAACCCGCATGCGCTCGGCTATGCGTCCTCACGCCATGAAGTGGAACTTCAGGGCGGCGAGGACCTCCTCGGGGCGCTCGGCAGGGGCCAGGTGGGACGCGCCGGGGAGCTCGGTGAGGGTGGCGTCGGGGAGGGCGGTGGCGAGCTCGTGGGCGTGGGCGGGCGGGGTCGCCGGGTCCTGGAGGCCGGCGAGCACCAGGGTGGGGGTGGCGATGGAGGGCAGGGCGTCGCGCAGGTCGTAGGCGGCCAGAGCGTCGCAGCAGGCGGCGTACGCGCCCGGGTCGGCCCGGCGCAGGTCGTCGACCAGGCGCCGGGCCAGGGGGTCCCCGGTGAAGCCGGGCGTGAACCAGCGGGAGGCCGCCTTCACCGCGACCGGCTCCGTGCCCTCGCGGCGTACGAGCGCGGCGCGGTCCCGCCAGGGACCGGGCTCGCCGAAGTGGGCCGAGGAGCAGACGACCGCGAGCCGGTGCAGCCGGTCGGGGTGGTGCGCGGCGAGCTGGAGGCCGACGGCGCCGCCGAGGGAGACGCCCGCGTAGTGGAACCGCTCCAGGCCGAGGGCGTCGGCGAGGCGCAGGACGTGCGCGGCGAGGTCGGCGACGGTGACGGTGGTGGTGCCCGGCCGGAGGAGTCCGGCGGGGCTGTGCCCGTGTCCGGGCAGGTCCCAGCGCACGCGGCGGAAGGCGGTGAGCCCCGGTGCGACGCGGTCCCACAGGGCGGTGGAGGTGCCCAGGGACGGCCCGAGGAGCAGGGCGGGGGCGGTGTCGTCGCCCTCCGTGACGTGGTGGAGCAGGGCCGGCTGGTCCATCGGCTTCATCGGCTTCATCGGCGTTCCAGGGCGCGATCGGTGAGGGGCCCGGCCGCGCCCGTGTAGTGGGTGGGGTCCGTCAGCTCGGATGACACGCCGAGTACGTCGGCGAGCGGCTTGCCGGTCGTACGGACCTCCTCCGCCGCACGCGCGAGCACGTCCTTCGGGAAGCGGGTCCGCAGCCGCTCGGAGACGATCAGACCGTGGGTGAGGTCCAGGTCGGCCCGCATCCGCTCGGGGTGGACGCGCAGCCCTTCGGCCAGCCGCACGGCGTGGTGCGCGGCGCCGCCGACGAGCCGCAGCAGGTCGCGCAGCGGCTCCCACTCGGCGTGCCAGGCGCCGGGGGGCCGCTCGTCCTCGGCGGCGACGGAGGCGTACAGGACGGCGGCGAGGGCGGGCGCGCGCCGGGCGGCCGCCGCGAGCAGGGTGGAGCGTACGGGGTTGGTCTTGTGGGGCATGGCGGAGGAGCCGCCGCCGCTGCCCTCGGTCACTTCGCCCGTCTCTGTCCGGGAGAGGACGAGGACGTCCGCGGCGGCCTTCCCGAGCGCCCCGGCGGTGAAGGCGAGGGCGCCGGCGAGGTCGGCCACCGGCGTACGCAGGGTGTGCCAGGGCAGGGCCGGTTCGGCGAGGCCGAGTTCGCGGGCGTACGCGCCGACGAGGGCGAGCGGGTCGGAGCCGTAGGCCTCGAAGGCCGCCAGGGTGCCGGCGGCGCCGCCGAGTTGGACGGGCAGCCGGTCGCGTACGGCGTACAGCCGGTCGCGGGCGTCCAGGACGAGAGCGCGCCAGCCCGCCGCCTTCAGGCCGAAGGTGGTGGGGACGGCGTGCTGGGTGAGGGTGCGGCCGGGCATCGGCGTGTCGCGGTGCGCGGCCGCGAGGGCGCCCAGGGACGCGGCGGTGCGCTCCAGGTCCGTCAGGAGCGGCGCGAGGGTGCGGGAGGCGACGAGCATGGCCGCGGTGTCGAGGATGTCCTGGCTGGTGGCGCCCCGGTGGACGTACGCCCGCGCGTGTTCCGGTACGGCGGCGGTCAGGTCCGCGACGAGCGGGATGACGGGGTTGCCGCTGGTGCGCGCGCGCAGGGCCAGGTCCCGTACGTCCGGGGCGTCGAAGGGGCGCGCGCAGGCGGCCGCGATGGCCTCGGCGGCCTCCGGGGGCGCCTGGACGCGGGCGAGGGCGGCCTCCGCGTCGAGCATCGCCCGCAGGAAGGCCGCGTCGGAGGTGGCGGCCTCGGCCGGTGTGCCGGCGCTCCCGGGGGCGAGCAGGCCCGTCTCCTCGGGGTCGTACTCGGTCGCCGTGTACGCCGTCATGCGAACTCCAGGAAGACGGTCTCGTCCTCGCCCTGCAACCGGATGTCGAACCGGTACGTCCGGTGCGGTTCGGGGCGGTGCGGTTCGGGGCGCGCGACCAGTGTCGCGGCGCGCGCGGGCGGCAGCGAGGCGAGCAGGGGGTCGGTGGCCCCGGCTCCGGCGGGTTCGGGGAGGTAGGCGCGGGTGAAGAGGTGGTGGGTGAGTCCGCGGGCGAAGACGCACAGGCTCAGGTAGGGGGCGTTTGCGCCGCGCCTGCCGGGGCGCAGGGTCCGTACCGTCCAGTGGCCGTCGGCGTCGGTCGGTACACGGCCGAAGCCGGTGAAGTCGACGCCGTTGCGGCCGAGGAAGCCTCCGGTGACGGGGTCGCGGCGCATCGAGCCGCCCTTGCGCGGCAGTTCGCCGTCCGGGCCGGGCCCCCAGACCTCGATGAGCGCGTCCGGGACGGGCCCGCCCTCGCCGTCGAGGACGTACCCGTGGACGGTGATGGTGTCCGGGTGCCCGAAGGGGGCTATCTCGCCGCCGCCGGGAAACGGGAGGGCGTACCCGTAGAAGGGGCCGACCGTGTGCGAAGGGGTGGGGTCGAGGGGGCTCATCGGCCGTCCTCCATCCAGGTGGCGGCGGGACCGTCCAGGACGATGTCCCAGCGGTAGCCCAGGGCCCATTCGGGGGTGGAAAGGGTGTGGTCGTAGGTGGCGACCAGGCGCTGCCGCGCGCGTTCGTCCGTGACGGACTGGAGGATCGGGTCGTACGGGAAGAGCGGGTCGTTCGGGAAGTACATCTGGGTGACGAGCCGCTGCGTGAACGCGGAGCCGAAGAGCGAGAAGTGGAGGTGGGCGGGCCGCCACGCGTTGGCGTGGTTGCGCCAGGGGTAGGCGCCGGGCTTGATGGTGGTGAAGCGGTAGTGGCCGTCGTCGTCGGTGAGGGTCCGTCCGACGCCGGTGAAGTTGGGGTCGAGGGGCGCCGGGTGCTGGTCGCGCCGGTGGGCGTAGCGGCCGGCGGCGTTGGCCTGCCAGAGCTCGACGAGCTGTCCCCGTACGGGACGCCCGTCGCGGTCGCGTACGCGCCCGGTGACGGTGATGCGCTCGCCGATCGGTTCGCCGGGGTGCTGGCGGGTGAGGTCGTTGTCGAGCTCGGTGACGTCGGTCTCGCCGAAGGCGGGTGCGGCCAGTTCGACGGCTTCCGGGTCGCGCTGGGCGGCGATGGCGACGAGCGGACGGCGCGGGTGGCGCAGCACGCTGGAGCGGTAGGGCGGGTAGTCGCGCGGCGGGTGGTCGGCGCGCGGGGCGCCGTCGGCGACGGACTTCTCGTACGCGGTGCGCTGCCGGACGATCTCGACGTCGATGTCCTGCTGGGTGAGTGCCATGGCGGTGAACTCCTGCGGGATCGGCGGGCTCAACGGGCTTCGGTCGTTCCGTGGCGCACCGGGGCGGCCGTGCGGTCGGCGATGTCCCGGACGGTGACTCCGGGGGCCGTCTCCACGAGCACCAGGCCGTCGTCGGTGACGTCGAGGACGCCGAGGTCGGTGATGATCCGGTGGACGCAGGCCCGGCCGGTGAGCGGCAGGGTGCACTCCTCGACGATCTTCGGGCTGCCGTCCTTGGCGGTGTGCGTCATGGTGACCAGCACCCGCCGGGCGCCGTGGACGAGGTCCATGGCGCCGCCGATGCCGGTGACGAGCTTGCCGGGGACGGCCCAGTTGGCGAGGTCGCCGCGGGCGGAGACCTGCATGGCGCCGAGGACGGCGACGTCGATGTGGCCGCCGCGGATCATCGCGAAGGAGAGCGCCGAGTCGAAGTACGAGGCTCCGGGCAGGACGGTGACGGTCTCCTTGCCCGCGTTGATGAGGTCGGGGTCGACTTCGTGCTCGTACGGGTAGGGGCCGGTGCCCAGGATGCCGTTCTCGGATTCGAGGACCACGTGGACGCCGTCGGGGAGGTGGTCGGGGATGAGGGTGGGCAGTCCGATGCCGAGGTTGACGTACTCGCCGTCGCGCAGTTCGGCGGCGGCGCGGGCGGCCATCTGGTCGCGGGTCCAGGGCATCAGCCACGCGCCTCTCGGGTTGTCGTACGGTCCGTACGCGTCGGAGGGTCCGTACACGTCGGAGGGTCCGTACGGACCGGGCGGACGGGGCGGACCGTGCGGTTCTCGATCCTCTTGTCGGCGGCCTGCTCCGGGGTGAGGGCGACGACGCGCTGGACGAAGACGCCCGGCAGGTGCACGTGGTCCGGGTCGATCGCGCCGGGCTCGACCAGCTCCTCGACCTCCGCGACGGTGACGCGCCCGGCCATGGCCGCGAGCGGGTTGAAGTTGCGGGCCGACTTGGCGAAGACGAGGTTGCCGTGGCGGTCGCCCTTGGCGGCGCGGACGAGCGCGAAGTCGGTACGGATGCCGTGTTCGAGGACGTGCGGTACGCCGTCGAACTCCCGGACCTCCTTGGGCGGGGACGCCACCGCGACGCCGCCGTCGCCGTCGTACCGCCAGGGCAGGCCGCCGTCCGCGACCTGGGTGCCGACACCGGCCGGTGTGTAGAAGGCGGGGATGCCCGCGCCGCCGGCGCGCAGCCGCTCGGCGAGGGTGCCCTGGGGGATCAGTTCCAGCTCCAGCTCGCCGCCGAGGTACTGGCGGGCGAACTCCTTGTTGGCGCCGATGTACGAGCCGGTCACGCGGGCGATGCGCCCGGCGGCCAGGAGGACGGCGAGACCGGACTCCAAGGCTCCGCAGTTGTTGGAGACGACGGCGAGGCGCCTGACGCCGGCCTCGAACACCGCCTGGATGAGCGTGTTCGGTACGCCGCTGAGGCCGAAGCCGCCGACGGCCAGGGACGCTCCGTCGTGTATGTCGGCCACCGCTTGCGCTGCCGTGGCCACCACCTTGTCCATCCGGCTGGTTCCTCCCGAGCGGAAAGAAATGCTCAGTGCACTGAGCATTTGTCGTCGGGCAGCAGCCTGGCATCGCCTTGCGGGCCGGTCAAGACCCTCAGTGCACTGTGCATACGTGAGACACTGTCCCGGCTCGGGGACACCTGTCTCCTGGGAGAGTCGTCGGGAGAGAGGAGTCCACCGTGCCCGCACTCGATCTCGGCAGCCATCCGGGCCATCTGGCCCGGCGGTTGCAGCAGGCGCACACGCTGCTGTGGACCACGATGGTCTCGGAGGAGGTCACCTCCCCGCAGTTCGCCGTGCTCAACACCCTGGTGGGCGAGGACGCCCTGGACCAGCGGACGGTCGGCGAGCGGGTCGGCCTCGACCGCTCCACCATCGCCGAGGTGGTCCGCCGGCTGGCCGACCGCGGCCTCGTCGACAAGGTGCGCGACCCGCGCGACGGCCGCCGCTCCGTGCTGCACGCCACGGAGGAGGGCGTACGCGTGCACAGGCGCCTCGCGGTCCGCACGGCCCGGATGAACCAGGTGTTCCTCGCCCCCCTGGACCCCGCCGAGCAGACGGTCTTCCTGGCCCTGCTGCGCCGCGTCTCGGACGCTGCGGAGGGGCTCCGCAACCCGGCGGAGCCGGACTACGCGGTGGCGGGCGGGGGTTCGTAGGGATCGGCCGACCGGGGCTCCAGGGTTCAGTCCACCGTCAGGACGAGCTTGCCCTGGTGTCCGCCGGTCTCCATCTGCCGGTGCGCTTCGGCCATGTCCGCCGGCGCGAAGCGGCGGGCGATGGGCAGGGTGGCCTCACCGCGTGCCACCGCCTGGGCGACGTGGGCGACGGTGGCGGCCGAGCGGGTTCCGAACATCATGGTGATGCCGTACCGCTCGGCGAGCCGCGGGCCGGCCAGCGTCACGATCCGGCGCGTGTCGCCGGTCACGGCGACGGACACGCTGATGGCCTCCTCGGAACCCGTCAGGTCCAGCGAGGCGTCCACGCCCTGCGGGGCCGACTCGCGCACCCGCTGTTCCAGGCCCTCGCCGTACGCCACCGGGATGGCACCGAGGGAGCGGAGGTAGTCGTGGTTTGCCTCGCCCGCCGTTCCGATCACATGGACGCCCCTAGCTCGGGCGAACTGCACCGCCAGGCTCCCGACGCCACCGGACGCGCCATGGATGAGCACCGTCTCCCCTGCCTTCGGCTCCAGCCGGGCCAGCGCGTTGAACGCCGCCTGCCCGACCGCCCCCACGACCGCGGCCGTCTCCCACGAGAGGGCCGCGGGCTTCGGCGTCAGGTTCTCCTCGGGGACGACGACCTGCTCGGCGTAGGCCGCCATGTCCACGAACCCGATCACCTCGTCCCCGGCCGAGAAACCGCCGACACCGTCACCGACCTGGTCCACCACACCGGCGAACTCGTTGCCGAGCTGCTGAGGGAAAGAGATGTCGTAGACCGCGTCGAACTCCCCGCGCCGGATCTTGGCATCGATCGGGTTCAGCCCCGCCGCCTTGATCCGCACCCGGACCTGTCCCGCACCTGCCTGCGGCTCGGGAAGATCAGCCACCCGCAGCACCTCAGGGCCGCCATAGGAGTCCATTACCACTGCCTTCATCACGCTTGCGCCTACACCTTCGAATGAGCGGTTAAATAGCCACCCAAGGCTTCAGATATGCCTCGAATGGCGCCTTCTGCTCCCCAGTCAACGCCTGCGGACCTTGGCGGGTCCAACACTCTCCACAAGACACACAACAGTCTCAGGCTGTTACGGTGAAGGGGTGGATCTCGATCTGCGCCAGGCCCGCTACGCCGTGGCCCTCGCCGAAGAACGTCACTACGGCCGGGCCGCCGCCCGGCTCTCCATCGCCCAGCAGACCCTGTCCGCTCAGATCACAGCCCTGGAGAAGCGCCTCGGCGTCCAGCTGTTCCACCGCGACCGCCGCCAGGTCACCCTCACCCCCGCGGGCGAGCTCTTCACCACCCGCGCACAGCGCCTGCTCACCGATGCTCAACGGCTCGTCGACGACCTCACCCGCACCAGCACACCGCTGCGCATCGACGCCCTCACCGAGGGGCTGACCCCCTCGCTCCTCGCCCGGCACTTGAGCTCCCAGACCCCGTGCCTGCCCTTGGAGGTCGTCCACAGCCAGGGCCTGGCCGCCGCACTGCCCCGCCTGCTCTCCGGCGATCTCGATCTCTCCTTCGGCCGTATCCACGGCCTCGGCCGAGAACTGCCGGCGCCCCTGGCCACCATGCCCGTACGGCTGGAGCCCATCGGCGTCATCGTCCCCGCCGACCACCCTCTCGCCGAACGCGACGAGGTGCCCCTCGCCGCTCTCGCCGACCACCCCCTCCTCGTCCACACCGCCGACGAAGCCGCCGAATGGCGCGACTGGATCGACCAGACCATGGCCGCCTTCGGGTTGCGCAGCGCGCTCCGCGTACGCGGGCACGGCCGCACCGCCATCCACGCAACCGTGCAAGCCCGCGGTTACCCCGCCTTCGGCCTCACCACGGGGCAGCTTCCCGAGGGCCTGACCGCTCGCCCGCTGACCAGCCCGGTCCCTCTCTACCCCTGGCACGCCGTCTGGAACGGCACCACCGCGACGGCCGCCACCCACCGTGCTCTGGAGCTCGTCCACACCTACGCCAGGGCCCATCACTGGCATCGCCTTCCCGACGCCCCCTGGTGGCTGCCCGAAGGGGACCGCGCAGCACTGAGCCCACGGAAGTGACCAACCGCGGGATCTGACGGCCCCCACGGGAAGCCCGCGGGAAAGTACCTGGGCATTGTCAGTGGCCCTCCCTACGATGGTCAGCAATTCCGAGTCCTCCTCGGTGGCGTGCGCGCATGCCCGCGTACGGTGCCGGGGCCAGGGCCGGGTCCATCGCGATTCGTGAGGGGGGGACCCCGCGATCGCCCGACCCGCACCCGCGGCCACCGTCCGGGGCCGTGAGGGTGCTCCCTTGTGCCCATGAACCTTCGCCCGTCCGAGCCTTCCGAGCCTTCCGAGCCCTTGGTGGTTTCCGAGACCCCTGTGTCCTCCGAGCCGTCGGTCAACACCTTCCAGGTGGACCTGCGCGGCCTCGTCGATCTGCTGTCGCACCACCTCTACTCCAGCCCGCGCGTGTACGTCCGCGAGCTGCTGCAGAACGCCGTGGACGCGGTCACCGCCCGCCTCGCCCACGACCCGGCCGCGCCCGCCGGCATCCGGCTGACGGCCACCGGCGACGCCGTCGTCATGGAGGACACCGGCATCGGTCTGACCTCCGAGGAGGTGCACACCCTCCTCGCCACCATCGGCCGCAGCTCCAAGCGCGACGCGCTGGACAGCGCACGGCAGGAGTTCCTGGGGCAGTTCGGCATCGGACTGCTCGCCTGCTTCGTCGTCGCCCAGCGGATACGCGTGGTGTCGCGCTCCGCCCGCAAGCCCGACGAGCCGCCGGTGGAGTGGCTGGCGAGCGACGACGGGTCGTACACGGTACGGACGCTGCCCCACGAGGCGCGTCCGGAGCCGGGCACCACCGTGCGGCTGGAGCCGCGCCCCGGGGCCGAGGAGTGGACCGAGCCGGGGCGCGTGGCCGAACTGGCGAGGGACTTCGGCTCGCTGCTGCCGCACGAGGTCACCTTCACGGGGCCGGACGCCGCCGACCGACCGCTGACGGAGCGGCCCGCCGTGTGGGACCGGCCGTACCCGACGCCCACCGCGCGGCGCGTCGCGCTCGCCGGGCACTGCGCGCGGGTCTTCGGGTTCACGCCGCTGGACTCCATCGACCTGGACCTGCCGGTCGCGGGCGTACGCGGTGTCGCCTACGTCCTGCCCTCCGCCACCAGCCCCGCCCACCGGGCGGCGCACCGGGTCTACCTGAAGGGCATGCTGCTCACCGACCGGGCGGACAACCTCCTGCCCGACTGGGCGTTCTTCGTCCGCGTCGTCCTGGACACCGACACCCTGCGCCCGACGGCCTCCCGGGAGAACCTGTACGACGACGAGACCCTCGCCGCCGTGCGCGAGGCGCTCGGCGTCCGCATCCGCGAGTGGCTCGCCGAGCTCGCGGCCGGGGACCCCGACCGGCTGGCGGCGTTCCTCACCGTGCACCACCTGGGCGTGAAGTCGATGGCGCGGCACGACGCCGAGCTGTTCGCGCTGATGCTGCCGTGGCTGCCGTTCGAGACCAGCGACGGCCGGGTCACCCTCGACGAGTTCGTACGGGCCCATCCGCAGGTCCACTTCACGCGCACGGTGGAGGAGTTCCGGCAGGTCTCCCCCATCGCCGCCGCGCACGGCCTCGGCGTCGTCAACGGCGGGTACACCTACGACGCGGACCTTATCGCCCTGCTGCCTCAGGTCAGGGAGGGTGTCACCGTCAGCGAGCTCGACGCGGGCGCCGTCACGGCCCACCTCGACCCCGTCGAACCGCAGCAGGAGCTGGCCCTGGCCGCGTTCCTCGCCACCGCCCGGACCCGGCTCGACGCCCTGGGCTGCGATGTGGCGCTGCGCGCCTTCCAGCCCGTCACCGTGCCGGCGCTGTACCTCGACGACCGGGAGGCCCGCCACGAGCGGGACCGCGCGGCGGCCGAGGAGGGCGCCGACAGCCTGTGGAGCGACATCCTCGGTGCCCTGCGCGGCTCGGCGCCCCGCGCCCGGCTGGTGCTCAACCACAACAACCCCCTGGTGCGGCGCGTCGCGGCGATCAGCGACCCCGAGCTGGCCGGTACGGCGGTCGAGTCGCTGTACGGGCAGGCCCTGCTGATGGCACAGCGCCCGCTGCGCCCCGCCGACACCTCACTGCTCAACCGGGCCTTCCTCGGGCTCCTGGAATGGGCGACGCACCCCACCACCACCCCCGCCGAGGGCACCACCCGGGAGGACGACAAGTGACCACCGCCGAACACGCGGGCCGGCCCGGCCCCGAGGACATCCGCCGGGCCCTGTGGGAGAACGAGTCCGCGCCCAACGGGCTGCTGCGCAACGCGCGGGCGGAGGAGCTGGTCACGGCGGCCGAGGCCACCGGGGACCGGGACCTGCTCCGGCAGGCGCTCTTCGGGCTCATCAGGGCGTACGAGTACAGCACCGAGCGCGGCAAGATGCTGGTGCCGTTCGCGCGCCTCATGCAGGAGTGGGACCGTGACCCGTCCGCGTTCGACGGGGCTGACACCCACACCTTCCACTGGATGTTCAAGTGGGTCAGCTCCGGGATGCTGACGTTGCCGGAGATCCCGCTCGCCACCATGGAGCAGTGGCTCGGCGAGATGGAGCGCCGCTACCGGATGGCCGGATACAGCGAGCGCGCCGTGCGGCAGGCCGAGTTCGAGCTGGCCGAGGAGACCGGCGACACCGAGCGGGCGGCGCGCGCGTTCGCCGCGTGGACGGTGGCGGAGCGCGACCGGATGGCCAACTGCCACGCCTGCGAGCTGGGCGGCCAGGGCCACTACCGGCTGAGCCAGGGACAGGACGACGAAGCCCTGCGCACGTGGGCGCCGGTCCTCGACGGCAGCGCCGGGTGCATGGAGGAGCCGCACCGGGTGCTGGCCAAGTCGCTGCTCCCGCTGGTGCGGACGGGCCGGCTGGACGACGCTCGCGCCCACCACCTGCGCGGCTACCGCATGGCCCGGGGCAACGAGAGCCTGCTGCCCTCGATCGGCCTGCACATCGAGTTCTGCGCGCTGACCGGCAACGAGGGCCGGGGCCTGGAGATCCTCTCGGAGCACGCCGCGCACCTCGCGTCCGAAGGCAACCCGTGGGCCCGGCTGGAGCTGCTCACCGGGGTCCTGGTCCTGACGCGCCGGCTGCTGGAGCTCGGCGTCGGCGAGCAGCCCGCGGTCGCGTACGCGGGGCGGCAGCGCACGGTGCGGGAGCTGCACGAGCTGCTGACCGCCGAGGCCACCGGGATCGCGGCCCGCTTCGACGAGCGCAACGGCAGCGACGTCGTGTCCGGGCGGCTGAAGCACCGGCTGGAGCGCGAGCCGCTGCTGGCGGGTCTGCCCCTGGGCGTACGGGCCGCCCGGCTCCCGGGCCCGCCCACCCCGGCACCGGTGGTGCCGGTTCCCCGTGGCGGTGACCAGGCGGCGGCCCCCGGGGCCTCGGCCTCCCCGGCCCAACTGCTCGCCGAGGCAGTCGCCGAAGCCCGGGAGCTGCGCGCCCAGGGCCACCCCCGGGCGACGGCCGCCTGGGACCGGGTGGAAGCCCTGGCCTCGCAGGCGGGCGAGACCACGGAGGGGGGCGAGGCTGCGCAGGCGGGCGAGGCTGCGGAGGGGGGCGAGACCGCCGATCCGCTGCTCGCGGCCGACCTGCTGGACCACCGGGCCATCCGCGCCGGGCGCGCGGGCGACGAGAGCGCGCGGGAGCTCTTCGAGCGGACCGCCGCCGCCTACCGCGCCGCCGGTGAGCCGAGCCGTGCCGCGCTCGCCGAAATGCGTGTGGCCACCGCGGCGGTGGGAGCGGGCGCGGAGCCGGAGGAGATCCGCGACCTGACGGCGGCGGCCGCCGCCTCGGCCCAGGCCCTGGACCCGGCCGACCCCACCAGGACACGCCGGATCGCGACGGCCGCCCTGCTGAAGATAAAGATCGACGCGGCGCTGCGCCACGACGAGGAGGACCACGGCGACGCACGCCTCGAAGCCGATCTGGCCGTGTTCACCGAGCAGTTCGGGCGGGACACGGGCGGCGACGGCAATGGTGTGGACGATCTGCTCGCCGAGGCGGACAGGATCCGCGCCGACCTGGCCTGGCGGTCGGGCGACGCGGACACGGCGGACGAGCTGCTCGCCCTGGCCGCGCGGCGCGTCATCGCCTCGTGCCACCCCTGGAACGCCGCGGAGCCGCTGTCGCGGCGGGCCCGGCTGCTGATGCGGCTCGGCCGCCTCGACGACGCCGAGGAGGCGGCGCGCGCCGCGGTGACACACGGCGCGGAGCTCGTGGACCCGCACGAACTCGGCGCGGTACGGCTGACGCTGGCGGAGGTGCTGTACCAGCGGGACGGCGAGGAGGCCGAGGCCGCGCAGTACGCCCTCGAGGCCGCCCACTGGTTCGACGCGGCGGGCGACTCCGCGGGAGCGGGCGCGTACGCCCGGCTCGTCCTCGCCCAGGCCCTCGGCGAGACGGGGCGCTCCGCCGAGGCGGCCGAGGTGCTGGAGTCCGCGCTGCCGGACCTGCTGGAGCACGGCGACGAGCAGGCCGTGCGCGCCCGCGACACGCTCGCGCGGAACCTGCGCGCACTGGGCGACCGGCGGGCCGCGGCGGAGCAGTACCTTCTCGCCGCCGAGGTGGCCAAGGGCTGGGAGCACCCAGGGGCGCACGCCCAGCTGGCGACGCTCGCCGCCGAGTGCCTCTCGGGCGCGGGCCTGCGTGACGAGGCGGTCGCGGCGTACCAGCGGGCCGTCGAGCTGTGGGAGAGCGTGGGCGATCCGGTCTCCCTCGCCCGCGCGCTGCGTTCGCTCGCCTGGCTGGAGATGCGCGGCGGCGACCCGGCCGCCGCCAAGGAGCTGATGGCGAGGGCGCTCACGGCGGTCGAGGGCGAGGGGGCCGAGCTGCTGGTGGAGCGTGCGCGTACCTGGGCGCAGACGGCCGAGCTGATCCTGGACGAGCTGTACGCGGAGGACGGGGAGGAAGCGGAGGACACGGCGGACGGAGAGGACGTCGGCGAGGCACGGCAGGACACTGCCGCGGCCGCCGAGGCCCGGCGCGAGGCGGTGCTCCTGCTGGAGCGGGCGGAGGCGGCGTTCGCCGCGCTCGGCGCCGGCGCGCTGGACGAGCGGGCGCGGTGCGCCGTCCAGGCGGCGTGGGCAGAGCAGGGCCTGGGCCGTACGGACGCGGCCACCGCACGACTGCGGTCGCTGATCGACGAGTTCGGCGCTCTGGACACGGAGGAGTCCCGCGGCTGCCTGCCGCAACTGGAGCACACGCTCGAACAGATCGGCGGCAGGGCCTGACCCGGACACGACGGGGGTCGGGCGACTCGGTCCGGGCCATCGCGGCCCGGGCCGTGCGTCCGCCGGCCGGAATGCCGGCCGAAGTGCCGGACGGACCACCGGACGGACATGCGGCACCCGGTCGCCACGGCGTGGCCGCCACGCCACTACACTCCGCGCGGCGCGGCGACACGGGCAGGGGACGGGGCCGACGCCCGGATGCCCCCTGTCGAGAGGGAGAGAGGAGCCAGGATGCGCGTCGCGCTGTTCGTGACCTGCGTCAATGACGCGGTGTACCCCGCCACCGGCATCGCCGTGGTGAGGCTGCTGCGGCGCCTGGGGGTCGAGGTGGACTTCCCGGCGGAGCAGACGTGCTGCGGCCAGCCGCAGTACAACACCGGCTACCGAAGCGAGACGCTGCCGCTGGTGCGCCGGACGGTGCGGGCGTTCGAGGGGTACGAGTACGTCGTGACGCCGTCGGGTTCGTGCGCGGCGATGGTGCGGGACAACTACCCGAAGCTGGGCGCGCCGGAGCTGGGGCCCCGGATGTACGAACTGACCGAGTTCCTGGTCGACGTGCTGGGTGTGACGGACGTGGGCGCGTACTTCCCGCACACCGTCACGTACCACCCTTCCTGTCACGGCCTGCGGATGCTGGGGCTCGGGGACCGGCCGCGCCGGCTGCTGGAGGCGGTGAAGGGCCTCGAGCTGGTGGAGCTGCCGGGCGCGGAGGAGTGCTGCGGGTTCGGCGGGACGTTCGCGGTGAAGAACGCCGCGGTGTCGTTGGCGATGGGCCGCGACAAGGTGCGCCACGCGACCGGGACGGGCGCGGCGGTGCTGTGCGGCGCGGACAACTCGTGTCTGATGCACATCGACGGGATCCTGCGGCGGGAGGGTGAGCGGATGCGGGCGGTGCACATCGCCGAGATCCTGGCGAGCACGGAAGAGGAGCCGCTGCGGTGAGCGGAACGACGACGTTCGTCGGGATGCCGGCGTTTCCCCAGGCGGCGGCCACGGCCGTACGCGACGAACGGCTGCGGGCGAACCTGCGGCACGCGACGCACACGATCCGCGACAAGCGGGCCCGGGCGGTCGCGGAGTTGGCGGACTGGGAGCAGCTGCGGGAGGCGGGCAAGCAGATCAAGGACCGTACGCTGCGTCATCTGGACACGTATCTGCTCCAATTGGAGGAGGCGGTCACGGCGGCGGGCGGCACGGTCCACTGGGCGGCGGACGCCGACGAGGCGAACCGGATCGTCACCGAGCTGGTGAAGGCCACCGGCGAGCGCGAGGTCGTGAAGGTCAAGTCCATGGCCACGCAGGAGATCGGCCTCAACGAAGCCCTGGAGGCGGAGGGCATCGCGGCGTACGAGACGGATCTCGCCGAGCTGATCGTGCAGTTGGGCGACGACCGGCCCTCGCACATTCTGGTCCCCGCGATCCACCGCAACCGCGGCGAGATCCGTGACATCTTCCGTGAACGGATGGGCGCCTGGGGGCGGCCCGCGCCCGACGGCCTGACCGACACACCCGCCGAACTGGCCGAGGCCGCCCGCCTTCACCTTCGCGAGAAGTTCCTGCGCGCCACAGTGGGTATCTCCGGCGCGAACTTCATGGTCGCCGAGACGGGCACGCTGGTGGTGGTCGAGTCCGAGGGCAACGGGCGGATGTGCCTGACCCTGCCCGAGACCCTGATCTCGGTCGTCGGGATCGAGAAGGTGGTGCCGACCTGGCGGGACCTGGAGGTGTTCCTGCAGACGCTGCCGCGTTCGTCGACGGCCGAGCGCATGAACCCGTACACCAGCATGTGGACCGGCACGAGCGACGGGGACGGGCCCCGGACGTTCCACCTCGTCCTGCTCGACAACGGCCGCACCGCCGCGCTCGCCGACGAGGTCGGGCGACAGGCGCTGCGCTGCATCCGCTGTTCGGCCTGCCTGAACGTGTGCCCCGTGTACGAGCGGGCCGGCGGCCACGCGTACGGCTCCGTCTACCCCGGCCCGATCGGCGCCATCCTCACGCCCCAACTCCGTGGCACGGCCAGCGGGATCGACGCCTCGCTGCCGTACGCGTCGTCGCTGTGCGGGGCGTGTTACGAGGTGTGTCCGGTGGCCATCGACATTCCCGAGGTGCTGGTGCACCTGCGCGGGCGCGTCGCCGAGCAGGGCGGCAGGGGGCACCGGCTGGAGAAGGCCGCCGTCCGGGCGGCGACCTGGCTGCTCGACCACCCCACCGCCCTCGCCGCCGGTGAGCGCCTCGCCTCCGCGACCCGCCGCGCGCATCCGTCGCGGCTGCCGGGCGCGGGGCCGTGGACGGAGGGCCGGGAACTGCCGGAGATGCCCGAGCAATCGTTCCGCGAGTGGTGGAGGAAGAACCAGGCATGAACGCCGAACCCCGTAAGGGCGACGAGCCCCGCACGAGCGCCGGACCTCGGCACGGCGACGACCCCCGCACGAGCGCCGGACCACGGCATGGCCACGAGCCCCACACGAGCGCCGAACTCCGCGGTGGCACCGGCCCTCGCCACGGCACCGGACACCGCGACGGCTGCGGACCTCGCGACGGCACCGATCCCGCTCCCGCGCCCCCACCCACGCCCCGCAGCGGCTCCCGCGAGCGGATCCTCGCCCGTATCCGCGCGGCCGTCGCCGACGCGCCCGAAGCGCCGGAGCCGGCCCGCGACTACCTCACCGCGCACGCCCCGTCCGACGACCCGGCCGCGCTCCTCGACCTCCTCCACCACAACCTCGCCGACTACCGCGCCCATGTGCACCGTACGACCGAGGAGCGGCTCCCGGAGGTCATCGCCGGCCTGCTCGCCGAACACGGCGTACGGTCGCTCGCCGTGCCGCCCGGGCTGCCGGCCGCCTGGCTCGCCGGAGCCGGCGCAGAGCAGCGCCACGACACCCGCGCCGCACCGCTGACACCCCGGCAGCTCGACGCGACCGACGCCGTCGTCACCGGTTGCGCCCTGGCGATCGCCGAGACCGGCACCCTCGTCCTGGACGGCACCGAAGGCCAGGGCCGCCGGGCCCTGACGCTGGTGCCGGACCTGCACGTGTGCGTCGTGCGCGCGCCGGGCCAGGTCGTCGCGTCGCTCCCGGAGGCGCTGCCGCGCCTGGTGCCGGGGCGTCCACTGACCTGGGTGTCCGGGCCGTCCGCGACGAGCGACATCGAGCTCGACCGGGTCGAGGGCGTCCACGGCCCGCGCACCCTCCACGTCGTCCTGGTGGTCGGCGACCGGTAGAGAGGGGGCGCGCGCAGGCGCGCGTGGGGGGCGTACGCGCAGGGCGCGCGCTGCGGCGCGACACGCGCACGCGCACCTCAATCCAGGCCCACTATGCGTCACACATATTCACTACGCGTGATGACGCCTGGTGGAGTCGGGTCGGTGCCCGCCATGAGCAGCCAGGCGGATCACCATACGAAAGGGAAGCCCTCCATGGCCGTCGAGACACGTCCCGCTCCCGAGCCGCCGCAGATCCTCACCCAGGAGAGCGTCCAGCTCAGCCTCAGCACGCGGGCCGCGCGGAATCTCGCCACGACCACCAAGTCCGAACCGCAGATGCAGGAGATCAGCTCGCGCTGGCTGCTGCGCAAACTGCCGTGGGTGCACGTCCCCGGTGGCGCCTACCGGGTCAACCGCCGCCTGTCGTACTCGGTCGGGGACGGCCGCGTCACCTTCGTCCAGACCGGCTCCAAGGTGCAGGTCGTCCCGGCCGAGCTGTGTGAACTGCCGCTGCTGCGCGGGTTCAACGACCCGACCGCCCTCGCGGCGCTGGCGGACAAGTTCGTCCAGAAGACGTACGAGCCGGGCCAGGTCCTCGTCGAGGCGGGCCGCAAGCTGGACACGGTCTTCCTGATCGCGCACGGCAAGGTGGAGAAGGTCGGCAAGGGCAAGTACGACGACTCCGAGACGCGTCTCGGCATGCTCGCCGACGGCGACTCCTTCGGCGGCCGGGTACTGGCGGGCGCCGCCGACGCCAAGTGGGAGTTCTCGGTCCGCGCCCTCACCACGACCACCGTGCTGACGCTCCCTCAGTCTGCGTACAAGACGGTGGCGTCGCAGTACGAGACGCTGCGCGACCACGTCCAGGGGCTCACCTCCAACGGGCACCGGCCGACGAACAAGTACGGCGAGGTGGAGATCAGCTTCCTCTCGGGCCACGAGGGTGAGCCGCCGCTGCCGACCACCTTCGTGGACTACGAACTCGAGCCGCGCGAGTACGAGCTGAGCGTCGCGCAGACGATCCTGAAGGTGCACAGCCGGGTCGCCGACCTCTACAACAAGCCGATGAACCAGACCGAGCAGCAGCTCAAGCTGACGATCCAGGCGCTGCGCGAGCGCCAGGAGCACGAGCTGGTCAACAACCCGGACTTCGGGCTGCTGCACAACACGGACTACAACCAGCGCATCCAGAGCCCCGCCGGTCCGCCGACCCCGGACGACCTGGACGACCTGATCAGCATGCGGCGCGGCACGCAGTACATCTTCGCCCATCCGCGCGCGATCGCCGCGTTCGGCAAGGAGTGCACCAAGCGGGGCGTGAACCCCGGCAGCGTGGACATCGGCGGTCACCACATCCCCGCGTGGCGCGGCGTCCCCATCCTGCCCTGCGGCAAGATCCCGATCACCGAGCACCAGACGTCCTCGATGATCGCGATGCGTACGGGCGAGGACAACGAGGGTGTCATCGGCCTCTATCAGACGGGGCTGCCGGACGAGTACGAGCCGGGCCTCAACGTCCGGTTCATGGGGATCGACGAGAAGGCGATCATCTCGTACCTGGTCAGCACCTACTATTCGGCCGCGATCCTCGTCCCCGACGCCATCGGCATCCTCGAGAACATCGAGGTCCGTCCGCGTGCGTAGCCGCCTGCGCCGCCGCCTGCGACCGAACCGGAAGGTGAAGGAGGGCCGGGCCGATGTCACTGCTGTCCCGGATGTCCGCGCCTGCGGCCGTCCATGAGCTCGCGGGCCTGGTGAGCGCCGTGCTGAACGGGCCCTCGGGGCCCGCGAAGCTGTCGGCGCCACCGGCGCCGCGGCTGCCCACCGGTCCGACGGGGCTGGGCTCCGCCGCCGCCCGGCTGTGGTCCCTGGGGCCGGCGGGCGGGGCGGCGAAGGGCTCCCCGGCCCCTACCGGGCGCACCGCACCCGGCGGGACCACCGCGCCCACCGGAACCGCCACCCCCACCACGCCCACCACGCCCACCAGGACCACCGCGCCCCACGGGACCGCCACGCCCGACGGGCAGACCGCCTCCGCCCCCTCCACCGGGTCGCATCCCACGCTGTACTGCCCGCCCGCCCTCCGTGACGACCCCGCCCTCGGCGAGGCGGTCAACGAACGGCTGGTCGACTGGGCCGCGGAGATCGGGATCTACCCCGGTCAGCTCGACAAGGTCCGCTCGGCCGACTTCGGACGGCTGATGATGCTGGCGCACCCCGAGTCGGACGACCCCGACCGGCTGCTGGCGGCGGCGAAGTGCGCGCTGGCCGAGTGGGCCGTCGACGACCACTACGTGGACGGGGAGGCGGAGGAGGCCCGGCACGACCTGCTGGGCCGACGGCTCGCCATCGCCCACTCGGTGATCGACCAGGCCCAGCTCCCGCTGCGGTACGCGCCGGAGCTGGAGCAGGTGGTGCGCGCGGACCCGGTGGCGATGGCGCTGCGCTCCGCCCTCACCAACCTGCACGACCACGCCACCACGACCCAGGTGCGCCGCCTCCGCCACGAGCTGGCCATCATGTTCGTCGCGTACGGCCAGGAAGGCGTGTGGCACACGAAGGGGCAGCGGCCGCCGGTCTGGGAGTACCTGATGCACCGTCACGAGAACAGCTTCATCCCGTGCATGGTGCTGGTGGACGCCGTCGCGGGCTACGAGGTGCCGATGGCCGAGTTCTCCGACCCCCGGGTGCGCCGGACGTTCAACCTGGCCGGCACGGCGACGGTCCTCATGAACGACCTGTACTCGATGGGCAAGGAAGACCCCACGGACTTCAGCCTGCCGATGCTGATCGTGGCCGAGGAGCAGTGTTCCATGGAGGTCGCGGTGGAGCGCAGCGTCGAGATCCACGACGAGCTGATGCACACCTTCGAGGCCGAGGCGGCCGCCCTCTCCGTCACCGGCTCCCCCGAACTGCGCCGCTTTCTGGCCGGTACGTGGGCCTGGGTGGGCGGCAACCGCGAATGGCACGCGGGCAGCGCCCGCTACAACGTCGCCGAAGCGGCCTGACGTCGTATCCGCTCACCCCTCCCCTCCTCTTCGTCCCCTCCCCCCACACACATCGCAAGGAGCCATCCGGCATGACCACGACCGCCTCCCCCGCAGAGGTGCTGCGCACGGAGTACCAGAAGTCCGTCGCCGCGTACTGGAACACCAACCAGCAGGACCCGGTCAACCTGCGCCTCGGTGAGGTCGACGGCCTCTACCACCACCACTACGGGCTCGGCGAGTACGACCCCTCCGTACTGGAGGGGCCGGAGGAGACGCGCCAGGACCGCATCACCCGCGAACTCCACCGGCTGGAGACCGCCCAGGCCGACGTCCTGCTGGACCACCTGGGCCCCGTCACGGCCGACGACATGCTGCTCGACTGCGGCTCGGGGCGCGGCGGCACCAGCCTCATGGCCAACCAGCGCTTCGGCTGTCGGGTCGACGGTGTGTCGATCTCCGAGTACCAGGTCGGCTTCGCCAACACGCAGGCCGAGGAGCGCGGCGTCTCGGACCGGGTGAGGTTCCACTTCCGGAACATGCTCGACACCCGCTTCGAGACGGCCTCGCGCCGGGGCGCGTGGACCAACGAAACCACCATGTACGTCGACCTGTTCGAGCTGTACGCCGAGGTGTCGCGGGTCCTGGAGTTCGGCGGCCGCTACGTCTGCATCACCGGCTGCTCCAACGACGTGACCGGTGGCCGCTCCAAGGCCGTCAGCCGCATCGACGAGCACTACACCTGCAACATCCACCCGCGCAGCGCCTACTTCAAGGCCCTGGCGGCCAACAACCTGGTGCCGATCAACGTCGTCGACCTGACGCCGCAGACCATCCCGTACTGGGAGCTGCGCGCCAAGTCGTCGCTGGCCACCGGCATCGAGGAGCCGTTCCTCACCGCGTACAAGGAGGGCAGCTTCCACTACCTCCTCATCGCCGCCGACCGGGTCTGACCGGTCCGCACCAGCCCCCTGTGGGGCCCGGGCCGTCGCCCGGGCCGCGGGGGGCTTCTTCGCGTCCGTTATGGCGCGATGCCAGCGAATCTGCACACCGAATGTACAGGCGTCACACCTTCTCCCATCGGCGCTCGGCTGACGCATCGTCGGCTCGGCGCGTTGATGCCGGAATGTCCAATTCCGTATCACTCGGCCCGTGCGCGCCGACGACCAGGAACGGAGGGGCCTGTGAAGAACCCGGCACCAATTCATGAACACCCCTGCACACGGTGGTAATTCATCGGCGGGACATCGCCCGGAACGCCGTCCGGCCGATTGGCTGAGCGGCGCACCCCCGTGCTTTGATCCATCGCACTGCGGGCCTCCGCACAAAGTGCCGATCTCCCGCAGTGCTTTCGAGTTATCCGTGTGAAGGGAACCTCCGCATGAACCCCCAGATCCAGACCCAGGAAATCTCCGACGCCGACCTCGACAACGTGTCGGGTGGTCTGCACTCCGCCGTGGCCGGCAGCGCCGTGGCCAACGTGACCGCGACGGTCGACTCCATCGCCCCGGTCTCCGGTGTCGCCACCTCCGCCGTCGGTGCCGTCGAGTCCTTCGCCGGCCTCAACTCCTCGGCCCTCACCGGCTTCGTCGCCGGCCTCTGAGACGGCCTGAGTGAGCCCCGGAACTCTCCTGTTCCGGGGCTCACCCCGCTTTTCCTTGTTTCACTCCCTAAACGGACATGTGCAGTCGAGGGAAGAGTTACGTGCAGTTCCGCCAAAAGGCCCTTTCCAAGCTGCAATCACCGGAGGAAATAGACCTGCCGGTGCGTTTCGCGCGCCCGCAGGGACTGCTCGTCCTCACCGTCACCGTGCTCGCCATGATCGCCGCCTCCGTCTGGGCCGTGACCGGTTCCGTCTCCTCCACCCTCTCCGCGCCCGGGATCCTCACCCACGCACAGGGCAGTTACATCCTGCAGAGCCCCGTCTCCGGCCAGGTCGTGGACGTGCGCGCCAAGGAGGGCGAGTACGTCGCCGCCGACGCCCCGCTGGTCGAGGTGCGCACCCCGGAAGGCACCACCGTCGTCCGCGCCATCGCCGCCGGCCGGCTGACGGCTCTCGTCGCCACGATCGGCTCGGTGGTCACCACGGGCGCCGATGTCGCGGCCGTGGAGCGGGCCGGCGAGGAGGACGACCCGCTGATGGCCGTGTTGTACGTCCCCGCCGACCGCGGCGCCGCCGTGCCCGTGGGCGCCTCCGTGGACCTCACCGTCCAGTCCGTACCGGCGCAGCAGTACGGCGTGCTGCGCGGACGGGTGAAGGCGGTCGGACGGACGGCGCAGACCCGCCAGCGCATCACCGCCTTCCTCGGCAGCGGCCAGCTCGGTGAGGAGTTCTCCCGACAGGGCCCGCCGGTCATGGTCCTGGTCCGGTTGGAGCCGTCCTCCTCGACGAAGACCGGGTACGCGTGGTCGACGTCGGACGGGCCCTCGTACCCCCTCGACTCCATGGCCCTGGCCACCGGCTCGGTCCATCTCGCCGAGCAGCACCCGATCGATTGGCTCCTGCCGTGAGCGCCGCGACCGGCGGACGGCGCCGCGCCCAGCCGGCGCCCAAGGCGGGCAGGGGCCCGAAGGCCAAGGCCGTCCGCACGCCCACCGTCCTGCAGATGGAGGCCGTGGAATGCGGCGCCGCCTGCCTCGCCATGGTGCTCGCGCACCACGGGCGGCATGTGCCGCTGGAGGAGCTGCGCATCGCGTGCGGCGTCTCCCGCGACGGCTCGCGGGCCAGCAACGTCCTGAAGGCGGCCCGCAGCTACGGACTGCAGGCCAAGGGCATGCAGATGGAGCCGGCCGCGCTCGCGGAGGTGCGGGCGCCGGCCATCCTCTTCTGGGAGTTCAACCACTACGTCGTCTACGACGGCATGGGGCGCCGGTTCGGCCTGTTCGGGCGCCGGGGCGTCCACATCAACGACCCGGACAAGGGCCGCCGTTTCGTGTCGACGGAGGAGTTCGACACCAGTTTCACCGGGGTGGCCCTGGTCATGGAGCCGGGTGCGTCCTTCCGGCGGGGCGGGCGCAAGCCGGGGGTGTTGCGCGCCATGCCCGCGCGGCTGCGCGGCACGACCGGCACCCTGCTGGCCGCGCTCCTGGCCAGCCTGCTGCTGGTGGCGGTCGGGGCGGCGGTGCCCGCGCTGAGCCGTACGTACATCGACATGTTCCTGATCGGCGGGCAGAGCTCGGTGCTCACACCGCTGTTCGCGTCGATGGCCGCGATGGTGGCGCTCACGGCCGTGCTGACCGGGCTGCAGCAGGCGAACCTGCTACGTGGGCGGATCATCTCCTCCACCCTCAGCAGCGCCCGCTTCCTCCGGCACCTGATGCGGTTGCCGGTGACCTTCTTCGCTCAGCGCAGCCCTGCCGACCTGGTGCAACGGCTCCAGTCCAACGACGCGGTGGCCGAGACGCTCGCGCGTGACCTCGCCGCCGCCGGCGTGGACGGCATCGTGGTGATCCTGTACGCGCTGCTGCTGTGGACGTACGACCCGCAACTGACGGTCGTGGGCGTGGGGATCGCCCTCCTCAATGTGGTGGCGATGCGGATAGTGATCCGGTTGCGCGCGACCCACACCCAGAAGCTGCGCGCCGACAACGCCCGGCTGACGAACACCTCGTACACCGGCCTCCAGTTGATCGAGACCATGAAGGCCACCGGTGGCGAGAACGGCTACTTCCGCCGCTGGGCCGGGCAGCACGCCACCACCCTGGAGGTGCAGCAGCGGCTCGGCGTGCCGAGCGCGGTCCTCGCGGTGGTCGCGCCCACCCTCGCGACGCTCAACAGCGCCCTGATCCTGTGGATCGGCGGCCTGCGTGCGGTGGAGGGCCATATCTCCATCGGCCTGCTGGTCGCCTTCCAGGCGCTGGTCACGCGCTTCACCGCGCCCCTCACCCGGCTCAACGGAGTGGCGGGCCGCATCCAGGACTTCGCGGCCGACGTGGCCCGGCTCAAGGACGTCGAGAACTTCCCCGCGGACACCCTCTACGCGCGCGTGGAGGCGGACACGAGCACCCGGCGCCTCAAGGGGCTGGTGGAGCTGGAGAACATCACCTTCGGTTACAGCCCGCTCGACAAGCCGCTCCTGACCGGTTTCTCGCTGACCGTCGGCCCCGGGCAGCAGGTGGCGCTCGTCGGCGGCTCCGGCAGTGGCAAGTCCACCGTCTCCCGGCTGATCTCCGGCCTGTACGCCCCGTGGGAGGGCACCATCCGCATCGACGGACAGCGCCTGGAGGACATCCCGCGCAGCGCGCTGGCCGCCTCCGTCTCCTTCGTCGACCAGGACGTCTTCCTCTTCGAGGGCACTGTCCGCGACAACGTCGCCCTGTGGGACCCCTCCATACCGGACGAGGCCGTCGTCGCCGCGCTGCGCGACGCCGCCCTGTACGACGACGTCATCGCGCGGCGGCCGGAGGGCATCCACAGCCGCGTCGAACAGGACGGGCGCAACTTCTCGGGCGGTCAGCGGCAGCGGCTGGAGATCGCCCGGGCGCTGGTGCGACGGCCGTCGATCCTCGTCCTCGACGAGGTGACGAGCGCCCTGGACGCGCGCACCGAAGAGGTCATCATCGACAATCTGCGGCGGCGCGGCTGTGCGTGCGTCGTCATCGCCCACCGGCTGTCCACCGTGCGCGACAGCGACGAGATCGTGGTGCTGGACCACGGCACGGTCGTCGAACGCGGCCGCCACGAGGATCTGATCGCCGCCGGTGGCGCGTACGCCGAGCTGGTACGGGAGCGCTGACGTGTCCCTTCACCCTGTCCCCTCCGTCATGGGGGCCGACCCGGTCACCCACGCCCTCGGCGGCCTCGGCACGCCCGTCGACTGCGCCGGGGTGCGCAGTGTGCACCTGGAGGGTCCGTACGTGCTGTGGCTGGTCGTCGGCGGCGGCCTGGACCTCTTCGCGGTCGACGCGGCGCAGCAGGGCAACTGGCACTTCCTGGGCCGGCTGGAGGCCGGCAGCCTGCTCCTCGGCCCGGTCGAGGGCCCGCAGCACACGCTGGTCGGCCGCCCCACCCAGGACTGCGCGCTGCGCCGGATCGCGCTGCGGGAGCTGTACGGCGGCGGCGCGTACGACCCGTACGACCCGTACGACCCGTACGGTGCGCATGCGTACGGGCCGCAGGGTTCGTACGGTGATTCGTACGCTGAACAGACCCCCCTGGAGCAGGCCTTCGCGCTCGGTACCGCCCGAAGTCTGGGCGTGCTGTTCGAGGCCCCACTGGACGGGCGGCCGGCCGCCGAGGAGGGGGAGGCGGTCGCCGACGACGACATGCTCTGGATGCCGGTGCCCCCGGGCAGCGTCCAGTACGGGGCCGCGTACGGCGCGGACGCGGCGGGCGATCTGCTGGTGGACGGCGGCCTGTGGCAGCGGATGGTCAACCAGCAGTACCGGCTGCTGTCGGCCGTGGACCGCTGGATCGAGCAGCTGGAGCGGGCGCACGAGGACCGCGCCGCGGCCGGCATCCGCGCGGGTGAGGCCGTCCGCGCGCGGGCGGACCAGGCGCTGCTGGCGTCCATCGGCGGCACGGACCGCGCCGGGCGGAAGTCCGGCGCGGGGGGCGGCGCGAGCGACGACGCCACGTACGCCGTGTGCCGCCGGGTCGCACGGGCGGCGGGGATCACGCTGGCCGAGGCGGTGCGGAGCGACGGTACGGCCGACGAGCGGATGGGCCCGGTCGAGCGCATCGCGGTCGCGTCCCGGGTCCGTACGCGCGCGGTCCGGCTCGACGGGGACTGGTGGCGCACGGACTCCGGGCCGCTCGTCGGCCACTGGGCCAAGTCGGGGGCGCCTGTGGCGCTGCTGTGGCGGCGCGGCCGGTACGAGGCCGTGAACCCGGCGTCCGGCCTGCGGATCCGGCTGGGCGCGGAGAAGGCGGCCGAGCTGGAGCCGCGTGCCGTGATGTTCTACCGCCCGCTGCCCGACCGGCCGCTGTCGCCCTGGGGGCTGCTGCGGTTCAGCATGCGCGGCACCGTCGGCGACGTACGCAACCTGGCCCTCGCCGGTCTGGTGACCGTGTGTCTGGGGGCGCTGGTGCCGATCGCGACGGGCAAGGTGCTCGGCTCGTACGTCCCGGCCGCCGAGAAGAGCCTGATCGTGCAGGTGTCGCTGGCGATCATGGTCACCAGCGTGGTGTCCGCGGCGTTCATGCTGCTGCAGAACCTGACGCTGCTGCGGATGGAGGGCCGCGTCGAGAGCGTGCTGCAGCCGGCCGTGTGGGACAGGCTGCTGCGGCTGCCGACGCGGTTCTTCACCGAGCGCTCCACGGGTGAGCTGGCGAGCGCCGCCCTGGGCATCAGCGCGATCCGCCGGGTGATGACCGGCGTGGGGCCGGTGGCGCTCCAGGCGACCACGATCGGCGCCATGAACCTGGTGCTGCTGTTCTGCTACAGCGTGCCGCTGGCGCTGGCGGCGGTCGCCATGCTGCTGGTCATCGGGGCGGTCTTCCTGGGGCTCGGGCTGTGGCAGGTGCGCTGGCAGCGGCGGCTGGTGGAGCTCGGCAACAAGCTGAACAACCAGGCCTTCCAGACGCTGCGTGGGCTGCCGAAGCTGCGGGTGGCGGCGGCGGAGAGCTTCGCGTACGCGGCGTGGGCGCGGGAGTTCGCCCGCTCGCGCGAGCTGCAGCAGCGGGCGGGCCGGATCAAGAACATCACCACCGTCCTGGACGCGGTGTACCTGCCGCTCTGCTCGCTCATCATGTTCATGCTGCTGGCGGGCCCGGCGCGGGGCTCGATGTCGGCGGGCGCGTTCCTGACGTTCAGTACGTCCGTGACGATGCTGCTGACGTCGGTGACGCAGCTGACCGGGGCGCTGGTCTCGGCGGCGGCCGCGCTGCCGATGTTCGAACAGATCAAGCCGGTGCTGGACGAGGCCCCGGAGGTGCGCGGCTCCACGGCCCAGCCGGGCATCCTGTCGGGCGCCATCGAGGCCCGCAACGTCTCCTTCCGGTACGCGGACGACGCGCCGCTCGTCCTGGACGACGTGTCGCTCGACATCCGCCCGGGCGAGTTCGTGGCCGTCGTCGGCCCGAGCGGCTGCGGCAAGTCGACCCTGCTGCGCCTGCTCATCGGCTTCGACCGGCCGGCCTCCGGCAGCGTCCTGTACGACGGCCAGGACCTGGCCGCGCTGGACCAGGCGGCGGTGCGCCGCCAGTGCGGGGTCGTCCTGCAGAACGCGCAGCCGCTCACCGGCTCGATCATGGACTGCATCTGCGGCGCGGACACCTTCTCGCAGGAGGAGGTCTGGGCGGCCGCCGAGATGGCGGGCCTCGCCGAGGACATCAAGCGCATGCCGATGGGCCTGCACACGATGATCGCGGGCGGCGGCGCCATCTCGGGCGGTCAGCGCCAGCGGCTGATGATCGCCCAGGCGCTGATCCGCCGCCCGAGGATCCTCTTCTTCGACGAGGCGACCAGCGCCCTCGACAACGAGACACAGCGCATCGTCATCGACTCCACGCGCCGCCTGAACGCCACGCGCCTGGTGATCGCCCACCGGCTGTCCACGGTCATGGACGCCGACCGGGTGATCGTCATGTCGGCCGGCCGCGTCGTGGAACAGGGCTCGCCGGCCGCGCTGCTGGCGACACCCGGGGGCCATTTGCGTGAATTGGTATACCGTCAGATGAGCTGACCGGTCCGCCCTCGAAAGGGTGGGCTTCGGCCCGCCTCGCGCACGGAAGTGAAGGTCGAGGGGAACCCCTGTCTCCGAATCCCGCTCGGACCCACCGGGCGGAGCTCCCTGCGATCCGGAGGAACAGATGCTCAAGAAGGCCCTCGTCTGCGCGGCCCTCGTGGCCGCCGCCACGGCACTCGGTACCGTCCCCGCCGCCGCGTACGGCGACAAGGAGGACAAGGAGGCCTGCGACACCAGCTGCCAGGCCGGCTTCTGGTCCGGCGAGTGGAGCAAGGGAAAGTTCCACCACCTGGAGCACGACAGCGGTGACACCATCACCAGCGGCGGCTTCAAGAAGGGCGAGTTCCTCGGCGCCCGGTGGTAAGTCCGCCCCCGCTGCAGGAAGCCGCCAGGGGCGAGGCACCGCCTCGCGTCTGGCGGCTCCGGGAAACGTCCGGGAAAAGCGGAAGACCCCTGATCGCATCAGGGGTCCCAGCTGGTGTCCGAGGGGGGACTTGAACCCCCACGCCCGATAAAGGGCACTAGCACCTCAAGCTAGCGCGTCTGCCATTCCGCCACCCGGACAAGGTGTCTGCCGTTTCGCGGGGCGTTCCCCGCGGCGACATGGATAACTCTACCAGGGGTTTGAGGTGCCCTTCACCCGCATATCCCGTGGTCAGGCGGGTGGGGCGGCTCGTCGGCGGGGTCGTCGCGGCGACACACACACCGCGTCGCCACGGGTGCACGGAGCGTGCGGATAGCGTGCGGGGCGTGAGCTTTGTGCCGGAACACCGCAGGCCCCGCGTGCTGTCACCGCTGAGGGAGCATCTGCGGGACACCTTCTGGTTCGCGCCGACCGCGGGGCTGGTGTGCGCGTTCGTGCTCTGGGCGGCGGCCGCGACGGCCGACGCCGCGATCGTCGACCTGCTGCGTGAGCGGCGGGCGTACGACGAGATCGGTGACCTCACGGCGATCGCCGAGGACGCGAAGACGATCGTCACGACGGTCAGCCAGGCGATGCTGACCTTCATCGGCGTCGTCTTCAGCATTTCCCTGGTGGCGGTGCAAATGGCCGCCGGGCAGCTCACGCCCCGGGTGGTGCGGATCTTCGTACGGAGCCGGATCAGCAAGCTGACGCTGACGGTGTTCCTGTCGACGTTCCTTTTCTCGCTGCTGGTGATGACCTCGTACGAGAGCGAGGCGGCGCCGGAACGGGTCACGACGGTGCCGCTGGTGCAGTCGGTGGTCACGCTGATGCTGGTGGGGCTCAGTCTGCTGCTCTTCATCGCGTACGTGACGACCACCCTGCGGATGATGCAGGTCGGACCGGTCGTCGACCGGATCACCCGGGAGGCGCTGCGGCTGCTGGACAGGCAGCCGGCCGGGGGGACGGAAGGGGTGGCGCTGCCGCCCGAGACCGGCCGGGTGGCGCACCGGGGGCGGGCCGGGGTGCTGCGGGATGTGGACGTGGCACGGCTGGTGCGGGCCGCGCGGCGGCAGGACGCGGTGCTGCGGCTGATCCCGCGGATCGGGGACCACGTGGTACCGGGTACGCCGATGCTGGGGGTGCACGGCGGGCGGCCGCCGGACGCGGGGATCTTGCGGTCGGCGGTGTCGGTGGGGGTGGACCGGACCTTCCACCAGGACGTGGCGTTCGGGCTGCGGCAGCTGGTGGACATCGCGCTGCGGGCGATGTCGGCGGCGGTGAACGATCCCACGACCGCGGTGCAGTGCCTCGACCGGATCGTGCAGTTCCTGGCGGTCGTCGCGGTGCGGCCGCTGGGGGCCGTGGTGCACCGTGACCGCCGCGGGGCGGTGCGGCTGATCCAGGCCGTGCCGGACTGGGAGGACATGGTCGATCTCGGCTTCGCGGAGCTGAGGGCCTGCGCGGCGGGCAGCCCTCAGGTCACGCGGCGGATGCTGGCCGGTCTCGACGATCTGCTGCTGCTCGTACCGGAGGGGCGACGGGAGCCGCTGCTGCGCCACCGCGCGCTTCTGGAAGAGGCGGTGGCGCGTACGGTGGCGCAGCCCGCCGACCGGGTGTTCGCGCTGGAGCCCGACCGGCAGGGCATCGGATAGCCCGGGATGGCGCCGGGCACGCGGGTCCTCTCGCCTAGCAGTCCTTCTCGCGCAGTGAGTGGAGGTGCGCGCTGGCCTTGCGGGCGAAGGTGAAGGACTCGACCGGGTTGTCGTGTTCCGCCTGCCAGTGGTGGTCGCGGCGGCCGCCGGGAGTGCGGGTGACGGCCGAGATGAAGCGCCGGTAGTCGATGTCCCCGTCCCCGACGTCCACCATCCGGTAGCCGTCGCGGGCGGTGTCGTCGCGTTCGCCGTCCTTGACGTGGAAGAGCGGGTAGCGGTCGGGGTGCCGGAGCACGTAGTCCAGCGGGTCGAAGGGGGCGGGAGTGCCGTCGGCGCGCTTGCCGAAGCGGAAGCGGCCGGCGTACGCCCAGTAGATGTCCATCTCGAGGTAGACGAGGTCGGGGTCGGTTTCGGCGAGCAGGACGTCGTAGAGGCGTACGTCGGGCCGGTCGGTGGCGAAGGAGAACTCCTCGGCGTGGTTGTGCTGGTAGAACTTCATGCCGCGCTTCCTCGCCTCGGCGCCGTAGTGGTTGAACTCCTCGGCGCAGCGCTTCCAGCCGTCGACGGTGGCGCCGTAGCGCCAGGGGCCGGAGGCGGTGCCGATGTGCTTCAGGCCGAGGGCCTGGGCGTCGTCGAGGACCTTGGTGAGGTTCTGCGCGAAGGTGTACGCCGTGGGGTCGGAGGAGTAGTAGCCGACGTGGCTGCCGATGGCGCGCAGGCCATGGTCGCGGGTGAGGCGCCTGAGCTCGGCGAGGGTGAGGGGGCCGGCGGAGCCCTGGGAGTAGCCGGCGTACTCGACCTCGTCGTAACCGTGGCGCCGGAGCTCTTCGAAGACGGGGCCGAAGCCGAGGGTGGAGACCTTGTCGCGCAGTGAGTAGAGCTGGATGCCGAGGCGGCCGGGCGGAAGGACGGGCCGGCCGTGGCCGCGGCCGGTGGCTTCCGCGGCCGACGCGGTGGCGGTGGTGGGGCCGAGGAGGGCGGCGGCGGTGGCGCCGGCGGTGACGCCGAGCATGCCGCGTCTGCTGAGGCGGTGGGCGAGCTCGGGATCGGTGCTGCTGGTCGTGCGGGGCATGTGGATAACTCCTCGTTGTCAGTGGTGTGTGCTTCAGTGCAGACCAGCGAGTTGAAGCAGCAGGGACTTCACATCGGTGGCCGCGACGCGGCCGGGCAGGGCTCGGGGGGTGGAGCAGATGATGAGTGGACCGTTGTCCCCGTCGTCACCGTCGTCACCGTCGTCGCTCGTGGGGAGGCGGCCGTGGCTGCCGCGAATAGGTGAGGGGTCGAGGGGCACGACCGCCAGGCGGTAGCGCATGCCCAGCTTCTTGCGGGCGATCGCCGTCGCGGCCTTGAGCCGTACGTACGGGTCGAGGGGGTCCATGAACAGCTCGGCGGGGTCGTAGCCGGGTTTGCGGTGGATGTCGACGAGCCGGGCGAAGTCGGGGGCGCGGGTGTCGTCGAGCCAGTAGTAGTACGTGAACCAGGCGTCGGGTTCGGCGATGGCGACGAGCTCGCCGGAGCGCGGGTGGTCGAGGCCGTGGGCCTTCTTCCCTTCGTCGTCGAGCAGCCGGTCGAGGCCGGGGAGGCCGGCGAGGGCCTCCCGGGTGGCGTCGAGGTCCTCCGGGCGGCGTACGTAGACGTGGGCGAGTTGGTGGTCCGCGACGGCGAAGGCCCGGGAGGCCATGGGGTCGAGGTACTCCATGCCGTCCTGGGTGTGGACCTCCAGCAGACCGGCGCGGCGCAGGGCGCGGTTGATGTCGACGGGCCGGGTCACGCGGGTGATGCCGTACTCGGAGAGGGCGACGACGGTACGGCCTTCGGCCCGGGCGTCGTCGAGGAGGGGGGCCATGACCGTGTCGAGGTCGGTGGCGGCCTGGTGGGAGCGCGGGTCGTCGGGGCCGTAGCGCTGGAGGTCGTAGTCGAGGTGCGGGAGGTAGCAGAGGGCGAGGTCGGGGGTGCGGGTGCGGAGGATGTGACGGGTGGCGTCGGTGATCCACTGGCTGGAGACGATGTCGGCGCCGGGACCCCAGAAGTGGAAGAGGGGGAAGGTGCCGAATTTCTCGGTCAGTTCGTCGTGCAGGGCGGGTGGCCGGGTGTAGCAGTCGGGTTCCTTGCGGCCGTCGGCGTAGTAGATGGGGCGGGGGGTGAGGGTGATGTCGGTGTCCGCGCCCATGGCGTACCACCAGCAGATGTTGGCGACGGTGTAGCCGGGGTGGGCGCGGCGTGCGGCGTCCCAGAGCTTGTCGCCGGAGACGAGCCGGTTGTGCTGGCGCCACAGCAGGACGTCGCCGAGTTCGCGGAAGTACCAGCCGTTGCCGACGATGCCGTGTTCGGAGGGGAGGGTTCCGGTGAGGAAGGTGGACTGGGCGGTGCAGGTGACGGCGGGCAGGACGGTTTCGAGGGGCGCGTGGGAGCCGGTGCGGGCGAGCCGCTTGAGGCGCGGCATGTGGTCGAGGAGTTGGGGGGTGAGGCCGACGACGTCCAGGACCAGAAGGGGGGTGGGGTGTGTCATGGGAGTTCCTTGAGGCCGAGGTCGGTGAGGAGGTCACGGGCCAGGGTCAGCTCGGCGGCGATGCCGTCCGCGAGCCGGCTGCGGGTGCGGGGCCGCAGCTCGGGCGGCAGGGCCTGCCAGGTGTAGGTCTCGACCTCCAGGTGGCGGGTGTGCGGGACCGGGCCTCCGACGAGCCGGGCCAGGGCTCCTTGGAGTACGGGGAGCGTGGAGGTGAGCGGCGGGGCGGGCGGGCTGTGCAGGGGGACGTGGAAGTGGGCGCGCCAGGGGGCGCCGTCGGGGAGCGCGTCGGCGGCGAGCGCCTCGGTGAGGTCGTCGGTGCCGCGCAGGCCGGCGGCGGTCCGGGTGCGCGTCTGGTGGAGAAAGCGGGGCTCGGCGAAGGCCGCGAGTGCCTCGCGTACTTCGGGGAGGTGGGGGTGCTCGGCGTGCAGGGCGGCCGAGAGCTGGGCCTTGGGGATGGCGATGCCTGCCGCGACGAGGGCGTCCAGGGCGGTGTGCGGGTCTTCGAAGGAGGTGGCGAGATGGCAGGTGTCGACGCAGACGCCGATGCGGGGGCTGGATACGCCGGTGAGCGGGCCGATCGCGTCGGCGGTGGTCTCGATGGTGCAGCCGGGCTCGGGTTCGAGGCCGACGCGCAGGGATTTGCCGGTGAGTTCCTCGAGGGCGTCCAGGCGTTCGGCGAGAGTGGTGAGCGCGGCGCGGGCGGTGTCGGCGGCGGCGGTGTCGAAGGCGGTGCGCCAGGCGATCGGCAGGGTGGAGACGGAGCCCTCGGTGACGTCGTCGGGGAGGAGTGCCGCGAGGAGGCGGGCCAGGTCGGTGGTGTGGGCCAGGCGTTCGGGCCGGGTCCAGTCGGGTTGGTAGACGCGGTACTTGACCTCCTGGGCGCCGAAGCCCTCGTACGGGAAGCCGTTGAGGGTGACGACCTCCAGGCCGCGCCGGTCGAGTTCGGTGCGCAGGCCGCGGAGGGCGGCGGGGTCGGCGGTCAGCGCGTGGGCGGCGTCCTTGGCCAGCCAGAGACCGATGCCGAGGCGGTCGCGGCCAAGGCGTCTGCGGACGGGTTCGCAGTGGTCCCGCAGTTGGGCGAGGACTCCGTCGAGGGTCTCGGCGGGGTGGACGTTGGTGCAGTAGGCGAGGTGGATGGTGGAGCCGTCCGGGTGGCGGAAGCGCATGGCCGGCTCCTCTCATTCCCCGCCGCGGAGGATCGAGTTGCCCTCGTGGAGGGGGCCCGGAGAAGGGAGGTCGAGGTGGAGGCGTCCGCTGAGACCGTAGAAGGCGACGGGGTTGCGCCACAGGACCCGGTCGACGTCGTCGGGCGTGAATCCGGCGGCGAGCATGGCATCGCCGACCTTGCGGGTCTTGAGCGGGTCGCTCCTGCCCCAGTCGGCGGCCGAGTTCACGAGGATGCGCTCGGTGCCGTACGCCTTGAGGATCGCGACCATCCGCTCCTCGTCCATCTTGGTGTCGGGGTAGATGGAGAAGCCGAGCCAGGCGCCGCTGGAGGCGGCCTCTTTCACGGTGGTCTCGTTGAGGTGGTCGAGCAGGACCCGCTCCGGGGGGAGGTGGGACTCGCGGACGACGTCGAGGGTGCGGCGCAGTCCGGCCAGTTTGTCGCGGTGCGGGGTGTGGACGAGGGCGGGCAGGCCGTGGTCGGCGGCGAGCTGGAGCTGGGCGGCGAGGGCGGTGTCCTCTGCGGGGGTCATGGAGTCGTAGCCGATCTCGCCGACGGCGACGACGGAGTCCTTGACGAGATAGCGCGGCAGCGCGTCGAGGACGGGTGTGCAACGGGGATCGTTGGCCTCCTTGGGGTTGAGGGCGAGGGTGCAGTGGTGGGCGATGCCGTACTGGGCTGCACGGAAGGGCTCCCAGCCGAGCAGCGCGTCGAAGTAGTCGAAGAACGTGGCGGGCGAAGTGCGGGGCTGACCGAGCCAGAACGAGGGTTCGACGAGGGCGCGGACCCCGGCGTCGTACATCGCCTGGTAGTCGTCCGTGGTGCGGGAGGTCATGTGGATGTGCGGGTCGAAGATGCGCATCAGGACTCCTCCGGGGGGACGGTCACGGCGAGGGCGCGGTGGAGGTCGGCGGTGACGGGGCGGCCCGCGGCGGTGCGTTCGGCGGCGTAGTCGGTGAGCATCCGGGCCAGTTCGGCGTCGCCGCGGGCGCGCTCGGGCAGGCCGGCGACGGCGTCGAGCGGGACGCCGGTGAAGAGGCACTTGAGGACGGCGTGGCGCCAGGAGTGCGGGTCGAGGTGGGCGGCGGCGTACGGGCCGACGGCGGCGGCGACCAGCCGGGTGTCGTTGGTGCGCAGGGCGTCCTCGACCAGGGGCAGCGCCTCCGGTCCGGGGACCAGCGAAGGGAGGGCGAGCAGGACGGCGCGCCGCTCGGCGGCGGTGCCGTGGTGGTAGAGGCGGGTGAGGGTGCCCGTGTCGGCGCGGGCCTCGTGGAGGAGGAGGGTGCGTACGGAGTCGGCGTGGTCCTGGCCGCAGTGGCGGCCGGCGGAGGCGAACCGCATCTCCCAGGAGGGCGGTCCGCCGGCGGCACCGCGGTCCGGTGCGGTGGGGGCGGAAGCGGCGGCGTGGGCGGCTTCGGCGAGGGCCTCGTCCAGCCAGGCGCGGGCGGCGCCGCCGAGCCGGCCGTCCAGTTCCTTGCGGATCGGCGTCACGGTGCCGGCGCTCCCTTCGTGAGGAACTCGATGGACGCACGGGCGAGTTCGGGTCCCGCGTGGGAGTGGCGTGGCAGTTCGACGACGGTCAGGCCCTGGTAGCCGGTGGCGGTGAGGGCCGCCAGGACGGGCGGGAAGTCGATCTCGCCCTCGCCGAACGGCAGGTGCTCGTGGACGCCGCGTCGCATGTCCTCGATCTGGACGTGGTGCAGCCAGGGTGCGGCGGCGCGGACGCAGTCGGCGGGTGGTGCGGGTTCCAGGCACTGGCAGTGGCCGATGTCGAGGGTGAGGCCGAGGAGGTGGGGAGCGGGGTCGCCGAGGATGCGGCGCAGGTGGTGGAAGTCGTCGAGGGTGGCGAGGAGGTGACCGGGTTCGGGTTCGACGGCGAGGGGGACACCGGCGGTGGCCGCGGCGTCCAGGACGGGGGCGAGTGCCTCTTCGAGCCGCTTCCACGCGGTGGCGGGGGACGTGCCGTCGGGGGTGGTGCCGCTGAAGCAGTGCACGGCGTGGGCGCCGAGGTCCGCGGCGATCCGCACGGCCCGCAGCAGCAGCCGGGCGCGGGCGGCGCGCCCGTCCGGGTCGGGGTCCAGCAGGGACGGGCCGTGCTTGCGGCGGGGATCCAGGACGTAGCGGGCGCCGGTCTCGACGGTGACGCCCAGGCCGAGTTCGCCCAGGCGGCGGGCGACGCGGTCGGTGCGGGCGGCGAGGTCCGGAGCGAGGGGGTCGAGGTGCATGTGGTCGAGGGTCAGCCCGACGCCGTCGTACCCGAGGTCGGCGAGCAGGGCGAGGGCGTCGTCGAGACGGAGGTCGGTGAGGCCGTTGGTGCCGTAGCCGAAGCGGAGGCTTGTGGGAGCGGGGGTGGCGGTCATGTGGGGCTCACCTTGCGTGCGAGCGCCCGGGCGAGCGGGGCGAGCCCCATGAGGGCGAGCCCGGCGCCGAGGGCACCGCCGCGTGCGGCGAGCGCGGCCTGCAGCGGAATCATGGCGCGGATGCCGCCGCCGACGGCGCGTTGGGTGAGGTGTGGGGAGGGGTGGAGCGCGGCGTGGAGGAAGGGCACGCCGGCGGTGCGGGCATAGGCCGCGGCGCCGAGTACGGCGGCGAGTGCGGCGGCGCGCCCCGCCGTCCCCCGGTCCGCGGACCAGGGGACGGCCGCCGTGCCGTCGCCCGCCGCGCGGCGCCCTGACGGAGCCGGATCCGGGACCTCCCGCGGTACCGGGACCTCCCGCCGTACCCGTACCTTCTGCGGTACCGGGACCTCCCGCCGTAGCCGTCCTTCCCGCCGTAGCCGAGCCTCCTCCGGCACAGGTGCCTTCCGTGGCACCAGGGCCCGAACCCCCCGCGTAGCCGGAGTCCGCACCGCACGTGCCGCGAGGGCGCCTGCCGCGCTGCGCGCCGAGGTCCTCGACGCGCCGCCTGCTTCGGGGGGCCGTGTCCGCATCCGCCCGGTGCCTTCGGGGACAGGCGGCCGCGGCCGGGTGCGGGCGCCCCGGGCCAACAGGGCGGCCAGGGCCGTGGTGGCCGCGAGGGCGGCGAGGGGGGCCGTCGTCGAGCCGCCGTGGGCCTCGTGGCGGGAGACCGCCGTCACCGCGTAGGTGTGCGCCCCCAGCACGGCGGCCGACGGCAGGGCGACCCGCGCCGCCCGGGCCGCCGCCCAGCCCGACACCCGCGCCGCCCGGGCCACCGCCTGACCCGGCGCCGGGGCGGCGGGGCCTGCCGTGGCCGTCGCGCCGAGGAGGAGGTCCAGGGCGCGGGCCGCCGCCATGGTGGCGGGGGCCGCGGGGGTGTGCTTGAGGTGGAGGTCGTACGACCAGACCGCCACCGCCAGGGCCGACGCCACCGCGAGGGGCGCGCGGCCCGCGCGGGCGGCGAGGGCCAGGCCCGTGGCGGTCAGCGCGGCGGAGGCGGCCAGGGCCGCGCGCGGGGTGACGCGCCCCGAGGGGAGCGGCCGGTGCGGGCGGTCGAGGGCGTCCTCGTCCCGGTCGGCCCAGTCGTTGAGGGCCATGCCCGCCTCGTACAGGCACAGCGAGGCGCCGACCGCGAGCGCGGTGCGCCGGTTCGGCCGCAGGCCCGCCGCCGTGGCGCCGGCGAGCGCGTCGCCCGGCACGCTGAAGAGCGCGGAGACACGCAGGAGTTCCGCCCATGCCCGCAGCCGCGGCCTGCGGCGGTCCGGCGTGCCGAAGCTGCGGACCAGCAGGGTGCGGCCCCGCCCCGGTGCCACCGGCCCCGCCCCCTGTCCCTCCGCGCCCCGTCCCCCCGCGCCCTGTCCCTCCGCGCCCCTCACCGGGCCCACGCCCCGTCCTCCCGTGCCCTGTCCCTCCGCGCCCCGTCCCCCCGCGCCCTGTCCCTCCGCGCCCCTCACCGGGCCCACGCCCCGTCCTCCCGCGCCCCGTCCCTCCGCGCCGCTCACCGGGCCTCCCGCAGGCGGGTCGCGAAAGTCAGGAGCGCGGCGTACTGGTCCGCGAGGGCCGCGGGGCCCGCGTCGGGGTCCTTGAAGTAGAAGCCGAGTTCGGGCACGGGCCCGGTCAGGCCGGCCTCGTGGGCGCGCGCCACCAGGCGGGCCAGGTCCAGGACCAGGGGAGCGGCGAGGGCGGAGTCGCAGCCCTGCCAGATGGTCTGGAGGATCATGCGGGACCCGAGGAAGCCGTCGAAGGCGATGTGGTCCCAGGCGGTCTTCCACTCCCCCAGCGCCGGGACGTCGTCGATGTGGACCTCGCCCTCCGGGGCGTGGCCCAGGATCTCGGCCAGGACGCGCTCCTTGCCGGCGTTCTTCGCGGCGGCGGCCGCCGGGTCGGCCAGCGCCGCGCCGTCGCCGCCGCCCAGGAGGTTGGTGCCGGACCAGGCCCGTACGGACAGGGCGCGCTGCACGAACATCGGGGCGAGGACGGAGCGCAGCAGCGTCTGGCCGGTCTTGCCGTCCCGGCCCGCGTGCGGGACGGCGCTCGCGGCCACGGCGTCGGCAAGGGCCGGTGCGCGCAGCCCGGTGGAGGGGGTGAAGTTCACGTAGGGGCAGCCGGCCCGCAGCGCGGCGGCCGCGTAGAGGGAGCTGGGCGGCAGCCGTACGTCGTCGGGATCGGGGACCGGCTCGGTGGAGGCGACGTTGACGACGACCGTGCGGGCCAGGCCCTGACGCGCGGTGAAGTCCGCGAGGTCGGCCGCGAACGCGGCGATGAGCGCCTCGTCGGTGCGCGTGTCGCCGGGCATCGGGCCGCCGGGGCGGATCTCGCCGTCCGCCGCGGCGAGTTCCGCCCGCACGGCGGCCGCCAGACCGTGCGGCAGGACGCCGGCCGCCGTCAGCTCCTCCGCCCGCTTGGGCAGCGGGCACTCCGCCGTGTCGTGTCCGCCGAAGACGAGGGAGGACAGGGCGGGCAGCCCGCTGTCCCGGAAGGGCGGTGTTTCGGTCACCATGCCCGTCGGCGGGTGCAGCCCCGCGGCGACCGCCGCGCATCCGGCCACCGCGGTCGTGGCCACGGAGCCTCTGGCTCCGACGAACCAGACCCCGACACGTCGATCGGCACGTGGATCAGCAGCGGACATGGCCGGCCTCCTCCATGAGGTGCGTGGAAGGCGGCGGGCGGGGGGTACGGCGCCTCCCCGCCCGCCGCCGGCTTCAGGACAGTTCCTTGAGCCGTATGTCGCGGAAGGACACCCGGTCCCCGGCTCCGTGGTTCTGCAGGCCGATATGGCCGTCCCTCAGGCTCCGTTCCGGGTCGGTGTTGGTGAAGTCGTTGATCTTCACGCCGTTGAGGAAGACCTGGAGGCGCTCACCCCTGACCCGGATCTCGTAGGTGTTCCACTGGCCGGGCGGCCGCAGCACCCGGTCACGGGCCTTCAGGTCGGCCGGCTTGAAGCCGTAGACGGCGCCGGTCGTACGGTCCGCGGCGTCCGTCGCGTCGATCTGGATCTCGTAGCCCTTGTGCACCGCCGACCAGGGGTCGTCGGAGGCCGGGAAGCCGACGAAGACGCCCGAGTTGTCGTCGCCCTCCGCCTTCCAGTCCAGTGTCAGCGAGTACGACGAGAACGACCTCGCCTGGTACCACAGCAGCCCCATGCCGCCCTCGGTGCGCAGCTCTCCGTCCACGACCTTGAAGCTGCCCGGCCCGGCCTGCTTCCAGCCCTCCAGAGTGTGGCCGTTGAAGAGGTCCCGGTAGCCGGTACGGGGCGAGCAGTCGGCGCGGACCTGTCCGGTGGCGTAGCGCAGGCCGCCCAGCAGGTGCTGCCGGAAGGCCGGTTCGGCGTAGGACTCGGCGGTGTGGCCGCCTCCGGTGTAGAAGGCGCGGCCGCCTTCGTAACTCTGGCACCAGGCGATCGGGTGGTCGCCCTTCATGGTGCCGCCCTGGTAGGTGGTCTCGTCGAGGGTGGCGAGGACGCGGGCCTGGCCGCGCGGGTTGGTGCGGTAGTTGTACCACTCGTCGGTGCGCTCCCAGCCTGCCGCCGGGACGTCCTTCATCGCCGGGTGGTCGTGGTCCTCCACCCGCACCGTGGCGGGCTGGACGTGCGGGTGCGAGGCGAAGTACGCGCCGACGAGCCCGCCGTAGAACTCCCAGTCGTACTCGGTGTCCGCGGCCGCGTGGATGCCGACGTACCCGCCGCCCGTGGTGACGTAGTTCTCGAACGCCTTCTGCTGCTCGGCGTTGAGCACGTCACCCGTCGTCGAGAGGAAAACGACGGCGTCGTACCGCGCCAGGTTGCTCGTGGTGAACTGGCGCGCCTCCTCCGTCGCGTCGACGGTGAGGTTGCCGGCCGCGCCCAGCTCCTTCAGGGCGGCGATGCCGGCCGGGATGGAGTCGTGGCGGTACCCGGCGGTCTTGGAGAAGACCAGGACCCGCTTGGCGGTCCGGTCGACCGGGGTGTTCGACAGCTCGAAGTCGTCCACGTCGTACAGCGCTCCCGTCCCGCCCTTGAACACCAGGAACAGCTCGGTGGTCCGCTTCGGCACGGACCGCAGGGGTACGTCGACGTCCTGGAAGGTCTCCCAGCCGCCCGTCACCGGCACCGGCGCCGAGCCGAGCAGGGTGCCGCCGGCCGATCCGGCCCGTACCTCCAGGAAGCCGCCCGCGCCGCCGGAGGAGATCCGGGCGGTGAGCTTGGTGGAACCGGCGAGCAGGTAGGGCTTGAAGGAGATCCAGTCGCCGTCGTCGATGTCGCCGACCGTCCGGCCGCCGTGCGCGGCGGCCTTGTCGTACGTCCGGATCCCCGACTGTGCCGTGAAGTGCTCCGCCTGCCGGTGGCGCGGCTGCAGCTGCGCCTGGTCGTGGCTGGTCAGGGCGGCCTGGCCGCCACCCCCGCCGTCGGTGTACTCGGCGTCGAAGACGCCGAAGATGTTGGCGTTCGGGTCGTGTCCGCCGTCCGCCGACGTCTTGATGGTGCCCGAGCAGCCCTGGGCGGAGGTCACCGGGTGACCGTGGCTGTCATGGCCGAGGATGTACGTCACCTTGACCTTGGCGCAGTCGATCGTGCCGTCCTCGGGGTCGGTGACGGTCACCTTGAAGGGGATCTCGTCCCCGAAGGAGAACAGCGCGCCGTCCTGCGGAAGGTCGAGCGTCACCTTGGGCGCGGTGTTGCCGACGACCACGTGGACGCTGGCGGAGCCGGTCCGTCCGCTCGGGTCGGTGGCGGTGACGGTCGCGGTGTAGGTGCCGTTCCTCCGGTACGTGTACGTCGGATGGGCGGCCGTCGACGTGCCGGTGCCGTCGCCGAAGTCCCAGCGGTAGGTGAGGGCGTCGCCGTCGGCGTCGGCCGTGCCCGCCGAGGAGAAGGCGACCCGCAGCGGTGCCTTGCCGGAGGTCTTGTTCGCCGATGCCTCGGCGACGGGCGAGCGGCCGCCGGTGGCGTTCTCGATCCGGTACAGGCCCGCGTTCTCGTCGCCGCCGAACCAGGCGGTGCCGTAGTCGAGGACGTACAGCGCCCCGTCCGGGCCGAAGGCCATGTCCATCACCTGGGTGCCGGTCCACGGCACCGGGTTGATGGACTGCACCGCCCCGTCCGCACCGTGTTCGATGCGCTTGATCCAGCGGCGCCCGAACTCGCCGGCGAAGAAGTCCCCGTCGTACGCCTCCGGGAACTTCACCGGCGACGTGTTGGCGGGGTCGTAACGGTAGACCGGTCCACCCATCGGGGACTCCGACCCGGAGCCGAACTCGGGCAGGGACCCGCCGTCGTACGGGATCCACGCGGGCTCGGCGGGCGGCAGGTCGACGAGGCCGGTGTTGAGCGGCGAGTCGTTCCTGGGCGCGGCGCAGTCGAAGGCGGCGCCGGAGGTCTTGGTGGCGAAGTCGTAATCGACGTACGGGTCGTTGTCGCCGGTGCAGAACGGCCAGCCGAAGTTGCCGGGCTTGGTGACGCGGGCGAACTCGACCTGACCTGCCGGGCCGCGCGCGGGGTCGGCGGTGCCCGCGTCGGGCCCGTAGTCACCGACGTACAGCACGCCCGTCTTCCGGTCGACGCTGAAGCGGAAGGGGTTGCGGAAGCCCATGGCGTAGATCTCGGGCCGGGTCTTCGCCGTGCCGGGGGCGAAGAGGTTGCCGTCCGGAACGGTGTACGAGCCGTCGTCGGCGACCTTGATGCGGAGGATCTTGCCGCGCAGGTCGTTGGTGTTGCCGGAGGTGCGGCGGGCATCGTAGGCGGGGTTGCGGCCGGGGCGGTCGTCGATGGGGGTGTAGCCGTCGGAGGCGAAGGGGTTGGAGTCGTCGCCGGTCGACAGGTAGAGGTTGCCCTGCGCGTCGAAGTCGATGTCGCCGCCGACGTGGCAGCAGATGCCCCGGGTGGCCGGGATGTCGATGACCTTCTTCTCGCTGGTGTTGTCGAGCGTGCCGTCGGCGTTGAGGGTGAAGCGCGAGAGGCGGTTGACGCCTTCGTACTTCGCGAAATCGGCCGCCGTGCCGCCGTTGGGGGCGTCCCCGGCCGGGGTGTCGAGCGGGGGCGCGTAGTAGAGGAAGATCGCGCGGTTCCGCTCGAAGCCGGGGTCGAGGGCGATGCCCTGGAGGCCCTCCTCGTCGTGCGAGTAGACCGGGACCGTGCCGATGACCCTGGTGTTGCCGGCGGCGTCGGTACGCCGGAGCTCGCCGCTGCGCGAGGTGTGCAGCACGCTGCGGTCGGGCAGCACGGCCAGCGACATCGGTTCGCCGACCTCTTCGCCGCCCTTGGCGAGGGTGACCTGCTGGAACTGCTCCTCGGCGGACACCTCGCCGGGGGTCGCCCCGGCAGGGGGCGACGCGCCGAGCGCGAACGACGTCAGGGCGAGCAGGCCGCCGGTGAGGAGAGCGAGGGCCTTGCGCCCTCCGAGCTGCTTTCTGTGCACGAATGTCCTCCGGAAAGGGCCGGTGGTACGTGTCGTGGGGCCGGGAGCGTCCGGGGACCGGCGTGCGCCGTCACGCTGGTCGGGTCCTGCGGGTGTCGTGTCCTGTGGGTGTCGTGTCCTGTGGGTGTCGTGTCCTGCGGGTGTCGTGTCCTGCGGGTGTCGGGTCCTGTGGTGTCCCGCGACACCTCAGGGACCGTAGCGGGGTTGTTCCGGGACCGAAAGCCCTTGCGCGCGACTTCGGTTGGACTTTCTCCCGGGGAAGGACAAAGCCGGGTCCGGGCAGGCCGGACCGGCCCGGCGGACGGTCCGCCGCCGGGCTCCGGCCTGCCGTTACGGGTTACTCAGCGCCTCCGAAGGCGGCGTCGAAGGAGGTGGCCGGCGGCTCGAAGTCGTACCGCTTCAGCGTGGCAAGCGCTTCCGGAGCACCCTGCAGCCGGTCCATGCCGGCGTCCTCCCACTCCACCGACACCGGCCCGTCGTAGCCGATGGAGCGCAGCATCCGGAACACGTCCTCCCACGGCACGTCACCGTGCCCGGCCGACACGAAGTCCCAGCCGCGCCGCGGGTCCCCCCACGGCAGGTGGGAGCCGAGGCGGCCGTTGCGGCCGTCCAGCCGCCGCCGCGCCTCCTTGCAGTCCACGTGGTAGATCCGGTCCCGGAAGTCGTAGAGGAAACCGACGGGGTCGACGTCCTGCCAGACGAAATGGCTGGGGTCGAAGTTCAGTCCGAAGGCCGGGCGCCGGTCCACCGCCTCCAGGGCGCGGTGCGTGGTCCAGTAGTCGTACGCGATCTCGCTCGGGTGGACCTCGTGGGCGAAGCGCACGCCCTCCGCGTCGAAGACGTCCAGGATCGGGTTCCAGCGCGCGGCGAAGTCCTCGTACCCGCGCTCGATCATCCGCTCCGGGACCGGCGGGAACATCGCCACCAGGTGCCAGATCGACGAGCCGGTGAAGCCGACGACGGTCCGTACGCCGAAGGCGGCCGCCGCCCGCGCGGTGTCGGCGAGCTCGCGCGCCGCCCGCTGCCGCACGCCCTCGGGGTCGCCGTCACCCCAGATCCTGGGCGGCACGATGGCCTGGTGGCGCTCGTCGATCGGGGCGTCGCAGACCGCCTGGCCCACCAGGTGGTTGGAGATCGCCCAGCACGTGAGCCCGTACGTGTCGAGCAGGGCCCGCCGGCCTTCCAGGTAGGAAGGATCGGCGAGGGCCTTGTCGACCTCGAAGTGGTCGCCCCAGCAGGCGAGTTCCAGACCGTCGTAGCCGAAGTCGCGGGCGAGCCGGCAGACCTCCTCCAGCGGCAGGTCGGCCCACTGGCCGGTGAAGAGGGTGAAGGGACGGGGCACAGCGGACCTCCTACAGCGGTACGGGGGTGTAGACGGCGTTCTTCTCCGCGCTCTCCTCCACGGCCGCCAGCACCCGCTGCACCTGCAGCCCGTCGGCGAAGGAGGGGACCGGGCCGGCTCCCGCGGCGATGGCGTGCACCAGGTCGCGCGCTTGGTGCGTGAAGGTGTGCTCGTACCCGAGGGCGTGGCCCGGCGGCCACCACGCCTCCAGGTACGGGTGGTCCCGCTCGGTGACGAGGATCCGGCGGAAACCGGCCGACTCGGCGGGATCGGCCCCGTCGTAGAAGGACAGTTCGTTCAGCCGTTCCAGGTCGAAGGCGAGCGAGCCGCACTCGCCGTTGAGCTCCAGGCGCAGGGCGTTCTTGCGGCCCGCCGCCATCCGGGTCGCCTCGAAGGTGGCCAGCGCCCCGGAGGCCAGGCGCCCGGTGAACACGGCCGCGTCGTCCACCGTGACCGCCCCGCGCTCGGCGCCCCCCGACGCCGAGAGCCCGGCCGACGCCCCGGCGAGCAGGGGCCGCTCCCGTACGAAGGTCTCCGTGAGCGCCGAGACCCCCACCAGCCTCTCCCCCGCCACGTACTGCGCCAGGTCCACGATGTGGGCGCCCAGGTCGCCGAGTGCGCCCGATCCGGCGTGCTCGCGCCGCAGCCGCCAGGTGAGCGGGAAGTCCGGATCGACGAGCCAGTCCTGGAGGTACGTCACCCGGACGTGCCGCAGGGCGCCGAGGCGCCCCTCCGCGACGAGCTGCCGCGCGTACGCCATGGCGGGCACGCGCCGGTAGTTGAAGCCGACCATCGCCACCTGGCCGCGCCCGCGCGCCCGCTCGGCGGCCGCGGTCATGGCCTCGGCCTCGGTGACCGAGTTGGCGAGGGGTTTCTCGCACAGCACGTGCTTGCCCGCCTCCAGCGCGGCGATGGCGATCTCGGCGTGGCTGTCGCCGGGGGTGCAGACGTCCACCACCTGTACGTCGTCGCGCGCGACGAGGTCCCGCCAGTCGGTCTCGGCGGCGGCCCAGCCGTGTCTGTCCGCGGCCGCCCGCACGGCCGCGGCGTCGCGCCCGCAGACCGCGGCGAGGACCGGCCGCAGCGGCAGGTCGAAGACCCGGCCCACGGTGCGCCAGCCCTGGGAGTGGGCGGCGCCCATGAACGCGTACCCGACCATGCCGATGCCGATGGTCCGTTCCCGCTGTGCCTCCTGCGCCTCCTGCGCCTCCTGCGCCTCCGGCGGTGCCTCCTGCTGTGCCATACGGGTTCCTCCTCGTCGTGTGCGCGGTGGGGGCGGGCGGACCAGGGGTCAGCTGAAGCCCGTGGGCAGGTACTCGTCGACGTTCTCCTTGGTCACCACCGCCGAGTACAGGGTGATCGAGGCGGGGATCTCCAGCTCGGACATGCCGCCGATGCCCTTCTTCTGGCCCAGTGCGCGGGCCAGGTCGATGGCGGACGCGGCCATGGTCGGCGGGTAGAGGACGGTCGCCTTGAGCACGCTGTTGCCGGCCTTGATGGCGTCCATCGCCGACTTGGCCCCGGCCCCGCCGACCATCAGGAAGTCGTCGCGGCCCGCCTGCTGGATGGCGCGCAGCGCGCCCACGCCCTGGTCGTCGTCGTGGTTCCACAGCGCGTCGAACTTCTGCTGGGCCTGGAGGAGCTGGGCCATCTTGGCCTGGCCGGACTCGACGGTGAACTCGGCGGCCTGCCGCGCCACCTTCCGGATGTTGGGGTAGTTCTTCAGGGCGTCGTCGAAGCCCTGGGTGCGCTGCTTGGTGAGCTCCAGGTTGTCGAGCCCGGCCAGCTCGACGACCGTGGCGTCCGGCTTGTCCTTGAGCTGTTCGCCGATGTACCGGCCGGCGTTGAGGCCCATGCCGTAGTTGTCGCCGCCGATCCAGCAGCGGTACGCCTGCGGGGACGCGAAGATCCGGTCGAGGTTGATCACGGGGATGCCGGCCTTCATGGCCTGGAGGCCCACCTGGGTGAGGGCCTTGCCGTCGGCCGGCAGGATCACCAGCACGTCGACCTTCTTGTTGATCAGGGTCTGGATCTGCCCGATCTGGGTGGCGGTGTCGTTCGACCCTTCGGTGATCTCCAGCGTCACCTCGGAGTACTTCTTCGCCCGCTCCTTGGCGTTGACGTTGATGGCGTTGAGCCAGCCGTGGTCCGCCTGCGGCCCGGCGAAGCCGATGGTGACGGGCTCACCCGGCTTGTCGTCGGCGGCCGGGGCGTTGTTGGTGGCGGGCGTGGAGTTCTTGGGTTCGTTGCTGGTGCAGGCGGTGAGGAGGGCGCCGGCGGAGACGGCGGCGGTGCCGAACAGCAGCCCTCTGCGGCTGGTTTGTGGCATGGCGGTGGAACCCTTCCGGTAGGGCGGTGTCACACGGGGCAGGGGACGGGGCGAGGGAGGTGGCGGGGTGTCAGGCCTCGCCGGGGCCGCGCGCGGTGCGGCGCTGGACCAGGACGGCGGCGACGATGATCGCGCCCTTGGCGATCTGCTGGACATCGCTCTGGAGGTTGTTCAGGGCGAAGATGTTGGTGATCGTGGTGAAGACGAGGACGCCGAGCACGGAGCCGACGATCGTGCCGCGCCCGCCGCTCAGCAGCGTCCCGCCGATGATCGCGGCGGCGATGGCGTCGAGTTCGTACAGGTTGCCGTTGGTGTTCTGGCCGGAGCCGGAGAGGACGATCAGCAGGAAGGCGGCGATGCCGCAGCACAGCCCGGACAGCAGGTAGAGGTAGAGGCGCTGGCGGCGTACGTCGATGCCGGCGAGCCGGGCCGCCTCGGCGTTGCCGCCGACGGCGACCGTGCGCCGCCCGAAGGTGGTCCGGTTGAGCACCAGCCAGCCGATGACGGTGACGGCGGCGAAGACCAGCACCAGCGGCGGCACACCGAGGAGGTACGCGTCCGGGACACCCAGGTCGAGGACCGACTGGACGGTGACGATCTGGGTCCTGCCGTCGGTGATCTGGAGGGCGAGGCCCCGGGCCGAGGCGAGCATGGCGAGGGTGGCGATGAAGGGCACCATCCCGCCGTACGCGATGAGCAGGCCGTTCACCAGGCCGCAGCCGAGCCCCACGACCACGGCGGTGAAGAGGATGCCGGCGAAGCCGTACTCCTGGGTGGCGACGGTGGTGGCCCAGACGGAGGCGAGGGCGACGATCGCGCCGACCGACAGGTCGATGCCGCCGCTGGTGATGACAAAGGTCATGCCGACGGTGACGACGCCGATGACGGACGCCTGGGTCAGCACCAGTTGGAGGTTGGAGCCGGCGAGGAACTGGTCCGGCTTGGTGATGCCGCCTACCGCGACGAGGACGGCGAGGACGCCCAGCAGGGACAGGTTGCGGACGTCGGCCCGCAGGCCGAGGGACGGTCGGCCACCGGCTTTGCCGACGGGTGGTTCGGCGGTCGTGACGGGCGCGGACTGCGTCATGACGTCGGGCTCCCTTCCATGACGAGGTCGAGTACGCGGTGCTCGTCGAGCTCCCGGGCCGGTGCGGTGTGGACGACGTGACCTTCGCGGAGCACCAGCACCCGGTCGGCGAGGCCCAGCACTTCGGGGACCTCGCTGGAGACGAGCAGGACGGCGAGCCCGTCGTCGGCGAGGCGCCGGATGACGGCGTACAGCTCGGCGCGGGCGCCGACGTCGACCCCGCGCGTCGGCTCGTCGAGGAGCAGGACGCGGCAGCCGCGCAGCAGCCAGCGGGCGAGCACGGCTTTCTGTTGGTTGCCGCCGGAGAGGGTGCGGACCGGGGCGTCGGGGTTGTCGGGGCGCAGCGACAGCTCGCGGGTGGCGCGGCGGGCGGCCGCGCGCTCGGCGGTGCGGTCGAGCCAGCCGGCGCGGGCGAAGCGGGGCAGGGAGGAGACGGAGACGTTCCGGGTGACCGACTCCAGCATGAGCAGGCCCTGTGCCTTGCGCTCCTCGGGCGCGAGGCCGAGCCCGGCGCGGACGGCGGCGCGGACGCTGCCGGGGCGCAGCGGCCTGCCGTCGACGAGGACGCGCCCGGCGGTCGGGCGGCGGGCGCCGTAGATGGTCTCCAGGATTTCGGAGCGCCCGGAGCCGACCAGTCCGGCGAGGCCGACGATCTCCCCGGGGTGCAGTTCGAGGTCGACCGGCGCGAACTCGCCCGTACGGGCCAGTCCTTCGGTCTTCAGGACGGGCACCCGGGTGAGGGCGGGGGCGGCGGGGGGCCGCTCGGGGAAGACGTACGCGACGTCGCGGCCGGTCATCATGGCGACGATGTCCCGGGTCGGGGTGTCCTCGGCGGGCAGTCCCCCGGCCACGGCACGCCCGTCCTTGAGGACGGTCACCCGGTCGCCGATGCGCCGGATCTCCTCCAGGCGGTGGGAGATGTAGACGACGGCGACGCCGCCGGCGGTGAGGTCGGCGACGATCCGGAAGAGGTTGGCGGTCTCGTCGGGGTCGAGGGCGGCCGACGGCTCGTCCATCACGATGAGCCGTACGTCGTGGGAGAGCGCGCGGGCCATGGAGACGATCTGCCGCTGGGCGGCGGAGAGTTCGCCGACCGGGCGGGCGGGGTCGATCTCGGGGTGGCCGAGGCGGCGCAGCAGGGTGGCGGTGTCGGCGCGGGCGCTCCTGCCCCGCACGACGAAGCCGGCGGTGGTCGGCTCGTGGCCGAGGAAGACGTTCTCGGCGACCGACAGGCCCTCGACCAGGTCGAGTTCCTGGTAGATGGTGGCGATGCCGAGGCGCATGGCGGCGATGGGGGACTTGAGGGTGACGGGTGTGCCGCGCCAGGTGATCTCGCCGCCGTCGGGCTGGTGGGCGCCGGCGAGCACCTTGATGAGGGTGGACTTGCCGGCGCCGTTCTGGCCGAGGAGGCAGTGGACCTCGCCGGCGCGGACCTCCAGGTCGACGCCGTCGAGGGCCCGGACGCCGGGGAAGGCCTTGGTGATGCCGGACATGGTGAGGAGCGGTGGTTCTGGTGTTGCCATGACGAATCCCCTCGGCGGGCGGGTGCGGTGCCGGTGAGTGGACAGGGCGGGGTACCAGGTGTGCGCGCTGTACGTGTGTGCCGTAGGTGCGTGCTGGGCGTGTGTGCTGTACGTACGGGGTGGGGCGTAGGGCGTACGGGGTGGGGCGTACGGGGTGGGGCGGGTTCCCGGGCGGTGCGGCTCAGGCCGGGGAGAACAGGTGGTCGCTGATGAGCCGGGCGGCGCCGATGACTCCGGCGGCCGCGCCCAGCTCGCCGAGCACGATGGGCAGGTTGCCGGTGGCCAGGGGCAGGGAGGTGCGGTAGACCTGGGTGCGGACGCTGGCGAGGAGGGTGTGGCCGAGGCCGGTCACCCCGCCGCCGATCACCACCAGGCCCGGGTTGAAGAAGGAGACGAGCCCGGCGATGACCTGGCCCACTCGGTTGCCGCCCTCCCGGATGAGGGCGAGTGAGGTGGCGTCCCCGGCGGCCGCGGCCGCGGCGACGTCCACGGCGGTGAGCCGCCCCGCCGCCACCAGGCGCCGGGCGAGCTCCTCGGACTGGCCGGCGCGCGCCGCGTCCTCGGCGTCGCGGGCCAGGGCCGCGCCACTGAAGTGGGCCTCCAGGCAGCCCCGGTTGCCGCAGGCGCAGGCGCGGCCGTCCGGGACGACCTGGATGTGGCCGATGTCGCCGGCGCTGCCGGTCGTACCGCGGTAGACCTGGCCGCCGACGACGATGCCGCAGCCGATGCCCGTGCCGATCTTGACGCAGAGGAAGTCGCCCACGGAGCGCGCGACGCCCGCGTGCTGCTCCCCCATCGCCATCAGGTTCACGTCGTTGTCGACCATGACCGGGCAGCCGAGTTCCTGGCTGAGCGCCTCGCGGACCGGGAAGCCGTCCCAGCCGGGCATGATCGGCGGCGCGACCGGTACGCCCTCGGGGAAGCGGACCGGTCCGGGCACGCCGATCCCGGCGCCGTCGAAGCCTTCGGCGAGGCCGGACGCCCGGAGCTTGGCCGCCATGGCGAGCACCTGCTCGAAGACGGCGACCGGGCCCTCGCGCACGTCCATGGGGTGGTTCAGGTGGCCGAGGACCTCCAGCTCGGCGTTGGTGACGGCCACGTCGATGGAGGTGGCGCCGATGTCGACGCCGAGGAAGCGCAGTTGGGGCGCGAGGCGGATGTTGTGCGAGCGCCGTCCGCCGCGCGAGGCGGCGAGGCCGTCGGCGACCACGAGGCCGGTCTCCAGGAGCCGGTCCACCTCGACGGCGAGCTTCGAGCGCGACAGGTCCACCTGGTCGCCCAGTTGGGCGCGGGAGTTGGGGCCGCCGTCGCGCAACAGCCGCAGCAGCCGCGCCTGGTGCGCGTTGGCGGGTCGAGCCGTCATCCGTCTCACGCGCCCCTCCCCGCCGTGTGGCCGGCCTCCGTCGGCTTTCGGTGGGGAACGTAGCAGCGCTTTGCCGCAGGGGGAAGAAGTTGCGCGGCAATCCGTGCGAACTTTCTCCACACCGAGGACAAAGCCGGTGCGCAGCCGGGGTCCGGGTCCTCTCAGGGGATCCGGACGACCTGGCCCGCGTACGAGAGGTTCCCGCCGAAACCGAAGAGCAGCGCGGGCGCCCCGGAGGGCAGGTCGCCGCGCTCGACGAGCTTGGCGAAGGCCATCGGGATGGAGGCGGCCGAGGTGTTGCCGGACTCGGTCACATCGCGGGCGATCACGGCGTTGACCGCGCCGATCTTCCGGGCGACCGGTTCGATGATGCGCAGGTTCGCCTGGTGGAGCACGACCGCGGCGAGCTCCTCGGGCGCGACACCCGCCCGCTCGCACACCCGGCGGGCGATCGGCGGCAGCTGGGTGGTGGCCCACCGGTAGACCGTCTGCCCCTCCTGGGCGAAGCGCGGCGGGGTGCCCTCGATCCGGACGGCGTGACCCATCTCGGGGACCGAGCCCCACAGGACGGGGCCGATTCCGGCGTCCGGTGCCGCCTCGACGACGGCCGCGCCCGCTCCGTCGCCCACCAGGACGCAGGTGGTGCGGTCGGTCCAGTCGGTGACCTCGGTCATCTTGTCGGCGCCGATGACGAGCGCGCGGGTCGTCGAGCCCGCCCGTATGGCGTGGTCGGCGGTGGCGAGGGCGTGGGTGAAGCCCGCACACACCACATTGAGGTCCATGGTGGCGGGCGAGCCCATGCCGAGCCGGGCGGCGACCCGGGCCGCGGTGTTCGGGGAGCGGTCGATCGCCGTGGAGGTGGCGACGAGGACCAGGTCGACGTCGGCGGGGGTGAGCCCGGCGGAGGCGAGCGCCTTGGCGCCGGCGTGCGCGGCCATCTCGTCGACCGGCTCGTCGGGGCCGGCGACGTGCCGGGTGCGGATGCCGACCCGGCTGGTGATCCACTCGTCGCTGGTGTCGACCAGCGCGGTGAGGTCGTGGTTCGTCAGTACCTTGGCGGGCTGGTAGTGCCCGAGCGCGGCGATACGAGTGCCCGTCATGCCCGGGACCCCCTTGGTTGTGCGATGCGTGGCCCCCAGTCTTGCCAGCGACTCGTGAGTAACCGGGCAGCCTTTCCGACAGGAATTACGGCCGCACCTTGGAGATTCCGCAACATCGTTCGATCGGGGCGGCCGGGGCCGCCGGCCCGGGAGGCCCGTGGGTGCAGGAGAATGAGGTCGTCGAGGCCGCGCCAGAACCGAGGCCACCAGAACCACGGAGAGAACCGGGGCTGATCAGCAATGGGACGGGTCACCGAGCGCCGCCGCGTCATCCGCATCCGCGACGGGGCCGTCTCGGCGCGTCCGGACACCCTGGTCGCCGAGGAGCCGCTGGAGATCCGGCTGAACGGCAAGCCCCTCGCGATCACCATGCGTACGCCGGGTGACGACTTCGCGCTCGCGGCCGGTTTCCTGGTCAGCGAGGGGGTGCTCGGCTCGGCGGCGGACGTGCGCGCCATCGTGTACTGCGCGGGCGCCCAGGACGACGGGACGAACACGTACAACGTGGTGGACGTGCAGCTCGCGCCGGGGGTCCGGGTGCCGGACATCACGCTGGAACGGAACGTCTACACGACGTCGTCGTGCGGGCTGTGCGGCAAGGCGAGTCTCGACGCCGTCCGCACCACGGCCCGCTTCCCGATCTCCGACACTCCCCCGCTGCGGATCGAGCCGGCGCTGCTGGCGGAGCTGCCCGACCGGCTGCGCGGGGCGCAGCGGGTCTTCGACCGGACGGGCGGGCTGCACGCGGCCGCCCTGTTCTCGGAGACCGGTGAGCTGCTCGACGTACGGGAGGACGTGGGGCGCCACAACGCCGTGGACAAACTCGTCGGCCGCGCGCTGCGCGAGGACCGGCTGCCGCTGGACCGGGCGGTCCTGCTGGTGTCGGGCCGGGCATCGTTCGAGCTGGCGCAGAAGGCGGTGATGGCCGGGATCCCGGTGCTGGCCGCGGTGTCGGCGCCGTCGTCGCTCGCCGTTGACCTGGCCGCCGAGACGGGCCTGACGCTGGTCGGCTTCCTGCGCGGCCCGAACATGAACGTGTACGCGGGCGAGGAGCGTATCGCCCTCACGGCGGAGACCTCCCAGGGCTGACGGCCGGGACCGACGGCCGGCGCCGGGCCCCGGGGGGTGTCTTCCGGATCAGGCCCTAGTTCCGGGGCGGGTCGATCATCTGGAGTGCGAGTGTCTCCGGGGGTGCGGCGAGGCCGGGGCCGCCCGCCGCGACCCAGGCCAGGATGTCGTCCAGGCAGTCGTCGTCCAGCGCCCAGCCCACCCACGCGGCGCGGGCGCCGCGCCGTCGGCCCTCGGTCGAGGGCTGGACGACCACGACGTTGGCCTGGCCGCAGGGGCCGAGGCAGTCGCTGGTGCGGACGGCGAGGCGCCCGCCGGACGCGGCCGCGGCCTCGCGCAGCCGCCGCAGCTGACCCGCGTGGTCGGTGCCGGGGTTCTTGCGGGCGTCACCGCAGCAGCAGCCCCGGCAGACGACGAGGGAGCAGGGGCGGGAGGCGCCGGGGCGTATCCAGGTGCGGCCGGAGTGGGGTGCGGGCATGGCCTCACGGTAGCGGCCTTCGTGATCATCATGCGGCGGCGGGGTGCGCGATCCGCTTCAGCAGGGCGACGAACCGGTCGCGTTCGGCGGGTTCGAGACCGGCCAGGAGTGCGTCGTTGGCGCGGTCGGCGGCGAGTTCACAGAGGCGCAGGCGGCTGACGCCGTCGCGGGTGACGGTGATGGCGTTCTTGCGGCGGTCGGTGGGGTCGGGGGCGCGGGTGACCAGGCCCTCGGCCTGGAGGTCGTTGAGGATGCCGACCATGTCCTTGGGGTCGATGGCGAGGCTGCGGCCGAGCTCCGCCTGGGCGACCGGCCCGAGCTCGGCCACGGCGGACAGGACGGCGTGGTGCCACATCTTCATGCCGTGTTCGGCGAGGGCGGCGGCGACGAGCGCGCGGCCGCGGGCGGCGGCGCGGCCGAGGAGCCAGCTGGGCAGGGCGGTGATGCGCGAGGGGGTGGGCGGGGTGTCTGCCATGCCCTCAGCCTACGCCGAAACCGTTGGACTTCCCCACGATTTCTCGCCTACCGTTGGGCGAACCATCGATTTCGGAGAAGGCGGTGGGCGTCATGCGGCGTGTGCGGTACGAGGTCAACGGCGGCCCCGAGGTGCTGTTCCTGGAGGAGGTCGCGGCCCCGGTGGCCGGGCCCGGCGAGCTGCTGGTGCGGGTGGAGGCGATCGGTGTCAGCCTCCCGGCCGTGAAGCGGGTTCGGGAGGCCGCCGAGCCCCTGCCGCTGGGCGGCGAGGTGGCCGGCACGGTGGAGGCGGTCGGCGAGGGCGTGACCGGCTTCGCGGCCGGCGACCGGGTGACGGGGATCTGCTTCACCCACGGCTACGCCGAACTCGCGGTCCTGCACACCTCGATGGCCTCGGTCGTGCCGGACGGCGCGACGGCGGTCGACGCGGTCGCGCTGGTACGTAGCGGGCTCGTGGCGCGGGGCGCGTGGGAGGCGGCGCGGCCGGTGGCGGGCGAGTCGGTGCTGGTGACGGGAGCGGCGAGCGGGGTCGGACAGCTGGCGGTGCAGCTGGCCCGGCTGAACGGCGCCTCCCGGGTCGTCGCGGCGGCGGGCTCGGCGGCCAAGGTGGAGTTCCTGTACGGGCTCGGCGCCGACGAGGTGGTCACGTACGGGGACTCCTCCTGGGGCGAGCCGGTCGACATCGTGCTCGACGCCGTGGGCGGCGACCTGCTCACGCCCGCGGTCGCCGCCCTGGCCCCGGGCGGCCGGCTCGTCGCGTACAGCTCCGGCGGCGGCACCGTGGCGGCGTACGACCTGCTCGTCGGCGCCAAGTCGGTGATCGGCTTCCAGATGGCCCACCTCGTGCGCACCCGTCCCGCCGCGTACGCGGCGTGGCGCGACGAGCTGTGGCGCCTGCACGCGGAGGGCCGCCTGCGCGCGGCCGTCCACGCCGCGCTGCCGCTGGAGTCGGCCGCCGAGGCGCACGCGCTGATCGAGGCCCGCGCGAACCAGGGGAAAGTGGTCCTGGTGCCGTGACCGTGGCCCGTGACCCGCGACCGTACGCGGTCAGCGGCGCGCGGTCTCCGGGGCGGACGGGTGGCGCGGCGGGTCGGGCTCCGCTCCCGGCTCCGGCACCGGGTCCCCGTGGTCCGCGTACCGCTTGGCGATCGCGGCGCAGACCATCAGCTGCATCTGGTGGAAGAGCATCAGGGGCAGCACCGCCAGCGAGGCGTGCGCGCCGAAGAGCACGCTCGCCATCGGAAGCCCGGCCGCCAGGCTCTTCTTCGAGCCGGCGAACTGGATCGTGATGCGGTCCGCCCTGGCGAAGCCGAGCCGGCCCGCCCCGTACCACGTCAGTGTCAGCATCACGGCGAGGAGCACCGCCTCCACGCCCAGCAGCGCCGCCAGGCGCGGCGGGGTGACCTGGTGCCAGACGCCCTGGACCATGCCCTGGCTGAAGGCCGTGTAGACGACGAGCAGGATCGAGCCCCGGTCGACGTACCCGAGCACCTTCTTGTGGCGGGTCAGGAATCCGGCCACCCAGCGCCGCAGCGCCTGCCCCGCCAGGAACGGCACCAGCAGCTGCACGACGATCCGCAGCAGCGAGTCCGCCGAGAAGCCGCCGTGCGCTCCCAGGAGCACCGCCACCAGCACCGGCGTGAGGACCATCCCGGCGAGCGACGAGAAGGACCCGGCGCAGATCGCGGCGGGTACGTTGCCGCGCGCGATCGAGGTGAACGCGATCGACGACTGGATCGTCGACGGCACCAGGCACAGGAAGAGCAGGCCGCCGTACAGCTCGGACGTCAGCACGGAGGGCACCAGGCCCCGCGCGGCCAGCCCCAGCAGCGGGAAGACCGCGAACGTCGCCGCCAGCACGGTCACGTGCAGCCGCCAGTGCCGCAGTCCGTCCAGGGCCTCGCGGGTCGACAGCCGCGCCCCGTAGAGGAAGAACAGCAGGGCCACCGCCCCGGTCGACGCCCCGCCGACGACGTCGGCGGCACCGCCCGAGGCGGGCAGCAGGACCGCCAGGACCACGGTGCCGAGCAGCGCCAGGACGTAGGGGTCGATCAGCGGTCCGAGGATGGCGACGGCTCGGCGGCCCACGTGCTCCCGGCCCGTGTACTTCCGGCCCGTGTACTTCCCGTTCATGTACTCCCGTGCTCTCCGGTCAGGTCGTGCCCCCGCCATCGTCCCCCCGGCCGCGGCGATCGGGAAACCCGCACACCACGCTGACTGTCATCACGATGCGCGATGAGCGGCGGTAGGCTGGCCGCGTGTACGACCCGGTCCAGCTGCGTACCTTCCTCGCCGTCACGCAGACGCTCAGCTTCACCCAGGCCGCCCGCCGGCTGGGCCTGCGCCAGTCGACGGTCAGCCAGCATGTGCGGCGCCTGGAGGAGGCGACCGGGCGCCGGCTCTTCACCCGGGACACGCACAGCGTGGAGCTCACCGAGGACGGCGAGGCCATGCTCGGCTTCGCCCGGACGATCCTGGCGGCGCACGAGCGGGCGTCGGCGTATTTCACCGGCACACGGCTGCGCGGGCGCCTGCGCTTCGGGGTCTCGGAGGACTTCGTACTGACGCGGCTGCCGGAGGTTCTGGAGGCGTTCCGCCACGACCACCCCGAGGTGGACCTGGAGCTCACGGTCGGGCTCTCCGGCACGCTGCACGAGAAGCTGGCGGCGGGCCGCCTCGATCTGGTCCTGGCCAAGCGGCGCGGCGGCGACACCCACGGCCGGCTGGTCTGGCACTCCACGCTGACGTGGATCGGCGCGCCCCGGTACCGGCTGGACCCCGGGCGCCCGATTCCGCTGATCGTCTTCCCGCCGCCGGGCATCACTCGGGCCCGCGCCCTGGAGGCCCTGGAGGCGCACGGCCGCCCCTGGCGTGTCGTCTGTACGAGTACGAGCCTGAGCGGCCTGATCGCCGCGGCCCGCGCGGGCCTGGGCGTGATGGCCCACACCCGTGGCCTGATCCCCCCGGGCCTCGCCCCGATTCCGCCGCGGGCGGGGTTGCCGGACCTCGGCGACGTGGACTTCGTCCTGCTCACCGGCCATCCGCGGGGCCCGGCCAAGGAGGCGGCGGACGCCCTCGCCTCGGCGATCCTGGCGGGCGGGGACCGGCTGCACGGGCAGAGCGCGGCGTAGTCCGCCGCGGCGGGAACGGCCGGACTCGGCACCGGCGTACGCGCCCCGGCGTGAGCGGCTCGTACAGATTCCGTGGAGATTCGCGCACCGCCACCTGACTGTGGAGTCAGGTCGGGTCCAGGGCGCGTCTGACCTGTAGCGATGCCGGGGTTCCGGTACACCGAAGCCCTCCCGTCGCACCGGTCCGTGGGGTACCGTCACCCTCCGCTGTGCGGAGCGCCACAAGGAGCAGCCATTGCGCGAGTTCACTGTCCCCCCCATGGCGACGGCTCCCCTGGTCGGCGGGCTCGCCGACGCCGTGTTCGACCACGCCCTGGACGATCCGCACCGCGTCGCGCTCGGCCGCAAGGGCGCCGACGGGCAGTGGGGCGACGTCACGTCGCTGGAGTTCCGCGACGAGGTGCTGGCGCTGGCCAAGGGCCTGATCGCGCACGGCGTACGGTTCGGCGACCGGGTCGCGATCATGTCCCGTACGCGCTACGAGTGGACGCTCTTCGACTTCGCGCTGTGGACGCTCGGCGCCCAGTCCGTACCGGTCTATCCGACCGCCTCCGCCGAGCAGGTGCACTGGATGCTGCACGACGCCGGGGTGACCGCGTGCGTGGTCGAGCACGAGGACCACGCCATGACCGTGGGTTCGGTGGTCGACCGGCTGCCGCGGCTGCAGCGGCTGTGGCAGCTGGACGCGGGCGCGGTGGCCGAGCTGGTGGCGGCGGGCGCCGGCATCGACGAGGAGGTGGTGCAGCGCCACCGGCGGGCGGTGACGCCCGAGTCGATCGCGACGGTCATCTACACCTCCGGGACGACGGGCCGCCCCAAGGGCTGCGTGCTCACCCACGCCAACTTCATGTTCGAGACCGACACCCTGGTCGACCGGTGGGAGAAGGTGTTCCGCTCCCGGCCGGGCGACGAGGCGTCGACGCTGCTGTTCCTGCCGCTGGCGCACGTCTTCGGGCGGATGGTGGAGGTGGCGGCGGTCCGCAGACGCGTGAAGCTCGGCCACCAGCCGGTGCTGACGGCGAGCGAGCTGCTGCCGGACCTGGCGGCGTTCCGCCCGACGTTCGTCCTGGCCGTGCCGTACGTCTTCGAGAAGGTGTTCCACGCGGCGCGCCGGTCGGCCGAGGCGGCCGGGAAGGCGGCACCGTTCGACAGGGCCGTCGAGGTGGCGGTGCGCTACGCCGAGGCGCTGGAGCACAAGGCCTTCGGCCTGGGCCCCGGTCCGTCGGCGGCCCTGCGCGTACAGCACCAATTCTTCGAGAAGCTCGTGTACGGCAAGGTCCGCGACGCCCTCGGCGGCCGGGTGCGGCACGCGATGTCGGGCGGCTCGGCCATGTCCCGGCGCCTCGGCCTGTTCTTCGAGGGCGCGGGCGTGACCGTGTACGAGGGGTACGGGCTGACCGAGACCACGTCGGCGGCGACCGCGAACCCTCCCGAGCGCGCCCGGTACGGCACCGTCGGGCAGCCCGTCCCCGGGACGACGGTGCACATCGCCGACGACGGCGAGATCTGGCTGCGCGGCCCGCACGTCTTCTCGGGGTACCTGGGCGACCCCGACGCCACCGACGCCGTGCTGAAGGACGGCTGGCTGGCCACCGGCGACCTCGGCCGGCTCGACAAGGACGGCTATCTGACCATCACCGGGCGGAAGAAGGAGATCCTGGTGACCTCCGGCGGCAAGAGCGTCTCGCCGGCCGCCCTGGAGCAGCGGGTGGGCGCCCATCCGCTGGTCGCGCAGTGCGTCGTGGTCGGCAACGACCGCCCCTACATCGCGGCGCTGGTCACCCTCGACCGGGAGGCGGTGGAGCACTGGCTCGCCATGCAGAACCGGCCGCCCCTGCCCCCGGCGGAACTGGTGCGGGACCCGTCGCTGGAGGCGGAGATCCGGCGGGCGGTGGTGGCCGCCAACACGACGGTGTCGCAGGCCGAGTCCATCCGTACGTTCCGGATACTGGCGCATCCGTTCACCGAGGAGCACGGACTGCTGACGCCGTCGCTGAAGCTGAAGCGCCGGGCGATCGAGACGGCGTACGCGGGCGAGATCGACGCCCTGTACCCCTGAGGGGAGGCGGCGGCGCGGGGAATAGGTGCGGGGCGGGTGATCGTTGCACCCCCACGTATGCAGAAAGACCACGACGTGAGGAACGACCACTCGTGAGCAAGGCCCCCTCCATCACGCTCAACAACGGCGTCGCCATGCCGCAGCTCGGCTTCGGCGTCTGGCAGGTCCCGGACGACGAGGCGGCGAAGGCGGTGGGCACGGCCCTCGACGCCGGTTACCGCTCCATCGACACGGCCGCGATCTACGAGAACGAGAAGGGCACCGGCCAGGCCATCGCCGCCTCGGACCTCCCCCGCGAGGAGCTCTTCGTCACGACGAAGCTCTGGAACAGCGAGCAGGGGTACGACGCCACGCTGCGCGCCTTCGACGCCTCGCTGGGCCGGCTGGGCCTGGAGTACGTCGACCTGTACCTGATCCACTGGCCGCTGCCGTCGAAGGACGTGTACGTCGAGACGTACAAGGCGTTCGAGAAGATCCTCGCGGACGGCCGCGCCCGGGCCATCGGTGTCTCCAACTTCCTCCCGGAGCACCTGGAGCGCCTGATCGGGGAGACGTCGATCGTGCCGGCGGTCAACCAGATCGAGCTGCACCCGCATCTGCAGCAGGCCGAGAGCCGCGCGTTCCACGCCCGGCACGGCATCGCGACCGAGGCGTGGTCGCCGCTGGGCCAGGGCAAGGGTCTGCTGGACTCCCCCGCGCTGGTGGCGATCGCCCGCAAGTACGACCGCACCCCGGCGCAGGTGGTGCTGCGCTGGCACCTCCAGGCCGGAAATGTGGTGATCCCCAAGTCCGTGACGCCGTCGCGGATCCGGGAGAACATCGACGTCTTCGACTTCGCGCTCGACGCCGACGACCTGGCGGCCGTCGCGGCCCTCGACGAGGGGCGCCGACTGGGCCCGGACCCGGCGACGTACGACGTCTGCTGAACCTGCCCTTCGGGGCGACGGCGGCGCGGTCGCGTGTGCGGCCGCGCCGCCGTCGCGCTCTTCAGGAGGCGCTCGTCACGAGGCGCTCCTCAGGTCGCGTTTCTCAGGTCGCGTTTCTCAGGTGGTGAGCAGGCGGTTGAAGAACGACCGGTACTTGCGCAGCGCCTTGCGCAGTTCCTCGGTGTCCACCTCCTCGCCCCGGTTCCACTGACCCTCCAGGTCCTTCTTGTGATCGGCGAAGGTCGAGGCCAGCTGCTGCATGACGTCCGCGACGAGCGCGTCCGCCTTGTGCACGGCCTCGCGCGGGTCGTCGACGAACTGCGTCTGGACGTCCTGCCAGCGTTCGCGGAAGCTCTGCTCGTCGTCCGGGGCCAGCAGCCTCGGCGCGTCTTCCTCCTCCGCCTCCGCGTGTGCCGAGGCGGCGGCCGTGCCGGCGGCTCCTTCGGTCTGCTCCGCCGGCGCCGGCTCCGGCGCGGTGCTCTCGCCGGGGAAGGCGGGAACCCCGGTCTCCTCCTGCGGGGGCTGCGGCTGCGGCTGGGCCAGGTCCTCGGTGGACAGACCACTCTCGGTGGGTTCCGGTAGGTCCTCGCGTTGCATCTCTCCTCCCTTCACCTCTGCCCGTGGTCGGACAGCAACTCGTCGAAGAGCGCGCGGTAGTGCACCATGGCTCCGCGCAGCTGCTCGGTCGTCGCCTGGTGCTTCATGCTGAGCTGGTCGACTTCGTGGGCGGCGCGGTAGTGCTCGATGGTGCGGCCGTGCTCGACGGAGAGATCCCTGATCCGTTGGTTCAGGTTCTCGGTCGGGTAGCCGCGCTCGCGCATCAGGGACGCGACCAGGAGGTCCGCGTCCTGCACGGCGTCCTCCGGACGGTCCACGAACTCGCTCTGCACGCGCTGCCAGTCCCGGGAATAGCGCTCCCGGGCGTCGCCCGTCAGCGGCCTGATGTCCAGCTCGCCGTGGCGTTTCTCGCGCTCGCTCAGCTCCCGCTCGGCGGCGAGCCGGCTGCCGCTGTCCTCCACGGTGCGTTCGTACTCCGGACCGAAACGCTCACGCAGGCGACGGCGGCGGGACACGACGAAGGCTGCTGCGGCAACGACGGCGAGCACCACCACGATGGGAATGATGATCGCCAGGAGGGTCCCTGTTGACATCGGACCGACCCCCTCGTTGATGGCCGGTATGCCTCTCCAGCGTAGCCCCGCACGCACCGGAGCAGTGAGATGAAACGATTGTCATTGGCCTTGCCTCGCTAAGGTAGGGCCCCATGACCGAAGCCGTCCCCGAGCGCGGGCAGCCGCGCGAGCGTGCGCGTGAGGACGCGCGTGCCCGCGCCCGTGGCGCCGCGCCGTCCGCGACACCGCCGTCCGTCCTCGTCGCGGGCGGCGTTTCGCTGCTTCTGATCGCGGTGCTCGTCCTCCCCCTGCTCTCCCACCCCGGGTTCCTGGCGTGGCAGACCATCTGCGTGGCGCTCACCGTGCAGGCGCTGCCCTTCCTGCTGTTCGGCACCGTGATCTCGGGCGCCGTCAACGCCTTCGTACCCGCGCGGGTCTTCAGCCGGGCCCTGCCGCGCAACCCCGCGCTCGCGGTGCCCGTCGCGGGCGCGGCGGGTGTGGTGCTGCCCGGCTGCGAGTGCGCGTCGGTTCCGGTCGCCGGGAGCCTGATCCGGCGCGGGGTGACCCCGGCCGCGGCCTTCGCGTTCCTGCTGTCCGCGCCCGCCGTCAACCCGATCGTGCTGGTCTCGACCGCCGTCGCCTTCCCCGGGCAGCCGCAGATGGTCGCCGCCCGGCTGGTCGCGTCCCTGGTGACGGCGGCCGCCATGGGATGGCTGTGGCTGAAGTGGGGCAAGGCGGAGTGGCTGAAGATGCCCGCGCGCCACACCGGGCACCAGGCCGGGCACAGCCGCTGGGAGGAGTTCCGCCTCGGCTTCCAGCACGACTTCCTGCACGCGGGGGGTTTCCTGGTGGTCGGGGCGATGGCCGCGGCCACCTTCAACGTCCTGGTGCCGCGCTCCGTGCTGGAGCTGTTCGCCGGATCACCGTGGCTGTCGGTGCTGTTCCTCGCGGCGCTCGCCATCGTGCTGGCCGTCTGCTCGGAGGCCGACGCCTTCGTCGCCGCCTCCCTCACGGGCTTCTCCCCCACCGCGCGGCTCACCTTCATGGTGGTGGGCCCCATGGTCGACGTGAAGCTCATCGCCCTCCAGGCCGGGACCTTCGGCCGTGGCTTCGCCGTGCGCTTCTCGGCCGCGACCGCCGTGGTGGCCGTGGCCTGCGCCTGCCTGACGGGGTGGTGGCTGCTGTGAGACGCCACATCCAGGCGGCCCTGCTGCTCCTCGCCGGGTCGGCCGTGCTGCACATCGCGCTGCTCACCCAGCTCTACCTGCGGTACGTGAAGGAGGGCCTGCGGCCGTACCTGATCGCCTCCGGCGTGCTGCTGCTGGTCCTGGGCGTGGTCGGCGCCGTACGGGACGGGCTGCCGTTCGCGGCCCGGCGCACGGACGAGGAACCGGCGGAGGGGTCGGCCCAGCCCGACGACGACCACGGTCATGGGCACGACCACCGCGGCGGGCCGCGCGTCGCCTGGCTGCTGTTCCCGCCGGTCCTGGCACTGCTGCTGTACGCCCCGCCCGCCCTCGGCTCGTACACCGCGTCGCGCGAGACCGGCAACGTGATCGCCCCCGTATCGGAGTTCAACCCGCTGCCGGACGCGGACCCGGCGCCGCTCGCCCTGTCCGGGTTCATCGCGCGCGTGCAGCAGGACCGCGAGGGCAGCCTCGCCGGGCGCACCGTGATGATGACGGGGTTCGTGACCCCGGTGCCCGGCGCCAAGGACGGCTCGTGGTACCTCAGCCGGCTCATCGTCAGCTGCTGCGCGGCCGACTCGCAGTCCCTGCGCATCCGGATCCACGGCGTCCCGGCCCCGCCCGCCGACACCTGGGTGACGGTGACGGGGACCTGGCATCCGGGCGGCACGCTGGGGACGGCCACGGCAGCGGTGGCGCTGGACGCGACGAGCGTGCGGCGGACATCGGAGCCGATCAGTCCGTACCAGGACACGCCGCCCGTGCCGTGACCGTGCCGCGGACGGTCAGCCCCGGCGTGCGGTGTGCACCGTGCGGGCGGTGAGCAGGAAGACGTCCGGCCGCTGGTGCAGGCCCTGCGGCTCCGCCGGGTCCAGCAGACGGTCGAGGGCCGCGCGGTCCTCGGCGTCCAGCCGTTCGCCGAGGGTGTGGCGGTGCCGGGTGAAGTGGGCGAGGACGTACTCGCGTACGGCGTCGGGGACGGGCGCTGGTACGTCGTGGAGGAACGAGCGCGTGCCGCTCGGCGTCAGGCCCGCTCCGGCCAGCAGCGCCCGCCAGTCGTCGGGCTCCTCCTTGGCGCCGGGCAGCGCCGCCCGCATCTCGGCGAACCAGTCGGCGTGCGCGGCCTCCATCCGGGCCTCCAGGCCCGGGCGCCCGATCCCCGTGTGCTGCGGCAGGTGCCGGCCCGCGAGGCCGCCCTCGGCGACCGCGAGGAGGCCGCCGGGGCGCAGCAGGGCCGCCAGCCCGGCGACGGCGGCGCGCTGGTCGCCCAGGTGGTGCAGGGAGCCGGCCGCCCAGACGAGGTCGGCCGGGCCGAGCGCGGCGATGTCGTCGGGGAGCTGCGCGTGGAGCGTGGTGACGCGGTTCAGGCCGAGGCCCGCCGCCCGGTCGCGGGCGCGCTCCAGCAGCTCGGGCGTGGCGTCGACGGCGACGACCTCGGCGTACGGGAACACCTCGGCGAGCAGGCACGACAGCACGCCGGGGCCACTGCCGACGTCGAGGACGCGGCGTACGCCGGTGGCCGGGGCGAGCTCGCCGAGCCAGGCCGCGGCCTGCCGGTACAGCGGGGTCTGGAGCTCGGCGCCGCGCTCCAGCAGCGGCAGCATCTCGTTCCAGTCGATCTCGGTGTCGTGGTGGTGAGGGCTCATGGGCACAGCCTGCGGTGGAGGTGTCGCGGAGGCGAGCTTTGTTGCCGTTCCGGCAACGCGGCCCGCCGCCGCTCGGACCACCACCGCTCGGCTCGTGACCCCTCGGCTCGTGGCCGCTCGGCTCGTGACCCCTCGGCTCGTGGCCGCTCGGCTCGTGACCCCTCGGCTCGTGGCCGCTCGGCTCAGTTGGCGGCGTGGGAGGGCGCGATGGCCTCGACCCGCGACGCCAGCTCGAAGTCGCGTTCGGTGATGGCGCCGCCCGCCGAGTGAGTGTTCATGGTGAGGTGGACCGTGTTGTAGCCGAGGGTGAGGTCGGAATGGTGATCCAGCTCGTCCTGGATCTGCGCCACGTGGACGACCATCGCGGTGGCGGCGAAGTGGGTGGGGAGGCGGTAGGTGCGGGCGATCCGGTCGCCCTCCTGCGACCAGCCGGGAAGCTCGCGCAACCGGTCCTCGATCTCCTTCTGTGACAGCGGCTCAGTGGGCATGGCCGGCCCTCCGTTTCGTTTCGGTACGGACGCTGACGACGTGCCCGTGACGATACGTTCCGATGCCACCGGCCCGTGGTCAACACGTGGGTTACCGTCTGCGGTATGACAACTCTGGCTACCGGTACCGGAATAGGCCCGATGCTGCGGGGCTGGCGTGAGCGGAGGCGGTTGAGCCAGCTGGAGCTGGCGCTGCGCGCGGACTCGTCGGCCCGTCACATCTCGTTCATCGAGACGGGGCGCTCGCGGCCCAGCGAGGAGATGGTCCTGCGCCTCGCCGACCATCTGGAGGTACCGGTCCGGGAGCGCAACGCGCTGCTCCTGGCAGCCGGTTACGCCCCCCGGTACGCCGAGACGCCGCTGGACGACCCGTCCCTCGGCGCCCTGCGCGAGGGCATCAAGAGGCTGCTCGCCGGGTACGACCCGTACCCGGCGGTCGTCGTGGACGGCTCGTACACGGTGGTGGCCGCCAACCGCGGTATCGCCATGCTGCTGGACGGGGTTGCGGAGCACCTGCTGGCACCGCCGATGAACGCCATGCGGATCACCCTGCATCCGCAGGGCCTGGCACCGAGGATCCGCAACCTGCGGGAGTGGCGCGGGCACCTGCTGGCGCAGATGGAGCGCCAGATCGCGCTGGCCCGCTCCGAGCCGCTGCGGCTGCTGTACGAGGAGGTCGCGGCGTACCCGCTGCCGGAGACGGGCGGCGACCCGGGGGACCGCGAGGACCCGACTCCGTACCCCTACTTCGCGCTGCCGATGCGGATCGAGCACGACGGTCGCGTGCTGTCCTTCGTGTCGTCGATATCGACGTTCAACACGCCGATGGACGTGACGGTCGCCGAGCTGGCCATCGAGACGTTCCTCCCGGCCGACCCGGCGACGGTGGCGTACCTCCAGTCGCTCTAGCGGCCCGCCACAGCCCGCAGGGCGGACCACTGGAGGGCGGCGAACCCGGCACGGTGACGGTCTGCGCCGAGGTCTATGGACGTCATTGCAAGGGACGAGGCCGCCGTGGCAGAGGAGTGTTTCTGCGGGCTGTGGGGTGCCGCTGCTGCGAGGTCCGACCAGTCGCTCTCCGGGAATTCATGAACCAGTGGGTGTCGGAATAGGGCCGTCGTGAACGGATGGTGCCGGCCGACGAGGATGTGGCATACGAGCTCCGCGGCCGCACTGGCGCCTGCCGTTCAATGCCGTCGGCGCTTGAGTTTCGGACCAGCCCCGAAAGCAGGGTCATCAGGCACTCGGTAGTCGTTGACCAGCCCCTCAAATGGAATCTCGAGGGCGGGATCGTCGATGTACCGATTGAACATCTCCACATGGTAGCGAGCAGGCCGGTCAAGGATCGATGGGATTTCATCGTCCATTGTCACGACAATATCGAATGCGGTGAGCTGCCCAGGAGTCAATGTGCCGATTCGCTGCCCGTCTTCCTGTTTGAACACCGGCACAGGCCCAACTGCGGAAAAGAATTCCGTACCGACCGGCGGATAATGCTGCACGAACGTCGGACCAAAGACCAAGGGCTGCTTCGGGTCGGTGACAAGGGTGCCGATCGGGGTGTGCACAAGCCAGTGCACCACCCACATGGCTACGGCCGGAAAATCGCTATCTTCCTGGAGTGAGCGGATAATACCGAACTGTGGCAGATCACTGTTCTGCTCCACCCTGAAAGGTGTCGTACGAACCTCTTCGGGCGCATCTCTCAGACCAGGGGCATCCCTCAGTGCGTTCGGGGTGTCAGCGCCATGCCTCAAGATGATCACCGGCATTAGCGGAACACCTTCCTGCACATACCGAGGCCCGCGATGCATGATCACAAAACCGTTTTGCCCTTCAAGTTCGAACTCGGTATCAAAGCCATCCAGTTTCACCGTGCAGGTGCACTTACCTCTCAGCAATTCGATACCGCCACGCGAAGGGAAACGCCCGGTCTCGAAGCCCTGGTAGGCCTCATTCACGAACGGATGGTGAGAGGTGACTCGCCCAGCACACTCAATACGAGCCAACGCCTGCACACACTCTGCAGTTGCTGCGGCTTGCATGCGACTGGACGACTCCTTCCATCGGAATACCCAAATAACAGATTGGCGGTCACCGGCATCAACAAGAACTTTCACCGGGTTGGCGTCGGCGAAGCCATGATCCCGGAGCACAGACCAATATTCACGGACAGCACTGATGAGTTCCGCCACACCGCCGAGAGGTTCAGCAACAGCCACCTCCAACGAGGAGTCCTTGCTACGAAAAGCCTCGATGGGTACCATTCCCCGCTGCAGCACGGGGGCGCCTTCGCATGAGTCGCCCTGCTTGGGCTGGTCGCAAATTTCCTTTTCGCGCGCCCCCATGATGCCCACCTAACCTTTCACGTATCTCGCCAAACGCGACGGCAAAAGCGTCATAAACGACCCGGATTTCACTGCGGAGGCTCGCTTTCATCCACGATCTTCAACGCCTCAGGCGATGGAGCGTACTGTTTCGTCACGATCTGCGGGCAGCGCCGGCAGACGTCGGAGCCCTCCTGGTGAAACCAGCGACACTGCGCCCGGATCGCGCAATAAGGGAGCTTTCCTGTGACCTCGTCCAGCAGCACAGTGCTGCGTGCCGCAATGTGACAGGTGGCGTTCTTGAAGTGAATGCAGGCCGCCGTTCGGCATCTACTGGCAAAACGAAAAACCTCACCCGGTGAGACCGGTCGGGCCAAGTCGACAATATCCTGGGTTACCGGAATCGCACGCTCGGTCGGAATAACTCGCGGTTCTTCGGGAGTTCCGGAGACAACGCCGATCAAAACCGATTCTCCGAGACGCGGAGGTGAGCTCGGGCAGAGTAGCGCTTCTTCGTCCTGCATCAAGCACTACCGGAAGACCTGTACGGCTGGATGCTCTTCACGACGAAGCCTCCTGACGCATCTCTCTCCAGCGACACTTGGAAGAGTTCCTCCGGGAAATTCCCCATGACAATGGGCCCCCTGGCCTCCAGGTCTCCAGAGAAATTTCGAGCTGATAGCGCAATTGCTACGCCCTGAGCAGCGGCTCGCGCGATCTGCTCTGCCGGGATCCTGTCGACATCCATCTTCCCTCCGGGTTCTAGTCGGTCAGCTGCACTCTGACACCTTCCACCGCCGTCGCAGAGATATCGAGCCATTCGGGTGCAAGCCCCCGTACCCAGGACAGGAGGTAAGTGAGGCGGTGAGAGTCGCGTACCTCCGAAAGGCGCCGTTGTCGGTCACTGATACCCAGCGGGCGGTGCTGGAGGGCTGGTTGCGTCGCCGCACGACAGCCCAGTCACTGGCCCAGCGGTCGCGGATCGTGCTGGAGTGCGCCGAGGGCCACTCGATCATGGAGGTGTCCCGCCGGTTGCGGATCACTCCGGACACGGTCCGCACCTGGCGGCGCCGCTTCATCGAACGCGGCCTGGACGGTCTGTGCGACGATCCGAGGCCCGGTGTTCCGCGGAAGATCACCGACGCCGATGTCGAGCGGGTCATCGTCAAGACGCTCGAGGAGACTCCGAAGAACGCCACCCGCTGGTCGACCAGGTCGATGGCCGCGGCGACAGGGATGTCGCAGTCGACGGTCTCGCGGATCTGGCGGGCATTCGCCCTGGCACCGCACCGGGCCCAGACGTTCAAGCTGTCCACCGACCCGTTGTTCATCGACAAGGTCCGCGACGTCGTCGGCCTCTATCTCGACCCGCCGGAGAAGGCGCTCGTTGTCTGCGTGGACGAGAAGTCGCAGATCCAGGCCCTGGACCGGTCCCAGCCGGTCCTGCCCATGATGCCCGGTGTCCCCGAACGCCGAAGCCACGACTACATCCGCGCCGGCACTACGACCCTCTTCGCCGCCCTCGAGGTCGCCACCGGCAAGGTCATCGGCTCCCTCCACCGCCGCCACCGAGCCGCCGAGTTCAAGAAATTCCTGGTCAAGCTCGACAAGGAGGTCCCGGCCGACCTGCAGGTTCATCTGATCCTGGACAACTACGCGACCCACAAGACGCCCGACATCAAGAACTGGCTGCTGGTCCACCCGCGCTTCCACCTCCACTTCACGCCGACCAGTGCGTCCTGCTGAATCTGGTCGAGCGGTGGTTCGCCGAACTCACGCAGAAGAAGCTCAAGCGCGGCGTCCACCGCTCCGTCCAGGCCCTCGAACGCGACATCCGAGCCTGGCTCGCCGACTGGAACGAACACCCCAGACCGTTCGTCTGGACGAAGACCGCCGACGAGATCCTCGACAAAGTCGCCGCCTACTGCCGACGAATCTCTGACTCTGATCACTAGCCTGATGCGTCGGTTTCGGCGTGAGGGCGGCGACGTACGCCGCCGGGGCTGCCCGTGGAGCCTGCTGCTGGAGAATCAGGCGCTGCTGGTCCTGCCCGCCCGCGACCACAAGGTCGCAGAGCAATCGAAGAAGCATAGCTACTCCACCAATCACCAAAGTGGTCATCGACGCCGACACCCCCGGCCATCGTGGTCAGCCAGCCCTTGACCGCCCGGCAACAAGTCCCACGAGCAGGTCCGGACCCGTGTGGCGGGGCGGGTGGGAGTCGATTACCGCGGAGGTAATGCGGGCCCCGGCCCGGCGAGGGGGTTTGGTCAGCGGCGGCGGCCGCCGTGCAGTTCCAGCCGCTCCCCCGGGAAGCGCCCGCGGAAGGCGCGGTCGTGGGAGACCGCGACCACCGCTCCCGGGTACGCGGCGAGCGCCGCCTCCAGGTCCTCGATCAGGTCGAGCGCGATGTGGTTGGTCGGCTCGTCGAGGACGAGGAGGTCCGCGGGCCGCGTCACCAGCCTCGCGATCTGGAGCCGCCGCTGCTGGCCCGCGGAGAGGGCCGTCACCGGCACGTGCAGGTCCTCCTCGCGGAACAGGCCCAGTGCCAGGAGTTGGTCGGCGGAGTCCTCCGGCAGGCCGGGCCGTCCGGCCGCGAAGGCGGCGAGGAGCGGAAGCCGCGTGGAGCGCGCGGGCAGTTCCTGCGCCAGGTATCCGATGCGCGCGGGGCGGCGTACCGCGCCCGCGTCCGGTTCCAGGTCGCCCGCGAGGACGCGCAGCAGTGTCGTCTTGCCGGCGCCGTTCTCGCCGGTGACCAGCAGCCGCTGACCGGGGGCGATCGCCAGCCGGTCCTCCAGGCGCAGCCGCTCGCCGACGGTGACGCCGTCGAGCTCGGCGAGCGGACCGTCGGCCGTCGGCTCGGTTACGGCCAGGGCCGCGGTGAACCGCAGCGGTTCGGGTGGCGCCGGCACGGGGTTGCGGCGCAGGTGGGCGAGGTGTTCCCGGACCGCGCGCACCTGCCCGCCGAGCTTCGCCTCGTGCGAGCGGCGGTGTTTGCCGAAGCCCTGCCGCGGATCCTTGCCGGTGGTGGCGAGCCGCTTCCCGGCGGCCTCCAGCAGCTCCTCCGTACGGGCCACCTCATCGAGCCACTGCGCGTACTCCTGCGCCGCGCGGCGCCGGGCGGCGGCCTTCGCGGCGCGGTGACCGGCCCAGCCGTCGCCGTACCGGCGCACCGTGCGCGCGTCCCGGTCCACCTCGAGGATCGTGGTGGCGACGCGGTCCAGGAAGCCGCGGTCGTGGGTGACCGCGACGACGGTGCCGCGGTGGGCGCGCAGGTGTTCCTCGAGCCAGCGCACGGCCGCCGCGTCGAGGTGGTTCGTCGGCTCGTCGAGCAGCAGCAGCTCGGGCCCGGCGGCCAGGGCGCAGGCGAGCGCGAGGCGCGACTGCTCGCCGCCGGAGAGCGAGCCGAGCACGCGGTCGCGGGTGATCCCGGCGAGCCCGAGCCCGTGCAGGGCGGCGTCGACGCGGGCGTCCGCCTCGTAGCCGCCGCGTTCCTGGTACGCGGTCAGCAGCTCGCCGTACGCGGCGAGTTCGGCGTCCGAGGCCTCACCGAGGCGCTCCTCCGCCGTACGCAGCCGGTGCTCCATGTCGCGCAGGTCGGCGAAGGCGAGGTCGACGACGTCCTGGACGGTGCGGTCGGGGTCGAGGTCGATGGTCTGGGCGAGGTGGGCGACGCCGCCGGGAAAGCTCACGGTGATCTCCCCGGCGTCCGGCGCCTCGGCCGCGGCGAGCAGCCGCAGCAGGGTGGACTTCCCGGAGCCGTTCTCACCGATGACGGCGGCCTTCTCGCCCGGGCGGACGGTGAAGGAGACCTGGTCGAGGACGGTCCGGGTGCCGTAGGTCTTGGTGACGTCCTTGACGGACAGCTGTGCCACGGCAGCGGGTGCGGGCGTGGCGGTATGGGCGCGTGCGCGCATGGTGTCTTCCTGTGGGCGTGCGAAGGGTCTACGGGCGGCGAAAACGGCGTCGACGGTGGCGTCGGCCGTGCCCGGACTCACAGGAAGAAGAAGTGTGCCATGCCTCCACCATAGCAAGACGATTCGTCTCGTCTCAACTCATCGCCGGACTGCGTCTCCCCTGCGCCTCCCCCCGCGCGTCGCAGCGGTTCAGCCCGCGATCAGCTCCCCGATCCGCCGCTCCGTCCAGTGGCCCGCCACGCCCGGGCAGGAGGCGAGGTAGGCGGTGACGGTGTCCGCGTCCCAGGCGCCCGTCGCCAGGAGCCCGGCGGCGATGTGGCGGAGGTAGTCGGCGGCGGGCGCGTTCCAGGAGACGTCGCGCATGCGCCACGGGGCCGTGAACGTGAGGAGCGGGTGGCCGTCGAGCGTCCCCGCGCAGACCAGCGTCTCGTAGCGGCCGTCGCCCAGGACCGCCCGGCCGTCGCGCAGCGCCCGGGTCAGGTCGAGGTCGGTGTCCGGGCCCGGCTCGCGGTACATCTCCTGGGCGGCGATGTCCGAGAACTGCTGGGCCGTCACCAGGTGCGCGCGGGCCAGGACACGGCCCTCTGCGTCGGGGTCGTAGAAGGCCCGGCCGCCGGTCCACACGGGCGACTCGGTGGCGAAGTAGAGCGCGCCCGCCAGCTCCACGGGCACGGAGGCGGCCGGGAGGCGGCGGTCGCGGCAACCGGGGTAGCGGCGGTTCGCCTCCGGCGGGGCGCCGCCCAGGATGTAGTGGGCCAGCCGGTCGACGTGCGTGTTGGATCCGTAGGACGTGTACCAGACCTGCGTCGTCATCCGGCGACGGTAGCGGCGTGGCGCGTGAAGTTCTGCTGTTGGCCCGCTTAAGAAAAGCTCGATGGACGCGCGGGCCCGGTGTGGGCAGATTGGTGCGCGTTCACGATCTCCAGCCGTACCCCACCCGTACCCCACCCGGGAGCTGCGCCGATGAAGGCACTTGTCAAGCAGAAGGCCGAGCCGGGCCTCTGGCTCATGGACGTGCCGGAGCCCGAGACCGGGCCCGGCGACGTACTGATCCGGGTGCTGCGGACCGGCATCTGCGGTACCGACCTGCACATCCGGTCCTGGGACGGCTGGGCGCGGCAGGCGGTGAACACGCCTCTGGTGCTGGGGCACGAGTTCGTCGGGGAGGTCGCGGCCGTCGGCGCCGACGTGAGCGACATCGCGGTCGGCGACCTGGTCAGCGGCGAGGGGCACCTGGTGTGCGGCAAGTGCCGCAACTGCCTGGCGGGACGGCGGCACCTGTGCCGGGCCACCATCGGGCTCGGCGTCGGGCGGGACGGGGCGTTCGCCGAGTACGTCGCGCTGCCGGCGTCCAACGTGTGGGTGCACCGCACCAAGGTGGACCTGGACGTTGCGGCGATCTTCGACCCGTTCGGGAACGCCGTGCACACGGCGCTGTCCTTCCCGCTCGTCGGCGAGGACGTCCTGATCACGGGCGCCGGCCCCATCGGTGTCATGGCGGCGGCGGTCGCCCGGCACGCGGGGGCGCGCAACGTGGTGATCACCGATGTGAGCGAGCCCCGGCTGGAACTCGCCCGCAAGGTGGGCGCGACGCTCGCCGTCAACGTCGCCGAGACGACCATCGGCGAGGCGCAGCGCCAGCTCGGGCTGCGCGAGGGCTTCGACATCGGCCTGGAGATGTCCGGGCGGCCCGAGGCCATGCGGGACATGGTCGCCAACATGACCCACGGCGGCCGGATCGCGATGCTGGGCCTGCCCGCCGAGGAGTTCGCCGTCGACTGGTCGAAGATCGTCACCTCGATGATCACGGTCAAGGGCATCTACGGCCGGGAGATGTTCGAGACCTGGTACGCCATGACCGTCCTGCTCGAAGGCGGCCTCGACCTCGGCCCCGTGATCACCGGCAGCTACTCCTACCAGGACTTCGACGCGGCCTTCGACGAGGCCGCCACCGCCCGCAGCGGCAAGATCATCCTCGACTGGACCCGTTAGTTTTGTGGCTCGGTTCGCTCGCCGGGCTTCCGAGAGCAGGGAGCACCCCTCATGTACGACTCCGTCCGCGACGAGCTGCGCGCCACCCTCGACGAGATCCGCGACGCCGGTCTCTTCAAGCCCGAGCGCGTCATCGCCACCCCCCAGAGCGCAACCGTCTCCGTGGCCTCCGGTGAGGTACTGAACTTCTGCGCCAACAACTACCTGGGCCTCGCCGACCACCCCGAGGTCGTCGCCGCCGCCAAGGAGGCGCTGGACCGCTGGGGCTACGGCATGGCGTCCGTGCGCTTCATCTGTGGCACGCAGGACGTCCACAAGGAGCTGGAGCGGCGGCTGTCGGCGTTCCTGGGCCAGGAGGACACGATCCTGTACTCCTCCTGCTTCGACGCCAACGGCGGCGTCTTCGAGACGCTCCTCGGCCCCGAGGACGCGGTCATCTCCGACGCCCTCAACCACGCCTCCATCATCGACGGCATCCGGCTGTCCAAGGCCCGCCGCCACCGGTACGCCAACCGCGACCTGGCCGACCTGGAGCAGCAGCTCAAGGACACCCAGGACGCGCGGCGCCGGCTCATCGTCACCGACGGCGTCTTCTCGATGGACGGCTACGTGGCCCCGCTGCGGGAGATCTGCGACCTCGCCGACCGGTACGACGCGATGGTCATGGTCGACGACTCGCACGCCGTCGGGTTCGTCGGCCCGGAGGGGCGCGGCACGCCCGAGCTGCACGGCGTGATGGACCGCGTCGACATCATCACCGGCACGCTCGGCAAGGCACTGGGCGGCGCGTCCGGCGGTTACGTCGCGGCGCGCGCGGAGATCGTCGCGCTGCTGCGGCAGCGCTCGCGCCCGTACCTCTTCTCCAACTCCCTCGCCCCGGTGATCGCGGCCGCGTCGCTGAAGGTCCTGGACCTGCTGGAGTCCGCCGGCGACCTGCGGGAGCGACTGGACGCCAACACGAAGCTGTTCCGTACGCGCATGGCGGAGGAGGGCTTCGAGATCCTGCCCGGCGACCACCCGATCGCCCCCGTGATGATCGGGGACGCGGCCGAGGCGGCGCGCATGGCGGAGCTGCTGCTGGAGCGGGGCGTGTACGTGATCGGCTTCTCGTACCCCGTGGTGCCGATGGGGCAGGCGCGCATCCGGGTGCAGCTGTCGGCGGCGCACTCCACGCAGGACGTGGAGCGGGCGGTGGCCGCGTTCACCGACGCACGCGCGACAATGGCGGGGTGATCGACCCCCGGCGGCTGCGCATCCTGCGGGCCGCGGCGGACCACCGTACGGTGACCGCCGCGGCGGCGGCGCTGTACCTGACCCCGTCCGCCGTCTCGCAGCAGCTCGCCGCGCTGGAGCAGGAGACCGGGCACACGCTGCTCACCCGGAGCGGCAAGGGCGTACGGCTCACTGCGGCCGGCGAGATCCTGCTGGAACACGCCAACGAGGTCCTCGCGCAGCTGGAGCGGGCGGAGGCGGAGCTCGCGGCGTACGCGGGGGGCACGGCCGGCGAGGTGACGGTGGCCGCCTTCGCGACCGGGATCGCGGAGGTGCTGGCCCCGGCGATCGGGCGGCTGGCCGAGACGCACCCCGGCATCCGGGTGCGCGTACGGGACGCGGAGGGCGACGAGTCGCTGCCGCTGGTCCTGGACGGCGAGGCGGACGTGGCGCTCGCCGTGGAGTACCGGGGCGCTCCGCGGGAGGGCGACCGGCGCCTCGCGCGGGTGGCGCTGTACGCGGAGCCGTTCGACGCGGTGCTGCACGCGGGTCATCCGCTGGCGCAGGGGTCCGAGGTGGCGCTCGCCGCGCTGGCGGACGCCGACTGGATCGGCCCGTACCCCGGCAACCCGTGCCACGACATGGTGCTCCTCGCCTGCGAGCTGGCGGGCTTCGACCCGCGGCTGGTGCACTCCTCGGACGACTTCCGCGCGGTGGTGGCCCTCGCGGGCGCGGGCGCGGGCGTGGCCCTGGTGCCGCGCTCGGCGCTGCGGGGCATGGAGCTCAAGGACGTGGTGGTCCGCCCGGTGGCGGGTCCGGCGGCGTTCCGGCGGGTCTTCGCGGCGGTGCGGCGGGGGGCGGAGGGCCACCCGCTGATCCGGCCGGTGCTGGGGGCGCTGGCGGACGCGGCGGAAGGGCTGTCCGCGACGGGCGTCTGACGCGTGGCGTAAAACGGGTGTGGCGTGAACGGCGTGGGGTGAACGGCGTGGCCCGTTCCCGGCGGTACGCCGGGAACGGGCCACCCCCCGTCCCGCTAGCGGTCGGGGCCGTCGATCAGCCGGCCCAGGCCTCCACGCGGGTGTTCTTCGAGCCCTCGAGGATGAGCTTCACCGTCTCGCCGGACTTGTAGGCGACGGTCGCGTAGTGCTTCTTGCCGTTGCAGCGGTGCTTCTTCGTGGTGGACTTGCCGGAGTCCAGTACCAGCACCTTCAGCTTGGCGTTGCCGCCACCCGAGCAGGTGAAGACTCCGCGCGCCATGGTGGAGCCACCCGGCAGCTTGTAGCCCTGGGAGACCCACTTCTTGTTGTGGCTCTTGAGGTAGTCACCACTGATGTCGGCATTCCACAGGTTCTTCCATCCCGCCTTGGTGGCGACGGGGCCCGGGGCCGCCTCCGCCGCGACGGGGGCCGGGGCGGTGGGCGTCGCGGCGATGGCCGGGGCGGCGCCCATGGCGAGGCCGCCACCGAGCATCACGGTCGCCGTGGACAGGGCGAGGCTCCTGCGCAGGTTCATGGTCGTGCTTCCCTCCGTTGGTGGGCCGGGGGCGGTGCCGCCCGGCGGTTGCGAGAACGACTTTTCCGCGTCAATTCGGGCCGGGCCAGAGCCGGCCGGGAGGATGGGGCGGCGTGGGACGTCCCACGTTGCGACCTGCTGGGACGCGCCGTCCCACGCGGCGTTGGCGGGACGCCGCCGCTGTCCGGATCACGCCGGGGGACGCGGGGGACGGGAACCCTTGGCCTTCCCTGGATGTCACCGCGTGGTGGAGATAGGGGGAACAGCACATGGCTCGATGGAAGGAACTGCCGCCCGGCCTCGGGGAGCGCGAGCGGCAACTGCTCGTCCAGCTGCGCCGCTTGAAGGACCACAACGGGCTCAGCCTCGCCGCGCTCGCCGGCCGGACCGGTTACAGCCGCTCCTCCTGGGAGCGGTACCTCAACGGGAAGAAGCCCGTGCCGCGCCAGGCCGTCGAGGAGCTGGCCCGGGTGTGCGGGGCCGATCCGACACGGCTGGTCGTGCTGCACGAGGTGGCGCTCGGCGACCGGGAGCCGCCGCAACCCGAGGGACGCGAGACGGACGGCACCGGGGGCACGGCGAGCGCCCCCGCCGCGGTGGACCGGCCGGGCGGGGCGGCGGAGCACGGCACGCCAGAGGGCGTTCCGGACGCACGCGACGCCGGCCTGCCGGAGGGCCGGGCCGGCCACGGGGCCGCCGACGGGGAGATCGCCGGCCGGGGGGAGATCGCCGACCGGAAGGCCGCCGACGGGGAGGTCGCCGACGGGAAGGCGGCCGTTGCGGAGGACCGGGGCCTCGGCCGGTCCGGGCGGGCGGTGCGCGTGATGCCGCTGGGGCGCGGGCTCGTCGTGGTCGCGCTCGTCGCGGCCGCCGCCTTCGTCGGCGGTCTGCTGACCGCCGGCGCGTGGCGGGACAGCGGGCCCGCCATGGAGGGCGCGTCCACGTCGGCGTCCGGCTACCGCCGGGGGCAGACGTACGACTGCGAGATCCGGCGGGAGAAGGGCGAGCTCCGGGCCGGGCACAGCACCACGCGGGAGATGCTCCTGGACACCAACAGCACGGGCTTCGACGTGGTGGAGACCCAGTGCCTGCTGCGGGAGCACGGCGTCGACCCGCAGGCCACGGACGGCCTGTACGACGAGCGGACCAAGGAGGCCGTCAAGCGGTTCCAGAAGGAACGAGGGCTCGTCGTCGACGGCATCGTGGGCCCCGACACCTGGAGGGAGTTGCGGCGGTGAGCGCGGGCACAGGATCGCCACCGAATGCAGCCGGCTCGCCGCCGCGCTGCGCGAGCTGCGGGAGGCCACCGGCCTGAGCCTCGCCGCACTCGCCGCCCGCACGCCGTACAGCAAGTCCTCCTGGGAGCGGTACCTCAACGGCAAGGCGCCGGTGCCGCGCCAGGCCGTGGAGGCGCTGTGCGCGATGGTCGGGGAGCCGCCCGGGCGGCTGCTGGCGCTGTGGGAGCTGGCCGACGCCGCCTGGAGCGGCCGGGCCGCGCCCCCGGAGCCCGCCGAGCCACCCGAGCCGGCCGAGCCACCGCAGCCGGTCGAGCCGGTCAGCCCGGCCGGCCGCCGACCGGACCCGCACCCGGACCCGGGGCCGGGCGGGGCGGCGGCACCCCGGGGCGACGGGGAGGTACGGCTCCGCCCGTCGCCCCGGCGCCCGCGGCGGTGGGCCGCCGTGGCGACGGGCGTCGTAGTGGCCGGCATCGCGCTCGGTCTCGGCGGCCTGAGCGGCCCGGGACCGCTGGTCCTGCCCCGCGGGGACGGCACCCCGACGTCGCCCGAGCCGAGCCCCCTGGAGTCCGGCATCCGCAACCCCGGCTGCGCCGGGGCGTCCTGCGAGGGCGAGGACCCGAAGGACATGGGGTGCGGCGGCACCGGGATGGTGTCCACCGTCGCGGCCCGTACCGCCTCGGACGGGCAGCGCCTGGAGCTGCGGCGGGGCGAGGACTGCCGTGCGGTGTGGGTACGGGCCACCGGGCTCCGGGCGGGCGACGGCGTGGAGCTGACGCTGCCGGGCGGCCGGACCCAGCGGATCGTCGCGACCGGGGGCCGGGCCGTCGAGGGGTACGTCACCACCCCGATGGCGGCGGCCGACGCGCCCGGGACGGCCGGCGCGCAGGTCTGCCTCCTGCCCGCGCGCGGTGACCGGGAGTGCTTCGGCTGAGGCGGCCGCCGAGTGCGCCGCGCGCTGTGACGCCCTCGCGCCGGGGGCGCGTCAGCGGCGCGCGGCGCGCTCCTTGCGGGCCGACATCCACGCGTACACCGGCACGCCCGCGAAGAGGAACAGCACGCCCTGGTAGACGGCCGCGTAGCCGGAGCCGGCGACCAGCCACAGGGAGAAGCCGAAGGCGAGGGCGGCGAGGAGCGCGTCCCGGACGAGGCGGCCGCGGTGGACGCGGTCGGTCTGTCCGGAGGCGAGGAAGTGGATCTGCGCGGCCGTGGACAGCAGGTAGGGGACGGTCGCGGTGAAGGTGGTGACGAGGACCAGGACCTCGAAGACGCCGTCGGAGCCGGCCGTGTAGTTGTACACGGTCAGCAGCGAGGCGAGGACGACGGTGACGAGGACGCCGACGGTCGGCACGCCGCGCTTCTTGCGGGCGAAGGCCGTCGGGAAGAGCCCGTCCCGGGCGGCGGCGTACGGCGTCTGGGCGCTGAGCAGCGTCCAGCCGTTCAGCGCGCCGACCATCGAGACCAGCGCCATGCACGCCACCGCGGTGCCGCCCCAGGAGCCGCCGAACATGGTGTTGACGGCGTCGGAGAAGGGCGCGTCGGAGGCGACGAGCTTGTCGTGGGCGACGGTGCCGAAGACGGAGAGGGTGCCGAGCAGGTAGAGCGCGGCGGCGCCGAGCGTGCCGAGGATGGTGGCGCGGCCGACGTTGCGCTCGGGGTCGCGGACCTCGCCGGCGCTGACGGCGGCCGACTCGACGCCGAGGTAGCTGAAGAGCAGGATCGCGGCGGAGGCGGAGATCGCGCCGAGGGCGCCGGAGTCGCCGCCCTGGAAGGGGCCGAGGTTGCCGGAGTCGAAGAAGAACAGCCCGCCGACGGCGACGAGGAGCAGCGGCACGAACTTCAGTACGGTGGCGACGAGCTGGACGGCGCCGACGTACCGCGTCCCGGCCAGGTTGGCGAGGGCGGGCAGCCACTGGAGGCAGAGGGCCGCCGCGATGGTCGCGGCGTGGAGTGGTCGACGGGGATCAGGACGTCGAGGTAGCCGACGGCGGCGACGGCGAGCGCCGCGTTGGAGACCCAGGTGGTGATCCAGTACGACCAGGCGGCGAGGAACCCGGCGAAGTCGCCGAAGGCCTCGCGGGCGTAGACGTAGGGGCCGCCGGTGCGGGGGTGGCGCCGGGCGAGGCGGCCGAAGACGAGCGCGAGGGCGATCGCGCCGACGGTGAGGACGGCGAAGGCGACCAGGCTGATGGTGCCGTACGGGGCGACGGACGCGGGGAGGAGGAAGATCCCGCCGCCGATGATGTTGCCCATGACCAGCGCGGTGGCGATCGGGAGACCGAAGCGCCGGGCGTGCTTGTTCTCGTGCGTGCCCGGCTGGTGGTCGGGGTGGTGCTGGTCGCGAGGGTGCTGGGGTGGGGTGAGGACCGTGGCCATGGGGGGTGCGGTGCGCCTTTCTCCGTATAAACCTCAGATATGGTCGAGGAGGGAGGGCGTCGCTCCAAATCACCCGTTTTTGTCCGGCGCGAGACCATCCGGAACCGGAAAAACTTCTTCCGCTTGCGTCCGCGGCGGCGATTCCTGCACGGCCCGTACGGTCTCCCCGAGCCCCTGCGACTCGCGCAGCCAGCGGCGCAGCACCCGGTGCACCTGCTCCGCGCCCACCAGATCGCCGCCGTCCTCCACCGGCGCCGACAGCGCCGGCGGGGACAGCAGGAACGGCCGCGCCTGCTCACCGCCGAGCCCGCCGTGGGAGCCGATCTGCTCCTCGAAGGCGTGCACCTCGCCCGTCGACGGCTCGTACGTCGAGTTGACCATGATGTCCGCGGCGTGCGGGAACGAGTCCGTGCGCCGGACGGCGTCGGCCGCGCCGGGGCCGAAGACGGCGAGCGGGCCGGCGTCGCCGTCGGTGAGCTCGTCGACCGGCACCTCGCGGCCGTCCGGGCCGATCACCACCGAGCCGTGCTCCTCGCTGCGCACCAGCACGAAACCGATGCCGGGGTGGCGGGCCAGGGTGGGCAGCAGGGCGGGGTGGCGGCGGTCGATCTCCTCGCGCGACAGGCGGTAGGGCACGTCCGGGAAGGAGATGAGCCCGAGGTTCCCGGAGGCGAGCACCACCGGCTCCGAGCCGCGCGGCGGGCGCACCTCGGCCGGCTCCTCCACCGGGCGGTGCAGGGCGCTGCGCAGCGCGCCGCGCGCCTCCGCGCCGGTCTGCGCGCGCCGGGCGCGGCGCGGGACGGGCAGCCCGCACGCGACGCGGACGAGGTCCTTCAGCGTCAGCCCGTACCGGCTCCGGAAGGTCTCGCCGGGGCTCTGGCCGTGGTCGGAGAGGAGCACGATCCGGTACGGGCGCGGCGCGTGCTCGGCGACCTCGGCGATGAGCGCGAGGGACCGGTCCAGCCGCTGGAGCACCTTGGCGGCGTCGCGGCTGTACGGCCCCGAGTGGTGGGCGACCTCGTCGAAGGCGACGAGGTCGGCGTAGACGGCGGGGCGGCCGGCGAGCACGTCGCCCATGACCGCCGCGACGACGACGTCCCGTTCGACGACGGTGGCGAAGGCGCGGATGAAGGGGTAGAGCCCGCCGCGGCGGACCCGCGGTGTCTCGCGGCGGAGGCGGGCCCGGGTGGACTGGCCGATCTCGCGCCCCACCTCGGCGACGAAGGAGACGGCGGTGCGGACGGCGTTGGCCGGGTCGCTGAAGTACGCGAAGTAGCCCGCCCTGGAGCGGTTTCCGCGGCCCCGGCGCGCCGTGACCGAGAGGACCAGGGCGAGTTGGCCGGCGCCGCCGCTGAAGAGGTTGCCGCGGCTCGCGCCGCCCCCGGCCAGCAGCCCGGGGTCACCGGTGCGCGCGACGGCGCGGCGCTGGAGTTCGGCGGCGCTGGCGGGCCGGTTGCTCACCATCAGCTGGCCGGTGTCCTTCTCGTACCAGCGGAAGGCGGGGACGTCGTGGTTGGAGCCGTGCAGCAGGGCGAGCTGGCTGGCGCCCGTCTGGCTGGACCAGTCGGTGCGCCACGGGGTGAGGCGGTGGGCGCCCGGGCCGTGGAGCCAGGACGCCACGGTCGGCATCAGACCGTCCTCGGTCGCGCGCAGCAGGAGGTCGTGGCCGACGCCGTCCAGTTGCAGGAAGACCACGCCCGGCGCGGACGCGTCGGGCCCGCGTGCGGAGCGGGGGCGGCGGCGGTCGGTGAGCCGGTAGAGCCTGCGGCGGTAGGCGTCGTCGTCGCGTACGGCGACGGCGGTGGAGGTCGCGGAGGCGACGGCGGACATCACGGCGGCGACCACGACGGCGTTCTCCGGGTCGGCCTGGCCGCGGCCGTCGGGGATCAGCGAGAGCGCGACGAGCAGCAGGGAGCCGTTGAGGAAGAAGACGAGCAGCCCGAGGACGAGGGCCGGGACGAGCAGCAGGGCGCGTACGACCAGGGGCCACACGAGCGCGCTCAGCAGTCCGAAGGCCCCGGCGCCCCAGGCGGCGGTGACGGCGGTCCGGGTGAGGGTGTCGCCGTCGTCGGACTGCAGCCGGAAGTCGGGGAGCAGCGCGGCGAGCGCCAGCATGGTGAGGCTCGACACCGCCCAGACCGCGACGACCCGCAGCACGGCGCTGCCGGTCCTCCGCCATCGCCTCTCCGCCACGCCGCCAGCCTTCCGCCGAGCCTGGCTCCAGCGTGGCACACGGAACGTCGACGCCGTCCGTGGAACGGGGTCAGCGGCCGTCGTAGCCGGCGGTCGGCATGGAGAGCCTGCGGTGCACGTGGGCCTTCATGGCCGCGTCGTACGCCGGCTCGTCGAACCCGGCCGTCTCCAGGCGTACGCCGCGGCGTTCGCACTCCGCGGAGAAGGCCCGCGCCGAGGTGACGGCCCGCTCCAGCACCCGCTCGTTGGGGGCGACGAACAGGTCCACGGCGCCCGCCTCGATGTCGGCCCACAGCATCCGGTGGTCGGGGCGCAGCCCGTAGAGCAGCAGCTGCCGGCTGACGACATAGCCCTGGTCGGCGGCCCAGCGCTCGCACATCGCGTGCTGGCTGCGGGTATCCACCAGGAACGGGTCGCGCTCGAGCTCCTCGAGCGGCGTCAGGCTGGCGATCGCCGCCACGCGTACGTCCTCCATGGGCCGACCCTACTCCGATCGGCTCCGCGTGAGGAGGCGCGGAACTACGCTCTAGGGAGCGTTCCGCTGAGCGGGCACCAGCGACGAGGAGGGTGGCGGGCCGGTGGAGGTCACCTGGTGGGGTCATGCCACCTGCACGGTCGAGGACTCCGGAGTGCGGGTGCTCACCGATCCGCTCTTCGCGCGCCGGCTGGCCCATCTGCGCCGGCGGCGGGGCGCGTTGCCGACGCCCGAGGCCGCGCGCGCCGACGCGGTGGTGGTCTCGCATCTGCACGGCGACCATCTGCACCTGCCGTCGCTGGCCCGGCTCGCGCCCGGCACCTCGCTGATCGTGCCGCGCGGCGCGACCCGCTCCGTGCCGGGGCTGCGCAGGCTGGACGGGCTGCGGATCACCGAGGTGGGGCCCGGTGACGAGGTGGCGGTGGAGCACCTGGTCGTACGGGCGGTGCCGGCGCTGCACGACGGGCGGCGGCTGCCGGTGGGGCCGCACCGCTCCCCCGCGCTCGGGTACGTGGTGACCGGTGAGGCGCGCACGTACTTCGCCGGGGACACCGGGCTGTTCGACGGGATGGCGGACGCGGTGGGCGAGGTGGACGTGGCGCTGCTGCCGGTCGGCGGCTGGGGGCCCTACCTGGGCCACGGCCACCTGGACGCGCGGCGGGCCGCGCAGGTGCTCGCCGCGCTGGGGCCGCGCGCGGCGGTGCCGGTGCACTACGGCACGTACTGGCCGATCGGGATGGACGCGGTCCGGCCGCACGAGTTCCACGCGCCGGGCGACGAGTTCGTACGGCACGCGGCGCGGCTCGCACCGGGGGTGGCGGTGCACCGGCTGGGGCACGGCGAGCGCGTACGGCCGGAGGTCCGGCCGTGATCGCCGTGCTGGGGGCCGGGTGGGGGCCGGGGCTGGCGGCGGGGCTGCCGCCGGAGCCGACGCAGCAGGCGATCGGCTATCCGTCACTGTTCCTGTTGGTGGCGCTGGGGGCGCTGGTCCCGGTGGTGCCGACGGGTGCGCTCGTCAGTTCGGCGACCGTGGTGGCGATCCACCAGACGGCGCCGTTCTCGCTGGCGGCGGTGTTCGCGCTGGCGGCCGGCGCGGCGTTCGCCGGGGACGTGGCGCTGTACTGGCTGGGCCAGCGGGGCGTGCGCTCGAAGAACGGCTCGCGGCTGCTGGGGGCGCTGAGCGACCGGGCGGCGCCGGACCGGCTCGAACAGGCCCGGGCCAAGCTGCGCACCCACGGAGTGTCGGTGCTGGTGCTGTCCCGGCTCCTCCCGGCGGGCCGGATCCCGGTGATGCTGGCGTGCCTGCTCTCCGGCATGCGGCTGGGAGGGTTCGTGCGCGGCGACATCCCGGCGTGCCTGGCGTGGGCCGCGACCTACCAGCTGATCGGCGTCCTGGGCGGCTCGCTGTTCGCCCGCCCCTGGGAGGGCGTGGCGGCCGCGGTGGGCCTGGCGCTGCTGATCAGCGCCGTGCCGGGGATCTGGCGGCGGCTACGGCGGTAGGGGGTGTCTGACGATTCCCGTCGTCCGCCCGGAGGGCGGGCCCGCGGCGCCTTGCGAGCGTGCGTGGCAGGCGTCGCGGGGCAGGCGGGAGTCGTCAGACACCCCCTAGCACCCGTGATCCGCCCACCGGCAGGTCCCAGAGGCGGTCGCGGGGCAGGCCGGCGGCGACCCAGGCGGCGTGCAGGCGGGTGAGGGGTTCCAGGACCGGCTCGGAGGAGAGGACGAAGGTGGCCCAGTGCATGGGCGCCATCACCCGGGCGCCGAGGTCCTGGAAGGCCTGGACCGCCTCCTCCGGGTCGGTGTGGACGTCGCGGAGCCACCAGCGCGGGGCGTAGGCGCCGATGGGGAGGAGCGCCAGGTCGATGCCGGGGTGGCGGCGGCCGATCTCCGCGAACCAGTGGCCGTAACCGGTGTCGCCCGCGAAGTAGACGCGCCGGCCGGCGGGGTCGGTCAGCACCCAGCCGCCCCACAGGGAGCGGCAGGTGTCGGTCAGGGTCCGCTTGGACCAGTGGTGGGACGGTACGAAGTCGAAGCGGGTGCCGTCGAGTTCGGCCGCCTCCCACCAGTCGAGCTCGGTGACGCGGGTGAAGCGGCGGCGGCGGAACCAGCGGCCGAGCCCCGCGGGGACGAAGACCGGCGTGTCGGGCGGCAGTCGCTTGAGGGTGGGGGCGTCGAGGTGGTCGTAGTGGTTGTGGCTGATGACGACGGCGTCGACGGGCGGCAGGTCCTCCCAGCGCACGCCGACGGGGGTGATGCGGGCGGGGGTGCCGAGGATGCGGCGGGACCAGACGGGGTCGGTGAGCACGGTGAGGCCGCCGACGCGGACGATCCAGCTGGCGTGGCCGACCCAGGTGACGGCGACGGTGCCGGCGTCGACGTCGACGTCGGGCAGCGGCTCGGGGGCGTACGGCAGCCTGGGGATGTCGCGCAGCCCGTCGCGGCCGGGCCGGACGGCGCCCTCCCTGGCCAGCCTGGCCATGGCGCGTACGCCCGGGAGGGGCGCGGTGAGCCGGTCGGCGAAGGATCTCGGCCAGGAGCGCACCTCACCGAGCGGGCGGAGGGCACCGCCCGCCACGGAGCCCGTACGGCCCGCCGGGGCCACCGGGGCCACCGGGGCCACCGGGGCCGTCCGTACGGTGGCCGTCGCGGCCGTGGCGGCGGCCGTCGCCGTCGTGGGGGACGTGGGTGACGTCTGTTCCGTCATCTGCGCGCTCCGTTCACCGTGGTCCTTGAAGATCGTGGAAAGCGGCTGCGAACGTGTCCAACGCTCGCGCGACATGCGGCAGTTCCAGTGGCCGCTGCGCCGTGAGGGCCTCCATACGCTCCTCCGCCGTGGCCCCGAGGAGCGGCCCGGTCGACAGCCGTACGCGCAGTGCGCCCAGCTCGTCGCCGAACCGGTGGCCGCCGGGAGCGGGCGCGCCCAGCCGGCCGGTGAGGTACTCCTCCAGCTCCATCGAGTCGGTGACGCCCCGCTCGGTGAGGCGTCCGCGCAGCGGCCCGAGGTCGGCGTAGAAGTGGCGCCCGGCCTGCGGCGGCAGGGCGAGCGCTCCGGCGGTCAGGACGGCGCGGTGCGCGGCGGCGGCCACGCTCGCGTGGAGCGCGGCCGCGGCGGCCGCCCGGGAGGTGACCGGTTCCGGCTCGCCGAGCGCGTGGGCGGCGGCCGCGGCGACGGGCCCCGCCACATGGGCGCCGAGCGCCGTGAGCAGGTCCAGGACGCGGGCGCGGCGGGCGGCGCCGGCCGGGGTGGACGGGAAGCGGGCGATCGCGGTGGGCCAGGCCGGCGGGGTCAGGGCGCCGGCGAGGTCGCAGAGGACGGTGACGTCCTCGGGGCACATCTCGGCGGGGCTGACCAGCACGGTGTCGTGCGGCCGGTGCAGGGTGTCGCGCCAGGTCTCGTCGCTGACGATGTGCAGGCCCTCGCCGACCGCCGCCTCGCACGTCTCGCGCACCAGCTCGGGCGGCGGGACGGTGGCGGTCGGGTCGTCGGCCACGCACAGCAGCAGCAGCACCGGGTGGCCGCCTTCGGCGCGCACCCGCCGCACGGTCTCCAGGAGGGCGTACGGGTCGGGTACGCCGCCGCATTCGGCGGGCGTGGGCACGGAGTACGCGGGTCTGCCGAGGAGCCGGGCCTGCGGGGCCCAGCCGGCGGGGCAGGGCCGGGGCAGCAGGACGTCGCCGCCGTGCGCGGCGATGAGCGCGGCGAGCAGCGGCTGCGCACCGGGGGCGGCGGCCAGGTCCTCGGGGTGGCAGCGCAGTCCGCGCCGCCACCAGTAGCCGCAGGCCGCGTCGCGCAGGACGGGGCCGCCGCCGGGCGGTTCGGCCTCGGTGCGGTCGGCGGCCGCGGCGAAGACGGCGACGAGTTCGGCGACCGTCGGCAGGCCGGCTTCGGGCGCCCCGGGCGCGTACCGCACGGGTCCCCGCCCCTCGGGGAGCGAGGGGGCCTCGGGGCCGTCCGCTGCCGGTTGCCGCATGCCTGTCTCCGCCCTGGCGTCCCTGCCGATGTCGGTGCTGTTGGTCTGGGGGACCCTGCCCGTGCACGGAGCCCGCTATCCGTCCCCAAAGCCTTTTATACGGATGTTCCCGGCAAGTCGCCGCTCCGCGTGGGGGCGGTCTTCGCCGGGCCCAGCCGGGCCAGTTCCTTCTCCAGGCCGCGGCCCCGGGTGCGTACGACACCGGCGGCGACGTCCGCGAGCTTGCGGTTGGTGAGCTGGGAGATCCGGCGCAGCACGGTGTGGGCCTCGGCGGCGTCGCAGCCGAGGACGTGCATCACGATGCCGCCGGCCTGGTCGATGACGGGGCGGGAGCGCAGCGCGGTGGACAGCTGGCCGACCTCGGTGAGTGCGGCGCGGTAGCGGCGGTCGCGGGCGAGGCCCGCGGTGATCTCCTCGCCGAGGATGGCGGCGGGTCCGTGGGCGGCGTCCTCCAGGGAGCCGGCCCGGAAGCCGTAGAGGTTCAGGGTCATGTCGATGCCGGCCCGGTGGAACGGGAGGGTGACACTGGCCCGGACGCCGGAGCCGAGGGCCATGGCCCGGTAGTCGGGCCAGCGGTCGTCGGTGAGGAGGTCCTCGGCGTCGACGGGTTCGCCGGTGTCGAGCGCCGTGTGGATGGGTCCGTCGCCGGAGTCGAGCTGGACGGCGACGAGGGCCGCCAGGTCCGGATGGGTGGCGGCGGTGCGGCGCTCGGACTCGCCGTCGCTGAGGGTGGCGACGGCCCCGCAGCACGCCGGGACCGACCGTACGCACTGCTCGGTGAGTTTCTGCAGCCTGCGGACGGTGGAGGCCGGTTCCGGGCCTTCGTACTCACGCTCGGGCAGCATCGCGGTCCTCCTTCCTCCGTGCGGTTGCCCCGCGCCCGCCGCGCGAAACGGGACCGCCGCCGCAGCCCGCCGCACGGCCACGGCGGTTACGGTGCTCCTATGACGGAGACCGACGCGTTCGGCGATGACCTCGCGGATTTCGTGCGCCGGGTCGGTGAGCTCCGCACCGCGCGGGCGCTTCCGGCCGACGAGCAGCAGGGCGTGCTGGACGCCGCCCTCTTCGAACTCCAGCATGCGGCAGAGTCGCTCTGGCCGCGCTACGAGCGGCTGGCGGCGCGGGCCCCGGACGGCACGACGGCCGACCGGCACGAGCGGCAGCTGCTGAAGACGCTGTTCCAGCGGCTGCCGCTGCCGGTGGTGCTGGTCGACCGCGACACGGTGGTACGGCGCATGAACTTCGCCGCGACCGGCCTGACCGGGGTGCGAGCCGGTTACGCCACCGGGCGGCCGCTCGCCGGGCTGCTGGTCTCCGCCGACCGGGCTCCGTTCCGTACGCAGGCGGCGGCCGCCGCGCGCGGGGAGGGCGGCCGCAGCCTGAGCGTGCGGCTGCAGGAGCGGCCGCACGATCCGGTGCGGGCCACGCTCGTCTCGCTGCCGCTGCCGGGCGAGCCGCAGCCGGCGGTGGTCGTGGTGCTCCAGCCGGGCGTGTCCGGGGCGGCCTCCCCGGTGGGGATGGACGCGGGCGCCGTGGGGCGGCGGCTGATGCCGCCGGACCTGGCGGTGACGACGCAGCGTGCCGAGATGCTGGACCTGGTCGACGCGATGGCGAGCGCCCTGCTGGGCGGCCCGCCGGGGGACGCCGACGCGGCCGTGGAGGCGGCGGGGCGGGTGCTGCACGGGCGGTTCGCCGACTGGGTGGTGATCGACACCGCGGACTCCGACGAAGCCTCCGTCCGGCGGCCGGTGCTGCGTCGCACCGTCGTACTGGGCCCGCCGTCCCCGGATGACGTCTCCGGGGACGGCGGGCCGCTGCTGAAGGCGGTGGCGGAGCAGGAGCCGGCGGACTGCCCCCTGGTGGTGGAGGCGGCCCGCGGCGGGGGCCCGGCGCTCCAGGTGCGGCCCGAGGACGCTCTCGCGTTCGGCGAGGACGCCTCGGGCGCCGCGGTCCTGGCGCGGGCCGGGGTGAGCTCGCTGCTGTGCCTGCCGCTGCCCGGCGACGGGCCGGGCGGCGGCGTGGCGGGGGTGCTGACGCTCTTCCGCACGGGGGCGCGGCGCGCGTTCTCGATGGCCGAGGCGCAGGCGGCGGACGTGATGTCCCGCCATGTGGCGCTGGCTATGCGGCGACGTCCCGCATGATGTCCTCCCGCAGCCGGGTGCAGCAGCGGCTGATCAGCCGGGACACGTGCATCTGGGAGATGCCGAGGTCCTCGGCGATCCTGCTCTGGGTCATGTCGCGGAAGAACCGCATGTAGAGGATCTTCTGTTCGCGTTCGGGCAGCGTGCGCAGCCGCGGTTTGACCGATTCGCGGTCCACCACGACGTCGAGGGCCGGATCGGGGCCGCCGAGCGCGTCGACGAGGGTGTAGCCGTCCTCGGTGCCGGGCAGTTCGGCGTCGAGTGACAGCGCGGTGAAGCTGTCCAGCGCCTCCAGTCCGGCCATGGCCTCTTCCTCGGTCATGCCGGCCTTCTCGGCGATCTCCGCCACGGTGGGGGCGCGGCCCCCCACCGTGTGCGAGAGCTCCTGGTAGGCGGCGCGGACGCGGCCCCGCAGGTCCTGGACGCGGCGCGGCACGTGGAGGGTCCACATGTGGTCGCGGAAGTGGCGCTTGATCTCGCCGGTGATGGTCGGCACGGCGAAGCTCTCGAAGGCGGCGCCGCGCGAGGGGTCGTACCGATCGACGGCCTTGACCAGGCCGAGCGCGGCGACCTGCTTGAGGTCCTCCAGTGACTCGCCGCGGTTGCGGAAGCGGCCGGCGAGCCGGTCCGCCATGGGCAGCCAGGCGCGCACGATGTCCTGCCGGACGGCTTCCCTCTCCTCCCCCTCCGGCAGCGAGGCCAGGCGCTGGAACGCCTCGGCGGTGTCGGGGGCGTCGTCGTGCGGATGCTTCGTGTGGGCGAGGGTAGGCATGATGCTTTTCAGCTCCCTGTACGGTGCTGACGGTTGGTGTCACCCCGAGGAAGAGCTCCCTTTCCGGGCACGCGGACACGCCCGGAGCGGGTGGGTCGCTCCCGCGGACGTGCCTCCGGTCCGAAGCACGAGATGCGCATGCCCGGGGCTTGCCCGAGCAAACACGTCGTTGCACTGATTCCACTGTCCTCGCGTTTCCGCGGATCGGCACCCGGTACCCGGGGCTGTGCTGCCTGTACGGCGGCGATGGCTACCCAGCGGTTCACTTCGGGAGGTACGCAGATGAGCAAGGACGTCGCCGACCAGATACTGGCGCGGCTGCGCGACTGGGGCGTCGAGTGCGTGTTCGGCTATCCGGGTGACGGGATCAACGGGCTGATCGCCGCCTGGGGCCGCGCGGAGGACCAGCCGCGGTTCATCCAGGCGCGGCACGAGGAGATGGCCGCGTTCCAGGCGGTCGGCTACGCGAAGTTCGGGCACCGCCTCGGGGTGTGCGTGGCGACCTCGGGGCCGGGGGCGATCCACCTGCTCAACGGGTTGTACGACGCCAAGCTGGACCACGTCCCGGTGGTGGCGATCGTGGGGCAGACCCACCGCAGCGCGATGGGCGGCTCGTACCAGCAGGAGGTCGACCTGCACGCGCTCTTCAAGGACGTCGCGTCGGACTTCCTCGCAGAGGTGAACGTCCCGGAGCAGATCCCCAACGTGCTGGACCGCGCCATCCGCACGGCGTACGGCCGCCGCTGCCCGACCGTGATCATCGTGCCCGGTGACGTACAGGAACTGCCGTACACGCCGCCCTCGCACGAGTTCAAGATGGTGCCCTCCAGCCTGGACCGCAGCGCGTGGACGGCGGTGCCGGCCGACGAGGCGGTGGAGCGGGCGGCCGAGGTCCTCAACTCCGGGGAGAAGCCCGCGATCCTCATCGGGCAGGGCGCCGCCTCCGCCCGCGCCGAGGTGCAGCAGGTCGCCGAGCTGCTGGGCGCGGGCGTCGCGAAGGCGCTCCTCGGCAAGGACGCGCTCTCGGACGAACTGCCCTACGTCACGGGGTCGATCGGCCTCCTCGGCACCCGGCCCTCCTGGGAGCTGATGCAGAAGTGCGACACCCTGCTGACGATCGGATCCTCCTTCCCGTACAGCCAGTTCCTGCCGGAGTACGGGCAGGCGAGGGCCGTGCAGATCGACATCGACCCGCACATGGCGGGGATGCGCTACCCGTACGAGGTGAACCTCATCGGCGACGCGGGCGCCACCCTGCGCCGGCTGGTGCCGCTGCTGCGGCGCCGGAAGAAGCGGGCGTGGCGGGAGCAGGTGGAGAAGTCCGTACGCCGGTGGGAGGAGGTCATGGAGCGGCGCGCCGCCCTGAGCGCCGACCCGGTGAACCCCGAGTACGTGGCGCGGGCCCTGTCGCCGCTGCTCCCCGACCGTACGCTGCTGACCTCGGACTCCGGCTCGGTCGCCAACTGGTACGCGCGGCACATCCGGATGCGCGGCGATATGCGGGGCTCGCTGTCGGGGACGCTCGCCACGATGGGCTGCGGGGTGCCGTACGCGATCGGCGCCAAGTTCGCGCACCCGGACCGGCCGGTGGTGGCGCTCGTCGGGGACGGCGCGATGCAGATGAACGGGCTGGCGGAGCTGATCACCGCCGCGAAGTACCGCCACCGCTGGGAGGACCCGCGGCTGGTCGTCGGCGTCTGGAACAACCGGGACCTCAACCAGGTCACGTGGGAGCTGCGGGCGATGGGCGACGCGCCCTCGTTCCTGCCGTCGCAGGAGCTGCCGGACGTGCCGTACGCGGCGTTCGCCGAGTCCCTCGGCCTGACGGGGATCCGGGTGGAGAAGCCGGACGAGGTGGTGGACGCCTGGGAGGAGGCGCTGGCGGCGAACGGCCCGGCGGTCGTCGAGTTCGTCACCGATCCGTCCGTGCCGCCGATTCCGCCGCACGCGACCTGGCAGCAGATGGAGTCGACGGCGGCGGCGCTGCTGAAGGGCGACCCGGAACGGGGCGCGGTGGTGAAGCGGGGCCTGAAGGCGAAGGTGCAGGAGTTCCTGCCGGGCGGGAAGTCGTAGCTCCCGGGCGAACAGGCATAAAACGGTCTTCGGGCGCGGACCGCCGTCCGCGCCCGAAGACCTGTCACCCCATATTCACCCCGTGGCCGCTCGGCCGTCCCGGCGGGTACCCGCGCCGACGGGTCCAAACCCCGGGTTTGCGACCGCCCCGTCGGGTACCCGCCGGGCGTCCGGAGAGGCACATAGTTCAGACGTGGAGGGTGCCATGGAGCGAGGGAGCGGCGGGCTCAGCCGTCGACGCGACGACGAGATGAAACACCAGCTCCAGGGGCTGCTGAGGTCGGGACACCCCACGAGGACCGAGGAGTGGCACGACCCGGAGCCGGTGGCGGAGGACGATCCCGACGTCCCGGCCAGCAGGGTCACCGCCGACCGGTTCGAGGCGCTGCGTCTGGAGCTCGGCCGGTATCTCGCGCGCACGCCCTTCCCGGCCCACCGTGGCGACCTGCTCCGGGTGCTGCGCGAGCGGCACGCCCCCGACCGCCTGGTGGAGCTCGTGTCCGAGCTGCCCGGTGACCCGACGTACCACAGCGTCCAGGACGTGGCGGTGGCCGTGCAGGGTGCGTGACCGAGGGCATGGGGGCGGCCCGCACGGGTACTCCGGGCGGCGGCACACGCGAGCGGGACGGGCGCGGAAGGCGGACAGGGACATGGCACAGCGGGCGCGGCTCGTGCGGGACGTCATGACGCCCGGTGTGGCGACCGTGCGGCCGGACGCCTCGCTCGTCGAAGCGGCGCAGGTCATGCGGGCCCAGGACATCGGAGACGTGCTCGTGGCGGAGGGGGACCGGGTCCTCGGCATGGTCACGGACCGCGACATCGCGGTGCGTGCGGTGGCCGACGGGGCCGATCCGCTCACCGTCAGCGCCCAGTCCGTGTGCACCCCCGACCCCGTGTGCGTGACCCCCGAGGACCACGTCGCGGACGCCGTGGAGCTGATGCGGCGCCACGCCGTCCGGCGACTGCCGGTGGTGGAGGACGGGCGGCCGCTCGGCATGGTGGCCCTCGGCGACCTGGCGGTGGCGCGGGACCCGGGGTCCGCCCTCGCCGACATCAGCCGCCGGGCCGAGCCGAACACATAGACGACCACGCAAGTACAGAGGAAGGGAGCGGAGAATCGTGCGCGTAGCGTTTCTCGTGGCGCCGGAAGGCGTCGAGCAGGTGGAACTGACCGACCCGTGGCAGGCGGTGGCCGACGCCGGTGACACCCCGGTGCTGGTGTCGACCGATTCGGGCAAGATCCAGGCGTTCAACCACCTGGACAAGGCGGACACGTTCCCGGTCGACGAGACCGTCGCCGACGCGTCCGCCGCGGACTTCGGCGCGCTCGTCCTGCCCGGCGGCGTCGCCAATCCGGACTTCCTGCGAATGGACGAGCAGGCGGTCGCCTTCGTCCGCGCGTTCTTCGACGCCGGGAAGCCGGTCGCGGCGATCTGCCACGGTCCGTGGACCCTGGTGGAGGCCGATGTCGTACGGGGCCGGACCCTGACGTCCTGGCCGAGTCTGAAGACCGACATCCGCAACGCCGGCGGCGAGTGGGTGGACGAACAGGTCAAGGTCTGCGAGGCGACGCCCAGCACGCTCGTCACGAGCCGCAAGCCGGACGACCTCAAGGCGTTCTGCGAGGCGTTCACCAAGGTGTTCGCCAAGGTTGCGCGGGGCTGACGCCCACGCCCCGGCCGGGCTCCTCGTCCCGCGCGGCGGACGAGGAGCCCCTTACTCGGACGCGGATGCGGATGCGGATCCGATCCCGTCCATGGAGGTGAGCCCCATGGCGAACACCCTGCTCGCACGGCACGCCGAGGCTCTGGAGGTGTTCGGCGCGCGCGTGCACGCGGTCCGCGACGACCAGTGGGACGCCCCGACGCCCTGCACCGAGTGGACGGTGCGCGACCTCGTCAACCACCTCACCGGTGAGCAGCTGTGGGTGGTGCCGCTGGTGCGGGACGGACTGACGATCGAGGAGGTCGGCGACCGGTTCGACGGCGACGTGCTCGGCGACGACCCCGTCGGGGTGTGGGACCGGGCGGCCACCGAGGCCGTCGAGGCGTTCCGGGAGGAGGGGGCCCTCAGACGTACGGTCCACCTCTCGTACGGCGAGACACCGGCCGAGGACTACTGCCACCAGATGGTGGACGACGCCGTCATCCACGCGTGGGACCTGTCCCGGGCGATCGGCGCGGACGAGCACCTGCCCAAGGCGCTCGTCGACTTCACCACCCGGGACATCGCCCCGCAGGCCGCCGGGCTGTCCAAGAGCGGCCTGTTCGCCCCGCCGGTGACGACACCGCCGGGCGCCGACGCGCAGACGAAGCTGCTGGCGATGGTCGGCCGCAAGGTCTGAGGGCCGCCCGCCCGGCACCCCGTCCGCAACGGACGACGACGTCCATGACGTACGACGCACGATGACGCACGACGTATGACGCACGACGCACGACGCACATCTGGCCTCCGGGAGGGAGCCATGCAACTCTCGTTTCTCTCCACCCTCTTCGACCGCCCCGGGCCGTGGGCGAGTGTCTATCTGGACACCTCAAGGGTGGACGAGTCCACCAAGGAGCGGCGGGCGCTCCAGGCCAAGGAGGTCTGTCACGAACTCCGGTCCCAGGGGTGCGACCCGGAGACCGAGCGGGCCGTGTACGAAGCGCTGACGGACGAGCCGCGCCCGCCGGGTGAGGCCGGTCGGGCGGTGTTCGCCGCGCACGGCGAGGTCGTCCTCGACCCGCCGCTGGGCGTACGGCCCCCGTGGCCGTCCGAGGTCACCTGGTCGGCGCTGCCGCACCTGGGCCCGCTCCTGGACCTGGCGACGCAGGAACCGGTCTGCCTGGTCGCGTACATCGACCGCGCCGGAGCCGACCTGGAGCTGCGCACACCGCTCGGCGGGCGTCCGGCCGGCCATGTGGAGGGCCGCTCCTGGCCGTTGCGCCGCCATGGGACCGCGGACTGGTCCGAGCGGCACTTCCAGCTCAAGGTCGAGAACACCTGGGAGGAGAACGCAGCCGAGATCGCCGAGGCCCTCACCGCGTGCGAGCGCGAGACCGGCGCCGATCTGATCGTGCTCGCCGGTGATCCGCGCGAGCGGCGCTCCGTGCACGAGCGGCTGGCCCCGGACATCCGGGCGCTCACCGTGGAGAGCGACCACGGCGGACGCGCGGCCGGCGCGAGCAGGCGGCTGCTGGACGAGGACGTGGAAGCCGCCCGCCAGGAGCACATGCGGCGCCTGGCCGCCCAGGAGCTGGACCGGTTCCGGGCCGCCCGCTCCACCGGCGGCGGCCGCCCGGAGGGTGCGGCCGAGGGCGTGCCCGCGCTGATCGAGGCGGCCCGGGAGCACCGGATCGCCGAGTTGTTGATCCGTACGGAGGGCCCGGACGCGCACCGCGAGGTGTGGGTGGGCGCGGAGCCGGACCAGATCGCGGTGCGCCGCAACGAGACGCAGTACCTGGGCGAGACCGAGCCCATGCCGGCCCGCGCCGACGACGCGCTGATCCGCTCGGCGGTGATGACAGGGGCGGAGGTGCTGCGGGTACGGCCGGAGATCGAGGACGAGGTCCCGGTCGGCGGGCTGGGCGCGCTGCTGCGCTGGCCGTACGACGAGAGCGAGCGGGAGAGGGAGGTGGAGCCGGCGTAGTCCCGTGGGTCCCTCCCGCGGCTGAGCGGGGCTCCGAGGGGCCCCTCCCGCGGCTGAGCGGGGCTCCGAGGGGCCCCTCCCGCGGTGGAGCAGGCCGGGTGCCGCCCTCGGGTGGCGGCGCCCGGCCGCCTGCGTGCGCCCGCGTGCGCCGTTGTCGGCTTCGTAGGCCCTGGAAGGGGTAAGCGCCTCCCATGCCCCATGACCATGCCGCCCACACCACCGCGCAGGCCGCCGACCCCGTCCGTTCCCGAGTCACCGCGCTGCTCGGCGCCTGGGACCGGGACGTCTTCCACCGGGTGGCCACCCGCCACTGGCCGGGCGCCGAGCCCCTGCTCCCCCGGCTGAGCCACAGCGCCAACCACGGGATGCTGTGGTTCGGCGCGGCGGCCGGGATCGCGGCGCTCGGGCGCGGGGCGCGGGCGCGGCGGGCGGCCGTGCGCGGGGTGGCGTCGCTCGCGGTGGCGTCGGCCACCATCAACACCGTCGGCAAGCGGTCGGTGCGGCGGGCGCGCCCCGTGCTGGACGCCGTGCCGATGGTGCGGCGGCTGAAGCGGCAGCCGATCACCACGTCGTTCCCGTCGGGCCACTCGGCGTCGGCGGCGGCCTTCGCGACGGGTGTGGCGCTGGAGTCGCGTGGCTGGGGGGCGGTCGTGGCGCCGGTGGCCGCCGCCGTGGCGCTCTCCCGGATCTACACGGGCGCGCACTACCCGAGCGATGTGCTGGTGGGCGCGGCCCTCGGGGTGGGCGCCGCCTTCGCCGTACGGGGCCTGGTGCCGACCCGGTCGCAGCTCCCGGCGCCGGGGCGGCCGCACGCCGACGCGCCCGCCCTGCCGGGCGGGGCCGGCCTGGTCGTCGTGGTCAACGAGGAGTCGGGGTCGGACTCCGCGGCGGCCGCCGCGCTGGTCCAGGACGCGCTGCCGCGCGCGGACGTGCGTGCGTGTGCCCCGGAGGCCGTGGAAGAGGAGCTGGAGGCCGCGGCGGATCGGTGCCGGGCCCTGGGCGTGGTGGGCGGCGACGGCACGGTCAACCGGGCGGCGGCGGTGGCGGCCCGGCACCGGGTGCCGCTGGCGGTCTTCCCCGGCGGGACGCTCAACCACTTCGCGTACGACCTGGGCGTCGAGTCCGTCCACGACACCTGCCGCGCGCTGACCGCGGGTGACGCCGTACGGGTGGACCTGGGGCGGTTCACGCCCGGCCCGGACGGCGCGGCCCACGGCTACTTCGTCAACACCTTCAGCCTGGGCGTGTACCCGGAGCTGGTGCGGCTGCGGGAGCGCTGGGCGCCGCGGATCGGCGGCTGGCCGGCCGGGGTGCTCGGGGCGCTGCGGCTGCTGCGCGGCGAGCACCCGCTGGAGGCCGAGCTGGGCGGCGAACGGCACGCGCTGTGGCTGCTGTTCGCCGGCAACTGCCTGTACCGGCGGATGGGCCCGACCCCCGGGCACCGCGCCGAGCTGGCGGACGGCCTGCTGGACGTGCGGGTGGTACGGGCCGGCCGGCTGCCGGGGCTGCGGCTCCTGGCGGCGGTCCTCGCGGGCCCGCTGAGCCGCTCCCCCGTGCACGCGGCGGTGTCGCTGCGGCGGCTGCGGATCGCGGGGCTCGCCCCCGGCACCGTACTGGCGTACGACGGCGAGGTGACCGAGGCGCCGCCGGAGCTGCTGGTCGACAAGGTGGACGAGGCGCTCACCGTCTACCGGCCGCAGGTACGCGCCTAGGAAATACCCCTCACCGGGCCAGCGCGGCCGCGTCCCCCATCACGATCACGGGCTCCTTCGCCGGGTCCAGGGCGAGCAGCAGCTCCCGCATGCGCTCCAGGGGCAGGGAGACGCAGGCCCGGGTGGGGCCGCCGTGGTCGACGTGGATCCACACGCCGCCGCCCTTGGCGAGGCCGAGGGGGCGGGTCTTGTTCAGGGGCGTGGTGCCGGGGACGCGGTTGTAGTCGATGGCCACGACGTGGTCGAAGGAGCCTTCGAGCGGCTCGCCGAGGAACCCGGTGCCGGACATGTTGAACTCCTCGTCCTGGTCGTAGGGCAGCCGGGTGCCGGGGTCGGGCAGACGGCCGCCGGCGTCGCCGATCCGGAAGACGCCGATGGGCGTGCGCAGGTCATCGGCGTGGTGGTCGTCGGTCCAGCCGCGCAGGGCGTTGTGCGCCTGCCACGGTTCGGTGACCGGGTGCCAGCCGCGTACCGGGTCGTGCCCGTACAGGACGGCGGTGGAGCGGGAGGAGTCGGGGCCCTCGCCCGTGACGACGAGCGCCTGCCGGGTGGTGGCCGGGATCCGCGCGCGGGTGAGCGGCCCGATGCCGGGGAGCTCGGCGGGCCGGGGGGCGAGCGCGGGCGCCGGCTTGGCGGGGGCTCCGGGCGCGGGGGCGGTCGCGGCCTGCGCCGGGCGGGCCGTGGGGGCGGAGGACGGCTCGGCGCATCCGGTGAGCAGGAGGCCGGCGCAGAGGGGGGTCAGCAGCGCGGCGAGGAGGGGCATGTCCGATCTTGTGGCCATGAAACACGATGATCGGCCGATCGTCCCGCTCCCGCACGGCGGTGACGGCAGACGGGCGGTACCCCGCCCTGGGCCGTGTACACGTTCGAATCGGGGGCACCCGAAGGGTGGAGGTGCATTATGGTTCCCATCCTTCTGGTGCTGCTACTCATCCTGATCCTCTTCGGCGCCGGGTTCGCGGTGGAGGCGCTGTGGTGGATCGCGGTGGCGGTCCTGGTGATCTGGTTGCTCGGGTTCCTGTTCAGGACGTCGTCGGGCGGCACGCGGTCCCGCTGGTACCGCTGGTAGGGGGTGACGGTTCGGAGATCACAACAAGGGGCCGAGCGGTCCCAGATCGATGTTCAAGTCCTCCGGCGCGAGTCCGAACCTCGTCCGGAGGACTTCCATGCGGTCCTCCAGCAGCATCAGGGTCAGGCCGATCCGCTCCTCCTGCTCCTCGGTCAGCTCCCCGCCCTCCACGCGGCGCAGCGCCTGCCGCTCCATGAGCTGACGCAGGAGCTCGACGACGGTGAGGACCAGCCGGGCGAGGTCGCGCTCGACGGTGTCGGGGTCCAGCTCGACGCGGCGGCGCTGCTCGCTCATACCCGCTCCCCCACGATCTCCCCCGCGATCTCCCCCGCGACCTTCCCGGTGGTCTGCCCGGCCGGCTCCCACGGCGACGGCACCTGGGCGCTCACCGAGCTGACCAGCGCCTTGAGGTCGACGCGGACGAGGTCGACGTCGGCGATGCTCAGCGTGAGGTCGCCGCTGATGACCACGCCTCCGGCGAGCAGCCGGTCGAGCAGGTCCACGAGGGCGATCCGCCGCTCTTCGACGCTCACGCGGCCTCCTCCTCCGCGATCCCCGCGAAGGAGTACGGCGCCCAGGGCCCGGTCAGCTCCACCCGGACGCCCTCCTCGGACGCCCCCCGCACCAGCTGGACGAAGCCCTCGCCGCGCTCCCGGTCGATGAGGTAGGCGGCGTTGAGGACGTTGACGCCCCCGGCGCCGGACAGTTTGGCGTCCTGCGGCGGGTGGACGGTGGCGGCCTCCGCGTGCCGGGAGAGCTCGTCGTGCAGGCGGCGCGCCAGGTCCTCCGCGCGCCGCAGCCCGGCCTCCTGGCCGCGCCGCTGCTGGAGCCGGCGGCGCAGGTAGTCGCGTCCGCCGCCGGCGGCGGGCGCCGCCGCGGGCTGCCGGGGCTCCTGCCGCGGTTCCGGCTCCGGTTCCGGTTCCGCGTACACCTTCACCCCCCACTCCACCCGGCCGTCCAGCCGCTCCAGGGCGCGGACGAACCGGTCGTGGCCCTCCTCCAGCAGCCGCCGCACGCCGCTGTCGTCGCGGCACACCGTGGCGAGCCGCAGCGGAAGCGGGCAGGTCACGGTGGTCAGGGCGGCGATGACCGCGTCGTGGGCGCGCGCGGTGGCGGCCAGCCAGTCCAGGTCCTCCAGGCGCGCGCGCAGCGGGGCCTCGTCGAAGTCCTCGGCGGGGACGGCGCCCACCACGGCGACGAGGTCGCCGTGGCGGAGCAGCCGCGGCGGCTGGTCCCCGATGGCGCGGAGCCCCTCGGGCAGGACGCCGTCGAAGGGCCGGCACACGGCGTAGACGTACCGCAGCCGCGGGGTGCGGGGGGCGGCGGGGGTGACGGTCATGCGGTGCGCTCCTCCAGCTCGGCGATCCGGCGCTGCAACTCCTCGTTCTCGCGGGCCAGTTCGCGCTGGCGGGCGCCCGAGGAGAGGGCGGGGTCGCTCTCCCACCAGTCGATGCCCATCTCCTTGGCACGGTCGACGGACGCGACGACGAGACGCAGCTTGATGGTCAGCAGCTCGATGTCGAGCAGGTTGATCTTGATGTCGCCGGCGATGACCACGCCCTTGTCGAGGACGCGTTCGAGGATGTCGGCGAGGTTGGCGCTGCTGCCTTCGGCGGCGTACGGGCTCGGAAGGCCCCGGCTGGGGGTGGTCATGTCGGTCTCGTACCCTTCTCCAGGCGGTCGAGGAGCTCGTCCTCCCGGCGGTCGAATTCCGCCTCGTCGATCTCGCCCGCCTCCAGCATCTCGGCGAGGCGGGCGAGTTCGCGCTGTACGGCGGCGGGGTCGTAGTACTGCCGCTCCGCCTCCGCCACCACCTGGCGCAGCACCCAGGCGGTGCCGCGCAAGGGGGCGGCGGGTAGCAGGAGCAGCTCACCCAGCAGGCCCATACCGGAGCCTCTCCCCTCTACTCCACGAAGCTGTAGGGCGGCAGCGGCCCGTTCAGGTGCAGCTGGAGGTGGCCGTGGTGCTTGGCGAGGGCCTCGCAGGCCGCGACGAAGCCGTCGGCGGCGTCCCGGTCCACGAGGAAGGAGATGTTCGCCAGCCAGCCGGTGGACTCGGGTCCGGGCCGGATGTCCGCGGCCTCGCCCTGCAGGGCCTCCTGGACGAGTACCGCGTCGCGCGCCTCGCGCTGCTTGACGGCGGCCGCCACCCGCTCGCCGAGGGCGATCTTCTGCTCGTAGGTGCCGCCGCCCGCCGCGCGGTTGGCCTCGCTGAGCGCCCGCAGGTCGGGGTCGTCGGCGAGCACCTGGTGCAGGACGGCGTCCTGGTCGTGGGAGGCCTTGACGTTGTACTCGACCTTGTTGTCGAGGGCGTCGAGCCGCTCCAGGTAGTGGTCCTGGCGTTCGGCGAGGACCGCGACGACCGTGTCGTCGTCGGGCGAGACGCCGCCGAAGCGCATGGGCAGCACCGGGCCGTCCACGCCGGCCCCGGCGAGCACGTTCTGGTGGGCGAGCAGGTCGCGCCGCTTGGGGCGCAGCTCCTCGGGCGCGTCGCTCACGAGCGCCGTCAGGCCGCCCTCCGTGAGGATCCGGACGGGCTTGGGCGGGTCGCCGATGCCGCAGGTCCCCTTGGGGAGTCCGGGGTGTGAGCTCCGTGTGATGCCGTAGACGTACGTGCTCACTTCTCCTCTTCCTCCTTCTTCCGCGACGACGAGCGGCTGGACGAACGGCTGAGGGTGTCGGACAGGGTCTCGGCGGCGCCCTGGAGGGCGCCCTTCGTCTTGCCGCGCGCTCCGGACTCGGTCATGTCGTTGACCAGCTCGGGCAGGCCCGGGTTCTTGCGGGGGCCGGCCTCCAGGTCGAGGCGGTTGCACGCCTCGGCGAAGCGCAGGTAGGTGTCGACGCTGGCGACGACGACACGGACGTCGATCTTCAGGATCTCGATGCCGACGAGCGAGACGCGGACGAACGCGTCGATCACGAGCCCGCGGTCCAGGACGAGTTCCAGGACGTCGTACAGGCCACTGGTACCGCCGGAACCGCCTCCGGCCGGACCGCCTGTCTGTGTGGCTACGGTCATGGTGTGGCTCCCTCCCTGAGGGGTTGTCAGTTGGCGCCTCAGCGCTGCCGGTCGGCCCGGCCGCGTTCGTAGCGGCGCACGCGCCGGTAGCCGGTGAGCTCGCCGTCCTCGTCGAGTTCGACGTCGTAGGACGCGAGCAGGCTCATCGTCTCGGGGACGCGGGTCAGTTCGACCACTTCGACGGTCAATCTCCAGCCGTCGTCGGTGCGCTGGAAGGACGACACCGATTCGGCGGTCAGCCCGGTGAGTTCGGCGAGCTGTTCGCACGCGCGGCGCAGGGTCTCTGATGTGTTGGCCATGACTTCATGCGGGTTGCCGCCACAGGGAGCCCGCAAACACGGGAACGCGGATCCCGCAAGTCCGGACGGCGTCAATCCCCTCGGCGCAGGGCGTCCAGCCGCCCGCGGACCGTCGGTCCGAGGACGCGCGGCCGGGCCGCTTCGGCGTCCCAGGGCCGGGTGCACGCCTGCTCCAGCGCGGTGCGCACGGTCCAGCGGCGGGCGTGCGTGGCGGGCTCGTCGAGCTGCTCCCACGTCAGCGGCGCGGCGACGGGTGCGCCCGGCAGGGCGCGTACGGACCAGGGCGCGACGGCGGTCTGGGCGTAGCCGTTGCGCTGCACGTCGAGGTAGAGGCGGCCGCCGCGGGCCTGTTTGCGGGCGGCGGTGGTCAGCGCGTCGGGGTGGCGGGCGGCGAGGGTGTCCGCGACGTCCCGGGCGAAGGCGCGCACGTCGTCGTGGCCGGTGCGCCCGGCGAGCGGCACGACGACGTGCAGGCCCCGGGAGCCGGTGGTCATCGGCACGCCGGACAGGCCGAGGGGGTGTCTTGTCGATCCGGCCGGATCAGGGAGCGGGGTCTGGTGCCGTGTATCGCAAGGCGGAGGAGGGAGCCACTGCGGTGGGGGCACCCCCGTGCCCGCAGGGCTACGGGGGCCATTGGCGACCGACGACAACGCGGCGAGGCGCGGTGCCAGGCGTCGCGAGCCCGGCAAGATCGGCAAGACACCTAGGGCGTCGAGCAGCTCGCGCAGGGCGTGCGCGGCGCGGCGTACGGCGTCGAAGTCGTCACCGGCCGGGTCGAGGTCGAACACCATGCGGTCGGGCCACCGGGGCCGGTCTGCCTTCGCCAACCAGCGGTGCAGGGTGAGGGCGGCCTGGTCGGCGAGGTGGAGCAGGGTGGCGGTGTCGTCGCACACGGTGTGGGTGATGGTGCCGCCCTCCTTGTGCAGCTCGGCGCGGCGCACCCACTCCGGGTAGCCGTCCGGGGTGTCCTTCTGCATGAAGCGGCACCCCGACGCCGTCGGGGTGCCGCTCCAGCATCAAAGGGCGGCCGCGCAGGTGCGGCAGCATGAACGGCGCGACCGCGCGGTAGTACGCGGCGAGGTCGGCCTTGGTCAGTCCGTCGTCGGGGAAGAGGACCTTGTCGGGCCGGTGGACCTCCACGGTCCTGCGCCCGGCCCGCAGGGCGGTGCGGGTCTGGGTCTGTGCGCTCATCGGGGCCCCGTACCCGGCGTGCCGCCGGGTACACGGAACGCCCCGGCCGGCTGCCCGCGGAGCGGGACCGGTCGGGGCGTCGCGGGGAGCGCGTCAGGCCGTCACGCCGCTCTCCACCGCCAGCTTCACCGCCGCGGCGATCGAGTCGGCGTCGATACCCACCGCGTGCAGCTGCTCCTCCGGTGTCGCCGAGGTCGGCATGGCGCGGACGCCGAGGCGGACCAGGCGCGGGGCCGGCCGGCCGTCGGAGAAGGCCTCGGCGACCGCGTCGCCCAGGCCGCCCTCGGGATGGTGGTCCTCGACCGTGATGAGGCAGCCCGTGGCGGTCGCGGCGGCGGTCAGCGTCTCGGTGTCGACGGGCTTGACCGAGTACAGGTCGATGACGCGTACCGGGATGCCGTGCTCGGCCAGCAGGTCGGCCGCCTTGAGGGCCTCGTGCACCGTGACCCCGGCCGCCACGAGGGTGGCGCGGTCGTCGTCGCCGCCCCCGCGCAGGACCTTGCTGCCGCCGACCGGGAACTCCTCGTCGGGCCCGTACAGGACCGGGGCGTCGCCGCGCGAGGTGCGCAGGTAGCGGATGCCGGACAGGTCGGCCATCGTGGCGACGAGCCGGGCGGTCTGGTTGGCGTCGCACGGGTAGAGCACGGTGCTGCCGTGGACCGCGCGGAGCATGGCCAGGTCCTCCAGGCCCATCTGGGACGGCCCGTCCTGACCGATGGCGACGCCCGCGTGGGAGCCGACCAGATTGATGCCGGCGCGGCTGACGGCGGCCATGCGGATGAAGTCGTACGCCCGGGTGAGGAAGGCCGCGAACGTCGACGCGTACGGGACGTACCCGCGCGTCTGGATGCCGACGGCCGCCGCGACGAGCTGCTGTTCGGCGATGTAGCACTCGAAGTACCGGTCGGGGTGGGCCTTGGCGAAGAACTCGGTGCGCGTGGAGTCGCTCACCTCCGCGTCGAGCGCCACCACGTCGGCGCGCGCCGAGCCGAGGGCCTCCAGGGCGTGCCCGTACGCGGTGCGGGTGGCGACCGTGTCGCCGACGTCGTAGCGCGGCAGCTCGACGGTGCCGCGCGGGGCGCGCCGGGGCGCGCTCACGTCCGGCGGGCTCTGTACGGACACGTGGTGGGGGTGCGGGCCGCCCAGCTCCTCGATGGCGGCGTCCGCGTCCTTGAGCGGCTTGCCGTGGAAGCCCTCCCGGTCCTCGACCGCGGCGACCCCGCGCCCCTTGCGGGTGGCGGCGAGGATCGCGGTGGGCTGCCGGATGGTGGAGCGGGCCTCGGCGTAGGCGCGGTCGACGGCCTGGACGTCGTGCCCGTCGACCTCGACCACGTGCCAGCCGAAGGCGTGCAGGCGCCGGGCGTAGGCGCCGAGGTCGTGTTCGTGGCGGGTGGGCCCGCGCTGGCCGAGCCGGTTGACGTCGACGACGAGGGTGAGGTTGTCGAGCTGGTTGTACGCGGCGTGCTCGACCGCCTCCCACACCGAGCCCTCCGCCATCTCGCTGTCGCCGGACAGGACCCAGACGCGGTACGGCGCCTGGTCGAGGCGCTTGCCCGCGAGCGCCATGCCGACACCGACGGGCAGGCCCTGCCCGAGGGACCCGGTGGCCACGTCCACCCAGGGCAGCCGGGGCGTGGGGTGCCCTTCGAGGCGGCTGCCGAGGGTGCGGTAGGTGGCGAGCTCCTCGTCGTCGATGGCGCCGGCGGCCCGGTACATGGCGTAGAGCAGGGGCGTGGCGTGGCCCTTGGAGAGCACGAACTTGTCGTTGCCGGGGTGGTCGGGCCGGTCGAAGTCGTAGCGCAGGTGGTGCGCGAGGAGGACGGCGCCGAGCTCGGCGGCGGACATCGAGGACGTGGGGTGCCCGGAGCCGGCGGCTGCCGAGGCCCGGACCGCGTCGACCCTCAACTGCTGGGCGAGTGAGGCGAGTTCTTCGTAGTGCATGTCACTCCTTGCGAGCGCCGGAGCCGGTCGCGGCGCTGCTGTCGGTGCTGCTCTTGGCGCCGCCGTTCCCGGCGCCGCTCTTGGCCAGTTCGGGCGAGGCGGTGTCCAGCGGCACCTGCCAGGAGCGGACCAGGCCCAGCTGGACGGCCTGCCGGGGCAGCGCCGCGTCCAGCAGCCAGTCCGCGGCGACCCGCACCCGGTTGCCCGGCATGGCGGCCAGGTGGTAGCCCCGGGTGACGGCCCCGGCGACGGGCCCGGACAGCGGGACACCCATCGGGTTGGCGGCCGCCTTCACCCCACCGAGGTCGACGGCGAAGCCCATGTCGCTGTGGCGGTACGGGGCGGCCTCGCCGACACCGAGGGACGCGGCGACGTTGCGGGCGGCGGTCTTGCCCTGCCGGGAGGCGTGCTGCGCCGTCATGGGCGTGTACTCGCCGGGCCGGTTCAGGTCGGGTACGGCGGCGGCGTCGCCGCAGGCGAAGACGTCGGGGTGGCCGGGCACGCGCAGCTCGGGCGTGACGACGAGCCGGCCGCGTTCGACGGGCAGCCCCAGCTCGGAGACGAGCGGGTCGGGGCGCACGCCGACGCACCAGATGAGGGAGCGCGTCTCGACGAAGTCACCGTTGTCGAGGAGCACGCCGTCGGACGTGGACTCCTTGACGGAGGTGCCCATCCGCACGTCGACGCCCCGGGCGCGCAGCACCTGGTCGGCGGTGTCGGAGAGCCGCTTGTCGAGCCCGGGCAGGACGCGGTCGGCGACGTCGAGGAGCATCCAGCGGGGGCGTACGCCCTTGGGCCAGGACGGGTACTTGCGCGCGAGCGCGTCGGTGAACATCTTGCCGTGGGCGGCGACCTCCGTGCCGGTGTAACCGGCGCCCACCACGACGAACGTGCAGCGGGAGGTGCACTCGGCGGGGTCGCCGGCGGACGCGGCGAGCTCTATCTGCCGGGTGATGTGGTCGCGCAGGTAGAGCGCCTCGGGCAGGCCGCGGAAGCCGGTGGCGTGCTCGGCGACGCCCGGGATGGGCAGGAGCTTGCTGACGCTGCCGACGGCGAGGACGAGCCGGTCGTAGCCGAGCTCGCCGGTGGTGCCCTCGGGGTCGGTGTAGTGCACCTTCCGCCCGTCGAGGTCGATGTGGTCGGCCTCGCCCAGCACCAGGCGGACGTGCCGGAGCGTGCCGGGCAGCGAGACGGTGACCCGGCGGGGCTCCAGGATGCCGGCGGAGACCTGCGGCAGCAGGGGCAGGTAGAGGAAGTAGTCGGTGGGGTTGAGCAGCACGATCTCGGCGCGGCCGCGCAGGCTCTTGCTGAGGCTGCGGGCGGTCTGGTAGCCGGCGAATCCCGCGCCGACGATCACGATGCGCGGCCGGCGGCGGGACGGCGTACCGGCGGGCGGGTTGACGGACGGGGTCACAGCGCCTCCAGCGTCAGGTCGAACGGTGACAGGTCGAGTGGTGGCAGGTGGGTCTGTGTCGGATCGGTCGTCGTCAGATCGGTCGGGTCGGTCGGGTCGGTCGGGTCGGTCGGATCGGTCGTCGTCAGATCGGTCGGATCGGTCGGGCCGGGCGCCGGCGGGTCGGTGTCCGGCGCCGCACGAACCTTCCCGGTGCCCGTGCGGCCGCCTGCCAAACGCCGCCGCCCCGGCGGCGCAGCACCGCGCCGGCGCCCGCCGCGATCCCGGCGGCGGCTCCGGCCGCCGCGGTGGCCAGCACGGCCGGGTGGCGCAGCAGCACGGTGTCCGCGTACAGGTCGCGCGCCTCGGCGTCGAAGCGGCCGTGGGCGCCGAAGTCCTGGCCCAGCGGGCCGTCGACCGGCGCCCACAGGTTGCTGGGGGCGGGCTCGTCGGAGTGCGGCGCGGCCCCCTCACCGGCGCCGTTCCACGGCTCCTGCTGGGCGCGGTATCCGGTGTGGGCCAGGTAGCGGTCGAGCAGCGCGGGCGCGAGCGCGTTGGCGAGGAGGGTCAGCGCCGTACGGGCGCCGACGCGGTACTCGCGGCGGCCGGGGTGGTCGGCGGCGTGCACGACGGCGCGGGCGGCGACCTCCGGCTGGTAGACCGGCGGGACGGGGCGGGCGCGGCCCGGCATGCGCGACAGCACCCAGTCGAACTGCGGGGTGTTGACGGCCGGGAGCTGCACCATGGTGGTGCGCACCTTGCTGCCGGCGTGCAGCAGCTCGCAGCGGACGGACTCGTTCCAGCCCTGGATGGCGTGCTGGGCGCCGCAGTACGCGGACTGGAGCGGGATGCCGCGGTAGGCGAGCGCGGAGCCGACCTGGACGACGGTGCCGTGGTCGCGCGGCACCATGCGGCGCAGGGCGGCGCGGGTGCCGTTGGCGTACCCGAGGTAGGTGACCTCGGTGACGCGGCGGAACTCGTCGGGATGGATCTCGGTGAAGGGCGCGAAGACGCCGACGAAGGCGTTGTTGACCCAGACGTCGATCGGGCCGAGCTCGCGCTCCACCCGGTCGGCGGCCTCCTCGACGGCCCGGGTGTCGGAGACGTCGACGGACACGGTCAACGCGGTGCCGCCGGCCGCCCGTACGTCGGCGGCCGCGCCCGCGAGCCCCTTCTCGCCGCGCGCGAGCAGCGCCACGCGGTCGCCGCGCGCGGCGAAGGCGCGGGCCGTGGCGCGGCCCACCCCGCCGCCGGCTCCGGTGATCACGACCGTGCGGGCGGCCTCGGCAAGGTTCGCGTTCATGGGCGGCGGGTACCCGGGCGGCCCGGCGGATAACGCCGGAGGGAGGAGGCCCGCATGCCCATGCCCGAGGCGTCCGGGGGCGGCGGTCAGGACGTGGTGGCGCTCTTGGAGGAGCAGCACGTACGGCTCCGCCGCCTCTTCGACGAGCTGATGCGGAGCGAGGGGAAGGCGCGCGAGGAGCGCTTCGGTGAACTGGCCGGGCTGCTCGCGGTGCACGAGGCCGCGGAGGAGGAGATGGTCCATCCGTTCGCGCGCGGCCGCATCGAGGACGGCGAACGGATCGTCGAGCAGCGGCTGGAGGAGGAGAAGCGCGTACGGGCGGGGCTGCGCGCCCTGGAGGAACTCGGCGGGGAACTCGGCGTGGACGCCCCGGAGTTCGCGGAGCGGTGCGCGGCGCTGCGGGACGACCTTATGGCCCACGCGGAGGCCGAGGAGCGCGAGGAGTTCGCCCGGTTGCGGGAGACCTCGGACCACGACCAGCTGGAGAACCTCGCGAAGGCGGTGAAGGCGGCTCAGGCGGTGGCGCCTTCGCGGCCGGGCCGCGGAACAACTCCTGCGACCAGATAGTGAGATGGGGGTCTCACGATCCGACACGGCGGCGTACGGTGACGGCATGACGGATGCTGTGTACACCCATGGCCACCACGAGTCGGTGCTGCGGTCCCACCGGTGGCGTACCGCCGCCAACTCCGCGGCCTATCTGATCGACCGGCTGCGGCCGGGTCTCGACGTTCTGGATGTGGGCTGCGGCCCCGGCACCATCACCGCGGACCTGGCCGCGCTGGTCGCCCCCGGCCGGGTGACGGCCGTGGACACCGCCGGGGACGTACTGGACCAGGCGCGCGCGGTGGCCGCCGAACGGGGCCTGGACAACGTCGAGTTCCGCGTCGACGACGTGCTCGCGCTGGACTTCCCCGACGACTCCTTCGACGTGGTCCACGCCCACCAGGTGCTCCAGCACGTGGGCGACCCGGTGGCCGCGCTGCGCGAGATGCGGCGGGTGTGCCGCCCCGGCGGTGTGGTCGCGGCGCGCGACAGCGACTACGGGGCCTTCACCTGGTTCCCCGAGGTGCCGGTACTGGACGGCTGGCTGCGGCTTTACCGGCGCGTCGCGCGCGGCAACGGCGGCGAGCCGGACGCCGGACGCCGGCTGCTGTCCTGGGCCCGGCAGGCCGGCTTCACCGACATCACCGCCACCGCCTCGACCTGGTGTTACGCCACCCCCGACGAGCGCGCCTGGTGGAGCGGGCTGTGGGCGGACCGTACGACCGCCTCGGTGTACGCCCGGCTCGCGACCGAGGGCGGGTACGCGACCGAGGACGAGCTGGCCGCCATCGCGGAGGGCTGGCGCGCATGGGGCCGCGAGGAGGACGGCTGGTTCCTGGTGCCGCACGGGGAGGTGCTGTGCCGCGCGTGACGTGACGTCGCGGCGAGCGGACCACATCCCCCAGTGCCGTCAACTACCCTCGCCCGCATGGAGATCCTCGGCGCCACGCTGCGCATCTGCCTCGATGACCCGAAGACCCTGGAGGAGTCGGTCCTCTTCTACGAACGGCTCACCGGCAGCCCCGCGCTCCGCTTCGAACGCGGCGGTGTGTCGGTGGCGGCGGTGGGTTGCTTCCTGCTGATGACCGGCCCGGAGTCGGAGCTGGAGGTGCTGCGCAAGGTGGCGGCGACGATCGCGGTGGACGACGTCGACGTGGCGCGGGACAGGCTCGCCGAGGTCGGCGCACGGGTCGTGGCGGGCCCGGTACCGACGCCGGTGGGGCGCAACCTGATCGCGGCCCACCCGGACGGCTCGGTGTTCGAGTACGTCGACCGTCGGCGCCCGTAAGTACGCTCCGTGTGCGCGGCACCGGCCGCCTCGCCCGGCCGTTCCGACGGATCCCCGCCAGGACGGCCGGACCCACCCACATGTCCTATATGATTCATTTGATGCTTTTGTGCAGCTTTAGCAGTGGGTGAGGAGCGCGATGCCTTCCGAGCGACCGGCCCGCGAACCCGACCCCGACGACCCGCGCGACGAGCCCCGTGACAGCGGGCGCCGCGACGGAAGCGAAGGGCCTCGTAGGCGACTGTCCGCTCCCAAGGCGATGCGTTCCGCTGCCGACCAGCTGACGGAGCTGCTGGGAAGGGCCCCGGAGTCCATCTCGGCCCTCCGGCCCACCGAGGACGGGTGGGAGGCCGAGGTGGAGGTCCTGGAGCTCGAAAGGATCCCCGAGACCACCAGCGTGCTGGCCAGCTACCGGGTCACGCTCGACGCGGACGGCGAGCTGATGGCGTACGAACGGGTCCGTCGCTATACGCGGGCGCAGATCGACCCACGAAGGTGAGGAGGCACCATGACCGTGGTGCCACAAGGCGGCGGAGGCGCCGTCGCACGCGGCGGGGGCGGTGGCTCCTCGTCATCGCTCTACGACGTGCTGGAACTGGTTCTGGACCGCGGCCTCGTCATCGACGTCTTCGCCCGCGTGTCCCTAGTGGGCATCGAGATCCTCAAGGTCGACGTCCGTGTCGTGGTGGCCAGCGTGGACACGTACCTCCGCTTCGCCGAGGCGTGCAACCGCCTCGACCTGGAGACCGGACGGAAGGCCCCGGCCCAGCTGACCGACGTGGTCGGCGAGATCACCGAGGGCGGCGCCCGCGGCAAGAGCAAGGGAGCTCTGACCGGGGCCGTGGAGGCGTTCTCCGAGTCGTTCCGCAAGGGCCGGGACGAGCAGTCCGAGCGAGAGCCCGAACCGGTCGAGGAGCGTGAGAGGTCCCGGCCCGAACGCAGGCCCCCCAGGCACCGGGAAGAGTGAACCCCATGTCGGTCTACGTCTACGCGATCACGGCCGCGACCCACCCCCTCGAACTCGACGGCGTGGCCGGGGTGGGAGACCCCCCGCGGCAGCTCCGCGTGGTGAAGGGGTCATCGCTCGCCGCCGTCGTCAGCGACGCGCCGGACGGACTGCGCGCCAAGCGCCGCGACGTGCTCGCCCACGAGACGGTCCTCGAAGAGCTGATGGGCCAGGCGACCGTGCTCCCGCTGCGCTTCGGCGCCCTCGCCCCGGACGACCAGTCCGTCCGCGACACCCTGGAGGAGCGCGCCGACGCCTACCAGGAGCGGCTGGCCGCCCTCGACGGCTGCGCCGAGTTCCACCTGAAGGTCTCCTGCGACGAGGACGTACTGCTGCGCGAAGTGCTGCGGCAGTCCGACGACGCGCGTCGCATGAACGACGAGATCCGGGCCGGACGCGGCGGACAGGAACTGAAGCTGGCGCTCGGCGAGCTCGTCGCCCGCGAGGTAGAGGCCCGCCACGCGTCGTTCGGCTCCGGCATCGTCGAAGCGCTACGCCCGCTGGCACGCGAGACCAAGGTGTCGGAGGCGGCCGGGGACGACTTCCTCGGCGCCTCCTTCCTCGTCGAGCGGCCCCGGCAGCAGGAGTTCACGGCCCGGGAGGCCCAGCTCGCCGAGGAGTACGGCGAGGACTTCGACTTCCGGATCCACGGACCCCTTCCCCCGTACAGCTTCGTCTAGGCGCCGGCAGAAGGCCATCCGGTCATGGGCGTACCGAGCCGGCTGCTCCCCCTCCCGCTCGCCCCGCCGCGGGGCGCGGCTGGGTGGTGCGGCGGGTCGGCGGGCGACTTGCTGCGGTGGCGGCCTGCCGAGTGGTGATGCGGGTTCGTTGCTTGGTAGCGGTGGCCCTCACGGCAACAAGGGCCGCTCGTAGCCGGAGCCGCGGTCATCCTGGCGCTTCAACCCCGTGCCCACACACCCGAGGGCATCGGCGGCGCTGCTCCGAGCAATGCGGCGCGAGGACTCCGACGATCCAGTGCGCGCGCATGCCGGCGCACGGGCAGCAATGTGTATCTTTCAGGCGGCTGCGTGCCCAATTGCGGCCCCGGTGAACCTGCTGCTTGGGTACTGCCGTCGGCCCAAGTGAGCGGGGCCCGCTGCTTCACACACCGAGCCCCATTCTTCCCGCACCCCTCGGGGGGACGTGATCAGTGGCGGAAGCCGTCCTTCGCGCCCTCCTTGGCGGCTCGGGCCTTGCCCCGTGCCTCAAGTGCGGCGCCCTTGGCGGCGGTGGTGTCCTTGCCCATCGCGTGGGCCACCTTCCTCACAGCCTTCCCGACAACCTGCTCGGTCGTGGCCTTGGCCTTCTGCCCGGCGCTCATGTCGGTCCCTTCGTCGACGCTTTACGATGCGCCTGCCCCCTGACGCCGGACGGAAACAGTGCCCCGCTTGTCACCAGGCCCCATGCCGGATACACCAGAGGCGGCCGGCCAGGAGGGCTGGGCGTGGGTGTGGGGCTGACGACACGCACCCAGCACACTCTTGCTTCCGCCACCTAGCCATCCCGGCCGGCGACTAGTCGGGGAGACGGTGGATGTTGTCCGCCCGACGCCCTGCGGCATCGAAGGTGATGTCGAACAACACCCTGTCGCCCTGGACCAGTCGGCGAGCCGGTCCGCGAACCGCAGAAAGCTCGGCCAGAACCTCTGGCTGATCGCGCCCTTGGCAGATCATCCCGACACCCTGGTCGGAGTCGAACCACTTAACGACACCACTGGGCAATGGACGTCACCTCCCGTTCAGCTCAGAGTCAGTACCAGACCTGAACCGTCCGCCCGATGCCGACCGCCCTTCAAGGCGTGTGAAGGGGCGCGAAGCAGCAAACACGACATGCCCGCTGCGCAGGGCGCCTGGTGTTACGGCCCCTGCGCCGGTGGGAGATAGGCCGCCTGCTGCAGCAGGCGGGCTCAACTCTCGCAGAAGGGGACTCCGTGGTTCATGCCGGCGGCCACATCGAGGCGGCAGGCCCCCGCCTACAACCGTCGATCCGTGCCCGCGCGCTCACGCATGCGAGATCCGCTTGGTGCGAGGACCAGGGCGTGGGCACCGCTGTGCGGGATCTGGGGGATGGTGCGCCAGAGCCTGGCTGGCTAGGCCGCGGTTTCCGTGATGAGAACGGCGGCGGTGACCGGGCCCGAGGTGTCAGTGGAGGCTGCGTCGGCTACGGCGGCCCGGACGGCGCGGGCGACTTCCAGTGGATGGTGTCCGGGGGCGACCGCGAGGTGGACTTCGATGCGTCGGCTGGGTGGATCGTCATAGTCGTCCACCTTGACCGGGCGGCTTCCCAGCACGGTGGTGAGGCGGGCGACGCCCCGAACAGCCGTTGCGACGTCAGCCAGCTCACCGACGAGGCCCCGCATGGGTCGTGGTCCGGATCCCAGGGCCGGGCTTCGTGCGGGTGCGGCTTCCGGCGCGGGCCTTACGGCCTCCGCCGCAAGTCGCGACTCCACGACTGCCTGCGGGCCCTCACGGAGATCCGTCACACACAGGTCAGCCGTGACGGTGGGCAGGCCGAGCCGTTCAGCAGCCGCATTGAGCAGGGCGCTCCTCAACCGGTCGGCACTCTCAGGCAGCGGCTGCCCGAGGGATGCTGTGAAGGTGGCTTCGATCCTGAGCGGGCCAGGCGGTAGCGCACTGGCCGGCGGACGGACGGTCGGCTCGGAAACAGGCTCAAGCGGTGCCGAACCGATGCGCAGAGACTCCAGCCAAACACCGGGAATCTCAGCCGCAGCGCGCCCGAGGGCCCGGACGGCCGCTTGCTCAGTGATCCATGTCCCGTCGTCGGGCCCGCCGAGCGGGAGCAGCCGGCCCAGGCCGAGCTGTTGCCGTGCTGCCTGCTTCCACGCCTCAGACACCGGTCTCGCACCCTCTTTCTTGCTTGGCCGCCGTTCTCTTCCTGCCGCACTGCGCCCAGAGTGACCGCGAGGGCTTCGCGCAGGAACGCTCAGGCCACGCGTTGCCACCCCCGCCTCACACCCTAAATCTGGAATAAAGGTACTAAATCGAATATAATGCAGATAAATAGTGCAGAGTGACTTCTTTAGGAAGGAACTCCCTGATGACTGAGAACGCCGGCATACGGCACGGCAGTGTGCCCGGTTCTCGCGGCCGGACGGACATCGCCGATGTGGTGGTGGAGAAGATCGCCGGAATGGCGGCGCGGGACGTGCGCGGCGTCTATGCCCTGGGCAGCGGTTTCGCTCGTTCGATGGGATCCATGAGGGAGCGGATGCCCGGCGCCGGTGCCGGCAAGTCCGTCACACGCGGGGTCAGCGTCGAGGTCGGAGAGGTGCAGGCGGCCATCGACTTGGAGATCGTCGTCTACTACGGCACCTCCATCACGGACGTGGCCGGGGCGGTCCGGGAGAGCGTGATCTCCGCAGTGGAGCGGCTGGTGGGTCGGGAAGTCGTGGAAGTCAACATCATGGTCAGTGATGTGAAGTTGCCGGAGGAGGACGACGAAGAGGAAGGGCGGCAGCGGGTCCAGTAACCGGGCGCGAAGCTGCTCTTTGAGCGAAGGAGCACGTGATGAGCAGGGCCGTGGTGGGCTTGATCGCCGGAATGGCGCTGGGTTTCGCGGCATATTTCGGTGACTTCTGGGGCTTCCTGCTGGTGCTGGGGCTCGGCGTCGTCGGCCTGGTGATCGGGCGCCTGATGGAAGGCGATCTCGAACCGGGCGACTTCGTCCGTCGGCGAGACCGGCAGGATCGGATTCGCGATGACCGGCGACGGACTCGGGGAGACTGGCAGCGGTGACCGCTGAAGCCGTCCAGCCTTCGGGCGTCCCCCGCGGCGAGCGCGGTGCGATCACCGTCGCCGACCGGGTTGTCGCGAAGACCGCTTCCCGGGTGGCGCGCGAGGCGCTCAGCCGGTTCACTGACTCGACTGGCCACGTACCACCTGGGCGCCGGACGCCACGCGTGACCGCGTCCGTGCAGCAGGCACCGGAGCGGAGTGCGACAGGACGAGACGCCGAGTCTGCCGCCAGGGGGCAGGCGGTGCTCGGTGAGGTGCACATGCACATCACCGTCGAGCTCGGCTATCCGTCCGACATCGGGGCGCAGTGCGCCGCAGTGCGCCGGGAGGTTACCCAACGGGTCAGGACCTGGGCCGGCATGGAGGTGTCCGACCTCGTGGTGTCGGTCGAGAGGCTGCACTCGGTGCATACGCGGCACACGGACCAGGGGAGGGTGAGATGAACGCGAACGCCTGGCGGCAGCCGAGCACCCCTCCCTCCGATTCGGGACAGGCGGCTCCTTCTGCCGATGCCCCGGGCGCGGGCACGACAAAGGTGACCGAAAAGGAAGGCCGGTCGCCGCATCGTTTCTGGTCTGCGCGGAGGATTGCCGCCGCCGTCGTAGCCCTACTGTCCGCTGCGGCCACGGGCTTGCTCCTGTACGACGTCATTTCGGTTCGGGCAGGCGGGTCTGCAATGGGATGGCGCCGGCGACTCGCCGAGGAACTGGCCCAACGGCCGCTGGAGGACACCTGGATGATCGTCGGGGCCGCCCTGACGATGGCCCTCGGCCTGTGGCTTTTCCTGCTGGCGGTGACACCGGGTCTGCGCAGGCTGCTGCCCATGCGGCAGCCCACCGGTATCCCCGAGAACAAGGAGGTCCGCGCCGGGATCGACCACCGCGCGGCCGCCCTGGTGCTGCGCGACCGGGCCCTGCAGGTGCCCGGTGTCCAGTCGGCACAGGTCGCTGTCGGCCGCCGGAAGGTCAAAGCACGGGCACAGGCCCATTTCCGCGATCTCGAGGAGGTCCGCGCGGACCTGAAGGCCGCGCTGGGCGAAGCCGTGACGTCCTTGCGACTTGCCCGGCAACCCACGCTGACCGTGCACGTCCGGCGCCCGAAGAAGGGCTGAGGAGATCTCGATGCTCAAGACAGGGAACCGGGTGCTGCTGGGGCTTTGCGGCCTGGGGCTGTTCGCCCTGGGTGGCGGCGTGCTGCTGGGCGGCCTGGATCTGCAACGCCGCTGGGGTTTCCGCATGCCGGACTGGTGGCCCTTCCGTGGGCCGGACGACGTGCTGCTGGGCACCGAGGGACGCACCCGGTGGCGGGACGAAGGCTGGTGGTGGCCGACCGTCATCGCGGTACTCGCCGTACTGCTGGCCCTGCTGCTGTGGTGGCTTCTTGCACAACGCAGCCACCGCCTGGGCCGGGTCCTCGTCAACAGCAAGGACGGCGCGGCAGCACAACTCAACGGCCGCACGCTGGAAGAGGTGATCGAGGACGAGGCACAAGCCCTGGACGGAGTCTCGCGCGTCCATGTACGGCTGACAGGCCGGCCTACTGCTCCCACCGCACGCGTGCGACTGTTGCTGGAGCCTCACGCGGATCCAGCGCGGACCGTGGAGCGATTGAGCCAGGAAACACTTGCACACGCCAGAGTCTCGGCCGGCCTGGACCGCCTCCCGTCGAAAATCCGACTCCGGGAAGCCCGGCACTCCGCCCGGCGCGTCGCCTGAGATCCCCCGAACCGCAACTCCGGGTAGCGGCGAGGCTTCCCGAGCGGCGTCGCGCGGCCCCGACAGTGGGCTTGGTTGCACAGGGCGCGTCGGCGGCGGGAAGAGCACGGCCAGGCGGACCGGCGGCCGTGAAGCACCTGCGACCGAAACCGTCAGGAGCGGTGTGGATGGGATTCGGCTGTGCCGTCACCGATCAGCGGCGTCAGCTTCGCGACCAGCTGGAGAGTCATCCGGAGATCCCGGTGATCCAGTTCTCCTACACCCATCGCCGACGGCACCACGCCCCGGGCCTGGGCGGAGCCCATGTACTGCAGCGCCTTCGAGGCTGGCAATCGTTCTTGCGCGCGGGGCGGCCGTGGAGATCAGGCTAGAACCGGATTAGTCCTATATGATTTATTTAATGCTTTTGTGCACTTTTGGCAGTGGGTGAGCAGTGTCATGCCTTCGGAGCGACAGACCAGCGGACGCCACCCCCACGACCCGCGTGACGAGCGTCGGCAGGAAGAGCGTCGACCGGAGGCTCACCGTGACGGCCAGGGGACAGGGCAACGACTTCCCGCCCCCAAGGCGATGCGCTTGGCTGTGGACCAGCTCAAGGAGCTGCTCGGCCGAGCCCCTGAGTCCATTTCCGCCCTCCGCCCCATCGACGACGGGTGGGAGGCCGAGGTGGAGGTCCTGGAACTTGAGCGGATCCCCGTGACCACCAGCGTGCTGGCCAGCTATCGAGTGACACTCGACGCCGAGGGCGAGCTGATGGCGTACGAGCGGATCCGCCGTTACACGCGGGGTCAGATCGACTCGCGCACGTGAATCCTCCCGCTCTCAAGCGGACGAACCGGGGGCCGGACAGCCCGAGGGGTGCGGTCCCCGAGAGGAGGCGCCATGACGGTGGTGCCGCAAGGTGGCGGAGGTGGCGTCGCGCAGGGCGGCGGCAGCTCTTCGTCGCTGTACGACGTACTCGAACTGATCCTGGACCGCGGCCTGGTCATCGACGTCTTCGCCCGGGTTTCCCTGGTGGGCATCGAGATCCTCAAGGTCGATGCCCGAGTCGTGGTGGCCGGCGTGGACACATATCTGCGGTTCGCGGAGGCGTGCAACCGCCTCGACCTGGAAACGGGGCGCAAGGCACCGAGGCAACTGCCCGAGCTGGTCGGCGAGCTCACCGAGGACGGAGCACGCGGCAAGAGCAAGGGAGCCCTCACGGGCGCGGTGGAGGCGTTCTCGGAATCCTTCCGCAAGAGCCGTGACGACGAGCCCGAACCAGTCGAGGAACGGCAGCGGGAACGGCCGGAGCGCCGCCCTCCCAGGCGCCGGGAAGACTGAGCCATGCCGGTCTACGTCTACGCGTTCACGGCAGCGACGCATCCACCGGGGCTCGACGGCCCAGGAGGCCCGGCTGGCCGAGCAGCACGGCGACGACGTCGACTTCCGGCTCCACGGCCCGCTGCCCCCGTACAGCTTCGTCCAGCGAGCGCGGTGAGTGCCGTCCATCAAGCCCAGCGACTCCTGTGTGAGTCGGGAAGGAGCCATACGGACATGGGCGTACTGGTTCAACTGCTCACCTTCCCCCTCGCCCCGCTACGAGGCGTCGGATGGGTGGTGCAGCGCGTCACCGAGGTGGCGGAAAGGGAGTACTACGACGAAGGCCCGGTCCTCCAGGCGCTCACGGAGCTGGAGCGTGAGCTGATGTCCGGCCGGATCGATCAGGAGACCTTCGACAGGCGTGAGGACGAGCTGCTGGACCGGCTCGACGAGATCCGCCGCTTCTGGGAAGGAAGCGGGCCATGAGGTGTCAGGAGGACCCCCTGCGATGACGAACATGATGACGGGCGCGGCCCTGATCGGCGGTTACGTGCTCGGACGGACCAAGAAGGCCAAGGTCGCGATCGCTCTGGCGTCCTGGGTCCTCAGGAAGAAGATCGACCCCAAGAAGGTGGCGTCTCTGGTCACGGATTCACCCGCCCTGGACGCCCTGGGTGAACAGATCCGCGAGGAATTGCTCACCGCCGGCAAGGAGGCCGCCGTCACGGCCGTGGCCACCCGGGCCGACCGGTTGGCGGATTCTCTCCACGAGCGCACGCTCAGCCTCCGCCAGGAGATACCCGGGGTCACCAAGGACGACGCGGATGACGATGCCGACGTCGACGTCGACGTCGACGTCGACGACCAGGAACCCGGGAGGGACGAGGGAGACACGGACGGCGCTGAGCACCTGAGGGGCGAAGAAGAGGGTGGTGACGGGGAAGAGCCGGAGCGCAGCCCCGGCCGACCGGCTGCCAAGCGGCGCGCGGAAGTCCGTTCGGACAAGGCGGCCAAGGCGGTGCTGCGTCCCCGCATGCGGGACACGGGCGGTGAGTCAGGCCGGCCCCGACGTCCGGGCGGGGAGCGGGGGCGGGATCGTGAGACGGGTGAGGAACGTGCCCGGAGGAGGTTTGGAGCATGACCGACAGCGGACGCACGCGCCTGGCCGGCGAGGCCGGCGACCGGCTCAAGGAAGAACTCCAGAGGTATCTGGAAGCTCGGGCGCAGAAGGCCGTCACCGGCATGGGAGAGCGTCTCGGTGAAGCCACCCGGAACCTGGGCGACCCCGGCAGTTCGCTCGGCAGCGCGTTCGGCGCGCTGTCCAAGGGCGGTGAGGCACTCGGCAAGGGCAAGTCGCCCCGCCGCGCCGTCGCCTCGATGGCGATGTCGCACATCACCAGCGGCGTGAAGGAAAAGGTGGCCGGCCTCTTCGGAAAGATCGGAAAGGGCGGCGGCAAGGGCGAAACCAAGGGCAAGAGCGTCCTGGTCGTCGAGGACATCGACGTGGGCGTACCCGTCCGTCAGGCGTACGACCAGTGGACACGGTTTCAGCAGTTCAGCCGCTTCGCCAAGGGTGTGGTCAACGTCGAACAATCCGACGAGACGACGAGCCAATGGCAGGTGAAGGTAGCCAAGTCCAATCGCAGCTGGAAGGCGAAGATCGGCGATCAGATCCCGGACCAACGCATCACCTGGACGTCGGAGGGCGCCAAGGGCACCACCAAGGGAGCGGTCACCTTCCACCCGCTGGGCGACAACCTGACCAAGGTGCTGCTGGTCATGGAGTACTTCCCCAAGGGGCTGTTCGAGAAGACCGGGAACATATGGCGCGCGCAGGGCCGACGGGCCCGCCTGGATCTGAAGCTGTTCCGCAAGTTCGTCACTCTCCAGGAGGAGCCCGCTGATGGCTGGCGCGGCGAGATCCGCGACGGCGAGGTGGTGAGCGACGCCGAGGAGGAGACGGGGAAGCCCCAGGACGGGCGCGAGAACGAGGATGAGGACGAGGACCTGGACGAAGCAGAACCGGCGGACGACACCGAGGACGCGTACCACGAAGACGAGGCCGAGGGCGAGGAGGAGTACGAAGAGGACGAGGACGACGACCGCAGTGAGGGCGGGCGCTCCGAGGCGCGCGAACCCTCCAAGGAAGACATAGAGGTCGAAGGTGAAAGGGCGTACGAAGACGAGGACGAAGAGCCGTACGAGGACGAACGTCACGGTCGCAGCCCCTCGGCCCGGCGCTGAACTGCCCCGAATCGAGGTCGAACCGCCGTGAGCGAACCCGTCTCCAGCAACCTCGGCTCCTTCCCGTCCCGGGCATCACCGTCCTACGGGCAGGGTTCGTCGGCCAACCTGGCCGACATCCTGGAACGTGTCCTGGACAAAGGCATCGTCATCGCAGGCGACATCCGCATCAACCTTCTCGACATCGAGCTGCTCACCATCAAGCTCCGGCTGCTGGTCGCATCGGTCGACAAGGCCAAGGAGATGGGAATCGACTGGTGGGAGCACGATCCGTCCCTGTCCTCCCGCGCCGTCGAACGCCCCGGACTCGCCGAGGAGAACCGGCGCCTGCGCGAGGAGATCGCCGCCCTGAGGGACGCCCGTGCTCTCCCGCCCAGGAGGCGCCTGGAGGAAGAGGCCCCGGAACCCCGGCGGCGCACAGCCGGCCGGGAAAACCTCGAAGGCCGGGAAGGCAGGGGAGGCAGAGACGTGTACCGGCCCTCCGGAGACGGGTGATGAGCGCGACGGTCGACTATCTGTACGCGATCGCCGCCGCGACGACGGAGCTGCGTGAGGCGGTGGCAGCCCTGCGGGGCGTCGGCGACGCGCCCGTCCGTGTCGTGACCGACCGGGACATGGCCGCGGTGGTCAGCGATGTGCCCTCCGCCGACTTCGAGGAGGCGCCCCTGACCGCCCACCTGGAGGACTTGGGCTGGCTGGAGACAGTCGCCCGCGCCCACCACGGTGTGATCGACGCCGTGGCGGCCAGGACCACCGTGCTTCCCCTGCGGCTCGCCACCATCTACCGCGACGATGACGGAGTCCGCACGCTGCTGGCGGCCGGCCGGGACGATTTCCTCCCCCGGCTCGCACGGCTCGCCGGTCACGTGGAATGGGGCGTCAAGGTCTTCTTCGCCCCACCGGTCGACCCCGTAACGGACCCGGGCACGGGCACCACGGCCGCACCGCCCGCGCCCGAGCTGAGTCCCGGCCGGGCCTACTTGCGCCACCGCCGCCAGGAGCGGCACACACGGGACACCGCGTACCAGGAGGCACTGGAGGCCGCTCAGCGCATCCATGTCGCCGCCCGCGGCCGGGCCGTCGAGCACACTCGTCATCGTGCGCAGCAGGGTGCGCTGGTTGAAGGGCCGTTCGAGAACATCGCCAACGACGCCTATCTCGTGCCCTCCGACCGGTCCGAGCCCTTCCTCGCGGCCGTCCGGCAGGCGGCCGAGGGCGAAGACACGGTCCAGCTCGAAATCACCGGCCCCTGGGCGCCCTACTCGTTCGCGGCAGCCGCTCCCGCGCCCGAGAACCAGGAGGGCGAGGAGGCGACCGCGGGATGACGGCACCCGGCGTATCCCCGTACACCAGCGGCGGCCAGGCTCCTCTGCCCGGCCGGCAGATCGCCCTGATCGACCTGTTGGACCGCCTGCTCACCAGCGGCGTCGTCGTCACCGGCGACATCACCCTGTCCATCGCCGACATCGACCTCGTACGGATCTCCCTGCGCACCCTGATCGTGTCCATCAGCGCGGAGAACCCCTCCCCCTTCGCGGAGCTCCCCCTGCCGGAGGTCCGAGGCGTCCCGGGTACCGGGCCGGTGCGGGATGTCCGCTGACCCTCGCGGCGGTGCCCCCCACGAGCCCGTCGACCGCCACCAGGAGCTCGCCGACGCGGCGGCGCGCGCCTTCCGGCTGCTCCCCGCAGCGCCGCGCGAGCTGCGCCGGTCCGGGCGCGGGCGCCCGTCCGCGCCCACGCACCGGATCAACACCGATCCCGACACGGTGGAGCGCGACCTGATGAAACTCGTCCTGACCCTGGTCGAGCTGTTGCGGCAGCTCATGGAGCGGCAGGCCCTGCACCGGGTGGACGCCGGTGACCTCACCGAGGACGAGGAGGAACGCCTCGGCACGACCCTCATGCTCCTGCACGACCGGATGACCGAGCTGTGTGCCCGCTACGGCCTGACCATGGCGGATCTGAATCTGGACCTCGGCCCGCTCGGCAGTCTGCTCCCGCCTCCAGAGGATCCGTTTTGACCGGATTGACCCGCGCTGCAGCGGGCAGAAGCGGACTGGAGGTGACAGACATGAGCACTGAGAAGAAGGCGAAGAACGCCGCCCAGACTGCCAAGGGGAAGGCGAAGGAGGCCGCGGGACGGGCTGTGGGGAACGAGAGCCTGGAGATGGAAGGCCGGGCGGAGCAGGCCAAGGGTGACGCGAAGCAGACGGTGGAGAAGGCGAAGGACACCTTCAAGCACTGACCCCTGCCCCACGTCCTCCGGTCCACGGCCGGCGGCTCCCGGACCGCGATGCGCGGTCAGGGAGCCGCCGGCCGCTTCTACGCGACCATGTCGGCGGTGATCGCCCAGCGCTCGTGGTCGCGCCACTCCCCGTCGACGAGGAGGAACGCGGGCGAGAAGCCCTCCAGCCGGAAGCCGGCACGGCGTACGAGCGCGAGGGAGGCGGCGTTCAGCGGCTGGATGTTGGCCTCCAGCCGGTGCAGGCCCAGCGGGCCGAAGGCGTACCGCAGGACCAGCCCGAGCGCCTCGCTCATCAGCCCGCGCCCGGCGGCGTGGGCGAAGGCCCCGTATCCCAGCGCGCCGCTGAGGAAGCCGCCGCGCACGATGTTGTTGATGTTGATGAACCCGGCGATGGCCCCGTCTGCCCCCCGCTCGCAGACCAGGAAGGACTCGCGGTCGTCCCCCTCGACGAGGGGCCGGGCGTAGCGGGCGTACGCGTCGGCGTCCACGGGCGGGAAAAGCCAGGGCTTGTGGAGGTCCCGGCTCTCCCTGGCCCGCGCGGTGAACTCGTCGGCGTCCTCGTACGTCAGGTGGCGCAGGCCCACACGCGGGCCCTCGGTCAGATACGGAGAGGCGGAAGAACGGGTGCCGTGCATCCGCTCAGGCTAGCCGGGCGATCAGCGGACCACCGCCCCCGGGACCAGGACGAGTGGATCATCCCTGGTCGCACGGGGGCGGTGGGAGCGGCCGTACGGGTGGGAAGCCTCAGTGGTGGGTGAGGACCACCTGGCGCTCGTCGTCCGCGTCGTCGGACTCCGCCGGGTCCGGGCGCTGGATGAGCAGGGCGGTGACGACTCCGATGGCGAGCAGCGCGAGCGCCGTGTACATCGCGTGCTGGTAACCGGCCTCGGTGACGCCGCCCGCGTCGCTGCCCGCCGTGATCATGGCGGAGGCGAGGGCGATGCCGAGCGAGGCCCCGATGCCGAAGCACGCGCCGTTGAGACCGGAGAGCGAGCCGGGCTTGTCCTTGGGGGCGGTGGTGACGGCGAGACCGTTGAGGCCGGTGAGCATGAAGCCGCCGTACGTGACGCCGAGCGCGGCGAGGGCGGCCACCAGGATCCACTCGTTGTGCAGGAACAGCGTGGCGAAGACGAAAATCGCGAAGTTGGCGATCGCGCCGGCGACCACGACCGTGCGCCAGCCGATCTTCGGGCCGAGGCGGCCGGTCAGCGGGGCGGACACCACGCCGATCAGCTGGATGGGGGTGAGGAAGAGGACGGCGGCGGTGACGGCGGAGAGACCGAGGCCGACCCGGGCGTCCTGGGAGAAGAGCGGGATCGTGAGCGCGATCGCGCCGAAGGCTCCGCCGAGGGTGCAGATCGTGGTCAGCAGCAGCGGCCAGGCGCGGCGCGAGGCGAGGACGTCGAGGTCGATCACCGGGTTGGCGGCGCTCTTCTGCGAGACGACGAAGAAGACGAGGGAGGCGACGCCGCCGAGCAGGAAGCCGAGGGTGAGGGCGGAGGTCCAGCCCCAGGCGGCGCCCTGGGCGAGGCCGACGAGGACGCCGGTCAGGCCGAGGGCGAGGGCGGCGATGCCGCGCGAGTCGAAGCGGGCGTCGGCGTCGGCGGTGGGCGGGACGTCGGGGACGTACCGGCGTACGCCGAGGAGACCGGCGACGGCGATCAGCGTGGAGCAGACGAAGATGCCGCGGAAGCCGATGGTGTCGGCGATCTGGCCACCCGCGATGGCGTCGACACCGGCGAGGCCGCCGTTGACGGCGGTGATGATGCCGGCGGCCTTGCCGAAGCCGGCCGGGGTGAGCAGCTGGTTCAGGGTGAGGAAGGCGAGGGTGAACATCGCGGCGGAGACGCCCTGGAGGACGCGGCCCGCGATGAAGATCTCGATGTTCGGCGCGAAGACGCAGAGCAGGTTGCCGACGATCAGGACGACCGCGCAGAGCAGCATCATCGGCTTGCGGCCGCGCTGGTCGCTCAGGCGGGCGAGGGTGACCTGGCCGATGGCCGCCATGAGGAAGAACAGCGTCTGGGAGAGGCCGGCGGCCGCGGTGGTGGTGCCGAGGCGCTCGATGACATCGGGCAGGGCGGGGCTCAGCATGGTGGCGTTGATCTGGTAGCCGAGGACGGCGAGGACCATCGCCAGCAGCATGGGGCCGCGCCCCGCCAGGTCGGATGTGGCCGCTTCGGCTCCGGAACGCGTCCGGCCGAACGAGATGGACATGTCGGCCCCTTTGCCTTGGATGTCATGTCATGTCGGGAGATCGAACAAGCGATGCCCATGCTTGTCAGACAAGCATTGCTGACACAGCCTGAGATCTACGCGCGTCGACGTCAAGACCTCCGAGCAAACTTTTGCTGTTTTCCCAGCTCACATGAGAGCGGCCGGGAGGGTATGGCATTGCCCGCCCGGGTCGGCTCGGCATAACTTGCAGACAAGTGAGCCGAGGAGGGGCAGTGGTGGTCAGCGCAGAGCAGCGGAGACCGGTCGTGGTGCTGTACGAGCGGATCGTGGACGCGATCCACGCCGGCACCTATCCGCCCGGCTCCACCCTCCCCTCCGAGCCGAAGCTCGCCGCCGAGCTGGGCGTCAGCCGCCCGGCCCTGCGCGAGGCCCTGCTGCTGCTCCAGGAGGACGGCCTGCTCTCGGTGCGCCGCGGGGTGGGGCGCACCGTCAACGACAGCCCGCCGCGGCGCGGCTTCGAGCACATCCAGCCCCTGGAGGAACTGATCGGCGCGGGCGCGCCCGTACGCGTACGGGGCCTGCTGCGCACGGTCGAGGAGCCGACGGACTTCACCACCCAGCACCTGCTGGCGCCCGCCCGGGCGGAGCTGCGGTTCTGGGAGTCACTGCTGGCGGCGGACGGTACGGCGGCGGCGCTGAGCCAGGAGTGGGCGGCGGCCGAGGACGTCCTGGAGCGCGTGCACCCGGCCTTCGCCCGGGCCCTGGAAACCCAGCCCGACCCGGTCGGTACGTCGATGCTGGCGGTGCTGACCGGTGCCTCGCGCGGCGTGCCGCTGACGGCCCACAGCACCGTGACGGCGACGCTCGTCGGCCAGCGGCGGGGCGAGCAGCTGGCCCGCTCGGCCGACACCCCGGCGGTGCTGGTCACCCAGGTGGTGCGGGTGAACGACACCCCGGTCATGGCGGCCAAGCACATGCTCCCGACGGGCGCGGCGGCGCTGCCGGTCCTCCAGTCGTCCTGAGAGCACCCGGGCGCCCCCGCCCGGCGCCGGCACCGCCGTCACCCGCGTCACGGCGCCGACCCGCCCTCGTGGCGTACACTCCCGCCCCATGCACTTGTCTGACAACCTCCCCGCCGCCGCCCCCGCTCCCGCCGACTGGATCGTGCGCGCCCCCAAGGCCGTCCTCCACGACCACCTGGACGGCGGCCTGCGCCCCGCGACGATCATCGAGCTGGCCCGCGACTGCGGCTACACCGGCCTGCCGACCCAGGACCCGGCCGAGCTGGCCGTGTGGTTCCGGGACGCCGCCGACTCCGGGTCACTGGAGCGCTATCTGGAGACCTTCGCCCACACCTGTGCGGTGATGCAGACCCGCGAGGCGCTGTTCCGCGTCGCGGCCGAGTGCGCCGAGGACCTGGCGGCGGACGGCGTCGTCTACGCCGAGGTGCGGTACGCCCCCGAGCAGCACCTCGCCGCCGGCCTCACCCTCGACGAGGTCGTGGAGGCGGTGAACGACGGCTTCCGCGAGGGCGAGCGCCGCGCCGGCGGCCGCATCACCGTCGGCACGCTGCTGACCGGCATGCGCCACACGGACCGCTCGCTGGAGATAGCCGAGCTGACCGTCGCGCACCGCGAGCGCGGCGTGGCGGGCTTCGACATCGCGGGCGGCGAGATCGGCAACCCGCCGGCCCGCCACCTGCCCGCCTTCCAGCACCTCAAGCGGCACAACTGCCACTTCACCATCCACGCGGGCGAGGCCGTCGGCGCCGAGTCCATCCACGAGGCGGTGCAGGTCTGCGGCGCCGAGCGGATCGGCCACGGCGTCCGGATCACCGACGACATCGCCGAGGACGGCACGCTGGGCCACCTGGCCGCGTACGTCCGCGACAACCGCATCGCCCTGGAGGTCTGCCCGACCTCCAACCTCCAGACGGGCGCCGCGAAGGACTACGCCACGCACCCCATCGACCAGCTGCGCCGCCTCGGCTTCCGCATCACGCTGAACACCGACAACCGCCTGGTCTCCGGCACCACCATGAGCCGGGAGTTCCAGCACATGGCGGACGCCTTCGGCTACGGCCCGGAGGTCTTCGAGGAGTTCACGGTCGCCGCCGTCGAAGCCGCCTTCCTGCCGCTGCCGGAGCGCCGGCGCCTCATCGACGAGGTGATCCGCCCGGGTTACGCCGCCCTCGCGGCCGGCCGCTGACCCCCGGGTCACCGGCGCGCGCGCTCAGACGTCGTAGCCCTGCGCGGCGAGCCACCGGTGCACGGCCGCCTTGTCGGCGACGCTGACGTGGGGCGGGCCGTGCCGGGACGGGCCCTCGTCCCGGTTGAAGGCCGTCTCGGTGACGCGCGCGGTGACCCAGTCGGCCAGTTCGCGGGCGGCGGCGGGCGACAGCCGCCCCTGCTCCCAGCCGCGCCGCGCGTCCTCGGCGGCGCGCGGCTCGAACCGCGCGGCCTCCTCCAGCCATACGGGTACCAGTCGCTCGGCGACCTCTTCGTCGGTTTGGCTCATGGTGACAGGGTGACCGCCCGGCCCGCCGGTCATACCCGGGTGCGCCCGAACGGAGTCCCCGAGGCCGCCCCGCGAGGCCTCACCGCAGCGCCGGCACCTCGCACGTCAGCGTGCCCGCCTCCGCGTCCAGGACGGCGGGCACGCCCAGCGGCACCGTCAGGTTCGTCGGGCCGTGTCCGAAGCCCAGCTCCTCGACGACCGGCACGCCGAGCCCGGCCAGCCGGTCGCGCAGGGTCGCGCGGACCGCTTCGTACGGGCCGCAGGCCTGCCAGGAGCCGAGGGCGACGCCCGCGACTCCGTCGAGCCATCCGGCGCGCAGCAGCTGGGTGAGCGCGCGGTCCAGCCGGTACGGCTCCTCGCCGGTGTCCTCCAGGAGCAGCAGGCCGCCCCGCGCGGACGGCCGGGCCCCGGGCGTGCCGAGCTCGGCGGTGAGGAGGGTGAGGCAGCCGCCCAGCGTCACGCCCCGCGCCCGGCCCGGTACCAGCGGGCGGGCGGTGTCCAGCCCCAGGGTGCGTACGGAGTCGGGGTCGAAGAGCGTGGCGCGCAGCGACTCCTGGGTGCGGGCGTCCTCGAGGAAGGTGACGGCGGCGGCCATGGGGCCGTGCAGCGTGGCGAGGCCCCGTGCGGCGAACGCCTCGTGGAGCGCGGTCACATCGCTGTAGCCGACGAACACCTTGGGCCCGCCCGCGCGCATCGCCGCCCAGTCGACCAGGTCCACCATGCGCTGGGCGCCGTAACCGCCGCGCGCGCAGATCACCGCCGCGACGGACGGGTCGCACCAGGCCCGCGTCAGGTCGCGGGCGCGTGCGGCGTCGTCCCCCGCCAGGTAGCCCAGGTGCCGGTCGAGGACATGAGGCGCCGCCACCGGATCGAGGCCCCAGCCGCGCAGGATGTCCAGCCCCGCCCGGAGCCGCTCCTCGGCCACCGGACCGCTGGGCGCGACGATCGCGACGCGGTCCCCGGGCCGCAGGCGGCGCGGCCGCTCCAACGCCCTTACCCGGTCCGTCACTTCCGCAGCTCCAGCAGCGGCACGTCGAAGCGGGTGACGCCGAAGACCTGGACGTACAGGGCGAGTTCCGACTCCAGCGCCCGCGTCATCGTGTCGGCCCGCCGGAAACCGTGCCCCTCCCCCTCGAAGGCGAGGTACGTGTGCGGTACGCCGCGACCCGCCATCCGGGCCAGGAAACGTTCCGTCTGGGCAGGCGGGCAGACGACGTCGTCGAGCCCCTGGAGCAGCAGGAACGGCGCGGTGATCCGTTCGGCCAGCTCGATCGGCGCACGCTCGCGGTAGCGGCCGGGGACCTCGCCGGGCGGGCCGATCAGGGACTCCAGGTAGCGGGACTCGAAGTCGTGGGTCTCCTCGGCCCAGCCCTCCAGGTCCAGGACGGGGTAGAGGAGCGTGCCGCAGGCGTAGACGCGGGTGACGGCGAGCGAGACGGCGGCGGTCCAGCCGCCCGCGCTGCCGCCGCGGATCGCGAGGCGGGCCGGGTCGGCGGTGCCTTCGGCGGCGAGCGCCTCGGCGACGGCGGCGCAGTCCTCGACGTCCACGACGCCCCACTGCTCGCGCAGCCGCTCCCGGTAGGCGCGCCCGTAGCCGGTGGAGCCGCCGTAGTTGACCTCGGCGACGCCGATGCCGCGCGAGGTGAAGTAGGCGATCTCCAGGTCGAGGACGAGCGGCGCGTGGCCGGTGGGGCCGCCGTGCGCCCACACCACGAACGGCGGCAGCTCGTCGTCGGGGGCGCTGCGGTCGGGGTTGTGCGGCGGGTAGATGTGGGCGTGGATCTCGCGGTTGTCGGGACCGGTGAAGGTGCGGATCTGCGGTTCGGGGTAGTACGCGGGGTCGACGGGGTCGTCGTGCGCGGAACCGATGACCCGTGCCCTGCCCGTGCCGGTGTCGAGTTCGACGACCTCGTACGCGCTGCGGGGGCTGGCCGCGACGCCGACGACGCGGCTGCCGTGGGCGGCGAGGGTGGGCGCCCACTCGGTCCAGGGCCCGGCGGCGTCGACGAGTTCGCCGGTCTCGGGGTCGAGTATGCCGAGGGCGGTGGCGCCCCGGCCGTGGATGACGGCGACGAGGCCGTTGTCGAGCGGGTGGAACCACCGCATGCCCACCTTCCACAGCGGCCCGCCGAACTCCTCGGCGCGGCCGGTGCACAGCGCGGCCGGCGTGGACGAGCCGGGCCGCAGGCGGTACGGCTCCCACCAGCCGCGCCGGTCGGAGACGTACAGCAGCGACCCGTCGGCCGCCCAGTCGGCCTGGCAGACCGCCTCGCCGTCACCGCCCCCGGCCTGCCGTACGCCCGTGAAGGGGCCGTCCTCCTGCACCTCCCCGGTCATCAGGCGCGTGCCGTCCCAGGGCATGTCCGGGTGGTCCCAGGCGATCCACGCGGCGCGGCGCCCGTCCGGTGAGAGGCGGGGCCCGGTGACGAACCGGTGCGTGCCGTCGGTCAGTTCGCGTACGGCCGCCCGGTCGTCGGCGGCCGAGCCGTCGAGCGGTACGGCGGCGATGACCCGCCGCACGTCCCCCGGTCCCTCGCCGGTGAACTCCTCCAGGACGCACCACACCTCGCCGCGCTCGGGGCGGACGACGGGGTCGGCCCAGCGCAGCCCGCCGCCGACCGGGGAGAGCGGGGTGAGGGGGCGCGGCGGGGTGTCGCCGTCGGGCTCGTACGCGTACAGCCGCTGGTCCGGGAAGTGGCTGAAGACGACCAGCGGTCCGGTCGCGCGCACCGTCCCGGCCCAGGGGCTGCCGCCGTACTCGATGACCCGGCTGCGGACGTTCCACGGGGCGGGCAGCACCGGCTCCTCGGTGCCGTCGGCGCGCCGGCGCACCAGGGTGCGCCGGCCGTCCTCGGTGGGCCGGGGCTCGGTCCACCACATCTCGTCGCCGACCACGCCGACGTACTCGGGACGGCCGTCGTGTGCGGCGGCGAGCGAGGCGCCGATGGGTGACGGCCAGGTTCCGTAAGCCCCCGTGGGTACCATCCGGGTGCTCCCCCTCACATGTTCTTGTCGCGCGGTCTGACGCGTTTACGCGGTCTGCAGGTAGCGGTCGAGGACGCGGATGCCGAAGTGGAGCGCCTCGATGGGGACGCGCTCGTCGACGCCGTGGAAGAGCGCCTGGTAGTCGAAGCCGATGGGCAGCCTCAGCGGGGAGAAGCCGTAGCCGGTGATGCCGAGGCGGGCGAAGTGCTTGGCGTCGGTGCCGCCGGACATGCAGAACGGCACGACGTGCGCGTCCGGGTCGAAGTGCAGCAGCGCGGCGCGCATCTTCTCGTACGTCGGCGAGTCGACGGGCGCCTGGAGGGCGATCTCCCGGTGCTGGAACTCCCACGTGACGTCCGGGCCGGTGAGCCGGTCCATGGTCGCGGCGAACTCGTCCTCGCCGCCGGGGACGAACCGCCCGTCGACATGGGCGGTGGCGGTCCCCGGGATGACGTTCACCTTGTAACCGGCGTGCAGCATGGTCGGGTTGGCGCTGTTGCGTACGGTCGGCTCGACGAGGGCGGCGGCCCGGCCGAGCTTCGCCAGCAGCGTGTCGGCGTCGAAGTCGGGCGCGTCGACGTCGGCTTCGATGCCGTACAGCGCGGCGATCTCGGTGAGCGCGGCGCGCACGGTGGGGGTGAGCCGGACGGGCCACTGGTGCTCGCCGATGCGGGCGACGGCCGCCGCGATGCGGCTGACGGCGTTCTCCCGGTTGACCTTGGAGCCGTGGCCGGCCCGGCCCTCGGCGGTGAGCTTGACCCAGCCGGTGCCCCGCTCCCCCGCCCCGATGGGGTAGAGCGCGAGGTCGGGCCCGGCGTGGAAGGTGTAGGCGCCGGACTCGCCGATGCCCTCGGTGCAGCCCTCGAAGAGATGCGCCTGGTGGCGGGCGAGGTAGCCGGCGCCGTCGATGGCGCTGGCCTCCTCGTCGGCGGTGAACGCGATGACGATGTCGCGCCGGGGCCGGATGCCGTGGCGCGCCCATTCGCGGACGACCGCCAGGATCATCGCGTCCATGTTCTTCATGTCGACGGCGCCCCGGCCCCACACCAGCCCGTCGCGGACCTCGCCGGAGAAGGGGTGCACGTCCCAGTCGTCGGCGTCGGCGGGGACGACGTCGAGGTGGCCGTGGACGAGGAGGGCGTCGGCGGACGGGTCGGTGCCCTCGATCCGCGCCACCACGTTGGTGCGGCCGGGCGTGCGCTCCAGCAGGGCCGGTTCCAGGCCGGCCTCGGCGAGCTTCTCGGCGACGTACTCGGCGGCGGGCCGCTCCCGGCAGTCGCCGCTGCCGCGGTTGGTGGTGTCGATCCGGATGAGCTCGGAGGTGAAGGTCACGACCTCGTCGAGCGCCTCCGAATCGGTGTCGAAGGGCCCGTTCTCCGGGGTGCCCAGGGACGTCACGTCAGCCATACTGCTCCTCCACCGCGGCCGAGACGATCGTGGTGACCGCCTTGAAGGCGCGGATGCCCTCGTACATCGTCTCGCTGGTGTACGCCACCCGCCGCTCGCCGCTCACCGCCACGCCGGGTACGACGGTGGCGGCCGCCGCGAGGTGCTCGGCGTCGAACTCCAGCTCCACGGTGAACGGCCCGCCGCGCACCGGTTCGTACCGTACGGCGAGAGCGGTCGCCTCCTTGGCCGCGGCGCGGATGTCGGCGGCCGTACGGGTGGGGGTGCGGCACACCGCGGCGTACCGCGACACGTGGTCCTTGACGGCGACCTTGCGGGCCTCGGGCGCGTAGCCGAGTGCGTCGTCGCAGGTCAGGTCGTCGCCGGTGACGAGGATGACGGGTACGCCGTACTCGGCGACGACCTGCGCGTTGAGCAGGCCCTCGCTCGCGCGCACGCCGTTGAGCCAGACGCCGGTGATGGAGTTGGCGAGGTAGGTGTGGGCGAGGACGCCCTCGGTGCCGGCGCCCGTGTGGTAGCCGACGAAGGCGACGCCGTCGACGTCGCCGTGCTGGACGCCCTCCACCATGGACAGCGACTTGTGGCGGCCGGTGAGCATCTCGGCGCGCTCGTCGAGCCGTTCCAGCAGCAGGTTGCGCATGGTCCAGTGGGCTTCGTTGATCAGGACGCGCTCGGCGCCGCCGTCGAAGAAGCCGAGGACCGCCGCGTTCACGTCGGAGGTGAACAGGGCGCGGCAGCGCTCCCACTGGGGGGTGCCCGGCAGCACGTCGGCCGGCCAGGTGACGCCGGTGGCGCCCTCCATGTCGGCGCTGATGAGGATCTTCAAGCCCACTTGGCGTGCCACTCCGTTCCGTCGTGCGTTCCGTGCTGCGTGCGTTCCGTGCTGGTGCGTCGCGTGCGTTCCGTGCTCCGTGCGGGGAGAGGTCCGACCCTACCGACCGCCCCGGGCCCCGAAACAGACCCCGCGTACCGCATGTCACGCCCGCCTCTGGGTACCCCGGGCGGCGGGAGAGCCGGACGGGAGTGGGCTGGACGGAGGTGTGGGCCATGACGACGGCATCGCGGACCGTCCGTATCGACGCCGGTGACGCGCCCCTGGTCGGCGACCTGGTGCTCCCGGCGGACGCGCGGGCCGTGGTGGCCTTCGCCCACGGCAGCGGCAGCTCGCGGCACAGCCCCCGCAACCGGGCGGTCGCGGAGGCGCTCCGGGAGGCGCGGCTCGGCACCCTGCTCCTCGACCTGCTCACCCAGCAGGAGGAGCGTGTCGACATGGTCACCGCGGAGCTGCGCTTCGACATCGCGCTGCTGGGGCGGCGGATGACGGCGACGGTGGACTGGCTGGGTACCGAGCCGGACACGGCGGGGCTGCCGGTGGGGCTGTTCGGCGCGAGCACCGGGGCCGCGGCGGCTCTGGTGGCGGCCGCCGAGCGGCCGGACGGCGTCCGGGCCGTGGTGTCGCGGGGCGGGCGGCCGGATCTGGCGGGCGACGAGGTGCTGCCCGCCGTGCGCGCGCCGGTCCTGCTGGTGGTCGGCGGCGAGGACCACCAGGTGCTGCGGCTGAACGAGGAGGCCGCGGAGCGGCTGAGCGCCCCGTACCGCATCCATGTGGTGCCGGGTGCCACGCACCTCTTCGAGGAGCCGGGCGCCCTGGAGGAGGTCGCGGCGGCGGCGCGGGAGTGGTTCGGCCAGATGGCCGTGCCGGGCGGGACGGGAGGGCAGTGAGCGAGGGAGGTGAGGGAGCCGTGCTCCTGCGGAACCGCACCGAGGCCGGGCGCGAACTCGCCGCCCGGCTCGCCGGCCGGCAGCGCGAGGGCCGGCTGACGGATCCGGTGGTGCTGGCCCTGCCCCGCGGCGGGGTGCCGGTCGCCGTCGAGATCGCGACGGCGCTGGGCGCGCCGCTGGACGTGCTCGTCGTCCGCAAGATCGGCGCGCCGTTCAATCCGGAGCTGGGCGTCGGCGCGGTGGCCGGGGACGGGCCGCCGCTGTACGACCAGCGGACGCTGGCCATGCTGGACCTCACGGAGGACCGCCTCGGGCCGACGGTGGCGCGCGAACGGACCGAGCTCCACCGGCGCGAGGACCTCTACCGGGGCGGCCGGCCGCTGCCGGACGTACACGGCCGCACGGTCGTCCTGGTCGACGACGGCCTGGCCACCGGCGTCACCGCCCGCGCGGCGCTCAGGTCCGCGCGCGGCCTGGAGCCGGCCGAGCTGATCATGGCCGTGCCGGTGTGCTCGCGCGAGGCGGCGGAGCTGGTGGGCGCGGAGGCCGACGACCTGGTCTGGCTGCACCAGCCGCGGCCGTTCTCGTCGGTGGGCCAGTGGTACCTGGACTTCGACCAGGTGGGCGACGACGAGGTGATCCGCATCCTGAGCGCGGCGCGCGAGCCGCGCGGGGATGCGGCGGGCGACGGGTCGGCGGACGATGGGGGACGTGTTGAGTGACATGAGGAGAGGCGCGGAGGCGCCCGTGGACGCAGCCCGGCGGGCCCTGCTGTCGACCGGCACGCATCCGATGGAGCCGGCCGAGGTGTCGGCGTGCGTGGGCACGGACGCGGCGGGCTGGGCGCGGTTCGCCGCCCACTGGGACGACCTGGCGCCGGACCCGTACGCGGCCGAGAGCGGCACGGTGCGGATGCGCCGGTACGGCACCTTCGCCCTGACGCGCGACGGACGGCTGACCCCGCGGCCGCACGACGCGTTCGTCCAGCCGGAGGCCAGCAATCCGATGTACGTCGGCGTCGACCGGCACTTCGAGCCGCTGACCGACGCGTTCACCGCCGACCCCCTGCTGGCGTCCCTGATCCGGCTGCTCGGGCGGGTCGCGAGCTGTCTGGAGGACCGGGACGAGTGGCAGGTGAAGGTGCACCCCTTCCGGGTGTTCGCCTCCGCCGGGCAGGACGGGCAGCCCACCCCGGAGGGACGGCACCGCGACGGCGTCACGCTCGTCACCTCGCTGCTGATCGGCCGCGAGAACGCCTCGGGCGGCGCCAGCTCGGTGTACGGCGCCGACGGCGAGCACCTCCTGACGACGACGCTCGACGAGCCGGGCAGCCTGCTGCTGGGCGACGACCGGCGCACCCTCCACGAGGTGTCCCCGATCCGCCCGCTCGCCCCGGAGCGGCCCGCCCGCCGCGACGTCCTGGTGACGACGCTGCTCCCACCCGGCTGAGACCCCGCCTCACACGCCGTCCTCCGGGCACGTGTCGCGGACCAGCCCCTCCACCACCGCGCCCAGGCGCGGCTCGGCGGCCAGGCGGGCCCGCTGGCGCTCGGCGCCGGACCCGCGCAGCTCCAGCCGCCGCAGGAAGGCCGCGACCTCGCCCTCGTCCCCGTACGCGCGCAGGGCGGGGCCCACGTGCTCGACCAGGCGCCGCGCCTGGACCGGCGTGGGCAGCACGCGCCCGGTCGGCGCGTCGACGCCGTGGCCGGACCAGCCGTCCCGCGCGGCGCGCCAGTACGCCGCGCGCAGCAACTCGGCGCCGGTGCGGGGCCCTGGGTCGCCGGCCGCCACGCGCCGGGCGGCCGTCGCGACGAGCGCCCTGATCAGCACCGTGAGCGCCACCGTGTCGTCCACGTCCGACAGGACGTCCATGGTGCGGACCTCGACCGTCGGCAGGCGCGGGTTGGGCCGTACGTCCCAGAACGGCATGCCGGGCTCCAGCATCGCCTCACTGGCCGCCATGGCGGCGGCGATCCGCTCGTGATCGGCGAGCGACTCGGCGTACGGCGGCGGGCCGAGGCACGGGAAGCGGCCCCGGATCACGGAGCGCCAGCTGGCGTAGCCGGTGTCCCGGCCCTGGTGGAAGGGCGAGTTGGCGCTCATCGCGACGAGCAGCGGCAGCCAGGGCCGCAGGTGGTTGCCGACGAGGACGGCCGTCTCGCGGTCGGGCAGGTGGACGTGGGCGTGGAAGGCGCAGACGGCGAAGTCGTCGTGCATCGCGCGGTACTGCCGTGCCCCCGCCCCGTAGCGCGGATGGCCGGCGATGTCGGCGCGCCCGCCGTCGCCGCCGAGGACCGGCGTGCCGGAGGCGCACAGGCGCAGGCCCTCGGCACGCGCGGCGGCGGCCAGGCCGGCGCGGACGGCGAGCAGCTGGGCGCGCAGCTCGTCCACGCGGGAGCAGGGCGCGGTCTTCCCCTCGACCTGGTACTCCGTGAACTCCCCCGAGACGCTCTCCGCGAGCGGGGGTGGGACGCGCGCGACCACGCGCGTACCGGCCGCAGTCGCGCTGTGGTCGGCCGGGTCGACGAGGAAGAACTCCTCCTCCACCCCGACCGTGGGCGGCTCGCCGAAATCCGGGCTGTTCACGGATTCAGCATCGCGCCCTTCGGCGGCGTTGTCGCCCGAGGTGGCCGCATCCGACCTCGGGCCGGAGAACCCTCACCGGGGTGGCCGGCCGCCCGCAACGGACAACCGGTGCCCACGCGCGCGGAGAGTTCGGCCCGCAGGGTGGCGAGTTCGGCCATCCGCGCGTCGACGATCTCGATCTTCTCCTCGAAGAGCGCGGACAGCGCCTCCGCGGCGTCCGGCGCCGCGCGCAGCTCCTCGCTGGTCCTCGCGATCTCCGCCAGCGAGAATCCGAGGGTCTGTGCGGTGCGGACGTAGTGCAGCCAGGCCACCGCCTCGGGCGGGAAGTCGCGATAGCCGTTGGCCAGGCGCCGGCCCTCGATGAGGCCGACCTTCTCGTAGAACCGGATCGTGTCCCTGGTCATCCCCGTCTGCGCGGCCAGCTCCCCGATGCGCATGCCCCTGCTCCCCCTTCGGACGACGAACTTGACCTTGGACCGTACTCCACTGTTTAGCGTGAGGCGTCCCTGACACCAGAGCAGCAGGAGTCCCGTCATGAGTCGTCTCGTCGACCCCGCAGGTCCCACCTATCTTCGTGTCGTACGCGCGAGTGCCTGGTACGACCTCGTCGTCACCGCCGGATTCGCCACACCGTGGACGTACACGCTGGTGCACGACGCCCTCTCCTCGCTGGGCGGCGCACTGGGCCTGGGCCTGCTGCCCGCACTCGACCCGTGGCAGACCCTGTACGCGAACCTGATGGGTTCGGTCGTGCTCGTCTGGGCCCTTCTGCGCCTCTTCCGGTCGCTGCCGGTGCACGGACTGTTCGACGGCGTCGCGCGCGTCCTGTTCTCCGCATGGATGGCGTACGCGCTCGCCCACGGGGCCTCGCGGGTCTTGTGGCTGTTCCTCACCGTCGAGGTGGCCTGGGGAATCGTCCAGCTCGTCCCGTGGCGACGGAATGCCGCCTTCCCTGTAACCGCTCGGTGACGGCCCCTCGGGAGCGGCCGCGCAGGGGCTACCGCGCGTGCCCGCCGACCCCGGCTTCCAGGCGGTCCAGGAGCTCCGTGCGGTGCAGGTCCGCTATCGGCGCGAGCAGGTCGGGGTGGCGCAGCAGCGCGGCGGCGCGCCGGTCGTGTTCGTCGGGCGTGACCAGGCGGCGGAAGTCGACGGGCGCCCCCGTCAGGCGGCCGCAGGCGGCCAGCGCGTCCATGGCGGTCGCGGCCAGCCCCGGGGTGCTGAGCAGGACCGCCGCCCAACTGGCGACGACCTCGTCGACCCAGGTGCGCCAGGCGTAGGTGTCGGCGTCGGCGTCGTCCGCACCGGTGACCCAGTCGAGCCGGGCCGAGCCGCCCGGCCCGGCGATGGCGACGAGTGCCGCGTCCAGGTCGGTGGGGTAGCGCAGCCACGCCGCGACGGTCACGGCCTGCCGCGCCTGTACGCCGGCGAGGGCGGACTCCAGCGCGCCGCCGCCCGACGGGTAGGCGCGGGTCAGCCACTGCGCGGTCGCCGTAATGAGCGGGGTGAGGTGGTCTGCGGTCACGCCGGAACGCTATCGCCGCCATTCGCGGCGACAAATGGCGTGGCTCACGGGAAGTGCGTGGCCTGAACCACATCATGGGCATCCGGATTCCCGCACACCGCGCAGAGGAGTGAGGTCATGGGACACGGCGGAGACGTGATCGCGGAGCTGACCAGCGACCACGAGGAGGTGGAGGAACTGTTCAGCACCATCGAGGAACTGCCGTCCGGTGACGAACAGCGGAAGCAGTACGCGGACCAGGTCACCATGGAACTGGTCCGGCACTCGGTGGCCGAGGAGGAGTACCTCTACCCGGCGGTGCGCGAGCACATCGACGGGGGTGACGCCCTCGCCGACAAGGAGCTCCGCGACCACGCCGCCGCCGAGCAGACCATGAAGGACCTGGAGGGCTGCGCGGCGGACGACCCCCGCTTCGACATGCTCATGAACAAGCTCATGACGGAGATCCGGGCGCACGTGGTGGACGAGGAGAACAACCTCTTCCCGCGGCTGCGGGATGCCTGCACCCCCGAGATGCTGAACGAGCTGGGCGACAAGGTCCGCCAGGCGAAGAAGACCGCCCCGACGCGCCCGCACCCCTCGGCCCCGGACAAGCCTCCGGCCAACAAGCTCCTCGCCCCGGGCGCCGGGATGGTGGACCGCCTCCGCGACATGATGTCCGGCCGCGGCAAGAGCTGAGCCCCGACCGCTCGCGCCCTGGGCCGCCCGGTGGACCTCCGGGCGGCCCTAGGTCTGGGCCTGTCGTCAGTCGCCGTGCCCGAGCTGGAGGTCCCGTTCGGTGCGCCCGCCGCCCGCCACCTGGAGCACCGTCGCCACGGGCGGGTAGCCGGACGCGATGACCGTGTACGCGCCGGACGACAGGTCCGCGAAGCGGAAGACGCCGTCGGGGCCCGTGGTGAGCGTGTCGACCACGTTGCCCGCGGCGTCGAGCAGCGTCACGCGCGCGTCCTCCACGATGCGGCCGCCGGTGGTCCGTACGGTTCCGCGCAGCATCGCGCCGCCGGCCAGCTCGATGATCTGCCGGGTCTCGCGGGAGGCGTGCACGCTCACCGGCAGGGCGACGGGCCGGAAGTCCGGGGCGCCGGCGGCCAGGGTGTACTCCCCCGCCACCAACGCGGCCATCACATAGCCGCCGTCGCGGCCGCTGCGCGTGGCGGCGACGACCTCGCCGCGTACGTCGGTCAGGGTGACGGCGGCGTCCCGTACGGGCGTGCCGTCGGCGGTGACCACGGTTCCGGTGAGGCGCCCGGCGCCGCCGAGGGCGATGTCGAGCTCGACGGGCCGGTCGCCCGCGGTGACGGTGACGCTGACGGCCTGCGGCTGGTGTCCGGGGGCGGCCGCGATCAGCACGTACGCGCCGGGCCCCGGCACGCTGAGCGCGTACCGGCCGTCGTCGCCGCTCGCCCCGCGCCCGATCTGCCGCCCCTGCCCGTCGACGAGCGTGAGGGCGGCGCGCGGCACACAGCTGCCGTCGTGGTGCTGGACGGCGCCGCAGACGGGCACGCCGGAGCCGTACGGCGAGGACGGCCACACGGCTCCGTCGGAAGCGGATGCGGGGCCGATGTCGGGAGCGGCGGTGCGGGCCGCGGGAACGGAGGCCGTCGACGCGGTGGGGGCGTTCTGGGACACCAGCGGTTTCTCCTTGAGGAAGCAGGCGAGCAACAGGCCCAGCACGAGTACGGGCACCAGGACGACGACGAAGAACCGCGGCGTCACACCGCCGTGTCCCTGGACGCCTCCGTCGCCGGCGAGGGTGGAGACGGCGGCGGCGCCCAGGCAGCCGCCGAGCAGCCGCACCTGGAAGTGCGCGGCCGTGGCGGCGCCGAGGTCGGCGCGGGGCGCGGCCTGCTGGACGGCGGCGACGAGCGCGGGCAGCGCCAGACCGACGCCGGTGCCGAGCACGGCCTGCCAGACGCTGTGGTCGAGGACCGGAGTGCCGGGTTCGAGGCGGGAGAGCAGCCCCGTGCCGACGGCGGCGACGGCGCAGCCGAACACCGGGTGGATCCGGTGGTGCCCGGTGCGGGCGATGAGCTGTCCGGAGACCAGCGAGCCCAGCACGATGCCGCCCGCGAGCGGGACGAGCGGCGGCAGCGCGCCCCGCGGCCCGAGGAGCTCCGGCAGCCAGGCGGCGGCCGCGTACAGCGCCGTGCCGGTCAGCGCGCCCACGAGTCCGCTGACGAGGAGGGGGCGTGCGAGCCCGAGCGGCACGAGCGGTTCGGCGGCGTAGTGCTCGGCGGCGAAGGAGAGCAACAGCGTTCCGGCGGCGCCGCAGGCGAGGCCGAGGATGACGCGGGAGTCCCAGGCGTACCGCGTACCGCCCCAGGTGGCCAGCAGCACCAGGCAGGTGGAGGCGGTGCCCAGCAGCAGCGCGCCGAGGACGTCGAAGCGGCGGCGCTCGTCCGCGTACGACGGCCGGAGCGGCCGGAGCGGCCTCAGCCCGGCGCCGACGACGATCAGCACCAGCAGGCCGAGGGGGGCGTTGGCGTAGAAGATCCAGCGCCAGGAGACCCGCACGGCCTCCCCGACCGCCGGCCCGGCCACGGCGGCGGCCCCGAGCGCCGCGCCGAGCACGCCCAGGAAGCGGGCGCGGGCCGGGGCGGGAACGAGGTCGGCGGTGATCGCGTGCGCGCCGGCCAGCAACCCGGCGGCGCCGACGCCCTGCAGGGCGCGGCAGGCGATGAGCTGGTCCATGGTGCGGGACCAGCCGGCCAGCGCGGACGCGGCCACGAAGAGGACGAGGGCCGCCTGGAAGACGCCCTTGCGGCCGCGCAGGTCCCCGAGCCTGCCGTGGACGGGCAGGGTCACGGCGACGGCCAGCACGGGGGCGACGACCACCCACACCGACCGCGCGCCGCCGCCGAGTTCGTCGACGATGCGCGGCAGGAAGGGGACGACGGCCGTCTGCTGGAGCGCCGCGAGGAGCAGCGCGAGGACGAGCGCGGCGAAGACGAGGCGGACGTGCCGCTGCGCGGGGGCGTGGGCGTCGGCCGGGTGGTCCGGATGGGGTGGCGGCGCGTCCTCGGGAGCGGCCGCCTGCTCGTCATCGGTCAGCGTGATCCCACCCACGAACCTGCTCCCCTCCGTCGCGTCCGCTCCGGCGTCCGCTCGGACGCCTACGCGGCGCCATTCTTCGCATTGCGCGCTCAGCGGGAGCAAGCCGCCCAATTGGGGTGACGGCGGGCGTGGAAGAGGGGGCGGCCCCCGGCCATCAGGGGCTTTGCCGCGCTCCCCGGCGTACGCAACGCCGAGGAGCGGACGGCAAGATCACCCGAATCGGTGACCTCGATCAGCGATCTCTGCCGGAGGCTCTACTTCTCGACCTCGGAGGCCAGCTTGGCGAGCACCTCGTCGTAGATGCGGCCCAGGCCCTTGGGGGCGAAGGTGCGCTCGAAGAAGCCGCCGACGCCGCCGGCGCCGTTCCAGACGGTGGTGACGACGACCCGGGAGCGGCCCTCGCCGGCCGGGGTGACGGTCCAGGTGGTGACCATGGAGGAGTTGCGGTCCTTCTCCACCAGACGGCCGTCGCTGGGCTCGGTAACCTCCAGCAGGCAGTCGCGGACGCGCTTGCTGGTGGCCTGGAGCTTCCAGTGGACGAGGGTGCCCTCGCCGTCGCCACCCTCGCGCACCTGGTACTCGCTGAAGTGCTGGGGCAGCAGCTTCGCGCGGGTGTCCTTGTAGTCGGCCAGCGCGTCGAACACCGTCTCCGCGTCCGCCGCGATGACCCGCTCCGTCGTGGCCTCGACCTGCGCCATGCCTTGTCCTCCAGCACTCGTTCCATAAGGGGGGACCCAGCCAACCACTTGGACCGGACACGCCCAAATCGAGGGGCCCCTCAGGCCCGGCAAGCGACCGGGGCAAGCGATCATGGGAACAGTTGTTCTATTCTCTGGCCCATGCGCTGGGACCATCTGAGCGACCGCTCCGCCGACGCCGTGCTGTTCGGTACGGACGCCGTGACCACCCGTACCTTCGACACGCCCGAGTTCCGGGGCATCACGTTCCACGAGGTGCGGGCCCGTTCGATCGTGAACCGGGTGCCCGGCGCCTCGCGCATGCCGTTCGAATGGACGGTCAACCCGTACCGGGGCTGCACCCACGCCTGCGTGTACTGCTTCGCGCGCAAGACGCACAGCTACCTCGACCTCGACACGGGACTCGGCTTCGACTCGCAGATCGTGGTGAAGATCAACGCCCCCGACCTGCTGCGCCGTCAGCTCGCCGCCCCGAGCTGGCGGGGCGCGCACATCGCGATGGGCACGAACGTCGATTGTTACCAGCGCGCGGAAGGCAGATACCGGCTCATGCCGGGCATCATCGCCGCCCTGCGCGACCGGGCGAACCCGTTCTCGATCCTCACCAAGGGCACCCTGCTCCTGCGCGACCTGGAGCTCATCCTCCAGGCCGCCGAAGTCACCGACGTCTCCATCTCGGTCTCGGTCGGCTTCACCGACCACGAGCTGTGGCGCACCGTCGAGCCGGGCACGCCCGCGCCCGAACGCCGCCTCGACGTCGTACGGACCCTCACGGACCACGGCATCGAGTGCGGGGTGCTGATGGCCCCGGTCATCCCGTTCCTCGGCGACCACCCCGACCAGCTGCGCGCCACCGTCCGCGCGATCGCCGCCTCCGGGGCGGTCTCCGTGACCCCACTCGCCCTGCACCTGCGGCCCGGCGCACGCGAGTGGTACATGTCCTGGCTGCACCGCCACCACCCGCACCTGGTGGGCCGGTACGCGCGGCTGTACGCGGACGGGGCCTACGCCCCGAAGTGGTACCAGCGCCGGATCACCCGTCAGGTGCACGAGTTCGCCGACGAGTTCGGCATCGGGCCTGGCCGCCGCCGGGGTGAGGTACCCCCTGTCCCGGTCGCGGAGGAGCCCACCCAACTCACCCTGTTGTGAACCGACTGCTGATCAGATCCTCTGATCGGGTCAAGTCTGACCGGAAGCCGACTTCCGGGCCGGAATGCGGGGACGATCCGCCGAGGGACCGTTCCGTCCGGCTCGGGAGGCCATATGCAGAAACGCGCCGCAGTGCTGATCGCCGCCGGGGCGGTGATGGCGAGCGCCGTCACCGCCGTCCCCTCCACGGCGGAGCCCAGAACCCCCGAGCCGAGAGCCGCGGCCCCCAGCTGGAAGGCGTGTGCCACCAAGCAGTACCCCAAGCTCCAGTGCGCGACGGTCCGGGCACCGCTGGACCACGACGACCCGGGCGGCGAGCAGATCACGCTGGCGCTGTCGCGGATCCCGCACACCGCGAAGACCTCGCAGGGCCCGCTGCTCGTCAACCCGGGCGGCCCGGGCGCGAGCGGGCTCACCATGGCCGGGTTCGTCGCGGCGTCGCTGCCCGCCGAGGTCGCCGCGCAGTACGACGTCATCGGCTTCGACCCGCGTGGCGTGGGCGCGAGCAAGCCGGCGCTCGACTGCAAGCCGGGCTACTTCGCACCCGTACGCCCCGACTCCCTGCCCCGCGACTTGGACACCGAGCGCACCAACCTCGCCAGGGCCGCGTCCTTCGCGCGGGCGTGCGACGACAAGTACGGCTCGCTGCTGCGCCACATGGGCACGGTCAGCGCGGCGAAGGACCTGGACGTGATCCGGCGGGCCCTCGGCGCGGAGAAGATCAACTACTTCGGTTACTCCTACGGCACGTACCTCGGCGCCGTCTACGCCAAGCTCTTCCCGCAGCGGGTGCGGCGGGCCGTGCTGGACTCCGTCGTCGACCCGCAGGCGGTGTGGTACGACGCCAACCTCGGGCAGGACCTCGCCTTCGACGCCCGCCACAAGGCGTTCCTGGCCTGGGTCGCGCGGCACGACGCGACGTACCGCCTGGGCACCGACCCGGCGAAGGTCGAGGCGCGCTGGTACGCGATGCGCGCCGCGCTGGCGAAGGCCCCGGCGGCGGGGAAGGTGGGCCCGGCCGAGCTGGAGGACACCTACCTGCCGGGCGGCTACTACAACGGCTTCTGGCCGACGCTCGCCGAGGCGTTCTCCGCGTACGCCAACGAGAAGGACACCGCGCCCCTCGTGTCGGCCTTCGAGTCGCTGGCGGCGTCCGACCCCACGGACGACAACGGCTACTCGGTCTACACGGCGGTGCAGTGCCGGGATGCCGCCTGGCCCCGCGACTGGGGCGTGTGGCACCGCGACAACTGGGCCGTCCACGCCAAGGCGCCCTTCTCCACCTGGAACAACGCCTGGTACAACGCGCCGTGCGCCTTCTGGCCCGTCGGGTCCGAGACCCCGCCGGAGGTCGCGAACGACGCGCTGCCCCCGGTACTGCTCTTCCAGGCGACGGAGGACGCCGCCACGCCGTACGCCGGCGGCGTCAGCGTCCGCCGCGCCCTGCGAGGCTCCAGCCTGGTCGTCGAACAGGGCGGCGGCAACCACGCGATCACCCTGGCCGGCAACGCCTGCCTCGACGGCCACTTGGCGCGCTACCTGGAAACCGGCGAGGTCCCCCGCGCCACGGCCACCGGCACCGGCGCGGCCGCCGACGCAGACGCGGTCTGCGCGGCGACACCGGAGCCGAGCCCCCGGACGGCCCGCGCGGCCGCCCCGCTCCCCCACCCGGCCCACCGCGTCTGACCGGGCCTGATCGACACGACACCCCCTACGGCCCCGGCCGCCCCAGGCGCGTGAGCGCCTCCGTGGCGGCCGGGGCCAGGCGCGGGCGGAGGCGGGCCGCTTCGAGGACCGGCCGGGCGCGGGCGTCGCCCAGGGCGCCCAGGCCCTCCGCGCAGGCGACCGCCACCCGCCAGTACGGGTCGGCCGGGTCGGCGAGGCGCCGCTCCAGGACCGTGACCAGCGCCGGTACGGACTCGGGCGCCCGCAGCCGGGCCAACAGCCGTACCGGCGTGAGCGCGTAGGCGACGCGCAGCTCGTTGGTGGCGAGCGCGGCGGCGGCCCGCGCCGTCCGCGGGTCGCCCAGCCGCGCCAGCGCGTATGCGGCGGAGACGCAGCGCTCCGGGTCCCGGTGGTTCAGCAGCAGCACGAGCGCCTCGAAGGCGCGCCGGTCACCGGCGAGCCCCAGCCGGAACGCCGCGAGCTCGCGCGCCCACAGCGGCTGGCCACCCCGCGTGAGCACCGCCGCGAGCTCCTCCGGGTCGTCGACGGCGACGAGCCGTTCGTACGCGTCCGACGCGCCCGACCCCTCCGCCTCGTCCCGCAACCGGTACACGAGCGAGCGGAATTCCTCATCCACGGCCGTCATGGCCGTCAGCGTAGCGAGCGTCACATTGACCGGGGAGTTCCCAGGACTGGCGCGCTCGTTACCCGCCGGTTAATCTCAAGTGAGCGGGACACACCCGCGAACGCACTCACGGCGGCCTGGTGACGCAGCCGCCGCGAGCGCCGTGTCCGTCGGTTCGGCACACCTGGCACCTCTGTACGACGTGGCTCCGGGACAGGGTCCGTCGCTTCTTCACCGCGACCCGCGCGCGACGCGCGGCAGCGCGAACGCACCCGCATGTGCACTCGCGCTCACGCCGAGAACGCACGCGCTCCGCGAGGCACCGCACCGCACGCATCGCCGCCGTGCGCGCCCGCGCCCCTCATTCAGTCGTCACTCATCCCTGGAGTCCCGTGATGGACACCCCTCTCTCCACCATCGCCGTCGTCGGTCTGGGCACGATGGGCTCCGGCATCGCCGAGGTTCTCGTCCGGGCGGGCCGTGAGGTCGTCGGCATCGACGTCAGCGAGGCCGCCGCCCGCCGCGCCGTCGGCTGCCTGGAGGCCGCCACCGCCCGCTCCGTGGCCCGTGAGCGGATCACCGAGGAGGAGCGGCGCGACATCCTCGCCCGCTTCCGCACCTTCTCCGATCTCCGGGCCGCCGCCGACGCCGACCTCGTGATCGAGGTCGTGCCCGAGTCGTACGAGCTCAAGCAGCAGGTCTTCCGGGAGCTGGACGGCATCGTCCGCCCGGACGCGATCCTCGCCACCGGCACCAACGCCCTGTCGGTCACGCGGCTCGCCGCCGACTCCGCGCACCCCGAGCGCGTGCTGGGCCTGCACTTCTTCAACCCGGCCCCGGCGATGAAGCTGGTCGAGGTGGTGTCCTCGGTGCTGACCGCCCCGCAGGCCGTCGCCGCCGTCACGGACCTCGCCCACCAGCTGGGCAAGGAGCCGGTCGCCGTCGGCGACCGGCCCGGCTTCGTCGCCGACGGCCTCCTCTTCGGCTACCTGAACCAGGCCGCGGCGATGTACGAGTCGAAGTACGCCTCCCGCGAGGACATCGACGCCGCGATGCGGCTGGGCTGCGGCCTGCCGATGGGCCCGCTCGCCCTGCTCGACCTGATCGGCATCGACACGGCCCGTACGGTCCTGGACGCGATGTACGCCGAGTCGGGCGACCGCCTGCACGCCCCCGCGCCGGTCCTCCGGCACCTGAGCGAGGCGGGCCTGACGGGCCGTAAGGCGGGCCGGGGCTTCTACACGTACGAGGAGCCGGGCAGCGGCGTCGTGGTGCGCGACGCGCTCACGCCCTCGGAGACGGCCGCCACGGGCGAGGTCCGCGAGGTCCGCTCCGTCGGCGTCGCGGGCTCCGGCACCATGGCGAGCGGCATCGCGGAGGTCTTCGCGAAGGCCGGGTACGCCGTGGTCCTGGCCGCCCGCTCGCTCGAGAAGGCCGAGACGGCCAAGGGGCGGATAGCGAAGTCGCTCGCGCGCTCCGTCGAGAAGGGCCGGCTGACCGCCGAGGCGGCCGACGAGGCGCTCGCCCGCGTGACCCCCGCCGGCTCCCTGGACGCCTTCGCCGACGTCGACCTCGCCGTGGAGGCGGTGGCCGAGGACCTGGAGGTCAAGCGGCAGCTGTTCGCCACGCTCGACAAGGTCTGCAAGCCGGGCGCGGTGCTCGCCACCACCACCTCCTCCCTGCCCGTGGTCGCCTGCGCGCGCGCCACCTCGCGCCCGCAGGACGTGATCGGGATGCACTTCTTCAACCCGGCGCCCGCGATGAAGCTGGTGGAGGTCGTCCGTACGGTCCTGACCGCCGACGACGTCCACGCCACCGTCCGCGAGGTGACCGCGAAGATCCGCAAGCACCCGGTGGACTGCGGTGACCGGGCCGGTTTCATCGTGAACGCGCTGCTCTTCCCGTACCTGAACAACGCGATCAAGATGGTCGAGAACCACTACGCCTCGCTCGACGACATCGACGCCGCGATGCGGCTGGGCGGCGGCTACCCGATGGGGCCCTTCGAGCTGCTGGACGTGGTGGGCCTGGACGTCTCGCTCGCCATCGAGCGGGTGCTGCACCGCGAGTTCCGCGACCCCGGCCTGGCGCCGGCCCCCCTCCTGGAGCACCTGGTGGCGGCCGGCTGCCTGGGCCGGAAGACGGGGCGCGGTTTCCGCGAATATGCCCGGCGCTGAGCCGTACGGGGAGTGGGGCGGGCTGCTCGGCGGGGCGGCCGAGCGGTCGGGCAGCCCGGCCCCACAGGCGCGGTCTCCTGCACCGATGCAGTACGTTCAGGTCATGTCCCAGCCCGCTGATGCCGCCCGCCGACCCCCTCGTGCCGCCTCCTCGTCCGACGCCCCGGAGAGTGCCGCGGGCAGCCGCGCCGCCGCGCAGCGGCTCAAGATGCGCCGCGAGCTCGCGGCCGCGGCCATGGAACTGTTCGCGACCAAGGGGTACGAGGCGACGACGGTCGACGAGATCGCCGCCGCGGCGGGGGTCGCCCGCCGGACCTTCTTCCGCCACTTCCGTTCCAAGGAAGAGGCGATCTTCCCCGACCACGACGACACCCTGGTGCGCGCGGAGGCGGTGCTGAACGCCGCCCCGGCGCACGAGCACCCGTTGGACACGGTCTGCCGGGGCATCAAGGAAGTCATGAAGATGTACGCGGCGTCCCCCTCGGTCTCGGTCGCGCGCTACCGCCTCACCCGCGAGGTGCCCACCCTGCGGGAGCGTGAGATCGCCTCGGTGGCCCGTTACGAACGGCTGTTCACGCGTTATCTGCTGGGCCATTTCGACGAACGCGACCACCACGACGGCAACGACGACCCGCTGCTGGCGGAGGTGGCCGCGTCGGCGGTGGTCACGGCGCACAACCACGTACTGCGCCGCTGGCTGCGGGCCGGCGGGCAGGGTGACGTGGAGGCGCAGCTGGACCACGCCTTCGCGATCGTCCGGGAGACCTTCGGCACCGGCATAGGCGCCGGCCGCTCCGGCGCGGGAAGCGCCCCGGCGCCGACACCCGCCGCGACGGCGAGCACCACCGGCGACGTGCTGGTGACGGTGGCCCGCACGGACGCGCCGCTGGAGGAGATCATGCGCAGCATCGAGCGCACCCTGAAGGAACACGGCTAGCCGCTCTCCTTCCCCACGCCCGCCGGGCTCGACGTCACCGTCGAGCCCGGCGGGCGTTTGGCGTGCCGGAAAATCCCCTCCCGATCGATCATCGCTCATCTGTGACCGGCAGATGACATCTGAGAGAAATTGTTGGCACTCAGTGTCTTGCGGCCTGGCACGCGGTGTCATACGTTGATGGTGTCCGGGCGGCCGGCGTGCAGAGAACTTCTCGTACGCCGGCTGTCCCCGCACAACATCGTTGTCGCGCGCCCGGACGCCTGCGTCACAGGCACTCTTCGCGCACCACCCAGCGCTGCCAAGCCGAGCACCACCCGCCGAACCGACGGCACACACCTCCCAGAGCAGCACTTCCCCGACGTTCAACCCAGCGTCTTCCCCTCAAGACGCTTCTTCGCCGGAGGCAACACCGTGAAGGAAATCCTGGACGCGATCCAGTCGCCGGACACCACCGCCGCCGACTTCGCCGCACTGCCGCTCCCCGAGTCGTACCGCGCGGTGACCGTGCACAAGGACGAGACCGAGATGTTCGCCGGTCTCACCACGCGCGAGAAGGACCCGCGCAAGTCGCTGCACCTCGACGACGTTCCGCTGCCCGAACTGGGCCCGGGCGAGGCCCTGGTGGCCGTCATGGCGTCCTCGGTCAACTACAACTCCGTGTGGACGTCGATCTTCGAGCCGGTCTCGACCTTCGCCTTCCTGGAGCGCTACGGAAAGGTCTCGCCGCTCGCCAAGCGCCACGACCTGCCGTACCACATCATCGGCTCCGACCTCGCGGGCGTCGTCCTGCGCACCGGCCCCGGCGTCAACGCCTGGAAGCCGGGCGACGAGGTGGTCGCGCACTGCCTGAGCGTGGAGCTGGAGAGCCCCGACGGCCACTCCGACACGATGATGGACCCCGAGCAGCGCATCTGGGGCTTCGAGACCAACTTCGGCGGCCTGGCGGAGATCGCCCTCGTCAAGTCCAACCAGCTGATGCCCAAGCCCGACCACCTCAGCTGGGAGGAGGCGGCGGCACCGGGCCTGGTGAACTCCACCGCGTACCGCCAGCTGGTCTCCCGCAACGGGGCCGGCATGAAGCAGGGCGACAACGTGCTCATCTGGGGCGCCAGCGGCGGCCTCGGCTCGTACGCCACCCAGTTCGCGCTGGCCGGCGGCGCCAACCCCATCTGCGTCGTCTCCAGCGACCAGAAGGCGGACATCTGCCGCTCCATGGGCGCCGAGGCGATCATCGACCGAAACGCCGAAGGCTACAAGTTCTGGAAGGACGAGCACACCCAGGACCCCAAGGAGTGGAAGCGCTTCGGCAAGCGCATCCGCGAGCTCACCGGCGGCGAGGACATCGACATCGTCTTCGAGCACCCCGGCCGCGAGACCTTCGGCGCCAGCGTCTACGTCACCCGCAAGGGCGGCACCATCACCACCTGCGCCTCCACCTCCGGCTACATGCACGAGTACGACAACCGCTACCTGTGGATGTCGCTGAAGCGGATCGTCGGCTCCCACTTCGCCAACTACCGCGAGGCGTGGGAGGCCAACCGCCTGATCGCCAAGGGCAAGATCCACCCCACCCTGTCGAAGGTGTACTCCCTGGAGGAGACGGGTCAGGCCGCGTACGACGTCCACCGCAACCTCCACCAGGGCAAGGTCGGCGTGCTGTGCCTCTCCCCCGAGGAGGGCCTGGGCGTGAAGAACCAGGAGATGCGGGACCAGCACATCGACGCCATCAACCGCTTCCGTAACGTCTGAGGTCTGAGGTTTCCTAGATGACAGAGCGTCAGAAGGACCGGCCGTGGCTGATGCGGACGTACGCCGGTCACTCCACGGCGGAGGCGTCGAACGAGCTGTACCGGCGCAACCTCGCCAAGGGCCAGACCGGCCTCTCGGTCGCGTTCGACCTGCCGACGCAGACCGGGTACGACCCCGACCACATCCTCGCCCGCGGCGAGGTGGGCCGGGTCGGGGTCCCGGTCTCGCACCTCGGTGACATGCGCCGGCTGTTCCAGGACATCCCGCTGGAGCGCATGAACACGTCCATGACCATCAACGCCACCGCCATGTGGCTGCTGGCGCTCTATCAGGTGGTCGCCGAGGAGCAGGGCGCGGACATCACCAGGCTCCAGGGGACGACGCAGAACGACATCGTCAAGGAGTACCTGTCGCGCGGGACGCACGTCTTCCCGCCGGGTCCGTCCCTGCGCCTGACCACCGACATGATCACCTACACGGTGAACCACATCCCGAAGTGGAACCCGATCAACATCTGCAGCTACCACCTGCAGGAGGCGGGCGCCACTCCGGTCCAGGAGATCTCGTACGCCATGTCCACGGCGATCGCCGTCCTCGACGCGGTGTTCGCCTCCGGGCAGGTGCCCGAGGAGCGGAAGGGCGACGTCGTCGCGCGGATCTCCTTCTTCGTGAACGCGGGCGTCCGCTTCATCGAGGAGATGTGCAAGATGCGCGCCTTCGGCCGCATCTGGGACACGATCACGCGCGAGCGGTACGGCATCGAGGACCCCAAGCAGCGCCGCTTCCGCTACGGCGTGCAGGTCAACTCGCTCGGGCTGACCGAGGCGCAGCCGGAGAACAACGTCCAGCGCATCGTCCTGGAGATGCTGGCCGTGACGCTGTCGAAGGACGCCCGCGCCCGTGCCGTGCAGCTCCCGGCGTGGAACGAGGCCCTGGGCCTGCCCCGCCCCTGGGACCAGCAGTGGTCCCTGCGCATCCAGCAGGTGCTGGCGCACGAGAGCGACCTGCTGGAGTACGACGACATCTTCGCCGGCTCGCACGTCATCGAGGCCAAGGTGGACACCCTGGTCACCGAGTGCCTCGCCGAGATCGAGCGGATCCAGGAGATGGGCGGCGCGATGGCCGCCGTTGAGTCGGGCTACCTCAAGTCGCAGCTGGTCTCCTCGCACGCCGAGCGGCGGGCCCGGATCGAGGCCGGCGAGGAGAAGATCGTCGGCGTCAACATCTTCGAGACGACCGAGCCCAACCCGCTCACCGCCGACCTGGACACCGCGATCATGACGGTGGACCCGGCCAACGAGGCGCGCGTGGTCGCGAAGCTGCACGAGTGGCGCGACAACCGCGACGAGGGCCGGGCCCAGGAGGCCCTGGCCCGGCTGAAGGCGACGGCGGCCGGGGACGAGAACCTGTTCCCCGCGACCCTGGAGTGCGCCCGCGCGGGCGTCACCACCGGGGAGTGGGCCTGGGCGCTGCGGGACGTCTTCGGCGAGTTCCGGGCGCCGACGGGCGTGTCGTCCGCGCCGGTGGCGGTCGCCGCCGAGGAGGGCACCCCGCTCGCCGCCGTACGCGAGAAGGTGACGCGGACGGCGTCCGAGCTGGGCGCGGGGCGGTTGCGGCTGCTGGTCGGCAAGCCCGGCCTGGACGGGCACTCCAACGGTGCCGAGCAGATCGCGGTGCGTGCGCGGGACGCCGGCTTCGAGGTGGTCTACCAGGGCATCCGGCTGACGCCCGAGCAGATCGTGGACGCCGCCCTGGCGGAGGACGTGCACTGCGTGGGACTGTCCATCCTGTCCGGCTCGCACGCCGAGCTGGTCCCCGACGTACTGGCCCGGCTGCGTGAGGCCGGCGCGTCGGACATCCCGGTGATCGTCGGCGGGATCATCCCGAACGCCGACGCCGCCGAACTGAAGCGGGCGGGCGTGGCCGCCGTCTTCACGCCGAAGGACTTCGGTATCACGGAGATCATCGGCCGTATCGTCGACGAGATCCGGAAAGCGAACAAGCTCGACCCTGTGGAGGTCCCCGCATGACGACCGTCAACCGTCTCCGCCCGCGCCGCTCGTGCCTGGCGGTCCCCGGTTCCAACCCGCGCTTCCTGGAGAAGGCCCAGGGCCTCCCCGCCGACCAGGTCTTCCTGGACCTGGAGGACGCGTGCGCGCCGCTCGCCAAGCCGGAGGCGCGGCACACCATCGTCAAGTTCCTCAACGAGGGCGACTGGACGGGCAAGACCCGGGTCGTGCGGGTCAACGACTGGACCACCGAGTGGACGTACCGCGACGTGGTCACGGTCGTCGAGGGTGCGGGCCCGAACCTCGACTGCATCATGCTGCCGAAGGTGCAGACCGCCGAGCAGGTCGTGGCGCTGGACCTCCTCCTCACCCAGATCGAGAAGACGATGGGCTTCGAGGTCGGCCGGATCGGCATCGAGGCGCAGATCGAGAACGCCCAGGGCCTCAACAACGTCAACGCGATCGCGCAGGCCTCGCCGCGCATCGAGACGATCATCTTCGGCCCGGCGGACTTCATGGCCTCCATCAACATGAAGTCGCTGGTCGTCGGCGAGCAGCCGCCCGGCTACCCGGCGGACGCGTACCACTACATCCTGATGAAGATCCTGATGGCGGCCCGCGCCAACGATCTGCAGGCGATCGACGGCCCGTACCTTCAGATCAAGAACGTGGACGGCTTCCGCGCGGTCGCCGGCCGCGCCGCCGCGCTCGGCTTCGACGGCAAGTGGGTGCTCCACCCGGGTCAGGTCGACGCGGCGAACGAGGTGTTCTCGCCCTCCCAGGAGGACTTCGACCACGCCGAGCTGATCCTGGACGCGTACGAGTACTACACGTCCGAGGCGGGCGGCAAGAAGGGCTCCGCGATGCTCGGCGACGAGATGATCGACGAGGCCAGCCGCAAGATGGCGCTCGTCATCTCCGGCAAGGGCCGCGCCGCCGGCATGACCCGTACGTCGAAGTTCGAAGCCCCGGAGGCGTGAGCACCATGCAGTTCGGCCGTACCTACGAAGAGTTCGAAGTCGGTGCCGTCTACAAGCACTGGCCCGGGAAGACGGTCACCGAGTACGACGACCACCTCTTCTGCCTGCTGACGATGAACCACCACCCCCTCCACATGGACACGAACTATGCGGAGAAGACGACGGATTTCGGGAAGAACGTCGTCGTCGGCAACTACATCTACTCGCTCCTGCTGGGCATGTCCGTGCCGGACGTCTCCGGCAAGGCGATCGCCAACCTGGAGATCGAGTCGCTGCGCCACGTGGCGCCGACCTTCCACGGCGACACCATCTACGGCGAGACCACCGTCCTCGACAAGACGCCGTCGAAGTCGAAGAGCGACCGCGGGATCGTGTACGTCGAGACCAAGGGCTACAAGCAGGACGGCACGCTGGTCTGCGTCTTCCGCCGCAAAGTGATGGTGCCGACCGAGCAGTACATCAAGGAGCGCGGCGGCGAGCAGCCGGGCCGCCCGGAACCGAAGGTGCAGGAGAAGTAGCCATGGCCCGACTCGCCCAGACCCACGGTCTGACCGATGTCCAGCAGGAGATCCTCTCCACGGTCCGGGACTTCGTCGACAAGGAGATCATCCCGGTCGCCACGGAGCTGGAGCACCGCGACGAGTACCCGCAGGCGATCGTCGACGGTCTGAAGGAGCTGGGTGTCTTCGGCCTGATGATCCCGGAGGAGTACGGGGGGCTGGGCGAGTCCCTGCTCACGTACGCGCTGTGCGTGGAGGAGATAGCGCGCGGCTGGATGTCCGTCTCGGGCATCATCAACACCCACTTCATCGTCGCGTACATGCTCAAGCAGCACGGCACGCAGGAGCAGAAGGACACCTTCCTGCCCCGGATGGCGGCCGGCGAGGTGCGGGGCGCCTTCTCGATGTCGGAGCCGGGGCTCGGCTCCGATGTGTCGGCGATCACGTCGAAGGCGGTCAAGGACGGCGACGAGTACGTCCTGAACGGCCAGAAGATGTGGCTCACGAACGGCGGAACGTCAACGCTCGTGGCCGTCCTCGTCCGAAGTGACGAAGGACACCCCGAGGGCACCGCCCCCCACAAGTCGATGACGACCTTCCTCGTGGAGAAGGAGCCCGGCTTCGGAGAGGTCCGGCCCGGCCTGACCATCCCGGGGAAGATCGACAAGATGGGCTACAAGGGGGTCGACACCACCGAGCTCATCATGGACGGACTGCGCATTCCGGCCAATCGTGTGCTCGGTGGGGTCACCGGCCGAGGGTTTTACCAAATGATGGACGGCGTCGAGGTGGGGCGCGTGAACGTGGCGGCGCGCGGCTGTGGCGTCGCTCAGCGTGCCTTCGAGCTGGGTGTCTCGTATGCCCAGCAACGTCACACTTTCGGGAAGCCGATCGCTCAGCACCAGGCAATCCAGTTCAAGCTGGCCGAAATGGCTACCAAGGTTGAGGCCGCTCATGCCATGATGGTCAACGCAGCTCGCAAAAAGGACTCCGGGGAGCGAAACGACCTGGAAGCAGGGATGGCGAAGTACCTCGCCTCCGAGTACTGCAAAGAGGTCGTGGAGGATGCCTTCCGTATCCATGGTGGCTACGGGTTCTCGAAGGAGTACGAGATCGAGCGTCTCTACCGAGAGGCTCCGATGCTGCTGATCGGTGAAGGTACCGCCGAAATCCAGAAAATGATCATTGGGCGTCGGCTGCTCGAGGAGTACCGGTTCCAGGGTTGATTGTCGCTTTTAGGTCGGTTCGGCCGCGAAGAAGATCACACCCTGTCATCCTCTTCCGGCCGCCGACTCGGCTTCTGGCTTGCCCAGTTGCGGCCCGCAACCGATAGCATCGCCGAAAAGCCGCCGTCCCCCGCATCCGCGCGGCATCATCCGCTACGAAGGTCATCCATGCCCCACAGCCAAACCTCTGCACCTCGCGACAGCCGATTTGGCGTGCGTATCGCTCGCGGAGCATCGCCGTGGCTTCTGCCGACCGTCGCCACCGCAGCACTCAGTCTTGCCCGCGCGCGCCGTTCCAAGCGTGCCGCGGCCATCGCCGTGCCCACCACCGCGCTGGCGGCGGGCATGCTGTGGTTCTTCCGCGACCCCGAGCGCGAGATCGCGCAGGGCAGGGTCATCTCGCCCGCCGACGGGGTGGTGCAGAGCATCATGCCGTGGAAGGACGGGCGCACCCGGGTCGCCATCTTCATGAGCCCGCTGAACGTCCACGTGAACCGCGCCCCGCTGGCGGGCACGGTGACGTCGGTGGAGCACATCCCCGGCGGCTTCGTGCCGGCGTTCAACAAGGAGAGCGAGAACAACGAGCGCGTTGTCTGGCACTTCGACACCGAGCTCGGTGACATCGAGATGGTGCAGATCGCGGGTGCGGTCGCGCGCCGCATCGTGCCGTACGTCCCGCAGGGGACCAAGGTCGAGCAGGGCGAGCGCATCGGTTTGATCCGCTTCGGATCGCGCGTTGACATCTACCTTCCGGAAGGTGTCGACGTCGCAGTCGAGGTCGGTCAGACCACGACCGCGGGGGTGACTCGAATTGACCGTGATTGATCCCGACACACGGGCCGACTGGGTGGCCGACGCCGAGGCGGACATCGTCGAGGAAGCCGAGGAGATGCCGCTGTCGCTGCGTCTCTCAATAGCGGACACCCTCACGCTGGGCAACGCCACGTGCGGCTTCATGGCGGTGTACTTCACCACCACCGGCATCCTGATCCCGCACCTCACGGGGAGCCAGGAGACCGGCATGGCGCGGCACAGCGCCGCCACGGCCGTGATCCTGATGCTCCTCGCGGCGATCTTCGATCTCTTCGACGGGCTGGTGGCGCGCAAGCTGCGCAGCTCGCCGATGGGCGCGGAGCTGGACAACCTGTCCGACCTGATCAGCTTCGGGCTCGCCCCGGCGTACTTCGTACTCGTGTACGGGATGGTCGCGGACGACGCCCACCAGAAGGTCTCGGCCGTGGCCGCGATCGTGGTGCTGCTGGCGGTGGTGCTGAGGCTCGCCAGATTCAGCTGCGTGACCATGAAGGACGGCATGTTCCAGGGCATGCCGTCCCCGTTCGGCGCACTGACGGTCGTCTCGATCGTGCTGCTGGAGCTGCCGTTCATCCCGACGCTGCTGGCGATCATCGGCACGGCGTGGCTGATGGTGAGCCGGGTCGAGTACCCCAAGCCGCGGGGCATCCTCGCGGTGGCGATGCTCAGCTGGATCGTCGGGGCGATGGGCCTGCTGGCGGCGTGGGCGTTCGACGCGCCGGGCGGCCAGCTGCTGCTCCAGACCGGCTGCGCGCTGCAGGTCGTGCTGGGCGCGGTGATCCCCCTCTTCGCGACGGCCCGGCGGGTGAACACCTTCCGCGACAACCGGCGCGTGAACCGGGAGGCGCGGGCGGCGCAGCTGCCGTAGTCCCCGTCGTACGGATGTGAGAAGGGCCCGGGTGCTTCCCCAAGCACCCGGGCCCTTCCGCTCTCTCAGCCACTGTCCCGGCCACGCTCCAGGACCTTGTAGTAGTACGTCGTCGGGTGCGGGACGCCATCCGGGGTGAGGGCGTAACCGGGGATCGAGCCGGCCCGCGTCCAGCCCGCCTTCCGGTAGAGGGTCTCGGCCCCGCTGCCCGTCTCGGTGTCCAGCACCAGCAGGGTGCGCCCCTCGGCGGCGGCCGCGCGCTCGGCCGTCTCCAGCAGGCGGCGGCCCAGCCCCCGGCCCCGGGCCGCCCGGTGGACCAGGAGCTTGGCGATGTCGGCGCGGTGCGGCTGGTTGGGCATGCCCGCCCGGACCAGGCTGATCACGCCCGAGACCGCGCCGTCGGGCCCGTACGACGCCCAGACGGCCCGTACGCCCCGCTCGGCCTCCTCGGCGGCGCCGCGCCACCAGGAGGCCGCCTCCGCGGGGCTCAGCGGGGCGAGGAAGCCTACGGAGGCGCCGCCGTCGACGGCGTCGACCAGGAGCGCGGCGAGCCCCTCGGCCGCGTCGGCGTGGATCCGCCGCGCGGTGAGGGGCTCGATGCGGTGGTGGGGATCTGTGTGATCACTCATGGACCGAGCTTCACACGGCCGGGTTTCGGCCCGGTGACGGGGGCCTCCCGTCCGGTCAGCCGCCCGGGGTGAAGCCCTGCGCCGCGGGTGCGGCCTCCGGCTGCCGCACCACCCGGGCGCCGCCGGGGACGGACTTGTCGGGCTGGAAGACGACGGTCTGCCGCGAGGAGGGCGCCTTCGGGTCGGAGAAGTCGTGGGTCACGCCGAAGCCCCCGTCGAGCGCCTTCAGGGTCAGCAGCGCCCTGCCGACGCCCTCGCGGGTCAGGTCCTTGTCCGCGCACGCCTTCTTCAGGACCGCGCCGAAGACCTCGGCGGCGGACCAGCCCGCGACGACGCCGTTGTCGAGGGAGTCCTTCGGGTAGGCGGCGCGGTAGTCCGCCACCAGCTTCTTGGCGGCCGGGGTGTCGGCGCCGATCGGCAGGCTGGGCGTGGCGACGTAGTACGTCTTCTCCAGCGCCGGCCCGGCCTGGGTGCCGAGCAGCTGCGGGGAGAAGGCCGAGTTGTTGCCGATGACCGGCACGGCGAGCTTCACGGCCGCGGCGACGCCGACGAAGGAGGCGGCCTGCCGGGGGCCCGTGGAGAGGAGGACCGCCTTGACCCCGGCCTGCTTGAGCGCCGCCACCTGCGCCGACATGTCGTTGTCCGTCGGCTTGATCTTCTGCTCGACGACCGTGAGCCCGGCCTGCCCCGCCATGTGCTTCGAGCCCTGGAGGGCGTTCTCGCCGTAGTCGCCCTCGAAGTAGACGTGGCCGAGCTTGTCGCCCTTCTTCAGGCCCTTCTCCTTCATCAGGAAGTCGACGGCGTTGATCGTCTCGACGTCGTACGTGGTGCCGATCACCCGGATGTACGAGCTGCCGAGCAGCTCCGCCGACCACGCCTGCGGCAGCACGAGCGCCTTGTCCCGGCCGTCGACCCGCTGCTTCACGGCCGCCACGAACGGCGAGCCGATGAACTGCGGGAAGCCCAGCACCTCCGGCTCCAGCTCGGTGTACGCGGCCAGCGCCTTCTGCGGGTCGTAGCCGTGGTCGCGGACCGTGAGCTCCACGGTGCGCCCGCAGACGCCGCCCGCGGCGTTGAGCTGCTTGACGTACAGCTGCTGGGCCTGGGTGATGCTCTTGCCGAGGGTGGCGTACACGCCGGTCATGTCGGTGAGCGCGCCCAGCCGGATCGTCTTGGCGTCGACGCCCGCGCCGGTCTTCACGCCGTCGGCGCCGGCCGCGCCGTCCGTGCCGGTCTTCGCCTTGGCGCTGCAGCCCGTGACCCCGGCGGTCAGGGCGACGAGCGCGGTGAGGGCGGCGGCGAGCTGCCGGTGCCTGGATATGGTCATCGTTCCTCCGCTGGGGTGCGTGCGATGCGTGCGGTACGGGGGGTGCGTCGGGGGCGCCGGGCGGCGAGGCCGGCCAGGCCGCCGGGCAGGAAGAGCACCACCGCGACGACGGCGGCGCCGTACAGGTAGCGCGCGGCCTCGCCCGGGGCGACGCCGCCCGTGCCGGGGGCGGAGACCAGGGGCAGGGCGTCGCTGTAGCGGTTCAACAGCTGCGGCAGCAGGGAGACGAAGACGCCGCCGGCCACCGCGCCCGCCACCGAGCCGAGACCGCCGATGACGATCATGGCGAGGTACTCCAGCGAGAGCAGCATGCCGAAGTACTCGGGCACGGTCCGCTGGAAGACCAGCGCCAGCAGCACCCCGGCGAGCCCGGCGTACATGGAGGACAGCACGAACGCCGCCGCGCGGTAGCGGGCGACCGGGATGCCCAGCACCCCGGCGGCGATGCGGTGGTCCCGGATGGCGTTGAGCGCCCGCCCGGGCCTGCCGCGCAGCACGCCGCGCGCGAAGAGGGCGGACGCGGCGAGCAGCGCCAGGCCCAGGTACCAGAGCTTCTCGGCGGCGCCGAACGGGACCGCCGCGACGATGAGCTCGGTGTCGTCGAAGGTGATGCCGAGGAGGCTGAGCGGCGGGACGGCGCGGCCGTTGAAGCCGCCGGTCAGGTCGTGGGCGTTGAACAGCACGTGCTGGCCGATGAAGATCAGCGCGAGGGTGGCGATACCGAGGTACGCACCGCGCAGCCTCCCCGCGATCGGGCTGAACAGCCCGCCGGCCGCGCCCGCCAGCGCCACCGCGCCGACGGCGGCGAGCCAGCCGGGCAGGCCGAGTCCGGCGAGCCCGTCGGTGCCGTCCCCGGCGAGGGCGCAGTAGCCGTACGCGCCGACGGCGAGGAAGAAGGCGTGCCCCATGGACAGCTGCCCGGTGGCGCCGGTGAGGAGGTTGATGCCGACGGCGCCGATCGCGGCGGCCATGGCGAAGAGGCCGGCTTGCAGCCAGAAGCGGTCGAGGTAGAAGGGCAGGGCGAGGAGGAGGGCCGTGGCGATCACCCACGCGTACGTACGCGGGCGGGTGAGCCGCTTGGAGCTCCTTTTCGGGACGGTGTCAGACACGGGCGAGCTCCTTCGTCCCGAAGAGCCCCGCGGGGCGGATCAGCAGGACCGCGACCATGACGAGGTAGGGCGCCAGGTCGCCGATGCCACGGCCGAGGAAGGCCAGGTCGCTCTGGTAGCCGGTGGCGAGGGACTCGGTGACGCCGACGAGCAGCCCGCCGACGAGCGCGCCGGTGGTGGAGTCGAGGCCGCCGAGGATGGCGGCGGGGAAGGCCTTGAGCGCGGCGAGGGAGGTGGAGCGCTCCAGTCCGGGTGTGGGGAAGACGGTGAGGAAGAGGGCCGCGACGGCGGCGAGGCCCCCGGCCACCGCCCACGCGCCGAGCGAGACCCGCCCGAGGCGTACGCCCATCAGCGCGGCCGTGGACGGGGACTCGGCGGCGGCGCGCATGGCGACGCCCCAGGACGTGAACCGGAAGGCGAGCAGGAACGCCGTGATGAGCAGCGCGGCGGCGACGAACGCGGCGATCCGCGTCTGGGCGAGGGTGACCGGGCCGAGGCTCACCACCGCGTCGCCCCACGGGTCGCCGAGGGCGAGCACCTCCGTACCGATGCGGCGGGTGAGCTCGGTGGTGAGGAGGATGTCCACGCCGATGGTGACGATGGCGAGGACGCTGTGGTCGGCGCCCCGGTGGCGGCGCATCACCAGGAACTCGACGGCGGCGCCGACGAGCGCGGCGCCCGCGATCCCGGCGGCGAGCGCGGGCCAGAAGCCGAGACGCTCGTGGAGGACGGCGGTGACGTACCCGCCCGCGAGGAGCAGGGAGGCATGGGCGAAGTTGACGACCTCGGTGGCGCGGAAGATGACGACGAAACCGAGGGCGATGAGGGCGTAGACGGACCCGAGGGAGAGTCCGTTGAGCAGGAGTTCGGCGAAGGTGGTCACTCGGCGGTGTCCTCTCCGAGGTAGGCGCGGACGACGGCCGGGTCGTTCTGTACGTCGGCGGGGGCGCCGTCGGCGATGCGGCGGCCGAAGTCGAGGACGGTGACCGTGTCGGCGAGACGCATCACCACGCCCATGTCGTGTTCGACGAGGACGATGGAGATGCCGAGGCTGTCGCGGACGCCCGCGATGACGGCGGCGGTGCGGCGGCGTTCGTCGGCGGTCATGCCGGCGACCGGCTCGTCGAGGAGGAGGAGCCTGGGCTCCATGCACAGGGCGCGGGCCAGTTCGGCGAGCTTCTGCTGCCCGTACGGGAGGGAGGCGGCCGGCTGGTCGAGCCGGTCGGCCAGTCCCACGAAGTCGGCGATCTCGCGGACGCGGGCGCGGTGGCGGGCTTCCTCCCGGGTGGCGGTCGGCAGCCGGAGCCCGGTGGCGAGGAACCCGGCGCGGGTGAGGCGGTGGCGGCCGAGCATCAGCGCGTCGGCGACCGTGGCGCGGGGCGGCAGGGCCAGGTTCTGGAAGATGCGGGCGACGCCGAGGGCGGCGATGCGGTGCGGGGGCAGGCCGGTGAGCTCGTGGCCGTCGAAGCGGACGCTGCCGGAGGTGGCGCGGTAGACGCCGGAGAGCACGTTGAAGGTGGTGGACTTGCCGGCGCCGTTGGGGCCGATGACGGCGTGGACGGTGCCGGGGCGGACGGTGAAGCCGACGCCGTCGAGGGCGGTGAGGCCGGCGAACCGTACGGTGAGGTCGCGGACTTCGAGGGTGGTCACGCCCCCTCCCAGGGGGCCAGCCGCCGGGCGTGGGCGGGTGACGGGTCGTCGGCCGCCCGCTCGTCCACGACGCCGAGGTAGCGGCGGCGTATCTCGTCGGATGCGGCGAGTTCGGCGGCGGGTCCCGCGGCCGTGACCTCGCCGACTTCGAGGACGTACGCCTGGGTCGCGAGGCGCAGGGCGAGCGCGGCGTTCTGCTCGACGAGGAGGACGGAGGTGCCCTGGGCGTGGATCTCGCGGACGGTGTCGGCGATCCGGGCGGCCATCAGGGGCGCGAGGCCGAGGGACGGCTCGTCGAGGAGGAGCAGGCGCGGGGAGGGCATGAGGGCGCGGGCGACGGCGAGCATCTGCTGTTCGCCGCCGGAGAGGAGGCCGGCGCGCTGGCGGGCGCGTTCGGCGAGGACGGGGAAGAGGGCGTGGACGCGGCGCAGGGCTTCCGCCTTCGTGCCTCTGCTCGCGGCGAGGGCGCCCGCGCGCAGGTTGTCCTCGACGGTCATGCGGGCGAAGACCTGGCGGCCCTCGGGTACGTGGCACAGCCCGGCGGCGACGATCCGGTCGGGCGGCAGGCCGTGCAGGGGGCGGCCGGCGAAGGTGACGGTGCCGGCGGTGGCGGCGCCGCCGTGGAAGGCGAGCGTGCGCGACAGGGCGCGCAGCAGGGTGGACTTGCCTGCGCCGTTGCCGCCGAGGACGGCGACGACGGTGCCTTCCGGTACGTCCAGCGAGACGTCGCGCAGGGCCCGCACCTTGCCGTACCCGGCTGTCAGACCCCGCACCCGCAGGGCGGCAGCACTCATGGAACCCCCTCGATGCTTGTTCGGTGGCGCTCACCCCAGCACCGGGGCGGGTCCCCCGTCCACGTGGGCCGTCCGAATCGCTGCCGGTGCCCAGCGGGCGCGGCGGCGGGTTGTGCACGCGCACAACACCACGTGTCAGGGGCATGCCGGATGGGGTGCGGAGGTGGCATCCTCCGGCCATGGGAGCCCGTGGACCACGTACCGGAGACGACTGGAAGCTGCTCGGCCAGGCCTGTACGACGCTGCTGGAGCGGCTGCCGGAGCTGGTGGACCGGCACCTGCGGGAGCTGCACGCGCACTCCCCCGCGTACGAGCGGGTCATCGGCTACGACCAGCACTGGCAGGAGGCGCGCGACGCGATGCGCATCGGCATCGAGATGATCTCGGCGCCGCGGGCCGCGCCGCGCCGCGACCTGGAGCACGCGGAGTGGATGGGGCGGCGGCGCGCCGAGCAGGGGCTGCCGCTGGAGCTGGTGGTGCACGCCTACCGGCTCGCCGGGCACCTGGTGTGGGACGCGCTGCTGGAGGACGCGGGCGCGGACGCGGGGCGCCTCGCCGCGCTGATGCAGGCGGCGACGATGGTGTGGTCGGCGGTGGACGCGCAGACGGACACCGCGTCGGAGGCGTACCGCGTCACGGAGCGGGAGCTGCGGCGCCGTACCGACGAACAGCTCCAGGCGCTGCTCGACGCCCTGCTGGACGGCGGCCGGTCGCCGGAGGTCTCGGCGCGGGCCGCGGCGGGCCTGGACCTGCCCGAGCGGGGGCGGTACGCCGTGGTGGTGCTGCGCACCGAGCGGCGGGACGTGGCGCACCGGCGGCTGGCGGGGCCGGGGCTGCGGTTCGTCTGGCGGATGCGGACGGACTGCGAGATCGGCGTGGTGTCGCTGGCCGACGGCACGGGGCTCGACGCCCTGGTGGAGCTGATGGAGGGCCGCTGCCCGGGCCCCGGTGGCGTCAGTCCGGTGGTGTCGGGCCTGACGGAGCTGGGCAGGGCGCGGCGCCTGGCGGAACTGGCGCTGCGCACCTGCCCGCCCGACGCCCCGTCCATCGTCCGGCTGGACCGGCGGATGGCCGGGGCGCTGGTGGTCAGCCAGCCGGAACTGGCGTCCCTGCTGGTCTCCGAGGTCCTGGGCGCCCTGCTGGAGCTGGACCCGGCGGACCGGGCGGTGCTGCTGGAGACCCTCGACGTGTGGCTCGACTGCGAGGGCTCGGCGGGGCGGGCGGCGAGCCGCCTGTACTGCCACCGGAACACGGTCTTCAACCGGCTGCGCCGCCTGGAGCAGCTCACCTCGCGGTCGCTGTCGCGGCCGAGGGACCTGACGGAGATGACGCTGGCCCTGGACGCGTTCCGGCTCACGGCGGGGTGAGTACGCCACGTGAGTACGCGTACTCACCCCGCAGACGGGCAGGTTGGCCACACTGGGCGCACACCGACGAGAGAGGCTCCCGCACCATGCCGCCGTACCGACGCTCCCTCCCCTGCCTCGCCCTCACGGGCGCCGTCGCGGCGCTGCTGCTCACCGGCTGCGCTTACCGGGAGCGGGTCTGCCCGCCCGACCACTACCCCGTGCTCGCGGTGAACAACTCGGGCCGCGACTGCGTCCCCGACGGCGAGGAGCCCCCGAAGGGCTGGGCCCGCTACCCGGAGGGCAAGGTCCCGGAGTACCTGAACGACGAGTGGGACCGCTACTGGGACGACAAGACCCTCGACGAGCGGGGCCGGATCGTCCCGCAGCCTGCGGGCTGAAGGCCGAGGGCTTCCCGGAAGTCGGCGAGCGCGGGGGCGAAGTCGCGGCCGGCTATGCGGAGGGTGCACCGGTCGGTGAGCGCGGTGACCAGCGCCGCCGGGCCGTCGGCCGGGTCGTGCGCGGCGAGGCGGCGGGCGAGCTCCACGCCCTCGTCGAACAGCGGCCCGGCCTTCTCCACCGAGAGGCACCCGCAGTGCTCCCAGCGGACGGCCGAACGGACGGTGAGCACCCGCTGCAGCCGTACCAGCTCGGCCAGGTGGCGGTCCGGGTCGTCGGCGGCCTGGGGCACGAGCGCGTCGATCCGGTCGCGGAGCCCGTCACAGGCGTCGAAGTAGCGCTTCTTGATGTCGGGCGACCAGTCCATGACCGTGGCGCCGAAGGGCGGCCGCGGCTCCCCCGGGGCGAACCGCTCGCTCTCGGCGCCCGAGATCGAGAGGAGGACCGCCCAGAAGACCCTCTGGTAGCCGCTCCAGGTCCTGGGCTCCCCGGTGGCGGCCAGCCGCGTCAGCAGGGCGAGCGCCTCCCGCCGGGCGGCGGTGGCCTCCTCGCCGCGACCGGCGGCGTCGAGCATCCGCGCGTACCGGAGGAGGAGCAGGAGGTGGCTCGACAGGGAGGCGCGCTCGTTCGCCGCCTCCTCGGCCTGCATCGCGACGAAGTCGGCGAACGCGGCGAGGGCCTCGGCGTGCCGGCCCGCGGCGTCCAGGGCGGTGGTCCACTCCAGCAGCGACCAAGCGAGGGCGCCGCTTCGAGGGCCGTCGGCGCGGAGCGCCGGGACCACTCGGGTCAGGGCGTCGGCGGCCTCGGCGTAACGGCCCTCCTCGAGCAGGCCGGTCGCCCAGATGCCCGGGCCCAGCTCGGCGCGTACGGCGAGCCCTTCGGCCCGTCGGCCGGTCGCGTACAGCTCGCGCTGATACGCGTGGAGCGCCCGGCGCAGCACCTCGGCGCGTGCGGGCTCGGCCGGGTCGATGGCGCGGGCCGCGGCCACGGCCTCCTCCACCAGGGGGAGGCAGACGTCGGGCCGGTCGTTCGGGACCTGGTAGCTCCAGCTCAGCAGCGAGTCGGCCAGGAGCGGCAGGTAGGCGGCCGGGCCGACCTGGGCGAGCACCCGGTAGGCCCGGACCTCCTCGCGCGGGGTGCGGCGTCCGGAGGCGAGCAGCGCCGTCCGGGCGCGGATGATGTCGTCGTGGTCCACTGTCACCGGGCTCGCGGAGTGATTCATGACGGAGAGTCTGCGGGCCTTCCGCGCGGCCCAACAAGGCTGCCGGGCTATGCCGTTCGTCCTACGAAAACCGCCTCTGACCTGTCACGATGGCTCTGGCACACACTTTCGGCCCGCGCCTGGTGCGCGGCGGACCCCCGCCCCTCTCCCGGAAACGCCACCGCCCCCGGGGTCCGGCGGATGCCGGTCCGGGGGCGGTGTGGCCTTCAGGGCGGGGTTACGTCAGGAAGTCGCGGGCGATGTTCGCCGCCTGGCGCTCCAGCAGGGGTCCCGCCTCCGCGATGCACTTCGCCGTGTCCGGCTCCAGGTCCGTCAGCGGGTAGGCGCGGCGGATGCCGGCCCTGCCGAGGGCCTCGGGCTGGAGGGCGAGGCGGCCGCAGACCGCGACGACCTCGATGCCGGCGGCGCGGGCGGCCGCCGCGACACCGGCGGGGGCCTTGCCGTGGAGGGTCTGCTCGTCGAGGGAGCCCTCGCCGGTGATGACGAGGGTGGCACGGTCGAGCGCGGGGCCGAAGCCGAGGACGTCCAGCATGACCTCGATGCCGGCGCGGAAGCTCGCGCCGAGGCCGACCAGCGCGCCGTAGCCGATGCCGCCGGCCGCGCCCGCACCCGGGGAGGCGGCGAGCTCGGTGGCCCGGGGGCCGATGGCGTCGGCGAGGACCTCGGCGAAGTGGGCGAGGGCCGTGTCGAGCTCGGCCACGTCCTCGGGCGAGGCGCCCTTCTGCGGCCCGTACACGGCGGGCGCGCCCTTCGGCCCGGTCAGCGGGTTGTCGACGTCGCTCGCGAGGACCAGCTCCACGTCCTTGAAGCGGGCGTCGAGGCCCGACAGGTCGGCGGTCGCGAGGTCGCGCAGGGCGCCGCCGCCCGGGCCGACGGGCTTGCCGTCCGCGTCGAGGAAGCGCGCGCCGAGGGCGGCGAGCATGCCGGCGCCGCCGTCGGTCGTGGCGCTGCCGCCCACGCCGAAGACGATGGTGCGCGCGCCCGCGTCCAGCGCGGCCGCGAGCAGCTCGCCGGAGCCGTACGTGGTGGAGGTCAGCGGCGCGAAGACACCCTCGGGCAGCAGCTGGAGACCGGACGCCTCCGCCATCTCCACCACGGCCGTGGTGTCGCGCAGCGCGTACGCGGCGGTCACCGGCTCGCCGAGCGGGCCGGTCACCCGTACCTCACGCCGTTCGAACCCGGCCGCGACGGCGGCCGCGACCGTGCCGTCGCCGCCGTCGGCTACGGGCAGGGTCTCCACCTCGAGCCCGGGGACGACGTGCCGGAGCCCGGCCGTCACCCGCTCCGCGACCTGTACGGCCGTGAGCGAACCTTTGAACTTGTCAGCCGCGACGAGTACACGCGCGGCCTCAGTTACTGCTCCGTCCGTCACCCTTGCATCCCTTGCTATCGAACAGGCAGTCGCGCCGAGGCCGACCCTATCCGTACTGCCGGAGGCTGTGCCACCCCTGTCCGGCGTACGGACCCGCTGGTCAGGCCCGTGACCAGGGCCAGTGGGCCGCCCGCCCGGCCTCCAGCAGCGGCACCATCCGGAAAGCCGCGTCCGTCAGGCCGCCGAAGGTGTGCCGGTTGTCCCGGCCGGAGGGCGCGTGGCCGGGGCGGTAGCCCGCGAGGTTCCAGGTGTAGACCGGCACGTCCGCCGGGACCTGCGCCGTCGGGTCGCCGTAGTGGCTGTAGGTGGCCTGCTCGTCGGTGACGATGAGCACCCGGTCGTGGCCGCGGTAGTGCGCGCGTACGGCCTCGGTGGTGTTGGTGCCGCCCAGGTCGCCGAAGCGGTCCAGCACCTTCAGCACGGACTCGCCCGCGCGGTACTCCACGGGGCTGCTGGTGGTGCCGAACTGCACCAGGTCCGCGTCGGCGGCGCGCAGCGCCAGCGCCGTACCGAAAACGGCGGCCGCGTCCGCGCGGTTCAGCTCCGAGCGGGCGGACAGCGGCTCCCACATCGAACCGGAGCGGTCGACCAGGACGAGGGTGCGGCCGGGCAGCGCCGGCACGTTGGCCAGCGAGTGGCCGAGCGCCTGCTCCAGCGGGTAGGACCAGCGCAGTGACGGGGCGTGCTGGTACGCCGCGAGGTAGCGGAACGGGAACTGGCGGGAGGCGGCGACGGTCTCCGGGTCGGAGATCTTCGCCGCGACGCGCGCGGCGACCTCGTCGCGGACGCCCGCCTGGTCGAAGTTGCGCAGGTTACGAAGGAGGGCCATCACGCCCATGGAGGGGATGACCGCCTCCCAGGCGGCGGCGTCCAGCGGGCCCTGGAGCCAGCCGGCGAGGGCCTCCCAGGTCATGCCCGCCTCCGCGAGCCGCTCGGCCCCGCCCGGCCCGGTGACCACGGCGCGGCGCTCGGCGACGGGCAGCTCCATCAGCGCCCGGTGGGCGGTGAGCATGCGGTTCGAGGCGGGCGGGAGCGCGGTCTCCGGGTGGTGGCGGCGGTCGAGGGCGTACCGGAACAGCTCGCCCTGCCACGGCTGCTTCGCCGGGTCGGGCGCGGCGTGCACGAGGTTGAGGATGTCGCCGAAGCGGTAGCCCTTGGCGGCCGTGTCGTACTTCAGCAGCGACCGGGCGGTGTAGAGGCGCCGGACGGCGTCCGCGATGCCCCGCTTGACCGGCTTGGGCACATTGCGCCCGTACCGGGAGGTCCAGTAGCCGAGGAGCTCGCCGGGCTCGTCGGCGCGCTGCAGGACGGAGGCGATGACCTGGCGGCCCGTGGGGCCCTCGGTCGCGCCGGCGTCGAGGCGTGCCTTGACGTACTCGGCGGCGCCGACGAGGGAGGCGGTCCGCAGGTTGCCCTCGCCGCGCAGCCAGCCCAGCAGTCCGGCGGTCCACTCGGGGTCTTCGACGGCGAGCGTGCGCACGAGCGTGGCGAACCGGTCGTCGCGGTCGTCGGCGGACTCGTAGAAGGTGTTCTGCGTGACGAAGTTGGCGACGGCCAGCAGGAACAGCTCGGAGCGCGGGTCGCGCAGCACGCCGGTGCCGCCCTGGTGGGTGGTGGCGCTACCGGTGGAGCGCACGGGCGAGACCGCGCGGGCCACGGCGACCGCGGCAGCCACGGCGGCCGAGGCACGGGTGTTGAAGCGGGCCATGATGTGGTGAATCCCCCCGAATTCGGTGGGGACGCGCGGCAGAGCGCACCGCCGCGCCTCCCGAGATCAAAGTGGCCGCGGCATGCGTTCTTTACAGGAAGGAGCCGCGGTCCGGCGCACCGGGAGGTGCGTGACGTACAGGTGTCCAGAGATCAAGGCCGGCGGAACCGACAAGGTGCTCTACCAACTGAGCTACACCGGCCGGAAAGCCGGTGACGGGACTCGAACCCGCGGCCGCCCCATTAACAGTGGAAGTAGGTCCTGCCTTCGCACCTGGACATTGATCACTGTAGGCAGTCACCTGTTCGAGCGCCACGGATTATCCGCGAGCCGGTTCCTGGAACGTTTCGCCTGGTCGACGGCGGTTAGGCTGGCCGTCGTGAGCGACTACGCAACGTACATCGCCGGTCTGCCCCGGGTGCTGGCCGGGGCCGCCGCCCTCTTCCGGGACGCGGAGGGGCGCGTGCTGCTCGTCGAGCCGAGCTACCGCGAGGGGTGGACGCTGCCCGGCGGGACCATCGAGTCGGACGCGGGCGAGACCCCGCGGCAGGCGGCCCGGCGGGAGACGCTGGAGGAGATCGGTCTCGACGTGGAGCCGGGCCCGCTGCTCGCGGTGGACTGGGTACCGGGGCCCGGGCGGCCGCCGATCGTGTCGTACGTGTACGACGGGGGCGTGCTCAGCGGCGAGCAGTTCCGGGCGATCCGCCTCCAGGAGGAGGAGCTGATCTCCTGGAAGCTGGTGGAGCGCGCGGAGCTGCCGACGTATCTGCTGGGCGCGCTCGGTCCGCGCGTGCTGCACGCCCTCGACGCGCTGGCGGACGGCGGGGGCCCGGTGGAGCTGGAGAACGGGCGCCCGCCGCGCTGACCGGGCCCCGGCTCGGCTCAGCCCTGGGGTTCCGGTGGCGCGGCCTCGGCCGTGGTCAGGTGCTCGTCGCGGGTCGCGGTGCGCGCCTCCGTGCGGTGGCCGCGCGCGATGTAGTCGCGTACGACGAGCTCGACGGCGTCCTGGGGGCTACCGACGCCCGCCAACACCATGACTTCCACGACGAGTTCGGCATCGAGCGTGACGGTGACCTTGGCCATGGGCGGACCATAGCACCGTGCGAAACGCGTTCGCGGGGTCGACCGGGTGCTGCTTACGCTCGCGGCATGACTCTCGTCGCGATCCTCAGCGGTGCCGGCATCTCCACGGACTCGGGCATCAGTGACTACCGGGGCCCGAACGGCCTGTGGCGGCGCGATCCGGAGGCGGAGAAGCTCGTCACGTACGACTACTACATGGCCGATCCGGAGATCCGGCGCCGCTCGTGGCGGATGCGCCGCGACAGCGCGGCCCTGCGGGCCGAGCCGAACGCCGCCCACCGGGCCGTCGCCGAGCTCGAGCGCACCCCCGGCTTCGCGGTGCGGGTGCTCACGCAGAACGTCGACGGCCTGCACCAGCTGGCCGGGATGCCCGACCGCAAGGTGCTCGAACTGCACGGCACCGCGCGGGCGGTGGTGTGCACCCGCTGCCATGCGCGCTCCTCGATGACGGACGCGCTGGCGCGGGTGGAGGCGGGCGAGGAGGACCCGGCGTGCGAGGCGTGCGGCGGGATCCTGAAGTCGGCGACGGTGATGTTCGGGGAGCGGCTCGACCCGGTGGTGCTGGGCGAGGCGATGTCGATCGCCAAGGCGGCCGAAATCTTCCTCGCGGTCGGTTCGACGCTCCAGGTGCAGCCGGCCGCCTCGCTGGCGGGCATCGCGGCCGAGCACGGGGCGCGGCTGATCATCGTGAACGCCGAGCCGACGCCGTACGACGCACTCGCCGACGAGGTCGTACGGGAGCCGATCGGCACGGCGCTGCCGGAGTTGCTGGGGCGCCTGGAGACCTAGGGGGCGTCTAGCCGATCATGCCGGGCAGCGCCGGCAGGCGTCCCTCACCGATGAAGACGACGTCGCCGCCGACCTTCACCCGGTCGATGTGCTCCCCGTGACCGCGCGCGCTGACTCCGGACCGTCGTCGGTACGGCCGTGGCGGCGCAGTCGGCGCCGCTGCAGGTGGCCACATCCTCGGTGCGTCCGTCGTTGGCGGCCGCGTCGATGAGGTAGGCGTACTGGGCGCCGAGCCCGGCCAGTCGGGCCGAGAGGTCCGCGTCGATCCGGGCGCGGGCCAGTCGGCCGGGGGCGGCACGGGTGGGGTCGGGCTTGGGTCGCCGCCACCCTCGCCCGAGTCGCCCTTGATGGGCCAGATCGGGCGGCCGAGGGCGCGGTCGCCGGTGCGCGGGTGAATATGAATAGGCAACTGCTGCACACGCCGTTGCTCCGTCAATTGAATACGAAACGGGATCAAGTCGCGTAGCGCTCCTTGCGGCACGACAATGGAGACGTGGCATTTTGGAGACGTAAGCGCAACGGAGCGAGCGACCCGCTTGAAGACGAACGTCTCAAGCTGGGTTACGAGATGGCAAAGACCCTGCTTGGCGCGCAAGAGGGCACGGTGGCGAACCTGCGCACTCGCGCAAGTGCGATTCTGGGTGTGGCGGCGTTCGTTGTGACGTTCTCGTCATCCGTTGGCCTACTGCGGTCCGACGCGACGACGAAGGAACTGATATTCCCGGAATGGGCCGCGTGGACTCTGCTTGGGATGATGCTCGCCCAGGGTGGCTTTGTGATGGGTGTCTTGTGGCCCGTCAAATTCAACTTCGGACATCCTGTAGGAAGCGTTATCAACCCAATGGCGAGTCAAGTAGGACTGAAGCCAATCAACCGCCCACTCATTGAAGGCATGCAGGCCAACATGAAGGCCAATGCAAAGGTCATACGGCGGATGGCCAGACTCCTTCAAGTGGCCATTGTTCTGCTACTCCTCGAAGTAGGGATTCTCCTCATTGCGCTGATCAGCCTGGAGTAACGATGGGTAATGGTGACGACCAACAATGGCCGTACGTGTCGCGCGAAAATGATGAAGAAGACGCTTGGCTGTACGTCTTCGGCAAGGACGCCAGCGAGATGCATGTCGCGAAGATCTTGCAGATCAGAGGCTTTGGCGTACAGCAAGTGCAACAGGTGCAGCAGGTGCAGCAGGTGCAGCGACAGGAGATCGTCCGCGTGATGCTCTCTCCGGGCGAGGACGTCAGTCGAGCTGTCCAGGTACTTCGGGACGAGTTCGGGGAATCCAACGTCCGGCCTACGGGCACCTAGTACTCCAGTCGTAGATCGTGATCTTCATGTCTGATTCGCGGCCTGTCGGCGGTAATGGCTGGCCCTGGCTCGGGCCTGATGGCGGCGTCGCTAAGGGCTGTCCCGCATAAGGGCGTGAGTTGGGGGTTTGCCTGACGGTACGGTCGGCGGGTGGAGTCGAAGAGGGAGAACGGGTGCCCGGCGCACGGGGTCGGTGTGCGTCCTGACTACCTGGTCGGACGTCGTCTTGAGCAAGCAGTCGCCTCGTGGCACCTGTACGACTCAGACGTTCCGTCCGGCCCATTGGACGTGTGGCTGATCGACAGCGAAGCGGTCGCCACACACATCACGACCGGTTCGGACTGGTGCCTGATCGTGGAGACGTCGGTCCCCTTCGCGGGATACGACATGGCGGAGTCAGGCCGCGTCGAGGTGGCGCCGATCAGCAACGAGATCCCGTTCGCGGATCACCTCGGCGAGACGGTACTGGCAGTCAGCGAAGAGAGTGTCCCGGACAGCGGACGGATCGCATTGGAGCTCACCTTCGACTCCGGCCGTGTCCGATGTGAGACCTGGTCCGGAGATCTCCGCCTGTCCAGCAAGTGATCAACGGACCGGCCATGGCGTGAACCGTGTGAGGCTCCCACCGTGGCTGGTGTGATCACGGCGTCGCAGCCGTCCTGGATAGCCCCGTTCACCGGGTTGAGCCCCCGCTGTTTCAGCACATTGGTGGCACAGCTGCGGCATGAGGGAGCTGACGCGGTTCGCAGAGGCCGACCGTGGAGCCTGCCGCTGGCGGACCGGATGCTGTTGGTCACGGCCTACTGGCGCACCAACTTGACGCTGAGGCAGCTCGCCCCGCTGTTCGGCGTCTCGAAGTCCGCCGCCAACCGCATCATCAGCCACCTCGGCCCTCAGCTCGCGCTCAAGCCCCGCAGGCGATTCCGCAAGAACACCGTGCTCATCGTGGACGGAACCCTGGTCCCCACCCGCGACCACACCGTGGCCGAGCGGTCGAAGAACTACCGGTACTCGACGAACCACCAGGTCGTCATCGACGCCGACACCCTGCGCGTCGTCGTGGTCGGCCGGCCGTTACCCGGCAACCGCACGACTGCAAGGCGTGGGCACTGTCCGGAGCCGAGGACGCCGTCGGCCGCACCACCGTGATCGCCGACGGGGGCTATCGGGGCACCGGCCTGGTCATCCCGCACCGGCGCGAGCGCGGGCAGAGCGAACTGCCGGCTTGGCAGGAAGACCACGACACTTCTCACCGCCAGGTCCGCGCCCGTGTCGAGCACGCCTTCGCCCGCATGAAGACCTGGAAGATCCTCCGCGACTGCCGCTTGAAGGGCGACGGTGTCCATCACGCGATGAGAGGCATCGCCCACTTGCACAACCTCGCACTCGGCCGATAGGCGAGCCGAGCGGACAGCAGCCGGTCACAGTTCCACTGACTCAAAGATCTTTACGGGACGGCCCCTAGAAGAGCGAGGCGGGCTCGGGGACGCCGCTCTCGAAGGCGAGCAGGCGCTGCTTGCGCTCCAGGCCGCCGCCGTAGCCGGTCAGGCCGCCGCTCGCGCCGATGACCCGGTGGCACGGGACGATGATGCCGATGGGGTTCTTGCCGTTGGCCAGGCCGACCGCGCGGGAGGCGCCGGGTTTGCCGAGGGCCACGGCCAGTTCGCCGTACGAACGGGTCTCGCCGTACGGGATCTTCCGCAGCTGCTCCCAGACGCTGCGCTGGAACGGTGTGCCGTCGAGGTGCAGCGGCAGGTCGAAGACGGTGAGCTCGCGCGCGTAGTAGGCGTCGAGTTGGCGGACGGCCTCGGCGAAGGGGCGCGGGTCCGGGTCGCCGAAGCTCTCCTCCGGGGGGCGGTGGCGCTGGTCGGTCATGTAGAGCCCGCTGAGGACCCCGTCGGTGGCGACGAGGGTGAGGAGGCCGTACGGGCTGTCGACCACGGTGTGCTGGCGGTGCATCGGATGGCTTCCTTCGAGTCGTTACGCGGGCAGGTGGTTGATCGGGTGGCTGTCGGTGGCCCACAGGTACTGGACGGCGTACGCGCGCCAGGGACGCCAGGCGGCGGCCCGTGCCGTCAGCGCGGCGGGGGTCGAGGGCAGGCCGAGCCCCGCGGCGGCGCGGCGGACGCCGAGGTCCGTGGGGAGGAAGGCGTCCGGGTCGCCGAGGGCGCGCATCGCGATGGCCTCGACCGTCCAGGGGCCGAAGCCGGGGAGCGCGGCGAGGCGGGAGCGGGCCTCGTCCCAGTCGGTGCCCAGGCCGAGCCGGAGCGAGCCGTCGGCGAGGGCGCCGACCAGGGTGGTGAGGGTGGCGCGGCGGCTGCGCGGCAGGGCCAGCGCCTCCGGATCGAGGGCGGCGAGCGCCTCGGGGCCGGGGAAGAGGTGTGTGAGGCCGCCTTGGGGGTCGTCGACGGGGGTGCCGTGCGCCGTGACGAGCCGTCCGGCGTGGGTGCGGGCGGCGGCGGTGGAGACCTGCTGGCCGAGGACCGCGCGTACGGCGAACTCGGCGGCGTCGACGGTGCGGGGGACCCGGCGGCCGGGGGCCTGGTCGACGAGGGGCGCCAGCAGCGGGTCGGTGCGCAGTTGGTCGTCGATGGCGACGGGGTCGGCGTCCAGGTCGAGCAGGCGGCGGCAGCGGCTGATGGCGAGGGTGAGGTCGCGCGGGTCGGTGAGCGAGAGGCGGCAGGCGATGTGGTCGGGGCGGGGCGCGAGCGCGACGATGCCGTGGCCGTGCGGCAGGGCGAGGGTGCGGCGGTAGGCGCCGTCGCGCCACTCCTCGACGCCGGGGACGGCGGTGGCGGCCAGGTGCCCGAAGAGGTTGTCGGGGTTGAGGGGGGCACGGTAGGGCAGCCGCAGCGCGATGACGCCGGGGGTGTGGGGCGTCTTCGCCGCGCTGCGGGCGGCCCGGGCGCGCAGCTCGCTCGGGGCGAGGGCGAAGACCTCGCGGACGGTGTCGTTGAAGGTGCGGATGGAGGCGAACCCGGCGGCGAACGCCACGTCCGCCATGGGCAGCTCGGTCGTCTCGATGAGCAGCCGCGCGGTCTGGGCGCGCTGGGCGCGGGCGAGGGCGAGCGGTCCGGCGCCGAGCTCGGCGAGGAGCTGGCGCTCGATCTGCCGGGTCGAGTAGCCGAGCCGGGCCGCGAGCCCGGGCACGCCCTCGCGGTCGACGACCCCGTCCTGGATGAGGCGCATGGCGCGGGCGACGGTGTCGGCGCGGGCGTTCCACTCGGGAGATCCGGGGCTGGTGTCGGGGCGGCACCGCTTGCACGCCCGGAAACCGGCCTGCTGGCAGGCGGCGGCGCTGGGGTAGAACGTCATGTTCTCGGGCTTGGGCGGCACGACCGGGCAGCTGGGCCGGCAGTAGATCCGGGTGGTGAGGACGGCCGTGAAGAACCAGCCGTCGAACCGGGCGTCCTTGGAGCGGACGGCCCGCACGCAGCGATCGGTGTCGGTGTGCATGACGGTGTGCATGGTCCAAGCATTCAGCAGCGGAGCGCGCGGGGCTGGCGGGAATACGACACCATCCTCGCACTGCCTGCACGCTCGCGCGTCGCCTGCTCCGGGGCACTTGTCGCCCGGGCTCCTGTCGCCGGGCTCCTCGTCGCCCGGGTTACTTGTCGCGTACGCGGGCGGCGGCCAGCTCGGCCTCCCTGATCACGGTCTCGGTGTCGACGTCGACGAGCACGCCGTGCGCCTTGCGCAGGCGGCCGTCCACGAAGACGTGGCTGACGTTGGGGGGCTGGCCGTTGAGGACGATCTGGCTGATCCAGTCGAAGCGGGGCGCGAAGTTCAGGGTGCCCGGGTCGAGGACGACCACGTCCGCGCGTTTGCCGGGGGTCAGGGAGCCGACGCGGTCGGCCATGCCGACGCACTCGGCGCCGCCCAGGGTCGCCATGCGCAGCACCGCCGGGATGGTGGGGTGTACCCCGGCGTCCTGGTGCAGGGCGCGCTGGAGTCCCACGGCCGCCTTCATCACGTTGAACATGTCGGAGGTGTCGTTGGTGCCGCCGTCGTGGCCGAGCCCGGCCTTCACGCCGCGCGCGTGGAGGGCGGGCAGGCGCATGATGCCGGAGGCGAGGCGCATGTTGCTGAGGGGGCAGTGGGCCACGCGGACGTCGTGCTCGGCGATGAGGGCGATCTCGTCGTCGGTGAGGTGGATGGCGTGGTTCATCAGCAGGTCGGGGCCGAAGGCCCCGGCGAGGCGGAGGGCGCCGATCGGGTCGTCCCTGCGGTCGACGGGGTGTTCGAGGACGTGGGAGTTGAACATCACCCCGAGGTCGCGGGCGATCTCGTGGAAGCGGCGCAGGCGGTTGACCGCGTACATGCCCGCGTGGACGGACACCTGCGCCGAGGCGAGCGGCAGCGGGTCGAGCAGCTCCTTCTTCACGCGGGGTACGAGGTCGGCGTTGGCCTCGCTCTGCATCATCGCGTAGACGAAGCGGAGCCCGGAGTCGTCGAGCGCCTGGACGTAGCGCTCGCTGGTGGCGTACGGGATGGGGTGCACCCAGTCGACGAGGGTGGTGACACCGGCTTGGAGCGCGTCGAGGGCGGCGAGGTGGACGAAGCGGTACATGTCGTCGGGGCCGATTCGGGCGAGGGTCGCGCTGTTGCAGTCGGCGAGCCAGCCGTACAGGTCCTGGGTGGAGCAGCCGCCGCGGATGCTGGACTGCCACAGGTGGTTGTGGATGTCGACGAATCCGGGCAGCACCATGCGGCCGGTCACGTCGATCACGCGGGCCCCGGTCGGCGCGGCGAGCCGCCGGCCCACGGCGGCGATGGCGCCGTCGCGCAGGAGCACGTCGGCGTGGCGGAGGGTGCCGAGGGGGCCGTCCCCGATGCCGGGGTCCATGGTGAGGACGAGCTCCGCGCCGCGGAGCAGGGTGGGGTGCGGCCGGTCGGGTCTCTGCTCTCCCTGCTGGGGCTGTCTGCGGGGGGCGGGGCGGGCGGCGCCGGTCAGACCCGCCGTCAGTCCGCCCATGAGGGGGACGGTGCCGAGACCGGCGAGGACGGTGCGGCGACGCGGGTGGCCGGATGCGGAGTGGGGGGACTCGGAGTGGGCGGACTCGGAGGAAAGAGAGTCGGCGGAGAGGGGTTCGGAGTGGGGGGATGCGGGACGGGGGGATTCCAGGCGGGGGGATTCCGTCATGGGGGTTATATCCCGCGTCGGCACCGCGCGGAAAAGCCCAATTCCGGCCGGGGCGCCGCGCCTTACCCGTCCGCGTGACGGTTGGTGGCTAGAGTCGCGCGTGTGGCGGACTCGGACCTCGGCTTTTTCACGGACCTGCTCGACTATCCGATGTACGTGGTGACGGCCGCGGCACACGGGGAGCGGGCCGGCTGTCTGGTGGGCTTCGCCTCGCAGTGCTCGATCCATCCGGTTCGCTTCATGGTGTGGCTGTCCACCGCCAACCGGACGTACCGGGTGGCCCGCCACGCGACCCACCTCGGTGTGCATCTGCTCGACCGCGAACAGCTCGACCAGGCGCGGCTGTTCGGGAGCCGGACGGGCGACGACGACGTGGACAAGTTCGCGCGGGTCGCGTGGGAGGCCCGGCAAGGCGACACACCCGTGCTGCGGGACGCCCCCGCGTGGTTCGTGGGCCGGGTGCGGGAGCGGCTCGACGGCGGGGACCATGTGGGCTTCCTCCTGGACCCCGTGGAGGAGTCGCCGTCGGTACCGGGCGACCGGCCGCGCCCGCTGATGTTCGGCGACGCGAGGGGGCTGGAGCCGGGCCACCCGGCCTGAGTCCGTGCCCCCGGGTTTTCCGGTCGGTGTTCCGAGCGGTGTCCTCGGCGTTCGCGGGTACGCGCGCTGACGGGAGGACAAACCGGCGAAAGGAGACACCATGAAGGACTCCTCGATGAGGGCGGTGGGCTGGGCCAGGTCGTTTCCCATCACGGGAGGCGTCCGCGCGGGACGGCGCTGGGCGCGCGAGCACCTGGAGACGCTGGGGTGGACGGAGTACGCCGCCGAGACGGTCGACGACATCCTGCTCACCGTGTCGGAGCTGATCACCAACGCGCACGTCCACGCCCACAGCACCGCGCACCTCGTCCTGACCTGGGACAACCGCTGCCTGCACGTCAGCGTCCACGACTCCGGCGGCGGCGTGCCGACGCCCCGCTCACCTGACACCACGTCACCGGGCGGCCGGGGCCTCGCGCTCGTCGACGCGGTCTGCGACCACTGGCACTCCCACGCCCGGGAGGACGGGAAGACCATCACGGCGTGTTTCACCCCGCCGAGCCCGCCTTCCGCCGGACCGCGGGGCGGGGGCGCGTGACGCGGGGCGTGTGACGGCGGAGATCCAGGGCTGAGGGGGCGCCCTCAACAGGGCAGCCCTGTTCGGTATGTCGCACATCGTTCGTAATTTTGTCAGGACCATTGACGGCGCATTTTCAGCCGGTCTACGGTCCCGTTCGAATTCACGAGCAGCATTCGTCATATCGAACATCCGGGGGCGCCGGGACGCGTCCCCGTGCCCAAGGAGCCGCTGCCCATGCCCGGACGTCGTCGTCACTCCCCCGGCCCGCGCGCCGCCCTCACCGCCGCCGCGTGCGCCGCCCTGCTGCTGGGCCCGCCGCCCACGGCGCACGCCGCGGACCACCGCACCGCCCGCCACCTCGTCACGGGTTCGGTCACGGGTGACATCGAGGTCCACGACCCGTCCGCGATACGGCTGAAAGACGGCACGTACGTCGTCTACTCCACGCACAACGGCATCGAGGCCCGCACCTCCGCCGACGGCCGCCACTGGCGGCGGGCGGGTTCGGCCTTCCGCTCGACGCCCGCGTGGTGGCGCGCGTACTCCGCCGAGAGCGACCCCTGGGCGCCCGAGGTCCTCCACCGGGGCGGCACGTACTGGCTGTACTACGCCGTCTCGTCGTTCGGCTCCAACCACTCCGCCATCGGCCTGGCCACCTCCCCCACAGGGCGGCCCGGCACGTGGGAGGACCGGGGAGTGGTGTTCTCGTCCAGCACCGCGGACGACTACAACGCCATCGATCCGGGCGTCATCCAGGGCGGCGGCAGGCTGTGGATGTCCTTCGGCTCGCACTGGACCGGCATCCGCATGGTCGAACTCGACCCGCGCACCGGCAAGGCGCGGCCCGGCGCCCCGGTGCACCACCTGGCGACCCGCCCGGACGCGCCGTACGCCGTCGAGGCCCCGGCCATCGTCAAACGGGGCCCGTACTACTACCTCTTCGTGTCGTACGACCGCTGCTGCGCCGGCACCGACTCGACGTACAACATCCGTGTCGGGCGCGCCACTTCGCCCACCGGCCCCTACACCGACCGGGACGGTACGCCGATGACCGAGGGCGGCGGCGAGCTGCTGCTCGCCTCGCGGGGGCGGTACGTCGGGCCCGGCGGGCAGTCCGTCCTGCGCGAACCGGGCGGCCGGGACGTGCTCGTCCACCACTACTACGACGCCGAGGACGGCGGTGTCCCCAAGCTCGCCCTGCGCACCCTGCGCTGGGACGACGCCGACTGGCCCGCCGTCGGCCGCTGACCGCCGCTCTCCTCCTCCCTCCTCCGACTCCGACTCCGACTCCGAAAGGCCACCATGTCCCGCTCCGCCCCCGCCTCCGGTACCGCGCGCTTCACGCTGGACCCCGCCTTCACCGTGGGCGAGGTCAGCCCCCGGCTCTTCGGCTCCTTCGTCGAGCACCTCGGCCGCTGCGTCTACACCGGCATCTACGAGCCCGGCCACCCCAGCGCCGACGAGGCGGGGCTGCGCACCGACGTCCTGGAGCTGATCCGCGAACTGGGCGTCACCACGATCCGCTACCCCGGCGGCAACTTCGTCTCCGGCTACCGCTGGGAGGACTCCGTCGGGCCGGTCGAGGAGCGGCCGCGCCGCCTCGACCTCGCGTGGCGCTCCACCGAGACCAACCGCTTCGGGCTCAGCGAGTTCATGGCGTTCCTGCAGAAGGTCGGCCCGCAGGCGGAGCCGATGCTCGCCGTCAACCTCGGGACGCGCGGGGTCGCCGACGCCCTCGCGCTCCAGGAGTACGCCAACCACCCCTCCGGCACGGCCCTTTCGGACCTGCGCGTATCCCACGGCGACAAGGACCCCTTCGGCATCCGGCTGTGGTGCCTCGGCAACGAGATGGACGGCCCCTGGCAGACGGGCCACAAGACCGCCGAGGAGTACGGCCGACTGGCCGCCGAGACGGCGCGCGCCATGCGCCAGATCGACCGCGACGTGGAGCTCGTCGCCTGCGGCTCCTCCAGCCGGGCCATGCCGACCTTCGCCGCCTGGGAGGCGGCGGTGCTCCAGGAGACGTACGACCTGGTCGACTACATCTCCCTGCACGCGTACTACGAGGAGGTGGACGGTGACCGCGACTCGTTCCTCGCCTCCGCCGTCGACATGGAGTCCTTCATCGAGAACGTCGTGGCCACCTGCGACCACGTGGGCGCCCGGCTGAAGTCGCCGAAGCGGATCAACCTCTCCTTCGACGAGTGGAACGTCTGGTACATGAGCCGTTTCCAGGAGGAGGCGGACGCCAGTCCGCTGGACTGGCCCGAGGCGCCGCGCCTGCTGGAGGACTCCTACAGCGTCACCGACGCGGTGGTGTTCGGCTCGCTGCTGATCACCCTGCTGCGGCACGCCGACCGCGTCACCGTGGCGTGCCTGGCCCAGCTGGTGAACGTCATCGCCCCGATCATGACCGAGCCGGGCGGACCGGCCTGGCGGCAGACCACCTTCTTCCCCTTCGCGCAGGCCGCCCGTCACGGGCGCGGCGAGGTGCTGGACGTACGGGTGGACGCACCGCGCCGGCGGACGGCGAAGTACGGCGAGGTGCCGCTGCTGCACGCCACCGCCGTACGGGACCCGGAGACCGGGGCCGTCACCGTCTTCGCCGTCAACCGGAGCCAGAGTGAGCCGCTGCCGCTCCGGGTCGCACTCGGCGGGCTGGGCGTCGGCGGGGTCGTGGAGCACAGCGTGCTCGCCGACGCCGACCCGGACGCGCGCAACACCCTCGCCGAGCCCGAGCGGGTCGTCCCGCACGCGGGCGAGGGCGCCCGGGTGGCCGACGGCGTACTGGAGGTCACCCTCGAGCCGCTGTCCTGGACGATGCTCCGGCTCGCCTGAGCCCGTCCCCCGTCCCCCGTCCCCTGTCCCCCGTCCCCCCTGTCCCGTTCCCGAGAGACGAGCTTCATGAGACCACCTCACCTCAGCCGGCGCGGCGCCCTGGCAGCGGCGGCCGCCGCCACGACCGCCGCGCTGGCCGGCGGCTGTGCCGCACCCTCCGCCGCGGCCGGGGGCCGGACCCGGCTGCGCTTCTGGCACCTGTTCGGCGGCGGCGACGGCGTCACCATGCAGGCCATGCTCGACGCCTTCCGCGCCGACCACCCCGGGATAGCCCTGGAGGCGGCGACCCTGCAATGGGGTGCCCCGTACTACACGAAGCTCGGCATGGCGGGGGCGGGCGGCCGCGCCCCCGAACTGGCCGTCCTCCACCTCGCCCGCCTCGCCGGGTTCGCCCCCGGGCGGCTGCTCGACCCCTTCGACCTGGACCTGCTCGGCGAACTGGGCGTCCGCGCCACCGACTTCCCGTCCGACATCTGGCGGCGCGGCCAGGCCGGCGGCAAGCAGTACGCCGTACCGCTGGACACCCACCCGCTGGTCCTCTACTACCAGACCGAGGTGTGCGAGAAGGCGGGCCTGCTGGAGGGCGGCGGTGACCGGCGTACGCTCAAGCCCCTCCGCGACGCGGCCGAGTTCGCCGACGCACTGCGGGCGGCGAAGAAGGCCACCGGGCAGCCCGGGCTCGTCACGGAGACCCTGGGTCCGGACTGCATCACACCGTGGCGGCTGTTCGCCACGTTCTACTCGCAGACCGGTGGCCGGGTGCTCTCCGAGGACGGCAGACGGCTCGTCCTGGACGACGCCAAGGCGCTGACGGTGCTGGAGTTCATGGCCCGGCTCGTCGAAGAGGGGCTGTGGGTGCGGCGCGCCGACTACGCGGCGTCCGTCGGCATCTTCAACGGCGGGAAGACCGCTTTCCACCTCAACGGGGAGTGGGAGGTCACGTCCTTCCGCACCACCGGTCTGAAGTTCTCGATGACCCGCGTCCCCGGGCTCTTCGGCCGGCCCACCGCCCAGGCCGACTGCCACGCCTTCGTCCTCCCGCACATCGCGGGCCGGGGCGGCGCCCCCGACGAGGCGGCGCACACGCTCGTCGCCTGGATGCTGAAGCACTCGGTCGCCTGGGCGCAGGGCGGCCACGTACCGGCCTACCTGCCGGTCCTGGACGACCCCGAATACCTGGCGCTGCACCCGCAGTCCGCGTACCGCGACGTCGTGGACGACGTGGTGCTCGACGACCCGGCATGGTTCACGGGCTCCGCCTCCCGCATGTGGATCGAGCTGGGCGGTGTCTTCTCCGGCGTCCTCACCGGGTCCCGCACGCCGCGCGCCGCGCTGGCCGAGGCCAAGCGGCGGCTGCGGCGCCTCCTCGACACCCGCGACCCCCTCTCCGGAGCGGCCTCATGAGCACCGTCGGAGTGAGCCGCCGCTGGACCGAGCACGGGCTCGTGTTCGTGGCGCCCTTCCTCGCCGTCTACGGGCTGTTCCTGGTGTGGCCGCTGGTCTCGGGCGTCGGGATGAGCCTGACCAGCGAGAACATCACCGCGTCGGGCGCCGCGTTCGTGGGCCTGGACAACTACGCGGAGGCGGTGCGGGACCCCGCGGTGTGGTCCTCGCTGTGGAACACGGTGTGGTTCACCGTGCTGTCCACGGTGCCCCTCGTCGTCGTGGGCCTGGGACTCGCGCTGCTGGCGCACCAGTTGCGGGTGGTGCAGTGGCTGTGGCGGCTGAGCTGGTTCGCGCCGTTCCTGCTGCCGTCCGGCGTGGTGTGCCTGCTCTTCGCGCAGATGATCTACCCGTCGGGCTTCGGGCTCGCCGACCAGTTGCTGGCCTCGGCCGGCCTGGAGCCGGGCATCGGCTGGCTCACCGACGAGCGCTACGCGATGCTCTCCATCGTCCTGACCACCGTGTGGTGGACCGTCGGCTTCAACTTCCTGCTCTACCTCGCCGCCCTCCAGGCCATCCCGCTCCACCTGTACGAGGCGGCCGAGCTGGACGGCGCGGGCGCGTGGCGCCGGCTGTGGCACATCACGCTGCCGATGCTGCACCGGACCACCGGACTGGTCGTCGTCCTCCAGGTGCTGGCCTCGCTGAAGATCTTCGACCAGGTGTACCTGATGACCGGCGGCGGCCCGGACGACTCCACCCGGCCGATCCTCCAGTACGTCTACCAGCAGGGCTTCACCGGATACCGGATCGGCTACGCGTCAGCGGTCTCCTACCTCTTCTTCGCCCTGATCCTGACCGTCTCCCTGGTGCAGCCGTGGCTGTCCCGGCGACGCCGAGCCGAGGAGGCCGCCACGTGAGCGCGCCCGCCGTCCCCCGCCCCCGCCCCCGTACCCGTACCCGTACCCGCTGGTCCGCGGGCCGGACCGCCCTGTTCGCCGTCGGTCTGCTGCTCGTGGTGGCGTGGCTGCTGCCGCTCGCCTGGGCCGTCGCCACCTCCCTCAAACCGGAGGGCGAGACGACCCGCACCCCGCTGGAGTGGTTCGGCTCCACGGTCACCCTCGACGCGTACGCCAAGGTGTGGGAGTCCGGCGACCTGCTGCGCTGGACGCTCAACTCCGCGTACGTCTCCGTGATGACGACCCTGCTCACGGTGGTGCTGTGCGCGATGGCCGCGTACGGCTTCACGCGCACCGACTTCCGCGGCCGCAAGCTGCTGTACGGGCTGGTGCTCGCCGGCATCATGGTCCCGCCGCAGGTGCTGATCGCGCCGCTGTTCGCGGAGATGGTGCAGCTCGGGCTCGTCGACACGTACTGGGGCGTGATCCTGCCGCAGGTGGCCGTGCCGGCGATGGTCTTCATCCTGGTGAAGTTCTTCGAGGGCCTGCCGCGCGAGCTGGAGGAGGCCGCCTTCGTCGACGGGGCCGGGCGGTGGCGGGTCTTCTGGACGATCGTGCTGCCGCTGTCGCGGCCGGTGCTGGCGGCCGTGGCCGTCTTCACCTTCATCTCCACCTGGAACAACTTCCTCTGGCCGTTCCTGGTGACCACCGACCCGAACGGCATGACGCTGCCGGTGGGACTGGTCAACGTCCAGTCGTCGTTCGGTGTGCGCTACGCGCAGATCATGGCGTCCGTGGTGATCGCCGGACTGCCGCTGCTGGTGATCTTCATGCTGTTCCAGCGGCAGATCGTCCGGGGCATCGCGCACACCGGCCTCGCCGGCCAGTGACGCCGCCTCACCCATCCCCCTCAAGGAGAAACGCATGAGCCGCACTTCTCCGCACCGCCCCCACCCGCACCGCCCCCACACGTACCGCCGCCGCGCGCGCCGCACCCTGCTCACCCTCACCCTCGCGGTGCTGCTCGCCCTCGTCCCCGGGACGGCCTCCGCCTACCCCGCGCCCGGGTACGTCACCGGGGACATCGCCGTCCACGACCCGTCGATGCTGCGCGACCCGTCCGGCCAGTACCTGCTGCACTCCACCGGGGAGGGACTCCAGGTGCGGACGTCCACCGACCGGGTCGCCTTCGGCCGGGCCGGGAACGCCTTCACCACCCGGCCCGGCTGGTGGAAGGAGTACTCCTCCGTCCCGGAGGCGTGGGCGCCCGACGTGTCGTACCAGGGCGGGCGGTACTGGATGTACTACTCCGTCTCCTCCTTCGGCTCCAACACCTCCGCGATCGGGCTCGCGGTGTCGTCGACCGGCCGCCCCGGCAGCTGGTCGGACCGGGGCGTCGTCATCGCCTCCCGTACGGGCGACGACCACAACGCCATCGACCCGCACCTGTTCGTGGACGACGACGGCAGGTGGTGGCTGTCGTTCGGATCGTGGTGGAGCGGTCTGAAGCTGATCCGGATCGATCCGGCCACGGGCAAGCGGCTCGCGGGCGACACCGCGCTCCGCCCGATCGCGGCGCGGCCGGGCGGCGGCGGCATCGAGGCGCCGTTCATCGTGAAGCGGAACGGCTACTACTACCTCTTCGCGTCGTACGACCGCTGCTGCGCCGGCGTCGACTCCACCTACCGGATCAAGGTGGGACGCGCGACCGCCGTGACGGGCCCGTACGTCGACCGGACCGGCACGCCGCTGACGAACGGCGGCGGCACGCCGGTCATGGAGACCCAGGGCCGCTACATCGGCCCCGGCGGCCAGTCGGTGATGCGGGACGTCGACGGCGACCTGCTCGTGTACCACTACTACGACGGCCAGGACGGCGGCCGCTCCAAACTGGGCGTCAACCTGCTGAACTGGAGCGGCGGCTGGCCGACGGCCTACTGAGCCCGGCGTGCGCCCAGGTGCCGGCCGAAGAAGGCGGCCACGTGGTGGCGCACGGCCGGCACGGACACGGCCGGGTCGAGCGCGCCGACGAGCTCGGCCCGGCCCTCGGCGGTCATCAGCCCGACGGCCTGCAACAGGGGCGCGAAGGCCGCGTAGTCGGTGAACACGCCGTGCGCGGCACCGTCCAGCTGCCGTCGCACGGTGCGTCCCCGCGGGTGCGCGAGCATCGCCGACCAGGAGCGTTCCAGCGCCTTCCGGTCGGTGAAGCCGTCGGTCCCCAGCAGGAGCAGCGGGCGGTCCACGCCGTCCCGGGCGACCGGGAACAGCTCCCCTTCGCGGCCGGGTGCCTCGGCCGGGTGGTCGAGGTAGCCCTCCAGGTTGGCCGCCGCAACCAGACGGGCGTCCTCGTACAGCGCCTGGGCCGCGGCGGTGCCGCCGGCGGAGTGGCCGTAGATCCCCACGCGCCGCAGGTCCAGGGCGCGTCCGAGGTGGAGCGGCAGCGCGCGGCCCGCCGCGTCGGGGTTCCGCCCGGCCGCCAGCTCCGCCAGCCGGTCCAGGACGAACCGGGTGTCCGCTACGCGGGTGCCGATCACGGTCCGGAAGAGCGCGGGATCGGTGCGGGGGTCCCCGGTGAAGACGGTCTGGCGCAGGACGCCGTCCCGGTACGCGGCCGGGGCCGGGAACTCGACCTCGCTCGCGTCGCCGGGGTGGTCCATGGCCACCACCACGTGGCCGCGCGAGGCGAGTTCCTCGGCGAGCGCGGTGCCGAGGGTGCGCGGATCGCCGCCGCCCGGGCTGTACAGCAGCACCGGCCGCGGTACGGGCAGCGCGGGCGCGCCCAGGTGGGCGTGGGTCGTGGTGGCCGCCCAGTCCACCCCCGCGCGCGGCAGCTGCGGGCGCATCGCGGGAGCGAGCTCCGCGAAGGACCGCGCGGCGCCCGGCGTCATGTGCGGGGCCCGGGGGTACGCGCGGACGGTGCGGGCCGGGTAGAACACCGTGACCATCAGCTCCCGGACGGGGATGCCCGGGTCCCACGGGTCGCGCCGGGAGCGGTCGACGAGATGCAGCGTGACGGCCCCGATCCGGTACGGGCCGGTCGGCGCCGGCAGCCGCGGGACCACATCGCCGCCCTCGGCCCCCGTCCCTGCCCCTGCCCGGGCCCGGGCCCGCGTGGTGCCGCCCAGGGCCGTGAGCGCGGTGGCCAGTACGGCCGAGGCGGTGACGGTACGGCGGCTCACCGCGGCGGGGCCTCCGGGCCCGGGCGTGTTCTGCGACATGTCTCTCCTCTGTCCTCTCGGTCACGTCCCGCGCGAGCGCGGGGGCATGACCGCATGCTGCGCGCCGGAGAGGAGCGCGGGCCATCGTTCAGTCCCTGCCCGAAAGGATGGCGTGGAGGCGGGCCTGCCCCACGGGGATGAGTGACGCGCGCCGCCGCAGCGCGTTAAGCCGTTTGTGTCAAAGACCGTCAACACCGCAACCGCCGTCACCACCGCCGCCGTTCCCGCTGACGACGCCGGCGCGCCGCCCGCTCCGCCGCCGTTCCTGCTGACGACACCGCAGGGCGGGGCGGCACGTACCCTCCTGTCGTACGTGGCCGCGCTGCCCCTGCCGTCACCCGATGCCCGGCTGCTCGCGGTCGTCCTCGCCATCCGGGCCGCCCGCACCGGCATCGGCAACATCACGGGCATGGACCTGCGGTCGCTGAGGCTGGCCGACCCCGCCGAGGCCGTCGCCGCGCTGAGCGGCCTCGGGTGGCAGGTGCCCGACCGGCTCCTCGGCGGGGACCCGGACGTTCCCGTCCCCGTGACGGTGCCGGGCCTCGCCGACGGGACGGATCGGCCCCTGCCGTTCGGCAAGTTCATGCGCTCCCGGGTGTCGGGCTGGACCGTCCGCACCATGAACTCCAAGCCGGTCAAGAAGACGGCGCCGGATACGCGGCTCGCCGCCCTGTTCCTGGCCGCCCACGCCTCCGCCGAGCTCCACGGGACGGTGCCCGAGGACCTGCCCGAAGCGTGCCGTGCCGCCCTACCCGACCTGCTGAGCAGGGCGTTCCTCGCCGAACTCGCGGGTGACCGCTACCGCCTCGCCCCGGGGGTGCGGCACCTCGCCGGCCTGCTGCCCCACCCCGACGACCAGGATCAGCCCGCCCCGGTGCCGTCGCAGCGCGCCCCCGAGGTGCCGGAGGTCGGCCCGGCCGAGTGGGAGAAGTGGAAGGCCGGAGCCAGCCCGGCCCTGCGGCGGCACGCCGAGGCCGTCGAGCACTGCGCCGTGTGCAGGATGCCCCTCGGGCGGGTGGCGACCGCCTTCGTCGCCACCCGCCCCTCCGTCCCGGCGCCGCGGTCCGTACGCGACGCCTACGACGCCTGGCAGGAGAAGCACCCCGACCGCGGCCCGCTTGCCGCGCGGTTCACCGTCGCGTTCCGCGCGCAGCACGGCCACGGCCCCTCCTACACCCAGCTGTGCGCCGGTCTGGGCTGGAAGCTGTCCCGGAATGTGCGCACCGTCGTCGTGGAGCGGCTGCTGGCGGACGGATGGCTCACCGACACCTCCCCCGTGCCGTGGACCCTGCGCCCGGGGAAGGCCGCCCAGGCGGCCGGGATCGTCCTTCCGCCGCCCCGGTAAGACACTCTGGGCGACCGGACGGGTGCGTACGGCGAGCACGGGGCGGGCATGGGCGGCGCCCGCCCCGGCCGGGGGTGACCGCTTCACCGGACGAAATGGTGGATATCGACTTAACCTGGTGGTACTCACTCTCCAGAGCCTGGGGGAATCATGGAACTCGGCTTCCTCAAACCGCTCTTCGACCGGCCAGGCCCATGGGCTTCCGTCTACCTCGACACCTCGCGCGCGACCGAGGACGCGGCGAAGATGCAGGAGCTCCGCAACCGCGCGGCCGCGTCGCAGCTCATCGACGCGGGTGCCGACGCCTACACCGTGCGGGCGGTGACGGACACGCTCGCCCGTGAACCGGTCTCGGGCGCGCCACCCGGCCGGGCGCTCTTCGCCACGGGCGCCGAGGTCGTGCTGGACGTCCCGCTCTCGGTGCCGCCGCCGTCCACCCAGGCGACCTGGTCGATCCTGCCGCACATCGCGCCGCTCACCGGCCTGCGGGGCGACGAGCCGCGGTGTCTGGTCGCCTACATCGACCACACGGGCGCCGATCTGGAACTGCGCGACGCGCAGGACCGGCGGGTCGTGGGCCAGGCGCAGGGCAAGGAGTGGCAGGGACGCGGGCACCGCAGCATCCCCGAGGACCGCTACGAGTGGCACTACCGCAACAAGATCGAGAACAGCTGGAACGAGACCGCCGACATCATCGCGGCGGAGATCGTCCGCGCCTGGCAGGAGTGCGGCGCCGACCTGCTGGTCCTGACCGGTGATCCGCGCGAGCGCAGGGCCGTGCACAACCGGCTGCCGGAGCGCGTCCGGGCCGTCACCGCGGAGGCCGGGAACGGCGGCAGGTCGCCGGGGGCCTCGAAGCGGGTGCTCGACCAGCAGATCGCCGAAGCGTGCGAGAGGTTCGCGCGCGCCCGGCTCCAGGACGCCCTCGAACGCTTCTACACGGGGCGCGGCAGGCCGGGCGAACACCGGGAGACCGCCTCCGTCGACACCGGCCCCGGCCAGGCCGCCGAAGGCATGCCGGCGGTCGTCGACGCCGTACGCAGACACCAGGTGGCCACCCTGCTGCTGACGCCGGACGCCTCCGACGCACGCCGGGAGGTGTGGATCGGGCCGGGCGTCGACCAGGTCGCCGTGCAGCGCTCCCAGGTGCGGGCGATGGGGGTCGCCAGGCCCGAGCGTGCGCGCGCCGACGACGCCCTGCTGCGGTCCGCCGCGGCGGCCGCCTGCGAGGTGCTCACCGTCCCCGACGGGATGCGGGGCCCGGCGGGCGGCCTGGGCGCGGTGCTGCGCTGGAGCATGTGACGCCACCCCGGGCGGCGCGGTCGTGCACGCGTACGGCCTCGCCGCCCGGTCTCATGCGGTGCCGCTGCTGCGCAGGCCGGACGGTACGTCGGCCCCGCCCCGACCACCGGCCTTGGCGGCGTCTGCGGTGGCGGTGGCTGCGAACAGGAGGCGCAACGCCGCCTCCGACGGCGTACCCGGCTCGGCGCTGTAGGCGAGCAGCCGCTGGCCCGAGGCGTCGGACAGGTGCATGCTCTCGAACTCGAGCTCCATCGGGCCGACGAGGGGATGGTGGAACCGCTTGGCGCCGGAGGTGCAGTTGCGCACCGGGTGGCGGGACCACAGCGCGGCGAACTCGGGGCTGTTCATAGCCAGTTGGCCGATGAGCTCGGCGAGGTGCCGGTCGTCGGGGTGGCGGCCGGCGGTCAGGCGCAGCGCGGCGAGCGCCGTCCTCGCCTCCTCCTCCCACTCCGTGTAGAGCTCGCGGGTGTGCGCGTCCAGGAAGAGCATGCGGGTCAGGTTGGGCCGCTGCGTGGGGCTGTCGGGGCTGTCGGGGTCGATGTGCCCGGCGAGCAGCGCGTGTCCCAGGGGGTTCCAGGCCAGGACGTCGTTGCGCCGGTCGAGGACGACGGCCGGCACCTCGCCCATCGCGTGGAGCAGGTTCCGGAGGCCGGGGCGGGCGTGCTCGGGACGCGGGACCTGGGGGCGGCGGGGCCGGGCGGGGCGGGCCAGGTCCTTGAGGTGTGCGCACTCGTCGTCGCTGAGCCGCAGCGCCCGCGCGATGGCGTCCAGGACGGCCTCGGAGGCGTTGGTGCTCTGGCCCTGTTCGAGCCGGGTGTAGTGGGTGACGCTGACACCGGCGAGCAGGGCCAGCTCCTCGCGGCGCAGGCCGGGCACGCGCCTGCGGGTGCCGTGCGGCGGCAGACCGACGTCCTCCGGGCGCAGTCTGGCGCGGCGGCTGCGCAGGAAGGCTCCGAGTTCCGATTGAGTACCCATGCCGTCCAGTCTCCCCGCCGGGCACGCCGGTTGCGAGCGCTGAGGCTACTCACGTCATGAGTAGTCTCCGGCCTCGTGGTCTCCCCTCGCCTAGCCAGAAGAGAGGTCTGGGTAGCCGGTGGCGCCGGCGCCAAGGTTGTTCCGTCACCGCCTGGTTGGACGAGACGAAGCGAAGGGAGCCCGGACATGTCGGCCGTTGTCGAAGAGGTGAAGTCGGTTGGTGAGGGGAGGAGGGTTGGTCCGTCTCGGATGACGGGCCGGCAGCGGTTGGTGCTGGTGGTGTTGCTGGTCGCGCAGTTCATGCTGGCGGTGGACTTCTCGATCCTGAACGTGGCGTTGCCGGTGATCGGTAACGGTCTGGGGTTCTCGCTGGCGAACCTGCAGTGGATCGCGACCGCGTTCGCCCTGTGCGCGGCCGGGTTCACCCTGCTGTTCGGCAGGGTGGCCGACCTGTTCGGCAGGCGCCGGCTGTTCCTGTTCGGCCTCGCCCTGCTGGGTGTGTCGTCCCTGGTGGGTGGTCTTGCCACCACCCCTGAGGTGCTGATCGCCGCCCGCGTGGCCCAGGGCCTTGCCACCGCCGCCGTGACTCCGGCCGGCCTGTCCCTGCTGACCACCTCCTTCCCCGAAGGCCCCCTGCGCGACAAAGCCCTCGGCTTGAACGGCGCGCTGATGTCGGCCGGGTTCACCACCGGCGCCATCCTCGGCGGCGTCCTGACCGACCTGCTCTCCTGGCGCTGGGCGTTCTTCATCAACGTCCCCGTCGCCCTGGCGGTCCTGCTCATCGCCCCGGCGATCATCGCTGAGTCCCGTCCCACCGAGCGGCCCAAGCTCGACGCGCCCGGAGCCATCACCGTCACCGCGGGTCTGCTCGCCCTGGTCTTCGGCCTGACCCAGGCCGGCGAACACGGCTGGACCTCCCCCATCGCCGCCGGCTTCCTGCTCGCCGGACTCGCCCTCCTCGTCGTCTTCTACGCCGTCGAAGCCAAGTCCTCTTCTCCCCTGGTCCCGGTCACCGTCCTCAAGCGCCGCACCGTGGCCTGGGGCAACATCGCCGGACTGATCGCCTTCGTCACCGAGACCTCCCTGGTCTTCCTGATGACCCTCTACCTCCAGGAAGTCCTCGGCTTCTCCCCCCTCGCCGCGGGGCTGTCCTTCGGTGTCCTGGGCATCGGCACCGTCATCGGCGGCTCCATCGCCGCCAAGGTCATCGGCAAAATCGGCACCAAGCAGACCCTCATCTACGGCGGCATCCTGCAGACCATCGCCACCGCCGCCCTCTTCGGCCTGGGAGATGAACGCTCCTTCATGTGGCTGCTGCTGACCGGCACCTTCGCCGGCGGTATCGGCAACATGCTCGTCATCGTCGGGTTCATGGTCACCGCCACCTCCGGCCTGCCCGACCACGAACAGGGCATGGCCACCGGCCTTGCCACCATGACCCAGCAGATCGGCATCACCATGGGCACCCCGATCATGAGCGCCATCGCCACCGCCCACATCGCCGGACGCACCACCACCAACGCCATCCTCGACGGCATCGGCACCGCCGTCCTCGTCAACGCCGCCATCGTCCTCCTCGGCGTCCTCACCACCACCCTCTTCCTCCACAACCGAGAGAAGAGCTCCCTGAACTGACCGACCGTCACGCCCGTCCGGCCGCGGAGCGCGCCATGCGCCCCCGGCCGGGCTTTCGTGCGTGGACGCGGCGGCGACCTCGGCAAGTGCGCCTTGTTCCGGTGGCGCGGCGCGCCGGAGGGTGGGGGCCAGGCCCGGCTCTCGGGCCGGTTTCGCCCCGTGGAGAGGACACTCATGGCCCTGCGGTGGTCCCACGCCGCCCTGAACTGCCGGAACCTGGACGCGACCGAGGAGTTCTACCGCCGCTGGTTCGGCATGACACGTGCCCGCGCCTTCGACGTGGCGGGCGCCCGGTTCGTCTTCCTCCGGCTCGGTGACGCCTATCTGGAGCTGTGCTCGCTCGAGGCGGCGGAGGCCGCGGGTCCCGCGCCCGATCCCTCCGCCGACGGGCCGCACGCCCCCGGAGCCGTACGGCACCTGGCGTTCCAGACGGAGGACGTGGACGCCTTCCTGGCCCGGATGGGCGGCGCCGCCCGCGTCACCCTGGGGCCGCTGGACTTCGACGCGTTCATCCCCGGCTGGCGCAGCGTCTGGCTCGCCGACCCCGAGGGCAACGTGGTCGAGGTCAGCCAGGGCTACCGCGACCTGCCCGAGGGGGCGGACGGCGCCAACCTGACCGTGGGATGACTAGCCAGAACACGGTTCTGGCTGGTCGGCGGTGGCGGGCGAAGGATGGCTTCCGAGGGGCCCGAGAGGGAGAGATCCGAGAGGGAGGCAGCCGCCATGCCGCACACAGCTCACCGTAACCGTAACCGTGACAGCGACCGTGACCGTGACCGTTCCGTGCGGGACGTCGTCTGGCACCCGCTGCGCGTCCGGGCCGCCGGTCACGACATCCCCGTCCGCGTCTACCGGCCCGAGGGCGGTCACGCGAGCTGGCTGGTCTGGGGGCACGGCGGCAGCTGGCGGACCGGCTCGCTGGAGGGCTGGCACGCCGCCTGCGCGGACCTGGCCGGCCGGTCGGGGTGCGCGGTGGTCAGCGTCGACTACCGGCTCGCCCCGCAGCACCGGCACCCGGCGGCCCTCCACGACGTGCTCACGGTCCTGGACTGGGCCCAGGAGCGGGCCGCCGCCGAGGGGCTGCCGCCCGTCGCCGTCGGCGGCGACAGCTCGGGCGGGACGATCGCGGCGTCCGCGGCGCTGGTCCGGCGCGACCGGGGAGAGCCGCTGAGCGCGCAGGTCCTCGCCTACCCGCCGCTGGACCCGTCCTGCCGCGCCCGGTCCTACACCCGCTACCGCGACAACTTCCCGAGCCAGGAGGGCATGGCCGCCGCCTGGCGCGACTACCGGGGCGGGAACACCGGTGCCGCCTTCCCGCCCAGCACACCCTTCGAGGCCGACAGCCTCACCGGTCTCGCCCCGGCGATCCTCGGCGTCGGCGCGTTCGACCCGGTGGCCGACGACGTACGCACCTACGCCCGCCTGCTGCGCGAGGCGGGCAACGAGGTGACCTTCCACGAGTTCCCGCACCTCCTGCACGGTGCCTTCCTCCAGCCCGCCGGCGTCGGGGGGTTCCGGTTCCGGGACGGGCGGAGCGAGGGGGCGGACGGCCCCCGGGGGCTGCGCCACTGGCTGGCGGACGCCCTGAGCGACCGGCTGTCCGGTCTGACCGCGACACAACGGCTCTGACAGCGAGAACGGCTCTGACAGCGAGAAAGGAAGATCATGAACAGCACCGGCACCACCTCCACCCCGCCCGGCACGGTTCCGGGTCATATCGGCGCACTGCTGCGCCACTTCGGCGACCTGCGGGACGGCACCCACGGCGACCAGGCGTCCCGCCAGGGCAAGGAGCGCCTGTTCGCCCAGGCGGTCGAGCTGCTGAGCCCGTACGCCGGGCAGGCCCTGGAGGAGATCAACGAGCACCTGCTGGACCACACCGGTGAGGTCAGGGCCTCCGGGGTGCACCGGACGCCGGACGGCGGTGTCGCGGCCGTCTGGGCGCTGACCTGGCCGCAGCAGCGGATCACCGAGATCGCCCCCATCACCATCACCGCGCACTACGGGGGAGGTTTCCACCACCCGCACTTGCGCGGTGCCACGATCGGCGAGTGGCCGCTGAACGTCTTCACCGCCGAGCAGGCCGCCGCCGAACTGCCCGTCCTGCGCGCGATCGCCGCAGCCGACATCCACAACCTGGTCTTCGAACGGGACTTCAGGATCGTGCCGGCCACCATCGCCGGCCACGCCTCGCTCGGTCCCCGCGCCGTGCTGAACCCGCGTACGAAGGGACTCCCGTCATGAGCCTGCGCCTTTCCGTCCTGGACCAGTCCCCCGTCGGCGAGGGTTTCACCCACTCCGACGCCCTGCGCGCCTCCGTCGAGCTGGCGGAGCGGGCCGACGCCCTGGGGTTCACCCGGTACTGGGTCGCCGAGCACCACCACTCCCCCGGCTTCGCCGGCACCGCCCCGGAGATCCTGGCCGGGACGCTGCTGTCGCGGACCACCCGCATGCGGATCGGCACCGGTGGCGTGCTCCTGCCGCGCTACGAGGCGGTGAAGGTCGCGGAGGTGTTCTCGGTGCTCGCCTCGCTGCACCCGGGCCGCGTCGATCTGGGGCTCGGCCGGGCGGGCGGCCCCGCGCAGGGCTTCCCGCAGCAGGTGCGGGAGGTGAGCCGGCTGCTGGGCCTGGGCGAGGGGCGCGGCGAGGCCGGCGGCCAGGCCCGGGAGGCGGGGCCGCTGCCGCCGCTGGTGTCGGCTCCCGACGTGCCCCCGCGGCTGTGGCTGCTGGGCGCGGGCACCCGCTCCGCCGTGCTGGCGGGCGAGCTCGGCGCCTCGTTCGCCTTCGCGCACTTCCTCGCCCCGGAACCGGGCGTGGCCGCCCTGGAGGGCTACCGGCAGGGCCTGGCCGCGTCGGCGGCCGCGTCGGCCGGCGGCCCGGCGGAGAAGGGCGTGCTGGCGGTCCGCGCCGTCGTCGCCGACACCCGCGAGCAGGCCGACGGGCTGGCGCTCAGCCTGCTGCTGTGGCGCAGCCGCAAGGACCTCGGCGAGGACCGCCCGCTGCCCTCGCCGGCGGAGGCGCGGCGGCACCGGTGGAGCGGCGCGGAGGCCGACCGGGCCGCCGTCAACAGCCAGGCGCTGGTCTACGGGACGCCGGAGCAGGTGCGCGAGGAGCTGGAGCGGCTGGCGGCGGCACACGGCGTCGACGAGATCGTGGTCAACACGCTCACGCAGGACCCGGCCGACCGGGTGCGCTCCTACGAGCTGCTGGCGCAGGCCTTCGCGCTGCCCGGCTCGGCCCTGCCCGGCTCCGGTCCGCGCGAACCCGCGGCGCACCGGGAGCCCGCCGTCGCCTAGGGGGTGCCTTGTCGATCAGGCCGGATCGGGGACAGGGATCCGGTGGTTGGTAGTCGATCCTGTCGTGACGGCGGGCCCGGGGAGAAGCCTCTCCCCGGGCCCGCCGTCGCAACGACCTCTTTTACGAAGGGACGACCGGCTCCGAAGGCGACTCGTCGACCTCCGGCTCCCGCAGCTGCTCGCGCACGTAGTTCCAGACCACCGCGATCAGCGCGGCGGCCGGTACCGCGAGCAGGCTGCCCACGATGCCGGCCAGGCTGCCGCCCAGCGTGACGGCGAGGAGCACCACCGCCGCGTGCAGGCCGAGCCCGCGACTCTGGATCATGGGCTGGAACACGTTTCCCTCGAGCTGCTGCACCACGACGATGATCAGCAGCACGATCAGCGCGTCCGTCAGACCGTTCGAGACGAGGGCGATGAGCACCGCGACCAGACCGGCGAAGAGCGCACCCACGATCGGTACGAACGCGGACACGAAGGTCAGGACCGCGAGCGGGAGCACGAGCGGCACCTTGAGGACCCACAGGCCGATGCCGATGAGAACGGCGTCGAGCAGACCGACGAACGCCTGGGACCGCACGAACGCGCCGAGCGTCTCCCAACCGCGCTCGGCCACGACCGGGACGTCGGTGGCGAGGCGGCCGGGGAGCTGACGGGCCAGCCAGGGCAGGAACCGCGGACCGTCCTTGAGGAAGAAGAACATCAGGAAGAGCGCGAGCACGGCGGTGACCACACCGTTGACGACGGTGCTCACCCCCGTGACCACCGCGGTGACCATGCTCCCGAGGCTGTCCTGGACGCGGGCGACGGTCGTGTCCAGGGCACCGGTGATCTGGTCGTCGCCGATGTGCAGCGGCGGCCCGGCGGCCCACTCGCGCAGCCTCTCGATACCGGCGGTCACCCCGTCGGCCAGTTCACCGGCCTGCGACGCCACCGGAACCGCGATCAGCGCCGCGATGCCCGTGACCACGAGCAGGAACAGCACGGTCACCACCGCGGCAGCCAGGGCCGCAGGCCATCCCCGACGACGCAGGAAGGCGGCAAGGGGCCAGGTCAGTGTGGTGAGGAACAAGCCCACGACGAGAGGCCAGACGACCGACCACATCCGCCCCAGAAGCCACAGCGCCACCGAGGTTGCCAGAAGGACCAACAGCAACTCGACGGAGACGCGGGCCGATGTGCGCAGTGCGGCGGCGGTTTTCGTGGAACTCAACGAAGCAGGCATGGGGGCACCCTATGGGCGGGCCCAACTCCGCTTTCAGCGTGGTGCCCCCGCATCGCCCGGCTCACGCACCAGGCACACGCCCTGCCGGCCGGCGCGTGCGGGCGACGCACCGAGCGGCGGCACCACCGCGCAACGCGGTGGTGCCGCCGCTCCGTCGTGTCTCCCCTCTCAGCCGCCCGCCGCCACGGCCGCCGCCAGGGCGGGCTGCTCGACCAGGTACGCGCGCAGCAGCGCGGCCAGTTCGGCGGGACGCTCGTACGGGATGTTGTGGCCGCAGTCCAGTTCCGTGTAGCGGCTGTGGGCGATCCCCCGGTGCAGCTCCCTGGAGTGTGCGACGGGGATCACCTGGTCCTGGCGGGCGCCGACGACCAGGGTGGGGGCCTCGATGGCGGGCAGCCGGTCGCGGATGTCCACGGCGAGGTCCAGGTCGAGCTGGCGGCGGGCTCCCTCGGACGGGCGGGCGGCCGCGGCCGCGGCGGCGATCTCCTCGCGGCTCGTGGCCGAGAGGCGGTCCGGTGAGAGCGACAGCAGGGTGATGAACTGCTGGTACGCCAGGGTGTCGAGGTCCGCGAGGCGGCGCCACAGGCCGAGTGCCAGCTCCTGCCGGGGGTCGTCGTTGCGTGCCCAGCCTCCGACGAGGACCAGGCGCCGTACGAGGTCGGGCTGTTCGGCCGCCAGCGCCGCGGCGACCACCGCGCCCAGGGAGGCGCCGACGACGTGGACCGGGCCCGGGACGGCGGCGCGGGCGGCGGCGGCGACCTGGCGGACCAGCAGGTCCAGGGTCAGTTCCCCGCGGGGCAGGGCGGTGCGGCCGCTGCCCGCGTAGTCGGGGGTGATGACGGTGAAGCGGTCGGTGAGCAGCGGCCGCATGGCCGCGTAGTTGGCCTCGGAGTCGGCGGTGGAGCCGTGGATGAGGAGCAGGCCGGGTCCGGTGCCTTCGGCACGGTAGTGGACCTCGGTGCCCGCGACGGTGACGGTGGGCATGGTGACGCCTCCTCGGGAGCGGTCGGGTGGGGATACGGGTCGCGTGGGCGGGGGCTCAGCCGCGTACCGGCGTCGAGGGGCGCTGCGCGAGGGAGTCGTGGTGCGCGGTGGCCTGCGCCGGGATCGTGGCGGACACCGGAGCCGGCACGGGGGCCGTCTCGGGAGCCGTCTCCGGAGCCGTCTCCGGAGCGGTGACGGCGGCGGGCCGCTTGCGGGCGCGGCTCCAGCGCCGCATGGCGGGCGTCTCCACGTACCGGTACAGCAGCCAGCCGCCCAGCAGCGAGACCGCGAAGAAGCCGATGACCACGAGGACCGCGACGGGGACGCTGTACGTGCTCTCGCCGAGCAGCGAGCGCAGGTAGAAGATCGTGACGCCCTGCACCAGGTAGAAGCCGAAGGAGACCTCACCGAGCCACACCATGGGCCGGCTGCGCAGCCAGGTCTCGCGCCCCTCCACGTCGCCCGAGGCCACGGAGCAGATGAGCGCGGCCACCGGGATGATGGTGGCGACGACGAAGCCGTACTCGAACGGGGCGACCAGGGCGGCGGCGTAACCGAGCACCGACAGCACGAGCGAGACGCCGAAGCCGATGCGGCGCGGCCAGCGGCCGGCCAGGACGATGCGGGCGAGCAGGATGCCGAGGGCGAACTCGAAGACGCGGGCGGGCGGGAAGAGGTAGCCGAACCAGAACTGCAGGTCGGAGATGGGGGTGATCGCCGACTTCGGGGTGGCGGGGATCAGGAAGCGGGTGACGAGCTGCACGCCGACCATGCCCGCGACCATCAGGCCGGACCAGAGCCACAGCCGCTTCTCGGCGATGCGACGGATCCCCACCATGAGCAGCGGGAACAGCATGTAGAAGAGGAACTCGCTGCCCAGGGACCAGCTCGGCGGGTTGACGCTGAGGTTGATGGACGGCTGCGGGAAGAACGTGTGGATCAGCAGCATGTTCGGCAGCCAGTCGCCGACGCTGGTGACGGCGGCGCCGGCGAAGAGCAGCATCGAGGCGGCGAAGACCACCAGGTGGTTCGGGAAGATCTTGAACACGCGCCGCCGCCAGAAGGAGGTCAGGCGCTCACCGGGGCGGGAGGCCCAGGCGAGGACGAAGCCGCTGAGGACGAAGAAGAACGAGACGCCCATGTAGCCGGCCTTGCTGAAGGCCGTGGTGAAGAACCCGGCCACGCCGTCGTCCGCGAAGGGGTTGATCGGGGCGTTCGGCGGGATGGGCGAGTCCATCAGGGAGGCGTGGAAGAAGAAGACCAGCAGGGCCGCGAAGAAGCGGAGGCCGGTGAGGGAGGGGAGGTTGGCGCGTCTGGTGGGAGCGGGGGTGGTGGCGGTGGAGGACGAGGACACAGACATGGTGTGGGTGCTTTCCGGCGAGAGGGACGACGGTCGGGGTCCGGCCGGGGGCGGCCGCCGGGCGGCGGTCGCCCCCGTGGGGTACGGCAGGGGTGGGACGGCTACTCGGCGCCGTCGGCCGAGGGGACGTCCATCTCGTTGCGGTAGACCATGAGCTTGGCTTCCTTGGCCACGTAGTAGTTCTGGACCGAGTACGCGATGGTGGCGAAGTCGAGCCGCCCGTCGCCGTTGAAGTCGGCGGTGGCGATGCGGGCGACGGACTCCTCGGAGACCCGCCACTTGGCCCAGACGCCGTTGGCCGCGTCGATGGCCTTGTAGTACATGACGCCCTGCCAGGGCCACGGTCCGCGCAGCGCGACCAGGAACTCGTCGTCGCCGTCGCCGTCGAAGTCGGCGCAGACGATCTGGTGGCCGGGGCCCTCGCCGTTCTCGTTGGGGTCGCCGTAGACGTCGAGGAGGACGCGGTTCCACGTCGGCTTGGCGCCGGGCGGACCGTCGGTGGACTTGGTGTAAACGGCGACCGTGTTGCCGTGGAAGGGCTCGATGGCGGCGACGTACGCCATCGGGTCGTCCCCGAGCCGGCCGGCGTTGAGGTCGCCGCTGCCGCGGAAGCCGGTCTGCTCGAACTGGGTCAGCTCACCGGTGCCGATGAGCTCGCGGATCCACTCCTTGCGGTCCGCGTCCCAGTACAGCCAGGTCACGCCCTCGTCGGAGGCGAGCAGCAGCGAGTCGAGGTCGGAGCCGGGTATGAGGCCCTTCTTCTTCTCCGCGCCGTGGATCATGCGGAAGTGGCTGTCGTCGATGACGGTCATCGGCCACTCCTCGGCCGTGTGCACGTCGTCGGGCTGGGTGAACATCACCACCGGCAGGACGGCGTGGACGTCCTCCTTGGCGACGATCGGCAGGCCGATGACCTCCAGGCGCTCCTTCTGTGTGAAGTGCCCGACGCGCAGCCGGTGCATACCGGTGGCGCGGCCGATGTAGTGGCGCTTCCAGCGGGATTCGTCCTTGTCCGGGGAGCCGGGGTTCTCCAGCCAGTCGATCTTCCCGCCGGCGGTGTTGGCGTCGTGGATGGTGCCGATCGGGCCGTACAGGTCGTAGCAGAGGATGATGTCGGGGTGGCCGTTGCCGCTGACGTCGGCGAAGTCGGCGCCGACGGGCATCTTGATCTTGTCCTGGACCAGGCGGCGGGTCCACCGCTCGTCGTTCTGGTACCAGTAGATCTCACCGAGGCGCAGGCCGTAGCCGAACAGGTCGGGGCGGCCGTCGCCGTCGATGTCCGGGGCCTCCAGCCAGTATCCGTCGCGCAGCTGGTCGGCGACGAGCTCCGGGGTGAACTTCGGGGTCTTCAGCTGGGGCTGGGGCTGCGACTGCGACGGGTTGGTGCCGGTCATGGTGTGCTCCTCACGGATGCGGTCAGTGGGTGGCGGTGTGGCGGCGGTGGTACTCGACGGCGAGCCAGACGCAGTCGGTGTCGGCGCGGTACTGGTGCCAGGGGTAGGGGTAGGTGCCGTCCGGGGCGGTGGAGCAGAAGGGGTCCGGGGTGGTGTAGCCCGGGGCCATCACGACGTCCTGGTAGAGGGTGCTGTGGTCCTGCTCGCGGAACTTCTGCATGCGGCCGATGCCGTGGACCTGCGTGTGCACCTCGATGAAGTCGTGCTGGTTGTGGATGGCGCAGTCGGTGCCGGCGGGGGCGTACCAGAGGTTGACCTTGACGTCGTACGTCTCCGGCCGGAGCGGCGCCGGGGCCTCCTTCAGCAGGTGGGCGGCGTCGAAGGTGACGGTGCCCGCGTCGTCCTGGGGGCTCTTCCACAGGGGGGTGTCCCGGGGGAAGCCGGCGAGGACGTCGCCGAGGAGGGCCCAGCCCGGGTCGCCGGTGATGCCGGGCATGCCGGCCTCGTCGCGTACGCGGAGCAGGAGGAGGGTGTCGGCCCGCTCGACGCGGGTGTCGGCCAGGATCGTGGAGGACAGGGGCGGGATGCTCTTGCGCGGGGTCTCGGCGATGTGGACGTCGGTGACGCCGGTGTTGACGACGATGGCGGCTTCGCGCACGTGGTAGTCGCGGGCGTCGCGTACGAGCGTCGCTTCGATGCGGGGGCCGCTGAAGCCGAGGGCGGTCTCGGGCACGGTGCTGTGAGCCTCTCCAGTGGGTGACGGGGCGTCAGGCCTATGCGTACGAGGCGGTGCGGGCGAGTTCGGCGGCGATCTCGTCGATCGGGGTGCCGGGGACGAAGGGCTCGACCGGCGGGCCGTCGCCGAAGAAGTGCGCCAGCGCGCCGACCGTGCGCTCGGTGGCCCGGCCGTCGCCGTACGGGTTGGCGGCGGCGGCCATGCGGTCGTACTCGGCCCGGTCGCGCAGGAGCCGGGTGGCTCCGCCGACGATGGTCTTGGTGCTGGTGCCGACCAGGCGGGCGGTGCCGGCCACGATGGCCTCGGAGCGCTCGGTGACGGTGCCGAGGACGAGCGTCGGCTTGCCGAGGGCGGGGCCCTCCTCCTGGGAGCCGCTGCTGTCGGAGAGGATGAGGTCGGCGCGGCGCATGAGCCGGCAGAAGTTCAGGTACGGCAGCGGGTCGACGACGGTGATGTTCGGGTGGTTGCCGATCCGGGGCAGCATCGCCTCGCGCACCACCGGGTTGCGGTGCAGCGGGACGACGACGCGGACGTCCGGTTCGTCGGCGATCTCGGCGAAGGCCTCGGCTATCTCGGGCAGGTGCGGCCATGCCTCACGCCGGTGCGCGGAGGCGAGGATGATGCGCCGCGGGTCACCGTCGAGGTCGGCGAGGGCCGGGTCGCCGTAGTCCTGGGCCTTGTTGCACGCCCACTGGAGCGCGTCGATGACGGTGTTGCCGGTGACGACGACGGTGTCCTCGCTGATGCCCTCGCGCAGGAGGTTGGCGCGGTTGCCGGGGGTGGGCGCCAGGTGCAGGTGGGCGACCTGGGCCACGAGCCGGCGGTTGCCCTCCTCCGGGAACGGCGAGCCGAGGTGGCCGCTGCGCAGGCCCGCCTCCACGTGGACGACGGGGATGCGGTGGTGGAAGCCGGAGAGGGCGCCGGCGAGGGTGGTGGCCGTGTCGCCGTGGACGAGGACGGCCTCGGTGGAGAGCATTTCGAAGTGCTCCTCCAGGCCGCGCAGCGAGCGGTAGGTGACCTGGGAGAGGGTCTGCTTCGGGGCCATGATCTCCAGGTCGACGTCCGGCTTCAGACCGAACGCGTCGAGGGTCTCGTCGAGCATCTGGCGGTGCTGCCCGGTCGAGATGACCACGGGGTCGAACCGGGGGTCGTCCTGGAGCGCGCGGATGACCGGGGCGAACTTGATGGCTTCGGGCCTGGTACCGAGGACTACTGCGACGGACCGCATGGGTGCCATTCCTTTACTACGACGTGGGTGACGGCAGGACGGGAGGACGGGCAGGGCGCGGTGAGGGAGCCACGTGGTGCGGGGAGCGTGGGTGCGTGGAGCGTGCGTGCGGCCGTGCGTGGGCGGCCGGATGGCTCAGGCGCCGGGTTGCGACCGGGCGCCGGACACTGCGCCGCCGGCGGGAGGTGGAGTGCGGTGCCTCTCGGGGCCGAAGCTCCGGGGCGGTTCTCCCTTCCGGACGAGAGATATCTTTTCCGTGAGCTATCTCTGCCGTCAAGCCGCGCTGTCCCGACTTGCACACCGCGCGCCGAGGAGGACCAACGCCCGTGCAGCTGGAGGCGGTTGACGCCTACGGCGCGGGGGCGGAAACGGCACTGCGCCCGCCGCGTGGGTCGCGTGGCGGGCGCAGTGAGGGGCAGTGAAGGGGCGGTGGGGGTGGGGGCCTCAGAGGGCCACAGAGGGCCCGCAGAGGGCCTTCAGAGGCCGTCAGGGGGGCCGGAGGGGCGCGGCAGGGAGCCCGGGCAGTGGACCCGGGGGCGTCAGGGGGGGCCGGGGGCGCCGTCAGGGCCGGCCCAGCCGGGTCCGTATACGCCGAAGGGCGGCCCGGCGGGGGTGCCGGGCCGCCCAGGGGCGGGGTGACGGGGGGTGCCTCAGCGCTTGGCGGGCTCCACCGAGAGGGAGTGGCGGAAGAAGTCGGACGGGTCGTAACGGCGCTTGACCTGCTGGAGCTTCGGATAGTTGTCCTTGTAGTACAGCGTCTGCCACGGCACGCCGGACCGGTTGCGCCGCGGGTCGGCGACGTCACGGTCGGGGTAGTTGATGTAGCAGCCGTCGGTGCGGTCGTCGATGACCGGCACCCCGCCCGTCGCCGCGAAGAAGTCCTCGTACAGGTCGCGCACCCAGCCGAGGTAGAAGTCGTCCTCGCTCTCGTCCTGCCAGAAGGTCTGGAAGCACATCTTGAACACCGAGCTGCGCTGCGCGTTCGCCGTCGCGTCCGGTGCCACCGCGTTCACCCGGCCGCCGAAGGAGAACAGCACCAGCATGGTGTCGGGGTTGGTGAAGTCCGGGCGCGTCATGTGCTTGTAGAGCGCCGCGATCTGGTCGTCGGTGAAGGTGCGGCGCATGTAGCCGGACTTGTGCGCGCCCCGGGACGTGGGGTCCGTGATGGTCGGGTTGTTGGTGCCCACCAGCCGCGTCGCCTGGAGCCACGGCATGGTGCGCGGCTCCGCGAGCTGCGGCATGGCGGGCAGCTCGCCGGTGGGCTTGGTCAGCGCGCCGGGCTTGATGCCGGTGCCGGCCGTGATGGCCGCCAGGTAGCTGTCGAGCAGCCGCCGGGCGCCGGGCACGGTCGCGTCGACCTGGGTGAACATGCCGAGGCTGCCGTGGGCCTTGGAGCTGACATTGAAGAGGCTGCTGAGGTGACGGTACTCCGAGTCGGGCCCGCTGTTCTGCTCGTGCCAGGCGCCGAAGTTCCTCAGCAGCCGGGCGAACTTGGTCTCGTCGAGCTGGTCCCACGGGAAGTCCACCGCGCTGACCAGGACCGTGGACGGCGGCGAGACGAGCTGGTCCTCCGGGGCCGTGCCCTTGGCGTCCGGCGAGCGGAACCAGTAGCGGGTCACCAGGCCGAAGTTGCCGCCGCCGCCTCCGGTGTGGGCCCACCACAGGTCCCGGTGCGGGTCGTCCTCCTCGCGGGTGGCGACCACGGTCCGGGTCCGGCCCGCCGCGTCGACGACCACGACCTCCACCGCGTACAGGTGGTCCACGACCAGGCCGTGGGCGCGGGAGAGGAGGCCGTAGCCGCCGCCGGCTATGTGCCCGCCGGCGCCGACGCTGTAGCAGATGCCGCCCGGGACGGTGACGCCCCAGCCCTTGTAGAGCGCTTCGTAGACGTTGATGAGCCGGGCGCCGGGCTCGACGTAGAAGGCGCGGCGGGCGGCGTCGTACCCGACGTCGGTCATCTCGGAGAAGTCGAGGATGACCTCGATCTCCGGGTTGCAGGCGAAGTCGGCGAAGCAGTGGCCGCCGCTGCGCACCGAGACGCGCTTGCGGGCGCGGAACGCGTCGCGCAGGGCCTTCTCGGCGTCGGCGGACGACTTGATCATCTTGATGTAGTCGGGTCTGGCGACGAAGCGCTGGTTGTTGCCCGTCGTCAGCTCCGGGTAGCGCGGGTCGTCGGGCCGGATCGTGGCGCCGGTCCGCGCGCTCGCCGCGGCCGCCGGGGCGGCCGGCGCGGCGACGGCGGCCGTGGCCAGGCCCGCGGTCACGGCGGCACCGCCGGCGAGGGCCGCGCCGCTGCTCAGCACCGTACGGCGATTGACTGCACTCATGGTCGATTACCTCAAGTTCTGTCGTGATGGTGAGGAACGGATGGGGAGGCGTGCGGGTCCGGCCCGTCAGACGCGGGCGTACGGAGCGGTGTCCGGCTCCCCGGGGGCCGGCGCCTCCGGTCGCGGGGCGGCCGCGTGCCGGCGGGTCCGCCGGTCGAGGAGGCCGGAGAGCAGGGCCACGGCCAGGCCCGCCGCGGCGAGCAGCGCACCGGTCCAGTTGGGCGCGGTGTAGCCGAGACCGTGCTCGACGGTGAGGCCGCCGAGCCAGGCGCCCACGGCGTTGCCGAGGTTGAAGGCCGCGATGTTCGCGGCGGAGGCGAGGGCGGGAGCCCCTTCGGCCTGCTGCATGACGCGGGTCTGCAGCGGCGGCACGGTGGCGAAGCCGACGACCCCGAAGACGAAGAGGGTGATCGCGGCGGGCAGGGGCGCGCGGGCGGTCTGCACGAAGACCAGCAGCACCACGGCGAGCGCGCCGAGGATGACGTACAGGCTGGGCATCACGGTCCGGTCGGCGGCCTTCCCGCCCAGGACGTTGCCGACGCACAGGCCGAGTCCGAACAGGACGAGCAGCCAGGCCACCGCTCCGGCGGAGAAGCCGGCCACCTCGGTCATCATCGGCGCAATGTACGTGAAGGAGGCGAACACCCCGCCGAAGCCGAGCGTGGTCATGGCGAGCGCCAGCCACACCTGCGGGCGGCGGAAGACGGCGAGTTCGCCGCGCAGGCCCGCGTCCGCGTCCCTCGGCTGGGGCGGTACGAGGGCGGCGACGGCGATCATGCCGACGACGCCGAGCGCGGTGACGGCCCAGAAGGTGGAGCGCCAGCCGAAGTGCTGGCCCAGGACGGTGCCCAGGGGGACGCCGAGGACGTTGGCCACGGTCAGCCCGATGAACATCAGGGCGATGGCGCTGGCCTTCTTGTCCGGCGCGACGACGTTCGCGGCGACGACGGAGCCGATGCCGAAGAAGGCGCCGTGGGTGAGGGCGGCCACCAGGCGCCCCGCCATGAGGAGTTCGTAGGTGGGGGCGAGCGCGCACAGCAGGTTGCCCGCGATGAAGACGCCCATCAGGAGGGTGAGCATCGTCTTGCGGGGCAGCCGGGAGCCCGCGGCGGTCATCAGGGGCGCGCCGACGACGACGCCGAGGGCGTAACCGGTGACGAGCATGCCGGCGCTGGGGATGGGGACCGACAGGTCGCGGGCCACCTCGGGCAGCAGGCCGACGATCACGAACTCGGTGGTGCCGATGCCGAAGGCCCCGAGCGCCAGGGCGAGGAGGGCGAGAGGCATCAGAGGCCCTCCCGCCGGGCACGGTGCTCGCGGGTGTGGGCGGGGGCATGGACGGGGACGGGGGCGCGGCGGGAGCAGCCGGTCAGACCGCGGTGGCGGGCGTACGGCGTGAGTGCGGCGCGCAGTCGGCGGCGGCCGCGGTGGAGGCGGGAGGTGACCGTGCCGTGCGGGACGCCCAGGCGGGCGGCTATCTCCCGGTACGCCAGCCCTTCGACGTCGGCGAGGTAGACGACGGTACGGAAGGGCGCGGGCAGCGCGCGCAGCGCCTCCAGCACCTCGTGGTCGGGCAGGTGGTCCAGCACCTGGGACTCGGCTGAGGGCAGCCGGGCGGCGCCGTGGCCGGCAACCCGGACGTGCCGCCAGTCGTCCGTGTCCCCCATCGGCGCCCACCGCGGCTCCTGCCGGCGCTTGCGGTAGGTGGTGATGAAGGTGTTGATCAGGATGCGGTGGAGCCACGCCCGCAGGTTGGTGCCCGCCCGGAAGTGGTGGAAGGACTGGTAGGCCCTGGTGAAGGTCTCCTGCACCAGGTCCTCGGCGTCGGGACGGTTGCGGTGCAGCCGCAGGGCGGCCGCGTACATCTGGTCCCGGTAGCCGAGCGCGTCCCCCGCGAAGCGGGCGCTGCGCTGTTCCGGGGTCTCTGGGGCCCCTGGCGCCTCTGGGGTCTCTGGGGTCCCCGCCGGGGTGAGGGTGTCGGTGTCGGTCATCGGAGTCCTTTGCGGTCACGGTCAGAGCTGGCGGAGGGCTCCGCCGTCCACGGCCCATTCGGCGCCGGTGACCTGCCCGGCCTGCGGCGAGAGGAGGTACGCGATGACCCGCGCGACGTCGTCGGGCGTGCCGATGCGGCCGGTGGGCAGCTTGCGCTCCTCGCGGATGAAGTGGTCGACGGCCGCGTCGGCGGACAGCCCGTACCGCTCGGCCAGCTGCTCGGCGAAGCCGCCCGGGGCGTCGAAGAGCGCCGTACGCGTGGGACCGGGCGAGACGACGGTCGAGCGGATGCCGCGCGGCGCGAACTCCGCCGACAGGCTCTTGGACAGTGACAGCAGGGCCGTCTTGGTGGCGGCGTAGTCGACGATGCCCGGGTCCGGGAAGCGGGCCGCCTCGCTGGCGACGTGGACCAGGCTGCCCTCGCCGCGCTCCAGCAGGACGGGCAGGACGGCGCGGGTCATCCGTACGTGCGCGTGGAAGTTGAGGGCGAAGGTCCGGTGCCAGTCGTCTTCCGTGACGTCGAGGAAGCCGCTGTGCGAGACGAGGGCTCCGGCGTTGTTGACCAGCCCGTCGAGGCGGCCGTGCCGGTCCAGTACGGCGTCGACGACGCGCCGCGCGGCCTCCGGGTCGGTCAGGTCGGCGGCGACCGGGGTGACCTCGGGGCGGCCGATGGCGTCGACGCCGTCGGTCCGGCGGGCCACGCCGACGACCCGGGCCCCTTCGGCGGCCAGCAGCCGGGCGGTGGCCTCGCCGATGCCCGTGGAGGCGCCGGTGACGAGGTAGACCCGGCCGGCCAGGTGCAGGTCCATCGGTTCTCTTTCATGGGTGAGGAGGAGGGGAGGAAAGGGGGCGGCGGTGCACTCCCTGACGGGGGAGGCAGGGGGTGCACCGCCGGGCCTGTGCCGGAAGGGCTCCGGTCAGAGGGCTGCCTTCTTCTCTCGGTTGTGGAGGAAGAGGGTGGTGGTGAGGACGCCGAGGAGGACGATGGCGGCGTTGACGAGGACGGCGGTGCCGATGCCGTCGAGGATGGCGTTGGTGGTGGTGCGTCCGGCGATGTGGGCGGTGGCGATCGCGCTCATGATCGGGGTGCCCATGGTGATGCCGATCTGCTGGGTCATGGTGGCAAGTCCGGTGGCCATGCCCTGTTCGTGGTCGGGCAGGCCGGAGGTGGCGGTGACCATGAACCCGACGATGACGAGCATGTTGCCGATACCGCCGGCGAAGGTGCCGGTCAGCAGCAGCCACATGAAGGAGCGTTCATCTCCCAGGCCGAAGAGGGCGGCGGTGGCGATGGTCTGCAGGATGCCGCCGTAGATGAGGGTCTGCTTGGTGCCGATTTCGCCGATGACCTTGGCGGCGATGGAGCCGCCGATGACGGTGCCGATGCCCAGGACACCGAAGGACAGCCCCGCGGCGAGGGGGGAGAAGCCGAGGACTTCCTGGAGGTAGAGGGTCATCAGGAAGACCAGGGAGGTCTCGGTGACGAAGGCGATCAGTCCGGCGATGTTGCCCCAGGCCACAGTGCGGCGCTTGAGGACGGTGACCGGGACCAGGGGAGAAGAGGACTTGGCTTCGACGGCGTAGAAGACGACGAGGAGGGCGAGTCCGGCGAGCAGGAAGCCGGCGGCGATGGGGGAGGTCCAGCCGTGTTCGCCGGCCTGGGTCAGGCCGAAGACCAGGGCGAGCAGACCCGCGGTGACGGTGATGGCTCCGGGCGCGTCGAGCTTGGGCCGCTCGGTGGGACGCGACTCGCTGATGATCGCCGGGGCGATGAGCAGGACCGCCACGGCGACGGGGACGTTGATGAAGAACGCCCAGCGCCAGGAGAGCAGGTCGGTCAGGACGCCGCCGAGGATGGCGCCGGTGGTGAACCCGGCCGACATCAGCGCGCCGTTCAAGCCGAGGGCTTTGTCGCGCAGGGGACCTTCGGGGAAGGAGGTGGTCAGCAGCGACAGGCCGGCCGGAGTCACGGCGGCGGTGGCCAGGCCCTGGGCCACGCGGGCGGCGATCAGCACCTCAGGAGTGGTGGCAAGACCACCCACCAGGGACGACACACCCAGCAGGGCCAGGCCGAACAGGAACAGCCGGCGCCGGCCGAACAGGTCGGCCACCCTGCCGAACAGCAGGGTGAACCCGGCCGCGCACAGGGCGAACGCGGTCGCGATCCACTGCAGGTTCGCCAGCGAGAACCCCAGACCGTTACCGATCACCGGCAACGCCACGTTCAGGATCGAGAAGTCCACCGCCAGCATGAACTGCGCGACCAGCAACACCACCAGCACCAACCGCTGCCGGCCCGTCATCCGAGACGGACCAACCCTCCTCCCCTCACCAACCGACTTCACATCATCAATAACCGACATGGGGACGTTCCTCTCTGGGCACTGTCTTGGGGGGTCTTCCGGGGGAAGCTTCTGGGCGGCGCGGCGCGGTGGACATCAGGTGTCACCGCCCTCCGCGCCGGAGCGGGAGCGCATCCTGATCGCCAGGTCCCGCCAGAGCGCGGCACATTGGTCGGCGGCCGCCGCGGCCGTGGCCGCGCGGTGCGCCGGCACGGCGGCGAGGATCTGCTGCCGTTGGCGGGCTCCGGCCACCTGGGCGTCGAACATCCGCAGGAGCAGGCGTCCGGCGTCGCTCAGCCGCAGGGCCGGGTCCTGGCAGAGGTTCCTGACCAGGGCGTCGAGCCCCCGGCCGGACCCACCGTCACCGGCCGCGGGGGGTACGGCGGGCACCGACGGGGCCCGTTCCGGGGCGGTCTTGCGTTCCGCCTCCCGCTGGCGCGGCGGCACCGGGTCCTCGCCGTCGTCGGTCCGCCGCCGTACGTCGCGGACCGTGCCGGGCGACAGGCCCGTACGCTCCGCGATGGCCCGCAGGGACGCGCCCGGGTCCTCGGCGATGAGGCGGGCGGCGGCCCTGCGGCCCTCGGCGGTGCTGAGCGGGCGGACGCGGCCGTCCTGGCCGATCCGGCGGGTGGCGGCGGCCTCGTCCGGCGGAGCCGTCCGCCGGCGGAGCGCGCCGACGGTCGCGGCGGCGAGCCCGGTGCGGGAGGCCACGGCCCGGTCCGACCAGTCGGGGTGGCTCGCGAGGATGCGCGCGGCCGCGGCCGTCCGGTCGGCGAGGGTCAGCGGCAGGCCGTGCAGGGTGTTGGACTCGACGGCGAGGACGAACGCGTCCTCGGGGCTGCCGTCGAAGAACCGCACCTCGACGAGGTGCTGTCCGCGCAACCGCGCGGCGCGCAGCCGGTGCGTCCCGTCGATCACCCGCAGGGTGGACCGGTGCACCAGGATCGGGGGCAGCGGGTCGCCGCAGGCCGCGAGGGCCCGGGCGTGCCCCACGTCCTCGCCCGCGATGCGCGGTGAGTCGGCGGGCAGCAGGTCGTCGACCGGGATCCGGTGCACACGCCGGTCGACCGCCTCGTGCAGGGGGCCGTCGTGCAGGGGACCCTCGGCCGGGAGACGGGGATCGGCGTCGGTCCGGGCCGACGGGATGGGCGGGGACATGGACGAGGACATGGACGGGCGCACCCCCTCGGGTGGTCGTGGGATCGGGTCGTGGACGGTCTGCCCCCGGCGGTGTTCCGGCCGGATCGGGCACGACCACGAGATTACGTAGATACCGTTCGGTATGCCGCTCTGGCGAGGCCTCCCGGGTACGACCTTGGCAACTTGCCCAGGAGGGGCGCCCGTTGTGGTGTGCAACCGTGCACCTTGCGCGGTCGCACACCACACGCGCCCCGTGCGGCTCAGCCGACCGGGACGAACAGCTCCCGCTCGACGTACTCCCCCAGCCAGGCACGGAAGTCCCGCCCCAGGTCCTCGCGTTCACAGGCGAGGCGGACCGTCGCCTGGAGGAAGCCGAGCCGGTCGCCGGTGTCGTACCGCCGGCCGGAGAACACGACCCCGTGCACCGGTCCGGCGTCCTGGCGTACCGCCAGTTCGCGCAGGGCGTCCGTGAGCTGGATCTCGCCGCCGCGGCCGGGCGGCGTGCGGCGCAGTACGTCGAAGATCTCCGGGTCGAGGACGTACCGGCCGATGACGGCGTAGTTGCTGGGCGCCTCGCCCGGGGCGGGCTTCTCCACGAGGTCCGTGACGCGTACGGTGTCGCCGCCGGCCGGCCGGACCGCCGCGCAGCCGTAGAGGTGGATCTGGTCGGGGTCGACCTCCATCAGCGCCACCACGCTGCCGCCGTACCGGGCCCGCACCTCGGCCATCCTGGCGAGCAGCGGGTCGCGGGGGTCGATCAGGTCGTCGCCCAGCAGGACGGCGAAGGGTTCGCGGCCCACGTGCGGCGCCGCGCACAGCACCGCGTGCCCCAGCCCCTTGGGGTCGCCCTGGCGTACGTAGTGGATGGAGGTGGCGAGCTCGGTGGGGGCGCACACGCGGGCGAGCTTGTCCTGGTCGCCCTTGCGCGCGAGGGTTTCCTCGAGCTCGTAGTTGCGGTCGAAGTGGTCCTCCAGCGGGCGCTTGTTCCGGCCCGTCACCATGAGGACGTCCGTCATCCCGGCGGACACGGCTTCTTCGACCACGTACTGGATGGCGGGCTTGTCCACCACCGGCAGCATTTCCTTCGGGGTGGCTTTCGTGGCCGGCAGGAAACGCGTGCCGAGTCCCGCCACCGGGACGACTGCCTTCGTTATGCGGCGCGGAGTCGAATTCATGGGAAGAACGCTAGGCGGTGCATACGGGCCGGTTGAAGCAATTTCCCTGGCACGAAACCGACTTCGGCAATTGGCCAAAGGCGCGTGGCCGCCCCGGCGGTCCCGGTCGCGCCGGGGCCCTCGGGGCGGCCGCGCGCAGGTCCAGGCCCCCGCGCCCAAGCCGCCACGCCGCGGCCCCGGCTCAGGACTCCGGGGCGCGCAGGCCGCGGAGGGCCAGTTCCCAGATGCGGGCGAGCTGGGCGTCGGCGGGGCACGGGGAGCCGCCCGGCTGGGGAAGGCCGTGCAGCCATTCGCGGACCTGCACCTCCGACCCTGCGATCAGGTGGGCGACGAGCGCCGACACCGTGTCCGGCTCGACACCCTCCCGCAGTTCGCCCTGCTCGTCGGCGCGTTCGGCCAGTTCGCGGGCGAGGGGCGCCCAGAGGGACGACCAGCTGCCCGCCGCGCTGCGCCAGCCGTCCCGCTCCAGCCGGGCGCAGGCGCGGACGAGGGCCTTCTCCCGCAGCAGCCGGGCCAGCGTGACGGTCAGTGCGACCACCCGCTCCAGCGCCGGCACCGGCTCGTCCGCCGGAGCGCCCGCCGAGTCCTCCAGCGCCGACCGGGTGGCGGACCGGCCGCACGCGTGCACCGCCTCCGCGAGCTCGTCCTTGGTGGGGAAATGGAAGGTCAACGCGCCCATGGAAATTCCCGCGGATTTGCTCACCCGGGCCAGGGACGTGCCCTCGTATCCGTTCTTGTCGAATTCCTCGGCGGCCGCCACGACCAGGGAGTGCCGAGTCCGTACTGCCCGTTCTTGTTTCACCATGCTTGATTCCCGCTGTTCAGGTGTCCGTGCTGCGCCAATTCTGCGACGGCCGCGAGAGGCAGGCTGGTCCTCTCGGGCCGGTGGTCGTGCTCGTACACCACCTCGTGCACGGCCCTGGCGAGGACGCAGGCCCGGAGCAGGAGCGTGTGCTCCCGCGGATCGAGGCCCGACACCCGCGCGTAGCCGTCGCAGAAGGCGTCCGCGCACCGGGCCGTCCAGCGGCCGGTGTCGGGTACCCCGGCACAACGGGCCGCGTAGTCGAACGAACGCAGCATGCCCGCTATGTCGGACAAAGGCGAATGCCGGGCTCTGCGTTCGGCCAGCGGCACGCCCGGGGCGCCTTCGAAGTCCACCAGGATCCAGCCGGTGGAGGACCGCAGCAGCTGGCCCAGGTGCAGATCGCCGTGGACGCGCTGCGCGGGCGGCCCGGAGGCCAGGACGGCCAGGCGCTCGTAGGCGGCGCGCACCGCCGGCCGCAGCGGGCGCAGGGCGGGCACCCGGCGGGCCGCCTCGTCCAGGTCGGCGGCCAGGTCGCGGCGCAGTGCGGCGAGTTCCGCGGCGCCGGTGGGCGCGGTGCCGAGCCGCCGCGCCAGGTCGGCGTGGACGCGGGCGACGGCCTCCCCCATGGCGCGTGCCTCGGGGACGAAGGCTCCCTGATGCGCCGCACCGGTGCTCGCCGACGTACCGGTGCTCGTTGCCGCACCGGTGCTCGCCGCCGCGCAGGCCGCCACCGCCGCGCAGGCCGCCGTGAAGCCGTCCGTGGCCTCCGGCAGGTAGTCCTGCACCATGGCGTACGTGACCGGTTCGCCGTCGAGTTCGCCTTCCACGGCCCCCCGTAACCCCGTGACGTGGGGGTTGGCGGTGGCGCCGAGGGCCCGCAGCAGCTCCACGTCCGGGTTGGTCCCGGTGCTGATCCGCCGGAAGATCTTCAGCAGGTAGCGCTCGTCCACGACGACGGAGGTGTGGGTCTGCTCCACGCCCAGCGGCCTGCTGGTCCCGGGCGGCACGGACCGGGCGCCGGTCAGCCCCAGCAGCGCGCCGACGAGCGCGGAGTCGCCGACCGCCTCGTACACGAAGAGGTCGTCCACCCCGGCGATCACGTACGGCTCCAGTTCCAGCGCCAGCACGGCCCGCATGCCCACCGGGACCTGGTAGTACTCGGGCGGGCCGCCGTCGGCGAAGGTGACGCGGAGCAGGAGCAGCACGCCCCGCGCCCCACCGGTGCGGAGGGTGTCGCTGAACGCGGTGGTCCCCACGATCGACGCCCCGTGCGGGGGGCGGCCCTTGCTGCCGTACCAGCGCTGCCAGGGCACCCAGGCGGTCAGGGCACGCTCCAGCCGGAGCTGGAGCGTGCCCATGTCGACGGTCATGGGCGTGGCCCGTCCGCCGTGAGCGACAGCCAGTAGAAGCCGCGGCCCTGGAGGGAGAGCCGGTAGGGCCGCTCCCCGACCCTGGGGAAGGCGGCTCCGCCCAGCAGTTCGACGGGTACGGCTCCGGCCCACCGGTCCAGGTCCAGTGCGACGGGCTGCGGGTGGCGGGAGAGGTTGTTGACGCACAGCACCGTGTGGGCCGTGCCGTCCTCCTCGGTGTGGTGGCGGACGAAGGCGAGGACCGCGTCGTTGTCGGTGGGCACCTCGGTGAAGGTGCCGGGCCCGAAGGCCGGGTGCGCGCGCCGGGCGGCCAGCAGGGCGCGCGTCCAGTGCAGCAGGGAGCCGCCGGAGCCCTGCTGGGCCTCGACGTTGACCGCCTGGTAGCCGTAGACCGGGTCCATGACGACCGGCAGGGTGAGCCGGCCGGGGTCGCCGGTGGAGAAACCGGCGTTGCGGTCGGGGCTCCACTGCATGGGGGTGCGGACGGCGTCCCGGTCGTCGAGCCAGATGTTGTCGCCCATGCCGATCTCGTCGCCGTAGTAGAGCACCGGCGACCCGGGCAGCGACAGCAGCAGCGCCGTGCACAGCTGGAGCTGGCCGCGGTCGTTGTCGAGCAGGGGCGCCAGGCGGCGCCGGATGCCGACGTTGACGCGCATCCGCGGGTCCCGGGCGTACTGGGCGTACAGGTAGGCGCGTTCCTCGTCGGTGACCATCTCCAGCGTCAGCTCGTCGTGGTTGCGCAGGAAGATGCCCCACTGGCAGCCGTCCGGGAGCTCGGGCGTCTTGGCGAGGATCTCCGACAGGGGGCGGGCCGTCTCGCGGCGTACGGACATGAACAGGCGCGGCATGAGGGGGAAGTGGAACGCCATGTGGCACTCGTCGCCGCCCGTGGTGGGCTCGCCGAAGTAGTCGACGAGCTCCTCGGGGCGCTGGTTGGCCTCGGCGAGCAGCACCCGGCCGGGGTACTCGTTGTCCAGCGTCTTGCGCACGAGCTTCAGGAAGTCGTGGGTGGCGGGCAGGTTCTCGCAGCTCGTGCCCTCCCGCGCGTACAGGTACGGCACGGCGTCCAGGCGGAAGCCGTCCACACCCAGGTCGAGCCAGAAGCCGAGCGCGTCGAGCATGGCCGCCCGTACGGCCGGGTTCTCGTAGTTGAGGTCCGGCTGGTGGCTGAAGAAGCGGTGCCAGTAGTACTGCTTGCGGACCGGGTCGAAGGCCCAGTTGGAGGTCTCGGTGTCGGTGAAGATGATGCGGGCGTCCGGGTAGCCGGTGTCGTCGTCGGCCCAGACGTAGAAGTCGCCGTACGGGCCGGACGGATCGCGGCGGGACTCCTGGAACCACGGGTGCTGGTCGCTGGTGTGGTTCATCACCATGTCGATGATCACCCGGATGCCCCGGCTGTGGGCGGCCTCGAGCAGGTCGACGAAGTCGTCGAGGGTGCCGAAGTCGGGCCGTACGCTGCGGTAGTCGGCGATGTCGTAGCCGCCGTCGCGCAGCGGCGAGCAGTAGAAGGGCGGCAGCCACAGGCAGTCCACGCCGAGCCACTGGAGGTAGTCCAGCCGCCGGGTCAGCCCCTTCAGGTCGCCGATGCCGTCGCCGTCGCTGTCCTGGAAGGCGCTGACGAGCACTTCGTAGAAGACGGCCCGCTTGTACCAGTGGTGCGCGTACGGGAGCGGGGACGCGCGGCGCGCGGGCGGTCTCGCCGCAGGGCCGTCGGCGAGCACGCCGTGCAGGGACAGCGGTGGGAGATCCGTGAAGGTCACTGGTCGCTCCAGGTGAAGACGTGGGCCACGGACTGCTGGGGGTCGATCTTGAGGTCGAGTACGGGACCGAGTTCGGCGGTCCGGCCCGTCACCTCGTCGACGGCGTGGACGCGCCGGCCGGGTTCCAGGCCGAGGGCCGCCGTGTCGAGCCGTACGGTGGTCTGCTCCGTCTCGTCCGGGGTGAGGGTGACGGCGCACAGGACGGTGTCGCCGCTGACCGGGTCGTGCTTGGAGTAGACGAGGACCCGGTCGTTGTCGGTGTCGTGGAAGTGCAGCGAGCGGAGCTGCTGGAGCGCGGGGTGGCGGCGCCGGAGGGTGTTGAGGAGGGTGATCCAGGGTTCCAGCGAGGGACCGGCGGCGGTGTGGTCGCGGGGACGCAGTTCGTACTTCTCCGAGGCGCGGTACTCCTCCTCCCCCGGCACCAGCGGGTCGCTCTCGTACAGCTCGTAGCCGCTGTACACGCCCCAGCTCGGCGACAGCGTGGCCGCCAGGGCCGCGCGCAGCGCGAAGACGGCCGGCTGCCCGCTCTGGAGGTGGACGGGGAGGATGTCGGGGGTGTTGACGAAGAAGTTGGGCCGGAACCATGCGGCCGCCTCCCCCGTCAGCTCGGTGAGGTAGTCGGTCAGCTCGCGCTTGTCCGTCTTCCAGGTGAAGTAGGTGTACGACTGGCTGAACCCGAGCTTCGACAGCCCGTGCTGGACGGCGGGCCGGGTGAACGCCTCGGCCAGGAACAGCACGTCGGGCTCGGTGGACCGGACGTCACGGATCAGCCGGTGCCAGAAGTCCGGCGGCTTGGTGTGGGGGTTGTCGACCCGGAAGACGCGGACGCCCCGGCCGGTCCAGAAGCGGACGACGCGCAGGATCTCCGCGTAGAGCCCTTCGGGGTCGTTGTCGAAGTTCAGCGGGACGATGTCCTCGTACGTCTTGGGCGGGTTCTCCGCGCAGGCGATGGTGCCGTCGGGGCGGTGGGTGAACCACTCCGGGTGGTCGCGCAGCCAGGGGTGGTCGGGCGCGCACTGGAGGGCGAGGTCCATCGCCACCTCCAGGCCGGCGCGGCGGGCGGCGGCCACGAAGGCGTCGAAGTCCTCCAGGGTGCCGAGCTCCGGGTGGACCGCGTCGTGGCCGCCGTCCGCCGATCCGATGGCCCAGGGCGATCCGACGTCGCCGGGGGCCGCGCTCAGGGCGTTGTCGCGGCCCTTGCGGGCGGTGGTGCCGATGGGGTGGATGGGCGGCAGGTACACCACGTCGAAGCCCATGCGGGCGATGCGCGGCAGCTCGCCGACGGCCGTACGGAAGGTGCCGTGCCGCGGGGTGCCGTCGGCGGCCCGCCCGCCGGTGGAGCGGGGGAAGAACTCGTACCAGCTGCCGTACAGCGCCCGGCGCCGCTCCACGCGCACGCGGTACGCCGGGCTCTCGGCCGCCAGGGCGCGCAGCGGGTGCCGCTCCATGGCCGCGCGCACGGCGGGGCCGAGCGCGGCGGAGACGCCCTCGGCGTCGGCCGCGCCGCGCAGGGCGCCGGCGGCGCGAAGCAGCAGCCCGGGGGCGGCGACGGACCGCGGCGCGGTAGCACCGGCACCGGCACCGAGCGCCGCGTCGGCGGCGAGCAGCCCCCCGGCTCCGGGAACCCCCTCGGCGTGGCACCCGCCGAACCCGGGCTCAGCCGCGGACCCGAGGACCGCCGCGGTGGCACGCACCGCACCGGGCCCGGCCGCCCCGTCCCCGGCCTCTGAGTCGAGCGCCGCGTCGGCGGGGCGGGGCAGCGCCTCTTCGTGCGGCGCCTCAACAGCCCCGGCCGCAGGCGCGGCACCGAGCCCCGCACCGGCGCCGCCTCGCGGTTCCGCCTCCGCGGTGAGGAGCCGTGCCGCCTCCTCCAGGAGCCTCGCCCCTGCCTCCGGATCACCCGACCCGCCCGGCGGGAGGCCGGCTTCGCGGCGGGCCTCCACCGCGTGCAGCCAGGTCTGCCACGGGTCCGTCCAGGCCCGGACCCGGAAGGCGCACTCCCCCGTGCCCTCGGGCACGATCACGGCCCGCCACCGGTCGCCCTCCGGGTCCGGCCTCCGCAGCGGTATCTCGCGGCAGGTCCCGTCCGGGCCGGTCCACAGCACCGCGGCGGCGAGCGCCTCGTGGCCCTCGCGCCACACGGTCGCCTCCACGGGCAGGGCTTCACCCACCACGGCCTTGGCGGGAAAGCGCCCCAGACTGACGACCGGTGACACGTCGTCGATGAACAGACGGCCGCTCATGTCCGCCCCCTTTCACGGCTCGCACTGATGCATTCGGTATGTCCGGGGAGAACGGACGTACGGCACGCCCCGTTTCCGGTACGCGGGAACCACCGCTACTTCGGCAACTCGCTCCAGTGTCACCAACGCGCCGGGCGCGGCTTGCCGATGGCGTACTCCTGAGGTTTGACTCAAACTCCACGTTGTCCCGGCACACCGGACGCCGAATTCCGCCATGCCGCCGGGCTTTTCCACCGCATGGAGCCTTTCGTGTCCCAACGCATTCTCGTGGTGTTGTCCGAATACGGTTACTGGGGCGAGGAACTGGTCGGTCCGCTCGACGTGTTCGACGCCCGCGGCTACCGCACCACGTTCCTCACGCCCACCGGAAAACGGGCGCGAGCGCTGCCGCCGAGCCTCGATCCGACCTATCTGGACCCCCCGCTGGGGCGCACGGTCACCACCCCCGACATGGCGCGGCGCGCCCGTGAGCTGGACGGATCGGACCGGCTCGACCAGCCGCTGTCGCTGGCCGGGCTGCTGCCCGAGCGCCCGTACCTCAGCGCGCTGAACCACCTGAGGGAGCTGGAGGAGTACCACCGCCGGCTCACCGCGGTCACCGACGACCTGCTCGCCGGATTCGACGCCCTGGTCATCGTCGGGGGCAGCGGCCCCATCGTGGACCTCGCCAACAACGAGCGGCTGCACGAGATCATCCTGGCGTTCGCGGCGGCGGACCGGCCGATCCTGGCGGAATGCTACGGAGTGGCGGCGCTGGCATTCGCACGCGACCCGGATACCCGTACCAGTCTGCTGTGGGGCAAACACGTCACGGGACACCCGAAGGAATACGACTACAAGGACGGGACCGGCTTTCTCGGCACCGATTTCGTGATGGGCCCGCCGCCCTATCCCCTGGAGTACATCCTGCGGGACGCCACCGGGCCGGACGGCGGCTTCCACGGCAATGTCGGCAAGGAGACCTCGGTCGTCGTCGACTTCCCCTTCGTCACGGCCCGTTCGACGCCGGACTCCGCCCTCGCGGGCGAGCTGCTGGCCGAGGTCCTGGACGGGGGGCTGCGGCGCCATGGCTGGTGACGTGGAGCCGCGCCCCGCCAAGGCCGCGCTCTTCGAGCAGTTCGCCGCCGACGGCATCCGCCACATGTTCGGCAACCCCGGCACGGTGGAGCAGGGCTTCCTGGACCTCGTCGACGCCAGCGACACGTCGTACGTCCTCGCCCTGCACGAAGGCGTGGCGGTGGCCATGGCCGACGGTTACGCCCGCGCCTCCGGGCGCCCCGCGGTCGTCCAGCTGCACAGCAGCGCGGGCCTCGGCAACGCGATCGGCATGCTGTACCAGGCCCTGCGCGGCGGCTCCCCGCTGGTCGCGCTGGCGGGCGAGGCGGGCCTGCGGTACGACGCGATGGACGCCCAGATGGCCGCGGACCTGGTGGCGATGGCGGCGCCGGTCACCAAGTACGCCACGCGGGTCGTCCACCCCGACTCGGTCCTGCGGGTGCTGCGCCGCGCCGTGAAGATCGCGGCGACGCCCCCACGCGGCCCCGTCCTCGTGGTGCTGCCCGCCGACGTCCTGGAGGAGCTCACGGCGGAACCGGCCGTGCCCGCCCCCGTCCCGGTGACCCGTTCCGCACCGGACGCGGCGACCACGCGGGAGGCGGCGGACCTGCTGCTGGCCGGGGAGCGGCCGTTGATCCTGATGGGCGACGGCGTCGCCGTCAGCGGGGCGCAGCGGGAGCTGACGGACGTCGCGGAGCGGCTGGGCGCACGGGTGTGGGGGGTGAACTCCTCCGAGGTGAACATGGACACCACGCACCCGCTCTTCGCCGGTGTCCTCGGGCACATGTCGGGCGACGACAGCGCCCGCGTGGTGGCCGGGGCGGACGCCGTGCTGATCGTGGGCACGTACGTGTTCCCGGAGGTCTTCCCCCGGTTGGCCAGTCCCTTCCGGCCCGGGGCGCGGCTGGTCCACGTCGACGCGGACCCGTACGAGATCGCCAAGAACTTCCCGGTCGACCTGGGTGTGGCCGCCGACCCGAAGGCGGCGCTGGGCGCCCTCGCGGCCGAACTGGGCCGCCGCGGCCGTACGGCCTCCGCGGCCGGGCGGGGGCGCGGTACGGCCCCGGCGTCGACGACGGAGCCGGCGGCGGGGCCGGCTCCGGCGCCCTCGGCACCGCTCGCGGCACCGCTCTCGGCGGAACCCTCCCTGATGGAACGTTTCTGCACAACGCTGGCCGCCCGCGCGCCGCACGACCTCGCCGTGTTCGACGAGGCCCTGACCGCCTCCGGCGACCTCGTACGGCACCTGCCTCCCCGCCTCCCGGGCACGTACTTCCAGACCCGCGGCGGCTCCCTGGGCGTCGGGATCCCCGGCGCCATGGGCGTGAAGCTGGCCCGGCCGGACCTGGAGGTGGTGGGCTTCACCGGGGACGGCGGCAGCATGTACACGATCCAGGCGCTGTGGACCGCCGCCCGGTACGGCATCGACGCCACCTTCGTCGTCTGCAACAACGGCCGTTACCGGCTGCTCGACCTGAACCTCGACGTCTACCGCGAAACGCGGCCCGGCGGCGGGCCGCAGGCCCGGACGGCCGCCCCGCCGCAGGCGTTCGACCTGTCCCGGCCCGCCATCGGGTTCACCGGGCTGGCGGAGTCCCTCGGCGTGCCGGCGGTGCGCGTGGAGACCCCGGGGCAGATCGGTCCGGCGGTCGACGCCGCGCTGGGCGGCACGGGCCCGTTCCTGATCGACCTCGTCACCACGAACTGACCCCCCGTTACGGAGAAGAGACCATCCATGCCCCCTGTCACCGACCTCCTCACCCGGTCCGCCGTGGAACGGACCGTCACCGACTGGTACGCCGCCCTCGACCGGCACGCCCCCGTCGAGGAGGTGCTGCACCACCTGGTCCCGCGCGGACTCGTCATGCGCTTCCCCGAGGGCCCCGTCCGGGGGCTGGCCGGCTTCCGCTCCTGGTACCGCAAGGTCTGCGCGCTGTACTTCGACGAGGTGCACCGGGTCGACGCGGTCACCGTCCGCCCCGTGGACCCGCGGAGCGCGGAGGTCGAGGTCGCCGTCAGCTGGCGCGCGCGGGTGTGGAGCCCGCCCGACGCGTACAGCCGGACCCTGGACTTCGACGCCCGGCAGACCTGGTCCGTCGTGCTGCTCGACGGCCGGCCGCGCATCCGCGGCTACACCGTGGACGCCCTCACGCCCCGGGCCGGGTCCCCGGTACCGGCCCACGCGTGACGTCCCCGTTCCGTCCGTTCCGACCGTTTCCGTACTTCTCACCCGCGGGGGAATGTCAGCATGGCACGTATCAGACCGCTGCCGGACGGCCGCCTGGCCGGCAAGCGCATCGGTGTCCTCATGGAGAACGACTTCGCCGAGGACGAGATCGCCTACTTCGAGCGGCGGTTCGCCGAGGAGGGCGCCCACGTCGAGTTGCTGACCCGGCTGTGGGGCGGTGACTCCCTCACCTTCCACGGGCACGACCACCGCGGCGAGGTCCGCGTGACCGGTGACCTGGAGGCCCTCGGCTACCACGAACTGTCCCGGCTGTCCGCGCTGGTGGTGCCCGGCGGGATGGTCGCCGACCGGCTGCGCTACAGCGAGGACGTCGGCCGCGAGGCGCCCGCCGTACGGCTGATGCGGCGCGCCTTCGGCATCCCGCACCTGGTGAAGGCGTTCTCCTGCCACGGCCTGCTGCTGCTGTCGGCGGCCAAGGAGCTGATCCGGGGCCGCCCGGTGACCTGTCACAACAACCTCGTCGCCGATGTGCGCAACATGGGCGCCGGTTACCTGGACCAGGACCTGGTCGTGGACGGCGACCTCATCACCTCGCGCAGCGCGGACCACTGCCACCTGCTGGCGCGCACCGTGATCGAGACGCTGGCCCGTCCCGCGGGAGCCGCCGCGTGAACGCCGTAAGCACCCCCGTGGCGTCGTTCTCCGACACGATGGCCGGTTACGTCCAGGAGTTCCGGGGCGACCGGCTGGTGCTGCGCACCCTGGGCGGGGCGCCGGTGACGCTGGAGGTCACCGCGGCCACCTCCGCGCAGCGGCTGCGCAACCTGGGCGAGCCGTACCACGACGTGACGGGCCGGCTGGCGGAGCACCTGGTGCCGAGCGCCCTGGTGTTCGGCTACGGCCCGGTCTACCAGGGCGGCCCGGACGGTCCGCGCTGCCAGGTCGACCACCTCGTCGTGGCGGGCGGCCCCGGGACGCCGTACCCGCACCCGCACGAGGAGCCCGGCTGGTGGACCGACCAGCTGCGCCGGCTCGCCGGCTTCTACCACCGCTCCCAGTTCGGCGGCGGCCCGGCCGACTTCGGGCAGTACCGCACCGAACTGCGCGGCGGCGGCGAGAAGCCGGCGTACGGCGTGCAGGAGACGGACACCATCTCGCGGCTCGTGTACGGCATGGCCACCACCTACCTGCTCACCGGCGACGAGACGTACCTGGACACCGCCGAGCGCGGCTCCCGCTACCTCCACGACCACCTGCGCTTCCACGACCGGGCGGAGGACGTCGTCTACTGGTACCACGGCATCGAGAAGCACCCGCTGGGCGAACGGAAGCTGTTCGCCTCGGAGTTCGGCGACGAGCACCGGTCCCTGCCCGCGTACGAGCAGATCTACGCGCTCGTCGGTCTGGCCCAGACGTACCGGATCACCGGCGACCCGCGGATCCGGGCGGACATCGACGGCACCGTACGGCTCTTCGAGCGGTTCTACGCCGACCGCAGGCTGGGCGGCTACTACTCCCACATCGACCCGGTGACCCTGAGCCCGCACGCCGACACCCTGGGCCCCAACCGCTCCCGCAAGAACTGGAACTCCGTCGGGGACCACGCGCCCGCGTACCTGATCAACCTCTACCTGGCCACGGGCGACGAGCGCCATCTGCGCATGCTGGAGCACACCTTCGACATGATCGTGGAGCACATGCCGGAGCGCGGCGGCACGAGCCCCTTCGTCAACGAGCGCTTCCACGCCGACTGGACCCCCGACCACCACTGGGGCTGGCAGAGGAACCACGCGGTGGTCGGCCACAACCTGAAGATCGTCTGGAACCTGCTGCGCATGCAGGCGGCCCGCCCCAAGCGCGAGTACCGGGCGCTGGCCGAGCGGCTCGGCGCGCTGCTGCCCGACATCGGGCGGGACGGCCAACGCGGCGGCTGGTACGACCTGATGGAGCGCGAACCACGCGACGGCCGGCACGCCTTCGCACACCACGACCGCAAGGCCTGGTGGCAGCAGGAGCAGGCGATCCTCGCCTATCTGCTGCTGACCGCCCACACCGGCGACGACGGCCATCTGCGGCACGCGCGCGAGGCCGCCGCCTTCTACAACGCCTTCTTCCTCGACCACGACGCCGGCGCCGTCCACTTCACCGTGCTCGCCCAGGGCATCCCGTACGCGGTCGGCGACGAACGCCTCAAGGGCAGCCACGCGATGTCCATGTACCACAAGGCGGAGCTCTGCTACCTCGCCGAGGTGTACCAGCGGCTGCTGCTCCAGGGCGAGCCGCTGGAGCTCTGGTACAAGCCGCGGCCGGACGCCGCACTCCCCCGGGGCGGCGGTCGGCGCGTCCTGCGCGTCGCCCCCGACCTCCTGCCGCCCGGAAGGGTCCTCCTGGACCGGGTGCTCGTCGACGGCGAGCCCTGGTCCGACTTCGACGCCGAGGCCATGGCCGTACGGCTCCCGGACACCGCCGGCCGGCCCACGGTACGGGTCCGCCTGCGGCCCGCCGCGCCCGGCCCCGCCTCCGCCCCCGTACGAAAGGGACCCGGCCGATGACCTTCGACGCCTATCTCGCCGTCTCCGGACGGACCGCCGTCCTCCATCTGTCCGGGGAGCTCACCGACGCACGCGTACCCGCCCTGCGCGCCCTGCTGGGCCAGGCGGTACGGCAGCCGGTGGACCGCCTGCTGCTGCGCATGGGCGGGCTGGACTCGCTCGCCGCCGGCGGGGTGCGCTGTGTCGCCCTCGCCCAGCAGGAACTGGCCCCCGGCACCGACCTGGTCCTGGAAGGTGCCCGGGACGAGGTCCTGTTCGCGCTGCGCCTGGGCGGCGTGAACGCCCCCTCCGTACCGACCGCACTGTCCGTTCCGCCTGTCCCGCCCGTTCCGCCCGAGACAGCTCCCTTCCCGCCGCACCGCCACCCGTCCGAAAGGAGTCTTTCCCTGTGAAGGCTGTTGTGATGGCCGGAGGCGAGGGCACCCGCCTGCGCCCCCTGACCACGTCCGTGCCCAAGCCGCTGCTCCCCGTCGGCGAACGACCCATCATGGAACACGTACTGAGGCTGCTGCGCAGACACGGCGTCACGGAGACCGTGGTCACCGTGCAGTTCCTCGCCCACCTCATCGAGGAGCGGTTCGGGGACGGTTCGGACCTCGGCATGTCCCTCACGTACGCCCACGAGGAGACCCCGCTCGGGACGGCCGGCAGCGTCAAGAACGCCGAGGACGAGCTGGGCGGCGCGCCCTTCCTGGTGATCTCCGGAGACGCCCTCACCGACATCGACCTGTCGGCGCTGATACGCCACCACCGGGAGCGGCGGGCGATGGTCACGGTCTGCCTGACCCGCGTGCCCGACCCGCTGGAGTTCGGCGTCACCGTGGTCGGAGAGGACGGCCGCATCGAGCGCTTCCTGGAGAAGCCGACGTGGGGCGAGGTGTTCTCCGACACCGTGAACACCGGCATCTACGTGATGGAGCCGGAGGTCCTGGCCCACGTGCCGGCCGGGGCGCCGGTCGACTGGTCCGGTGACGTCCTGCCGCGGCTGATCGCCCAGGGCGCGGCCGTCCGCGGCTACGTCGCCGACGCCTACTGGCAGGACGTCGGCACCCTCGACGGCTACCGGCAGGCCCAGACGGACCTGCTGGACGGCCGCGTGGACTCCGGCCTCCCCGGGACCGAGATCCTGCCCGGTGTGTGGGTGGCCGACAGCGCCTGGGTCGACCCGGAGGCCGACGTCCGGGGTCCGGTGGTCATCGGCGAGCACGCGCGGATCGCCGCCGGGGCGCGGGTCCACGAGCACTCGGTGATCGGCGCCCACAGCGTCGTCGAGCCCGGCGCCCACCTCCACCGGGCGGTGCTGCACCCGTACGCGTACGCCGGGGCGCACACCTCGCTGCGCGGGTGCGTCGTGGGCCGCAACACCACCGTGCGGCGCTCGGCGCGCCTGGAGGAGGGCGTGGTCGTCGGCGAGAACTCCCGGGTGGGCGAGGACGCGGTGGTGTCGGCGGGCGTGGTCGTCAACCCGGGGAAGGCCGTCGGCGCGGGCGCCGTGATCGGCACCGACCTCCTCTGGGACAACCAGGGCTCCCGGGCGCTGTTCGGTCCGCAGGGCGTCAGCGGTGTCGTCAACGTCGACCTCACGCCCGAACTGGCCGTGCGGCTCGCCGGGGCGTTCGCGACGACGGTGCCCCACGACGCCACCGTCACCGTCGCCCGCGACCACGCCCAGGGCTCACGGGTGCTGGCCACCGCGGTCGTGTCCGCGCTCCAGTCGAGCGGCGTGCACGTACGCGACCTGGGCCACGTCCCGGTGCCGGTCGCCCGGCGGGAGGCGGCGCTCACCGACGGCGGCGTCCTGCTGACGACGACGCCGGGCGCGGCCGACTCGGTGAGCCTGACGTTCCTCGACGCCCACGGCGTGGACCTGCCGCAGGCCGCGCAGCGCAAGCTGGAGCGGCTGCTGAGCCGGGCGGAGTTCCGGCGGGCGCCCGCCGGGGAGTTCGGTGCGCTGCTGTCCGGGGAGGAGTCGGCGGCGACCGCGCTGGGCGCGTACACCGAGCGGCTGCTGAAGCGCGTCGACACGGCGGCGGTCCGCGAGCGGGCGCCCAAGGTCGTCGTGGACGCGGCGTTCGGCAGCGGCGCCCTGGTGCTGCCGGGCCTCCTCGACGGGCTGGGCGTCCGCGCGGTCACCCTCAACACCGGCCTCGACGACGAGCGCGCCACCGAGACGGCCGTCGAACGCCGGGGCGCCCTGCGCTACCTCGGTGACGTCGTCGCCGCCAACCACGCCGACTTCGGCGTCCGGATCGATCCCACCGGGCAGCGCGTCTCCGTGGTGGACGAGCGCGGCCGTGAGGTGTCCGACGAGACGCTGCTCCTCCTCATGGTCCAGCTGGTCTCGGCCGAGCGGCCCGGCGGCGCGGTCGTGCTGCCGCCCACCGTCAGCCGCGCCGCCGAGGACGTCGCCGCGCGGCACGGCGGCCGGGTCGTACGGACCTCCTCGGCCCCGGACCGTGCCATCCGCGCCGCCGAGGCCGCCGGGACCGTCCTCGCCGCCGACGGCCGGGGAGGCTTCGCCCTGCCGGAGAACTCCCCGTACCACGACGGGTTCGCGGCGCTCGCCCGCCTCACGGCGCTCCTCGCCCGCCGCGCCGCGCCGCTGAGCGCCCTGGTGGAGGCGGTGCCGCGGACCTTCGTCCGCAGGCGCGAGCTGGCCACCCCGTGGGAGGCGAAGGGCACGGTCATGCGGCAGGTCGCGGAGGCCGCCGCCGGGCTCGAGGTGGACACCACCGAGGGCATCCGCGTGGTGGAGCCGGACGGCTGCTGGGCCCTGGTGCTGCCGGACGCCTCCCGGGCGGTCACCGGCGTCTGGGTGGAGGCCCCGAACGCCGCGGCGGCGGACGCCCTGCTGACCCGCTGGGCCGACGCGGTGTCCCGCTCCACCGCATGACGCGGTCCGTCCTCGTCGCTAGCGCGGCTTGCGGGGCGTGTGGCCCCGGAAGCCGTGCCTCGGTGTGCTGTTCCGCCGGGGCGTGCGCCGCCTAGACTTCCCTGGCCCGTGCAGGGGCGGATGTTCCCCATCACGGGGAGGGACCGGGAAGTGGCGGACGTGGACGTGAGGGCGAGGCGGGGCCGGGAACGCGCGGCCGCCGGGGTGGCGGCGCGCAGCGCGCCGGCGGAACTGGCCGAGCAGGCCACGCGGCTGACCACCGCCATGGACGCCACCGTCAACGCCGAGGCCACCCGCCACGGCCTGACCCGCGCCGACTTCGACGTCCTGGCGGCGCTGCGGGGCGCGGCGCCGGAACACCGGCTGAAGCCGACCGAGCTGTCCGCCGTCTGCCGCCTGTCGTCCGGCGGGACCAGCAACGTCATCCGGCGGATGACCGAGTCCGGCTACGTCGTACGGGAGGCGGACCTGCACGACGGGCGCAGTTCGTGGGCACAGCTCACCGACGAGGGCCTGCGCGTCTGCGAGCGGATCCAGGACACCGTGGACGCCACGCACGCCCGTCGGCTCGCGGGGCTCCCGCCCGGGGTGGTCGACGCCCTGACGGCGCTGCTGGCACAGGCGGTCGACGCGCTGGAGTCCTCCCCCGAGGGTTCTTAGGCGCATGTCGGAAAGCATGGCGCACGGGTGTGACAAGCCCGGTCCGCCTTCGGGCTTAGGACCTGCGCCCCATGCGCACCGTCGGCCTGATGGCTAAGGTCGTCACCCGTGCACGCTACGGAGAACATGCGCCGCACCACGGCGGAGCGCAGGCGGGACACCCTGGAGCGGCTCGGATCGGAGCGCGACATATGCCGCGCTCGCGGATCTCCACCGCGTGGCGGAGTTCGCCTCCTGGTCCGGCAAGCGGTTCCAGGCGGTCGCGCCCGACGGCACCCGCTCCGACGTCGGTCTGGTCGCCGCCCGGCAGGCCGTCCGGATCCACCGCCGCCCCGGTGCGCCCGAGAGGGCCCTGCCGGTCGTCGGTGACGCTCATGTCGTGGAGTTCTCCCCGGCGATGAGCCTGGCCGTCGACGGCCGCACCCCCTGGGGTCTGGCCGAGCCGCTGGGCCGGCTGCGCCCGGCCACCACCTCGGTCCGGCTGACCGAGGCGGACGTCGATCCCGCGGGCGAGGCGCTCGGCCGTGGGGTGCTCCTCCCGGCCCTGGGGCGGGCGCTGATCATCGTGGTGCGGGACGCGGCCCGCCACCGCTGGATGTCCGACGCCGTGGCCCGCCTGCTGCGCGACCGCCCGGACGCCGTGGTGGTGGAGATGGGCGTGCCCGCCGACGGCGCCACCGGCGCCGCCGACCTGGTCACCCACGGCGCCACCAAGGTCGCCGGGATCGCCGCGGCCGAGGCCGTCACCGGGTCGCTCATGGCCGCCGAGCCGCTGAGGGGGTCCGGCTGACCCGGTCCTGCCGCACCCCCTTGGACATGTAGACCGCCTGCGGGCCGTAACTCGGGGGGAGCTCGACCTCGCGCCGGGCGTGGAACCCGTTCACCGCCCAGAAGGCGTCGCTGCCGCCGACCGCGATCAGGGAGATCTGCTCGTACCCCTCCGAGCGGGCCCTCGCCGTGAGGGCGTGCAGCAGGCGCCTGCCCAGCCCCCTGCGCCGGAAGGGCTCGGCGATGACGAGGTCGTGCAGGTGCAGGTTGCGCGCGTGGTGCACGGCCTCCTCGCTCCTGGTGAGATCCGGATAGGAGAAGAGCGGATAGGGAAGGGCGAGCACATAGCCCACGGTCCGCCACTCCCATTCCAGTACGAAACAGGTACTCGGCGAGGAGCGCGCTCTGGATTTCAGTGCGGCCGGGTCCTCCGACAGCGTGAGGTCGGTGTAGGCGGCGGCCTCCAGCGCCGTGATGTCGGCCCAGTCGCCCTCGGAGAGGGGGCGTATGTGGACGCCGGCGGCCGTCACCATGTCGGGCCCACCGCGTCGCTCGCGCGCGTCAGCGCTTCCCACGCTTCGACGAGGAGCGCGAAGTGCAGGACGTCCTGGCGGGCTTCGTCGAGCAGCCGCGGCGCGCGTTCCGCCAGGGAGTCGGCGAACTCGGCGTACCTGCCTCCGAGTTTCCGGTAGGAACGCTCGATGGTCAGCAGGCGCCGTACGTTCTCCGTCTGGTCCAGCAGGGCGCTCTGCCGCGCCAGTGCGGCGATCCGGTCCGCGCGCAGCCGGTTCCGGCCGTCGAGGAGCTCCGGGCCGGCCGCGGCCATCTCGCGGTAGACGAAGTGGAAGTACAGCATCGAGAGGAGGAACTTCGTGAACCGCGTCTGGTACGCCATGAACCCGGGCGTGGTGCGCCGCTCGGGGGTGTAGAAGTTCACGACGTGCCTGTTGTGCAGGACGCCGGGCAACAGCGCGTCGTGCACCAGGTGCAGGAGGAAGTAGTCGCTGCCGATGGTGTCGGTGGCCGGCGGCAGCGGCACCCGCCCGTACACGTCCTGGTGGAAGGCGACGTTGCACATGTCCACGCGCATGGGGTCGACCGTGGTCAGCGTGGAGTGATCCCCGACGAACGGCTCGGTGCCCGCGCCCTTGAACGACTCCTCGACGAGCGCGCGCTTCTGCTCGTACGACCACTCGGGCGGGGCCCACAGGCTGACGACGTCGTGGTAGACGGCGGGGTCGAGGGCGCGGATCTCGGAGATGTCCACGGACAGCTCGCCGACGAACGAGGCGCCCGCGAGAACGACCGGCAGGTCGACGCGTTCGGGCGGCAGGGCGACGGCCGAGACGCCGGCCGCGGCGTCGGCGGCGCGCCTGCCCAGCGAGCGGAGCTCCTGGTCGACGGGGTACACCGGCTCACCGTCCAGGACCTGGTAGGCGCTGTCGGAGTCCCTGCGGTGCACCGACCGGCAGCCCAGCGCGGCGGCCAGCAGGAAGGCGCGGTTGGTGCAGGCGCCGTAGGAGAGGGCGGCGGGGAGCATCAGGTCGAGCAGCAGCTCCGGCTTCGCCGCTCCGGAACGGCGTACCACCTCGTGGAGGAAGGCCCGTTGGTCCGCGTCGTTCAGATGGTGCACGACCACTTGGGGCGCCCGGAACTCGCGCTCTTCTTCGATGACGCGGGCGTGTTCGGCGTACGTCGCCGCGTCGGAGGAGTCCAGGACGAGCAGGTGCACCTCGACGCCGAAGTGGGTGGCCGCGTAGTCGGCCTCCCCACCGATGGCCGAGATCATCGGGGCGCAGGCCCTGTTGGTGGGGAGGGCCAGGCATATGCGGTTCACGCCGGCTCTCCGGAGACGTGTGCGGGCGCTTTCCCGGTCCCGTCGGGCTCTCCGTGCGGCTCCCCGTGCCAGGGGGCGAGTCCGAGGAGCCGGGCACCGAGGTCGTTGAGCGTCGCCCTGCCGTAGCGGAGCGACTCGTGCCGGACGCAGTCGCCGACCAGCGTCTTGTTCCACTCGGGGGTGGAGAGATGGCGCCAGGAGTCGATACGGGACCGGCGGAGCGTCTGGTGTGATTCCAGGGCGGGCATCATGGACAGGTACTGCACCGCCCGCACCCCGTCCGCCGAGGTGTTGCGTGCCACCCCGTGGGCCAGCAGGCCGTTCCAGATCAGCAGGTCGCCGGCCTCGAGTTCGGGGCGGATCACGGGGAATTCGGCCTTGTCGGTACGGGGCCTGATGGGGTCCCGGTCGGCGGGCTGGTCGAGCTTCCACCGGTCGAAGCGCCGGAAGAGCTCCGGCGAGCACTGGAAGCCGCCGTGGTCGGGCCGGGTGTCGGTGAGGGCGATGATGCCCTGGACCCGCTGGGGCGGCACGCTGAGGGTGGTGTCGACGTCCCAGTGGAGCTCGATGTCGAACCCCTGGTCCGTCGGCGCGATGAGCGCGCGGTCCCGGTTCCTCACGTTGGGCGGGTTCAGGTTGAGCCGGTCCAGGGTGACCCACAGCTCCTCGCAGTCCCAGACGTCGACGAACGCGTCGTAGACCCGCTGCCGCTGCCGGCTGTCCCAGATGAGCTGGTGCTGGTAGGCCTCCACGAAGCCGTAGACGTGGAGTTCTCTGTCCAGGTCGGTGCGGAAGGGCCGGTCCTCGTACCAGGTGTCGGGGCGCTCGGGGTCGAGGCCCTGGAACTCCCAGGCGAAGTCGAGCAGCCGTTTCGCGTGGGCGGCGGGGATCGCCTGCTTGACGACGACGTAGCCGTACGTCTGCCAGAAGGTGAAGTCCTCCTCGGACAGGACCCGCAGTGGCAGGCTCTTGTCGAGGTCCCGCAGGGGCGTCGGCGTCAGATAGGTCTCGCCGTCGGCGCTGAAGTAGGGGCGGTCGGAGGACGCCCGGTGCAGATACGGAGGGGTTGCCGACATGTCGTTCACTCCAGGACGGATGGTGGTGGGGGAACCGGGTGACGGTCCGGCGGTCGCTCGTGACGAGGCGCCGGACCAGCACCCGGTGGCTGTCCGTGCTCGCTCAGTGGAGCGGACCGGCGCGGCCGCCCGCCGGTGACGGTGGTGTTCCGGCCGACGGCGGTGGTGTTCCGTTCAGCCGCTCCTCCACGGCCAGGTCCGCCCGGCGCCCGGCCGCGCGGGCCGGCTGGCCGGTGAGCACGTCGGTGAGGAGCGTCTTGACCGGGTTCGGTTCGGCTTCCACCAGCGGCCAGCGGGGGTCGACCGGGGTGGTGTGCCCGTTCGCGGCGGCCTCGGCCTGCACCCTGACCACCGGGCTGTCGACCTCCCGCGCCAGCGCCAGCCGGTTGGGCAGCGTGCCGTTCGCCGCCGCGATCCGCTTCTGGGCCTCGGGGCCGGTGATCCCGGCGACCCACTCCAGCGCCGCCTCCGGCTGCGCGCTGCGGGCCGACACCGCGAGGTTCGAACCGCCGAGGAAGACGCTGCCCGGCCGGTCCGCCGAGAGCCCCGGCACGGGGAACATGCCGAGCTTGCCGCGGAGTGCGGGGTTGATGCGCTCGGCGTCCGCCAGCTCCCAGGGCAGCCCGACCATCTGGCCGATCCCGCCCTTGGCGAGCTCCTCGTACTGGAACGGGTGGGCCTCGTCCCGGTCCTTCGGCGCCTGCGACAGCGACTGGAGCGTGCGGTAGTACTTCAGCGCCGAGGCGGCCTCGGCGGTGGCGAGTCCGCCGTGCCAGCGGGTGCCGTCATGGGTGGCGAGCCGGCCGCCCCGGTCGTGGAGCAGGCCGGAGAGCACGTACCAGTTCTGGCCCGGCAGGTAGATCGGCTGGAAGCCGGGGTCCGCCTGGTGCGCCCGGCCCAGCGCCCGTGTGGTGCGCACCCACTCCTTCTGGTCCCGGGGTGTGTCGAGACCGGCCTGGGCGAAGAGGTCCGTGCGGTAGATGACCACGCGGGACGCTGCGTACAGCGGCACTCCGTACTGCTTGCCCTGCCAGTTCCCCGACTCGCGCAGCGACGGTATCCACTCCCGGGAGCCCAGCGCGTCGGCCTTCGCGCTGAGGTCCTTGAGCAGGCCGGCGGAGGCGAACGAGGGCGTCGTGGTGGTGCCGAGCTCCACGACGTCGGGCGAGTCGCCGGAGGCGAGCGCGGCCTCCAGGCGCTCCTGGATGCCGACCCAGCTCTGCAGCTCGACGTCCACCTCGACGCCGGGGTGCGCCGCCTCGAACTCGCCGACGAGCCGGTCCACCACGGGCGCCGGTACGGAGCCCCACATGAACCACACCTTGAGGTGCCGCGGTGCGGTGTCCGGTGATGCGGCCGACGCGCCCGTGGTGAGGCACGTCAGCAGCAGGGAGGCGGCCAGGGCCGTGAGGTTCCCGATGGTTCTGGGCGTGCTGTTGCTTCTCGTGCTGCTCGTCTTGCTCGTCCTTCTCGTCCTTCTCGTCATGTGACGGCTCCTTGTGGCGGAGGGTGCGTGGGCGTCAGCCGGCCGGCTTCTCCGCCCGGATCGTGAGGTACATGGGGACGGCCCGGCGCGCCTCGCACGTGCGGGGGTCCCGGAAGTTGTCCGGTACGGGCCGCCCCTCGGACAGCCCGGTCAGGGCGAACCCCGCCCCGAGCAGCTCGCTGACGTAGGTCTCGACGGGGCGGTGCACCTTCCGTACGGAGGAGCCGAGCCACTCGCAGGCGCGCTCGCCCTCGTCGAAGTAGCCGCGCACCCGCATCTCGGACGGCACACCGTCGTGGAAGTCGCCGTCGTAGGCGCAGGTGACCACAGGGTGCTCGACGGAGAGGACGAACCGGCCGCCGGGGGCCAGGGCGGTCCGCACCTCCCGCAGGAGCGCCGGGAGGTCGTCGAGGTAGTGCACCACCATGCGGGCCGTGACCACGTCCCACGCCCCCGGCTCCCGGCAGGTCCAGGCGTTGAGGTCGGTGCGCTCCAGCGTCGCCGGGTCCAGGCGGGCGGCGGCGGCCGCGAGCATCCGGCTGCTGCCGTCGACGCCGTGGTAGCGGTCCGCGCCGGCCCGCAGCACCGACGCGCCGAACGTGCCGTCCCCGCAGCCGAGGTCGAGCACCGTACGGCCCCGCAGGTCGCCGACGAAGGCGAGGACGTACGGCTCCTCGAGGGTGGTGTTGCCCTCGTCGGCGGCCGCCCGGGCCTCCTGGTAGCGGGGGAAGACCGTGGGCTCGTCGTAGAAGTCGGGGCCGTAGTCGAAGGTCGCGCCTGACATGGGTATCCGCCTCGGTTCAGTGGGACGTCACGGGGTAGACGCGGCCGTCGTACGAGCCGGCCAGGAAGCGGTCGGTGCCGGCGTCGTAGAACAGCGAGGAGATGCCCGCGGTGGTGACCCGGCTGACGGTCGACCAGGTGTCGGCGGTCACGTCGTAGACGGCGACGAGGCCGTGGTACGAGCCGGTGGCGACGTACCGCCCGTCGGTGCTGGCGGCGACGCACTTGATCGAGTGGTCGTGCGGCGTGGCGATGACCGTGGGCTCGAAGCCGCGCCACAGCCGCAGCTTGTAGTCGCGGCTCACACTGGCGAAGTCACCGCCGGGCAGCGGCGCGCAGCCGTTGGCGATGCGCTCGTGCGCCTCCTCGATGTGGTGCAGCCGCTCCAGGCCGTCGACGGAGAACCAGGTGGTACTGGCGTCGGCGCAGACGGAGAAGATCCGGCCCTCGGAGACGGCGATGCCCTTGACGGCGTTCTGGTGCAGCCGGAGCGTCGCCTCGTGCCGTACGGAACCGTCGGCCGCGACCGACAGGACGATGCCCTCACCGGTGTACGCCCCGATGACGACGTGCGGGACGCCGTCGCGCTCGAAGGCCGCGCCGCAGTTCAGCGGGGAGCGGTGCTGGTGGAGGACCTCACCGGTCCTCGCGTCGAAGACCTTGCCCATCTGCCCGCCGGTGAGGACCCGCCCGCCGACCGGGGTGAGGAAGTTGCACAGGCTGCCCGTCTCGCTGTGCCGCTCCCCGTCGATCCACAGCACGCCCGCGTCACCGATGGTGAGGGTGCGGCCGCCGTCCACGGTGACCGCGTTGACGCAGGGCGTCTGCTCCACCCCGTCGGTGTTCCACTCGTCGGCGCCGATGCGGTACGTCGCGTACGAGGATCCGAAGGTGGCGAAGGCGAGGGTGTCGCTGTCGAGGAAGGCGCACGAACGCGGCCAGATGTCCGAGGGCAGGGACGCCTTGGCCACCTCGGTGAGATCGGCGGAGGTGTCCCACACGCGGAGCGTGCGGTCGTAGCTGAGGCTCACCAGGAGGTCCCGCTCGGCGTTGTACACCAGGCGCTTGATGCCGGCCTCGTGGGCGGGGTGGTTCTCCACGTTCTCGCCGGTGACGACGATGATCTCGCCCTCGTCGTTCCCGGCGTAGATGACACCGGTGCGGGTGATGGCGACGGTGTCGGTCTCGACCCCGGCGAGGTCGATCTCGTCGGTCATCGCGCCGGTCTCCAGCGACCAGCGCTTGATGGTGCCGTCGTCGCTCGACGAGACCAGCTCGTCGGTGCCGGCGACCCACTCGACCGAGATGACGTCCGCGGTGTGTCCCTCGAAGGTGGTGACCAGCGTTCCCGTGAAGTCGTACACGCGGACGTTGTGGTCGCGGGACGCGGTGGCGATGAGTTCCTTGGTCGGGTGGAAGACCGACATCTCCACGTCGTCCTTGTGGTCGGCGAGGACCGCGACCAGGCTCAGCTTCGGCAGCGACCACAGGCGGGCGGAGTAGTCGCTCGACGAGCTGACGAGGAAGCGGCCGTCCGGGCTGAACGCCGCCTGGTTGGCGAGGTGGTCGTGGTTCACCCGGGCGAGCGGCTGCTTCGTCGCGGCGTCCCAGAGGATGAGCTGGTTGTCGTAGCCGGCCGTCGCGACGTACTGCGTGCCGTAGGCGGCGACACCGCTGATGGGACCGTAGTGGCGGATCATGGGGTTTCTCCCTTTCTGAGTGACGGGGTGGCGGTCAGGAGGTGGCTTGCCTGACCTGCGGGCTGGCGAGCAGGTGGGGAGCCAGGCGCCCGGTGAGCCGGTAGCCGAGACCGCCCAGCGCGACCAGGGCCGCGAGGACGGCCCACAGGACCGCGCTGTGCCGCTCGATCAGGACGCCGACGAGCGCCGGGCCCGCCACGGCGGACAGGGTCCAGGTGAGGTTGAACAGGGCGAGGAACCGCCCGCGCGCCTGCGGCGGGCTCGCCGTCGCGGACAGCGCGACGAAGGCGGGGGTCGCGGTCATCTGCCCCGCCGTGAAGAGCAGGACCGCCACGAACACGACCACCACCATGGCGGCTTCGCCGACGGCCGGCACCGCGGCGAGCAGGCCCACGGCGCTCAGGATGAGCCCGGCGCCCCAGGAGATGACGCGGCCGCGTCCCACCGCACCGAGCCGGCCGGTGACGTACGTCTGGCCGACGACGATCAGGAGGGAGCTGACCATCAGCGTGGTGGAGGGCAGCCAGGTCGGCAGGGCCCGTACCTCGACGAGGTAGACCGGGAGGATGACCGTGGGGATGAGCCAGCCGAACGTGAGCGCGGCGTGGGAGGCGAGGAGGCAGAGGAGCACCCGGTCGCGGAGGATCGTGCCCCAGCCGGCCTGCGGGGCCGCGGCCTCCTCGCCGATCGTCGGCGGGTCCTCGGTCTTCGGCCCCGGCGCGGCGGTGGTGTGCGGCGTCGCACCCGGGTCCGGCGCCGCGGACGGGTCCGGCGCCGCGGACGAGTCCCGGCCCGCGCCCTCGGCCGGCCGCGACCGCGGTGAGGGGCGCCGGAACAGGAAGGCGGTCAGGACGCTCGTGGCAGCGTTGAGCACCACGATGAGCAGGGGCGCCCCCGACCAGCCGGTGCCCAGGACGAAGCCGCCCACGGCGCCGCCGAGCGCCACGCTGGCGTTCTTGCCGGCCGCGGTGAAGGCGTACCAGCGGTCCAGTTCGGCGCCCTCGGCGAGGTCGGCGACGAAGGCCGGCCAGGCCGCCCAGTACAGGCGTTCCGCGCAGAGCACCACGAGCATGCTCGCCACCAGGGCGTGCAGGGAGTCGACCAGCAGGTAGCAGAGGTAGCCGGCGGCGGCCAGCACGTTGTTGGCGATCAGGCAGGCGCGCGGCCCCCAGCGGTCCACCGCGCTCCCCGCCAGCGGGGAGAACGGTATGGACAGCAGCGTCGCCAGACTGGCCCCCCACCCGACCTCGGTCACGGTGAGGTCGGTGGTGAGGAGGAAGAAGAGGAACGACAGCGGGGTGAACATGCCCACCCCGAACGTGTCCAGGGAGGTGGCGGCCACGATGCGCCCGTGGCCGGTCAGATCCGGAAGTCCCAGGCGTCGCCGCCACTGCGCGGCCACAGTGTCCGGAGATGCCGACGAGGTCATGCCGGAGTCACGTCCGTCAGCACGATGCGGTGGCCTGCCTGTGCCTTCGCCTCGATGTAGCGCCGGTTGCTGCTGCGCAGGAACACCCCGGTGCCCACCGTCTCCTTGACGGCGATACCGCCGGCCGTCAACTGGGCCGCCTTGTCGGGGTTGTTGGTGAGCAGCCGGATGCGGCCGACGCCGAGGGCGCCGAGCATCTGGGCGGCGACCCGGTAGTCGCGTGCGTCCGCCTCGAAGTTCAGCCGGAGGTTGGCCTCGAAGGTGTCCAGGCCCTCGTCCTGCAACAGGTAGGCGTCGAGCTTGTTGTACAGGCCGATGCCTCTGCCTTCCTGGCGCAGGTAGAGCAGGATGCCGCCGTGCTCGGCCAGCAGCCCGAGGGCTTCGTGGAGTTGAGGGCCGCAGTCGCAGCGGCCGGATCCGAAGACGTCGCCGGTGAGGCACTCCGAGTGCACGCGTACCAGCGGTGCAGGTCCGGGGTCGTCGCCGAAGACCAGCGCCAGGTGTTCGCGGCCGTCGAGCAGGCCGGTGAAGGTCGCCATGCGGGCCGTCACCGGGCCGACGGCGGTGTCCACCGGCACGGCGACCTCGGCGCGGACGGTGCAGTGGGGTACGTCGCCGTGCTGGTTCTCTCCGATGGGTGCAGCCGTGGTCATCGCATCCTCCATGCGGTGTCGTGCTGGTCGTGTGGGGGAACCGGCCTGTTACGCCGCGTCCGCGAGCCGTGGGTCCTGCCAGATGCGCTCGGCCGGGGGAAGGGCGGCCCGCCGTTCGGCCGGGACCGGGCGCGGTGGTCCGTAGGTGCGGTGGTCGTCGAGTCCGGCGGCGAACCCGTGCTCGGCGAGGGTCGTCAGCCGGGCCGCGTGCCGCTCGGTCCACAGCCGCTGCTCGGCGGGGAGCGCCGTGCCGCCGAGGACCAGGCTGCGCAGCGCGACCCGGACGAGCCTGGGGGGCGGCACCATGTGGCCGGAGCCGGTGTGGGCGCCCAACAGGTAGGCGCAGTACCACAGTTCCTCGCAGAGCCGGAGCATGCTGTCGGGCGCCTGCAGGTCCCGGCGGGCCTTCTCCCAGTGGGCGAGGCCGCGCCCGGTCATGCCGGTTTCGTCGAGGTAGGCCCGCAGGGAGATGAAGCGCGGCTCGTCTTCCAGGGGATCGGGGCCGGTAAGGACGATGTGGGCGCGTCCGCGGAGCCGGTGGACGAGCACCTCGGGCAGGCGGGCCGGGCCGCTGTCCGCGGGGCGGTCGCGGTCCCGGTCGCGCTCCCGCTCGCCGGGCGGGGCGCCGGGCGGGGCGCCGGCCCGGTCGTGTACGTCGTCGGCGAAGCAGGCGGAGTGCCGGGGCCCGTAGCGGTCGTTGCCGACGAGGCTCGGCTGCCCGGTGTGCTCGACGAGGTGCGGTACGGAGATCAGCACGCGCCGGCCGCGTGCGCGCAGTACCCGGGCGAGGGCCACGTCGTCGGGTTCGGGCTCCGCGTGGTCGGGGTGCGTGGCGGACAGCAGGGCCTCCACGTCCCGTCTCGGCAGGAGCAGGGCGAGGGTCGGCACCCACTCCCCCGGTACGGCGGGTACCCAGCGTGCGCCGCCGAGGGCGGCGGCGCGGGTCGCCGCGCCGTTCCACGAGTCCCAGTTCGCGTAGAAGGCGAGCGGTGTGTCGGGGTGTTCGCGGGCCGCGGACTCGACGCGCTCGGTGAAGTCGCGGCACAGCTCCACGTCGTCCTGGAGCACCAGGTGGTGGGTGGCGCCGGGGCGGATGGCGGCCCAGGCCGCCCACGCGGTGCGCAGGGTCGTCGGCGGGCCGTCGGGGCGCGGGTCGAGGGCGAGCCGGGTGTGCCAGCCGCCTAACGCCTCCGCGAGGCGTGCCGCTTCCGCCTGCCGGCGGGGGTGGGTCATCACGGCGGCGCTGATGACGACGCCGGGGGCCGCGGGCTCGACGGGGACGGCGTCACCGGCCATGCGGGCGCTCCTCCCGTAAGGCGGCACCGGATGCGGCGGCCTCGGCTTCCGACACCTCGGGTGCCGGGTCCGCGGCTTTCGCGGCCCCGGCCCCGGAGACCCGGGGTGCCGCGTCCAGGGTCTCGGCGGCCTTGGCGGGCCGACCTGCGGCGGCCTCCGCATCGGAGGCCCCAGGTGCCGCGCCCGGGGCTTCCGCGGTCACGGAGGGCCGACCTGCGGCAGCCTCCGCGTCGGAAGCCCCGGGTGCCGCAGCAGGTACTTCCGCCGCCCCGGCTCCGGAGGCCCCGGGTGCCGCAGCAGGTACTTCCGCCGCCCCGGCTTCGGAGACCTCGCGGACGCTGTGCCAGCCGCGGTCACCCCTCGCCCACTCCCAGAGCGCGCGGTACACCGCCACCGACCCGAGGACGTGCCAGGGCACGACCAGGAACCACGCCGTCCCGTCCGCCCGGTCGCGGTACTCGGGGCTGCGCCGCGCCCCGAGCACGCACAGCGCGTCCGCGACGAGCAGTCCGGCGGCCGCCTTGCGGGCGCGTGGTGAGGCCACGGCGGCGGCGAGGAGGACCGGCATGGCGGCCCGGGCGGCCATGCCTCCCACGCTGACGGCGCCCAGCACCCGGCCCCGCGCGGAGAGCGTCGGCCAGTTCACGGCGACGGCCCGCAGCTGCCCGCGCGCCCAGCGCGCCCGCTGCCGCAGCGCGGCGCCGGTGTGCTCGGTGGAGCTGACGCCGGACGGCGTACGCACGAAGCCGGTGCGGACGCCTTGGCTCATCAGCTCCAGCGACCAGTGGTAGGACTCCTCCACGTCGTCCTCGCGAACGGGACGCACCCGGTCCCAGGTGGACGCCCAGGCGTAGACGGAGCTTCCCGCGACCACGTGCACGCCGGCGACCCGGGCCAGGCCGCGCACGGAGGCGTGCCAGACGGCGTCCTCGGCGGCTCTGACCCGGGCGGTGAGCCCCTGCCCGCGCTCGCTGACCTCCTCGGCCTGGACCAGCGCGTAGCCCTGCTCCAACGCCCATAGGGCTTCGGCGGGTTGCCGGGGCCCGGGGACGACGTCGGCGTCGACGACGGCGATCACGTCCCCGTCGGCGTACGGGAAGGCGTGGTTGAGCGCGGCCCCCTTGGGCCGCATGCTCGGCAGTCGCAGGATCCGCCAGTCGAGGTCCGGACGGTCCGCGGCGGCCCGGGCCCGGGTGGCCCGTTCGGCGTCCTGGTCGCCGTCGGGTCCGTCCTCCACGAGCCACAGCACCTGGAGCAGCTCCGGAGGGTAGTCCAGGGCGGCCACGGCGCGGGCCGAGCGCGTCAGGGTGGCCTCGGTCTCTCGGTAGAAGGGCATCAGCAGGGTCAGGCGCCGGGAGGGCCGCCACTGCGGCGGAAGTCCGTCCGCCGCGTACGGGATGACCGGCCAGGTGGGGACCAGAATGTCGGTCATATGCGCTCTGAGGTCGGGTTTTCGAGCAGAGCCCGTGATATCCGCATGGCCGGGATCCGAGAGTCGGCGGGAGAGCTTCTGCGCGAGCGGAGTACGTGTGGCACTTTCATTCCCTTCAGGCAGGAGAAAAGCGCGTCACCGGCAGATGAATAAGCAACGGCGAGTCACGGTCACCGGCAGTGGTCCACGAATAGGCGAAGATCACCCCCAGCACCTCGGCAAGCCAACACCACAGCTCAACGGTCTGTCAACCATGATCATCGACATAATTACCGGTTCAACTAAACAGGTTGACAGCCCAGTTGGATGCTCATAGCGTGACCGGCCACCGCAGGATTCCGCTCACCAGGGAGTCACCGTGGAGACGTCGGATGGCAGCCCGGATAAATATGAAACGAAGCTTCGTAAGGCTTTTACAGAAACCCTTTAAAAAGAGGGTTACTTGCCTGCCGTGAGCCTCGACGAGGTGCATTCACCGCAACGCAACGCGGGGTGGGACTTCTACGCCTCGCCTTTTGCGGCAGCGGTGAGTGCACCGGCGCACTCCGGCACGACACCGGCGGTGTGACGAAGTTCCGCGACCGACCGATGCGAAGGAGCCGCGTACCGTGTCCATGCCCCATGTCCTGCTGTCGGCCGCGGTGTCGCTGGACGGCTGCCTCGACACCCGCCCGGGCGAGGACCGGCTCCTCCTGTCCAGCGAGGAGGACTTCCGGCGGGTGGACGCCGAGCGCGCCTCCAGCGACGCCGTGCTGGTCGGAGCGGGGACGCTGCGCGCCGACAACCCCCGCCTGCGCGTGCGGTCGCGCGCCCCGCACGCGTACCCCCTGAAGGTCACCGTCACCCGGAGCGGCGCTCTCGATCCCGCCTGGCGGTTCTGGCACCACGGCGGACGCAAGGCGGTGTACGCGGTGGGTGCCCGCGCGCACGCCAGGGCCGTGGCCGCCGTCGGCGACCTCGCCGAGGTGTACGAGGTGACCGAGGTGGCCGGGGACGAGAACGCCGCCTGGGAGGCCGTTCTGCGGCACCTCCGCACGCTCGGCGTGCGACGCCTGATGGTCGAGGGCGGCGGGCAGGTCCACACCCAGCTGCTCCAGCGCGGCTTGGCGGACGAGCTGCAACTCGCCGTCGCGCCCCTGCTGGTGGGACAGCGCGACGCGCCGCGCATGCTGGGTCCCGGCACGTATCCGGGCGGACCCCTGCACCGTCTCACCCTCGTCGAGACCCGGCCGGTCGGCGATGTGGTCCTGCTCCGGTACGCGTTGAGCCGGCGCCCCGGCGCCGACGGCCGGGCGACCGCGGCGGACTCGGCCTGGCTCGCCGAGGCCTGCCGACTGGCCGCCGCGTGCCCGCCGTCGCGGACCGCGTTCTCCGTCGGCGCGATCGTCGTCGCCGCCGACGGGGAGGAGCTGGCCCGAGGCCACTCCCGTGAGGGCGGTGACCCGCACGTCCACGCCGAGGAGTCCGCGCTCGCCAAGCCGGCCGGGGACCCGCGGCTGCGCGGGGCGACCGTCTACAGCAGCCTGGAACCCTGCGGCCGGCGCGCGTCGCGCCCTCGCCCGTGCGCCCGGTGGATCATCGACTCGGGGGTACGGAGGGTGGTGACCGCCTGGCGCGAGCCGGACACGTTCGTCGCCGCGGCCGCCGGCGCGGAACTGCTCCAGGCGTCCGGCGTGACCGTGGTGGAGATCCCGCGGTACGCCGACGCCGCGATGAGCCCCAACGCGCACCTGCTGTCGAGCTGAGGAGGGACGGGTGGAAGACGTGTACGACGTGGACTGGGTCGAGGTCCCGGCCGGGTTCCTGTACCGGGGCACGCCGACGGAGGAGGTGGCGGAGGTCGCCCACCGCTTCCGTGACACCGGTGTGCCGGTGGAGTGGTACCGGAAGGAAGCCCCGCGTACGGAGATCCGGGTCCCGGCGTTCCGGATCGCCCGTACGCCCGTCACGGTCGGCCAGTGGACGCGCTTCGCGGTGGCCACCGGTAGGCCGGTCCCGCAGGCGCCGGCGGACCACCCCGTCATCGGGGTCCCGTGGGACGAGGCGACGGCCTACTGCCGATGGCTCGGGGAACGGCTCGGCGGCCTCGCGGTGCGGCTGCCCACCGAGGACGAGTGGGAGCGCGCCGCGCGCGGGGACGACGGCCGGGAGTTCCCGTGGGGGAACGAGTACCGCACCGGTCTGGCCAACCTCGTGGACCTGGGCGTCGGGGCGACCGTGCCGGTCGGCTCGTTCCCCGAGGGTGCCAGTCCGTTCGGCGTGCTGGACATGGCGGGTAACGCCGACGAGTGGACCTCCACCCTCTACGCCCCTTACCCGGGCGCCCCCGACGACGTACCGAGGACCGAGGACTGGGCCTTCGACCCGCACGTCACGCGGGGCGGGTCCTTCCGCCACGACCGGGACCTGGCCCGGTGCGCCCGCCGGCACGGTGTCTACGAACGGGACCTGGCGGCGCTCGGCGTGGGATTCCGCGTGGCGGCACCCGCGGAGTGACGGGAGCCGCCCACGGCCGGGCGGAGCTCCGCCAGGACCTCCCGCACACGGTCCGCCCGGGGGACGCCCTCCGTGCGCCAGGTGCCGATGGTCAGTGTCGGCACCGTGTGGATGCGGTGGGTGCGCCGGGCGTCGTCCTGCTCGCGCAGGTACTGCTCGGCGGTCGCCTCGGAGGTGACGAACGCGCGGAACTCGCGTGCGTCGAGCCCGACGTCGCCCGCCAGGTCCGCCAGCAGTCCCGCGTCCGCGATGTCCAGGTGCTCCAGGAAGTGGGCGTCGAAGACGCGGTCGCTGTAGGCGAGGCCGGCGCCGTGCCGCTCCGCGTAACGGTGGCCGCGCAGTGCGAGGCCCGTACGCGGCAGGGGCAGCGAGGGGGCGGAGCCGAGCCGGACGCCGAGCCGTTCGGCCATGGGGAGGACGGAGTTCTCCCAGACCCGCTCGGGGTAGTCGCCCTCACCGGGCGGCGGGGTGCCCTCCGGATGCAGCTCGTAGGCGCGCCATACGGTCCGGACGTCCGGATCGGTGAGGGCGTCGGCGAGCACCTTGCGGGTCATCACGGAGAACGGGCATATGTAGTCGAACCACACGTCGATCGTCGTCACCCCCGCGGTCGCCGTCGCACTCGCGGTCGCCGTCGCACTCGTCGCCATGGTCGTATTCGTCGTACTCGTCGTACTCGTCGTCATCGTCATGAGCCTCCGTCATGAGGCGGGCCGGACCGTCCGGCCCGTGGAGCGTGAGGGGGTGGCGGCGGTCCGGCCGCCCGGGCGGCGCCCATGCGGCGGGTGAGCGGCCGCTCGAAGAACGTGTACAGCAGCCAGGACAGCCCCAGCGTCACCACGAGCCCCAGGAGCAGCACCCCGACGCCCGCCGGGGTGTCCCAGGACCGGTCCGCGCCGAGGACCCGGTGCCCGTACATCTGCACCAGCCGGTGCGACAGGTAGAAGGCGAAGGAGAGTTCGCCGAGGCGGACGAGGAGACGCGTACGGAACGGTGAAACGTTTCCGCGCAGGTCCGCGGCGGCCGCGGCGGTGACGAGCCAGGCGAGCGGCACGACGGTCGCCGCCACCATGCCGTACGCGAACGGCACCACGAGCGCGACGCCGTAACCGGCCACCACCGCGGCACCCGCGAGCGGCAGCCCGGGGCCGCGCCACCGCCCGGCCCCCAGGATCCGCGCCATGACCATGCCGAGCACGAACTCCAGGGCGCGTACGGGCGGGAACGCGAACACGAACCAGTAGTGCTCCTCCGAGATCGCCAGCCACCACATGTCGGGCCCGGCGGGCACCACGGCGGAGGCAAGGGCGGGGACGCAGAGGACGGCGAGCACGAGTCCCGCCGCCCACCACCACAGGCGGGCCGGACGGATCGCGTCCACCAGCCGCAGCAGGGCGGGGAAGGCGAGGTAGAAGACCGCCTCGCAGGCGAGGGACCAGCTGACCGGATTGGCGCTGAGGATCACGTCGACGTCCGGCGTCCAGGTCTGGACGAGCAGCAGGTTGCGCACGGCCCCGGGCACCGCCTGCCCGGTCCAGACCAGAAGGGCGACGGCGGCCGTGAAGGTCAGCACGTGGTTCGGGTAGATCTTCCACGCGCGCCGCCGCCAGAAGCGGCGTGCGGTGTCGTCCGGGCGTGCCGACCAGGTGAGCAGGAAGCCGCTGAGGACGAAGAAGAAGGAGACGCCGACCCAGCCGGCCTTGGAGAACAGCAGGGCGAAGGCGGCGTTGGTCCCGGGGTCGCGGAAGACGTTCTCGTACGTGGCGTGGAAGAGGAAGACGAGCAGCGCGGCGGCGAACCGCATCCCGGTCAGGGACGGCAGCCGCCGGCCACCGCGAAGGCCGTCCACGGCCGCACACTTCGCGCCAACGGAGCGCGCGGCGGCGGACCGTGTGCTCGCGTCTCGTACGTGAACCGCCACAGCACTCCCTCCCCTTGTCCGTGCGGCCAGCCTGCGGTCCCGCCCTTGGCCGGGACAACGCCGACTTGCACAAGAAGCGACGAGTTCCAGCCCTCAACCGCCGTTCCCCGGACGGGACTTCCGAAAGTCGTCGCCGACCGGTGAACCCCCTTGGAAAATACAGAACGTTCTCTATTCTTTTACGAGTGAGGTGTCCTCTCACGCCGTCCGTCCGAACCAGTCGAGGGGGAACGCATCGTGGCTGCGCACGGCATCACGGAGTTACGGGGACCGGCCGAACCGGCCCCGCTCGCCGCCTACGCCGACTACGCCGACTACGCCGAGGAGCTCTTCGGCCATCTGCCGCGCGCGGACCAGCGCAGGTGGGCCCAGGCCTACCTGCAGGGACTGCTCACCACGCCCGGCAAGAAGTCGGTCCGGCGGCTGGCCGCCGCCGTCTCCACCTCACCCACGGCCTCGCAGTCGCTGCAGCAGTTCATCAACGCCAGCCCCTGGGAGTGGGAACCCGCCCGGGGCGAGCTGATGCGCTGGGTCGAGGAACGCGCCCCGGTCCGGGCCTGGACCGTCGCCCCGGCGGTGCTGCCGAAGCGGGGCGACCACTCGGTCGGGGTGCACCGCCGCTTCGTGCCGTCGGCCGGGCGTACCGTCAACTGCCAGGTGGCGCTGGGGCTGTTCCTCTCCGTCCCGGGGCACAACGTCCCCGTCGACTGGCGCCTGTTCCTGCCCGACCACTGGGCCGACGACACGGGGCTGCGGCGGCGCACCCGCATCCCGGACGGCGTGCGGCACCGGCCCCTGTGGGCGGACACGCTGGACCTGGTGGGGGCCGCGGCCGCGCGCACCTCGCTGGCCGCGGTCCCGGTGGTGGCGGACATGACGGAGCTGCCGAGCGCCGCCCCGCTGGTCTCCGGACTCTCGCAGCGGGGGTACGACTTCCTCGTCGCCGTGCCCGACGGCATGCAGGTGATCGCGGACGGGCACCTCAAGGCCCAGCCCGCCGCGCACGCGGCTGCGGCGGCCTCGACGCTCAGCGCCCGGTCCTTCCTGGCCATGAGCAGCCGGCGGCACCCGCACACGGCCACCGTGACGGCCTCCGACGGCCGGCAGCGGATGCTCCGGATCGTCTCCGGCCTGGTACGGGTGCCCGGCGTCCGCACGGGCACCGGCGCACCGCACCGCACCTACCGGCTCTTCGCGGAGTGGCAGGCGGACGAGCAGCGGCCGTCGGTCGTGTGGCTGACCAGTATGGTGCAGACGCGCATGAGCGACCTGCTGACGCTGACCCGGCTGCGCGCGGGCAGCGCCGCGACGGTCCACTCCCTGCGCGAGCACCTGGGGCTGCTGGACTTCGAGGGCCGGTCGTTCCCGGGCTGGCACCACCACATGACGCTCGTCTCGGCCGCGTACGCCTACAGCCGCCTGGCCGGGCTCGCCCAGCGCTCCGAGCCACTCGGCCTGACCAGACGCACCGCCTGACCCCACCCCATCGGGAGGAGCCCTCGGCCGCCGCATCCCTCCTGCGGCGGCCGAGGGCTCGGGGCGCACGGCCGGCACGGCTCCTGGCCGCGCTCGTCGTCGCCGTCAATTCAGACGACGCCGATGATCCGGCTGGATACGCTGACCTGCCCTGACCAGCTGAAAGGCGCCGTGATGAGCCAGTACTTCGACGTGGGCGACGAGACCCTGTGGAACCCGTCCAATGGGGCTTCCCGCATGTTCCAGCGCCATGTAGCACTGTTCGAAGCGGAGCTGGAGCTCCCCTCGGGCATCGGGCCGATGGAGAACGACGAGTGCCAGATAGACCCGGACACCTTCGAGACCTTCGTCAACGCCCTTCTGGCGGAGCACAGAAGGATGAGCCACGGCGTCTGGCTGGCTCTCTGCGAAGGCTTCGTCGCCACCGTGCTGGTCCTGGCGGAGCGCGCCGGGATCACGGTGGACTGGGCGCGGCACGGAGCCACTCCCCAGGCGCCGTTCCAAGACGTGCAGGTCTCCCCCGCCACGGGGATGTCCGCTCCGGCGGAGGGCGACGCCTGGGCTGCCGGCCTGCGCGAGAGGGCACGGGAGCTGGGACGACGCATGGCCCGCTGATGACCACCGTCCGGCCGGGCCCGAAGGCGCGGCTGCCCGGCTGATCGGGCCACCGGCAGGGCTCAGCAGACCCGGACCCCGTCGATCAGATTGTTCCAGGAGGTGTTCGCGAGGCTGTCCTCCGTGTGGTACGCGTGGCTGTCGAACTTGTAGACCCAAGAGCCCTGCCAGTTGTAGAACAGGGCCCGCGTGCCGGAGGTCTGGTTGTTCTTGTACGAGGTGAGGCGGTCGCTGAAGCCGTAGTCCTTCAGGTCTACGTCGACTCGCCCGACTGCGTGGCCCGGTCGTCCGGGCGCTGTGCTTCCCGTCGTCAGAGCACCCGGCGGGGCCGCTCGTGCGACCTGGGTCTCCACCCGAGTGATCCGCGAACCAACGACGAATCGCCGGCGAGGAAGACACGCGCCGGTGAGAGCGGGCAAGCCACCGGGCCCGCCCGCTCACCGACCGCCCGCATAGCGGGAACCGGCCTCCCGTCCGGCGCCTCAGCGAGGGGCGACCGTCTCCGTCGTCACCGTCGCGGAGAAGGCCACCTGATCCTCCTGCCAGGCAGTCACCTTCGTCCGCTGACGGCCCTGCTCGTCGTGGCGCTCCGGGGCGTCCGGTTCGGCGGTGATCCAGCACGGGGAGTCGAACTCGACGTACCGGAAGAAGGCGATGTCCATGCCGGTGGGCAGCACCCGGCGGGCGGGGTCGAGTGCCTGGGTGGCCTGGCGGGCGGCTTCCAGCAGGAGCATCCCGGGCGCGTGGTCCACCGGGTGGTCGAAGAGCACCGGGTGAGCGGTGTCCGTGCGCAGCCGCCAGCCCCGGTCCACGTCGGGCGCGGACAGCACCACGTCCTGCGGCCGGTCACGGCCCACGAGGGCCGGAGGCACCGGCGGTGCGGGGGCGAGGGCGCTCGCGAGGACCTCGTCCAGGTCGGCACGGCCCGCGCGCAGCCGCTGGTAGACCGCCGGGGTGTAGCAGCCGAAGCGGGTCTCGGCGGTGGCCAGCGGCATGCCGTCGCGCGAGATGTCGAAGTTCATGGTCACGGCGGCCAGCTGGCCGCCGCGGCGCCTGATGTCGGAGGCGGTGACGGTTAATTCGAGCTCGGCGGGCACGAACTGCACGGCCAGTGCCGCGGGGTCGAGCGTGTAGCGGAAGAAGTCCCAGCTGAGCCGGGTTCCGAAGGGGACGTCGTACGCCGCGTGCGACAGGAGGGGCAGGGTCTGGCGGATGGTCTCGCTCAGCAGGAGCGGGTCCTGCGTCCCCTCCTGCGTCAGGTAGAAGCTGTGCTGGCGGGGCCACTGGGCGGTGACGGTGAAGCAGTCGGGCCCGATCGGTCGCCAGCCGGTGAGGAACACCTCGGCTATGGCCGCGCGGTGCACGTACTCCCTCGGAACGGCGTAGGTCAGCGTGGGCGTGAGCACGGGAGTGGACGCGCTGGGCGCGACCGGCTGCCGGGTGGTGTGAGACATGCGGAACCTTCCCCCTGATGTCCGATGTGTGTGACAGACCGTCCTGTACGGCGATGTCGTGCCCGCACGCTCATAAAATAGAGAGTGTTCTTTTTGTTTGTCGAGGGAAACCGTGAGAACTTTCGCCAACCGCAGGTCAGCGCAGGGATGTTCGGGCTGTCGTCCCACATGGCGAGCAGATACCATAGAGAGCGTTCTCTACGTTTAAAGGGAGGGTGCATGCCACGGACGAAGCAGGAACGGGCCGTTCGGACCCGCGAGGCGATCCTGCGCGCGGCCGCCGAGGTCCTCGACGAGTACGGCTTCGCCGGCGCCAGCATCACCAAGATCGCGGAACGGGCCGGCGCCACCACCGGGGCCATGTACTTCCACTTCAAGTCCAAGGAGGGGCTGGCGCTCGCGGTGATGAACGCCCAGCCCGACACCATCGTCCCGATGCTCCGCTCCCGCGGCCTGCAACGACTGGTGGACATCACCCTGCTGTGGTCGTGGCAGATCCAGCAGGACCCGATGCTGCGGGCCGCCGTGCGGCTGGCCGTGGAACAGGGCGCCTTCGGGATGCGCGACGACACGTCGTACCGCACGTGGGTCCGCATCATGACGGACTGCCTGCTCGAAGCACGGCACGACGGCGAGCTCCGGGATTCCGTGGACCCGGTGGAGGTGGCCGAGTTCGTCGTGGGCGCCTGTACCGGCATCCAGCTCTACTCCCAGCTCGTGAGCGGACGGGCCGACCTGCCCCAGCGCACCGTGGGCATGTGGCGCAACCTCCTCCCCGGGATCGCCGTTCCCTCCGTCGCGGAGCGGATCGTGCTCGACGCCGACCGCGCGAGGCCGGCGTGAGCGCCCCCACCCGCGGCGGACTCCGCACGGCACCGCGCGCGGCCGAGTCGGAACGGAACGACGACAAACGACCGGCCATCGTGGTCACCGGCGCCAGTGGCACCGTGGGCCACACGGTCTCCGCCCTGCTGGCACCCCGCCACCGGGTGCGCGCCCTCACCCGGGACCCGGCCCGGGCCGCCCGCCGGGGACTCGCGGGCGACATCGTCGGCGCCGACTTCGCCGACCGGGCGTCCCTGGCCCGGGCCTGCCGGGGAGCGGACGCGCTGCTCCTCGTCACCAGCGACCCGCTCCGGCCCGACCACGAGGACAACGTGCTCGCCGCGGCCGAGGCCGGCGGCGTACGGCACATCGTGAAGGTGTCCGCGCTCGCCGTGACGGATCCGGAGGCCCAGGACCTGGTGACCCGCTGGCAGCGCGAGAACGAGCAGCGATTACGCGCCACGGGCATGGAGTGGACCCTGCTGCGCCCGCGCGCCTTCATGTCGAAGACGCGCGACTGGGCCCCGTCGATCGCCCGGGAGTCGGTGGTACGGGCGCTGCACGGCGACTCGCGTATCGCCTGCGTCGATCCGCGGGACATCTCCGAGGCGGCGGCGCGCGTGCTGAGCCGGCCCGGGCCACACGCGGGACGGGCGTACTCCCTCACGGGTCCGGTCGCGATCTCCGCCCGGGAGCAGTGCGCGGAACTGGCCTCCGCGGTCGGCAGACCGCTGGACTTCGTCGAGCTGACCCCCGAGGAGGCCCGCGACGCCTGGCGGCGGCGCTACCCCGAGCCTCTGGTGCGGGCCCTGCTGGAGATGAGCGACCGTCAGGCGGCGGGCGGCAAGGCCGTGGTGGCCGACGGGGTCGCGAGGCTGCTCGGCCGGACGCCCGCGTCCTTCCGGACCTGGGCGCGGGACCACGTAGGCCACTTCCTGGCCGCGTAACCGGCCGTTCGTCGCGCAGCTCACGGGCCGCGGTGTACGTGAGGATGTCGTAACCGTCGCGTGGTCACGGCACCCGAGCAAGTTGAATGGGTGCATGACAACAACCACTCACTTACTGCTCACCGACAAGGTCATCATGGTCACCGGCGCGTCCAGCGGCATCGGCGCGGCCGCCGCCCGGCTGTTCGCGGCGGAGGGCGCGGCGGTCGTCCTGGTCGCCCGCCGCGAGGAACGGCTGCGGGCCCTGGAGAAGGAGATCGCCGACAGCGGTGGCAGGGCGACGGCGGCGCCCGCCGACGTGACACGGCCGGACGAGGTCGAGCGCGCGGTGGCTCTGGCGGTGGACACGTACGGCGGCCTGGACGGCGCCTTCAACAACGCCGGCTGGGCGACGGTCGGAACGGAGCTGCACGAGACCGACGACACGGTCTTCCAGCAGATCATGGACGTCAACGTCCGGGGCGTGTGGAACTGCATGCGCCACCAGATCCCGGTCCTGCTCCGCTCGCCCTCCGGCGGCGCCATCGTCAACACCTCCAGCGTCGCCGGCGTCCTCGCCACCGGTGCCGTCGCCCCGTACGTCGCCGCCAAGCACGCGGTCATCGGCCTCACCCGGGCGGCGGCCGCCGAGTACGGGCAGCGCGGCCTGCGGGTGAACGCGCTGGTGGTCGGCAACACCCTCACCGAGCTGATGGACGAGGTGCTGGAGGAGACGCCGGGGCTGGAGGAACGCTTCCTCGCCCGCCCCATCCAGAAGCGGATGGCCGCCCCCTCCGAGGTGGCCGAGGCCGCCGCCTGGCTGTGCAGCGACCGCTCCTCGTTCGTGACGGGGGCGGCGGTGCCGGTGGACGGCGGCTGGACGGCCGCGTGAACCGGACACTCACCTGAGACCCACGGTCCTCCTGAGGCCCGCCGCCCCGGAACGGCCCGGGCGGCGGGCCTCACCCCCGGCCGCCGCTACGCCCAGAGGCTGACCGCCGGCGCCCGGTCCTCGACGGCCTGAGCGGCGTCGAGGACGAGCTCCTCCTCGAAGCGGCCGCCGATGAGCTGGGCGCCGACGGGGAGGCCGCCGTCGAGGCCGACGGGCACTGTGACGGCGGGAAAGCCCAGCACGGGTACGGCCGTCATCGGCCACATCGCGGTGAAGAGCCGTCCGGCGCGCGCCTCTTCGGCGAGGTCGGCGTCCTGCTCGAAGGGCGGCTCCGCGCAGACCGGGGTGAGCAGAAGCCGGTCGGAGCCGAGGAACTCCTGGAGCCGGGTGACGAGCGTGGCACGGCGGGCCCAGCCGTTGATGTAGGTCTCCAGGCCGGGGCGCTCGCCCCAGGTGACGGCCGCGGCCGCGAAGTGCCCGGCCAGCGCCGTACGGATCGCCTCGTCGCCGACCTGCTCGACCAGGGGCAGCATGGGGCGCAGGTCCTCGGTGATCAGCAGCGACCACAGGCGCGCCGCCTCGGCGAGCAGCGGCATGCCGTCCAGCTCCTCGACCTTGTAGCCGGCGTCGCTCAGCCGCGCGGCGGCGCCGCTCACCGCCCGGTCGACGGCGGGGTGGTTGTCGACGGTGCCGATGCTGTGGACCACGGACACCGTGACGGCGCCGGCGGCCGTGCCCGCCCGCTCGGGGAGCGCCGGGACACCGTGCGGGTGGCGTACGTCCGGGGTGGTCATCGCCCGCAGGGCCAGCCGGGCGTCGGCCACGGTGCGGGCGAGCGGACCCTGCACGGCGCAGGCGTGGACGGTGGGCGGGAAGTCCAGTTCGACGGGCCCGTCGGCGGTGTCGGCGAAGGCGGGCGGGGCCCAGTCGGAGACCCGGCCGACGGTGGGGCGTACGCCCACGACTCCGCAGCAGGCGGCGGGGAAGCGGATGGACCCGCCGATGTCGTTGCCCTGGGCGAGAGGCGTCATGCCGGCGGCGAGGCTGCTGGAGGCGCCGCCGCTGGAGCCGCCCGGGGTGCGGCCGTGGTCCCAGGGGTTGAGCGTGCGGCCGTGCAGGTCGTTGGTGGTGAACCAACGGAGGGAGAAGGCCGGGGAGTTGCTGCGGCCGAGCGGGATGGCCCCGGACCGGCGCAGGGCGGTGACGCAGGCCGCGTCGCCCTCGGCGGGCCGGTGGGCGAAGGCGGCCACGCCGTTGGTGGTGGCGTACCCCCGCTGCTCCGTGTTGACCTTGATCGACACCGGTACGCCGTGGAGCGGGCCGAGGTCCGCGCCCGCGGCCACCGCTTCGTCGGCGCGGCGGGCGTCGGCCAGCGCTTCGTCGGGTCGTACGTCCACCAGGGCGTTGAGCCGGGGGTTGGTCTCCTCGATGCGGGCGAGGCACGAGCGCACCACCTCGACGGCGGAGACCTCGCGGGCCCGGATGGCGGCGGCGAGGTCGGTGGCGGTGCACTGCCACAACTCGGTGGGGTGGGCTGCATTTCCCATGGACACCTCGTGGAGGGAGAGCCCCCGGGCGCGGCAGGGCGCCGGGCGGGGACGGAGAAGAGGGAGGAGCGGAGAGGAGCGGGCGGAGAGGAACGGACGGAGAGCAGCCGGCGGCAAGGAGCTGGCGGCGAGGATAGAAGCGTCACGCGCGTCGTGATCCGTGATCCGTTGATCCGTTGATCCGTTGATCCGCGCATCTGCCGATGCGCGATGTGCCGATGTGCCGATGGGGGCCGCTCCACGACAGCGACGACAGCGACGACAAACACCGTCATACAACGGCGTTGTACATCGGGGCCAGCCTGCTGCCGACCACCCGGCGCTGTCAACCCTCAGGCCTTACTCCCCACCGGAGGGCCGCTCCCGCGACAGCAGGTCGATCAGCGCCAGCGCGACCCGCGTTCCCCGCTCGCGGGTCCAGGTGTCGGGGTCCTCCAGGGTGGACAGCCAGTAGCCCCGGAAGAGCAGGTGCAGGATGTCGGCGCTCAGCGCCGCGTCGGGAAGTCCCGCCTCGGCGACGAGGGCACCCATCTCGTCGCGGCCGCGCCGGGCGGTGGCGCGCCGCAGCTCCTCGACGTCCGCGCCGGCGCCGGGGCCTGCGCTGGCGATCTCCATCAGCAGGCGGCGCAGCACCTCGTCGTCGCGCTCGGTGGTGCACATCCAGCGGGCGACGGCCTGGAGCCGCTCCGGCCCCGTGAGACCTTCGAGCACCTCCTCCATCTCCCCCGCCCAGTCCCTCTCGGCACGCCGCAGGGCGTTGATCATGAGCGCGGAGCGGCTGGACACGTAGTTCGTGACCATGGCCGTCGATCCACCGAGCTGCGCGGCCACGGCGCGGATGGTGACGGAGCGGACACCCCGCTCGCGCGCGACCTGGATGGTGGCGTCGGCGATCTCGTCAAGCCGCCTCGCCTCGTCTACCTCAATCGGCATGTCGCAGACCTTAACTCAGGGGGTTGACCCGCTTATCCGGAGCTGCAATGTTGTCATACAACGCCGTTACATGACGCTGTTGTTTCTCAATTCCTGGAGAACACCGCATGCCCCTCCCCTACGAGCGGATCGGCCCCGCCCCCGTCCCCGACCAGGCCCGGCAGCACCGGGTCCGGATGCGCGACGGGGTCCGGCTGGCCACGGACGTCTACCTCCCCGAGGCCACGGACGACGCCGGGGCTCCCGCCGTCCTCATCCGCCTCCCCTACGACAAGAACAGCCGCTACGTCTACGCCGACCGGATCGCCGCCCGGTTCACCGCCCGCGGCTACGCGGTCGTCGTCCAGGACGTACGCGGCAAGTTCCGCTCCGGCGGCCGGACCCTGCCGTTCCTGCGCGAGTCCGAGGACGGTTACGACACCCTCGACTGGATCGTCCGACAGCCCTGGTCGGACGGGGTCGTGGGCATGTTCGGCGACTCCTACTACGGCTTCACGCAGTGGGCCGCGGTCGCCGCCGAGCACCCGGCGCTGCGCGCCGTCGTGCCCCGGGTCACGACGGTGGACTTCAACGCGACCTCACAGTCCGACCCGCTCGACGGGGCCGCGGTCGGCCGACCCGTCTGGCTGGAGGGCATCGAGTACTACGCCCACTACTGGGTCGACGACGGCGCGTACGACTACGAACCGGACCGCTCGCTGCGCCCGGTCATCGAGCAGTACGAGCAGGCGTTCCGGGCGATCGGCGCGCGCTCCGCGTGGTTCGACACGCTCGCGCCCCGCTACACCAATCTGTTCCCGGCCTTCGGACGCCACCCCTTCGACGCGCGGCCCGTGCCGGTGCTGCACTGCGTCGGCTGGTTCGACAACATCGTGATCCCGCACCTGCGCGACTACCTGGAGCTGGCCTCCCGGCCGGGCTGGGACGCCGTGCAGTACCTGTGGGCCGGCGCGGTCGACCACGAGAACTACCACCTCGACCTGGCGCCGGTCGCCGAGGAGGACGACCACGCCGTCAGCGACGCGGCCCTCGCGCGCATGCTGCCGGCCTACGTCGACCCGGCCCTCGACTTCTTCGACGTGTTCCTCAAGGGGGTCCGCCCGGTCTCCTCCCTCTCCAAGGTGGTCTGGGAGCTCGGCCACGCCGGCCGGCGCACGTCCACCGCCTGGCCTCCGGCCGAGTCCGCCGAGCGCGTCCTCTGGCTGGGCGACCCCGCCGACGCGGCGGGCCCGCTGCCGGGCGCCCCGCTGATGACGGAGCCCGCCGCCGAGCAGCGGAGCACCCGGTGGCGCCACGACCCCGAGGCGCTCGTACCGTCGCTGGTGCCCAACTCCTTCGCCTTCCTCCAGACGTACCCCGATGTGGCGCCCGTCGCCGCGCGCGAGGACGTCCTCGCCTTCAGCGGACCGGTGCTGTCCGAGCCGCTCGACCTGGCCGGTCCGATCGGCCTGGACCTCCATGTGACCAGCACCGCCCCGGTGTTCGACCTCTACGCCAAGGTGCTCGACGTCTCCCCCGACGGCCGGGCTCACCTGATCGCGCGCGGACAGGTGTCGGTACGCGGCCCGCTGGCGCCCGACGAGGTGCACATCGACCTGGGCCACACCGGTTACCGCGTACGGCCCGGGCACCGGCTCGCGCTGATCGTGACGAGCAGCGACTACCCCATGTTCCTGCCGTCCTCGGGGACGGACGAGAACCCGTGGACCACGGTCGCCGCGAAGCCGAGCACGCAGACCCTGCGCACCGGCGGGGCGTGCCCGTCGCGCCTGACCGTCACGGTCCTTCCCCCACGGGCCGACTGACCCCCGTTCGTTCACGCCCCCACTGAAGGATTCCCCGAAGGACCGTCAGAGCCACGCAGTCCCCGATCAGGAGCACCTCATGCCCGCTCCCAGAACCACTCCTCCCAGAACCGCCGTCACCCTCGCCGCCGCCCTGTCCGCGCTGGTGACGCTCTCCGCCTGTACGTCGGGCGCCGGCAGCCCCTCCGGCCCGTCGACGAGCGCCCCGAAGCTGACCGCCACCACACCCGCCGCCACCGGCGCACTCGACCAGGTCACCTGGAACCTCCCCATGGGCGAACCCACCACCCTCGACCCGGCCAAGGTCGGTGACTACTCGCCCAGCACCGTGGTGTCCAACCTCTGCGACCCGCTGCTGAGGCTGAGGGCCGACTACTCCCTCGCGCCGGGCCTCGCCACCTCCTGGAACCGCCCGGACCCGAAGACCCTCGTCCTCAACCTCCGCGAGGGCGTGCGGTTCTGGAACGGCACGCCGATGACCGCGGACGATGTCGTCGCGAGCCTGCTGCGGCAGCGGGACCCCGCCACGCAGAGCGTCAACATCGCCGTCATGGCCGGTGTCACGTCGATCACGGCCACCGGTACCCACCAGGTGACGGTACGTTTCAGAGCGCCGGACCAGCTGTTCCCGAAGTACCTGGCCAACGGCTTCGGGGCGGTCAGCGAGGCCGCCTACCTGCGGAAGGCCGGCTCCTCCTACGGCACCGCCAAGGGCGGCCTGATGTGCACGGGCCCCTTCCGGCTCACGAGCTGGAGGTCCGGGGAGTCCATCACCGCCCTGCGCAACGGTGCCTACTGGGACGCGGCGCTGCGGCCGAAGGCCGAGAAGCTCACCTTCCGGTTCATCACCGACAGCTCCACGCTCACCAGCGCCCTGCTGTCCGGGCAGATCGACGGCAGTTACGAGCTCCCCTCCACCGTCGCCAAGGCGCTGCGCTCCTCGCGTACCGGCACCGTCTACTACGGCCCGTCCGCCCAGACCGTCTTCCTCTACCCGACCGGCACGGCCTCGCCGCTCGCCGACCGCCGCATCGCGGACGCGCTGTCCCTGGTGCTCGACCGCGACGCCCTGATCAGGAACGTCTACGACGGTGCCGCCCAGAAGCCGAAGACCTTCATCCCGTCCCTGGTGTGGAAGAACAGCGAGGCCGCGGACGTCTACGCCAAGGCCCATGACGCGCTGCCCGCCCTGCCCGCCGTCGACGAGGCGCGGGCCAGGAAGCTGGTCGAGCAGGCCGCTCCCCGGCAGCGCACCCTCACCGTCGCCATGGGCGCGGGCGACCAGCAGTCCCTCCAGATCCTCACCTTCCTCCAGGCCGCGGCCAAGCGGATCGGTCTGGAGGTCGTCATCAAGCAGCTCCAGCCGACGCAGATGTCGGGCCTGTTCTACGACCCGTCCGCCCGCGAGGGCCTGGACGCCACCATGGTGCTGGGCTACGTCGAGATCCCGGACCCCCTGAGTTACGCGGAGATGCTCACGGCGCCCGAATCCCCGCTGAACTGGACGCGGTACCGCAACGCCGAGGTGACCGCGCTGCTGCGGCAGGCCAAGGCGACGCTCGACCCCGGCCGGTCGGCGGCGCTCTTCACACGGGCCCAGGCGCTGTACGCCCAGGACCTGTCCCTCGTGCCCCTCGCCTGGCCCCACGAGCGGATGTTCCTCAACAAGCGCCTCAGCGGCGCCCCCGCGTCCTTCGCCTACATCAACATGCCGTGGGCGGCCCACCTGGGCGGCACCGGCGACAGCGGCACCGGCAGCCGCACCGGCGAGGCCGGCTCATGATCTGGCGGTTCGTCGTCCGCCGTGCGGCGATGCTGGTGGTGACCGCGCTCGTCGCCGGACTCGCCCTCCACGGCGCGCTGTTCCTCTCCCCCGGCGACCCCGCCACCCTCCTCATCGGCGGGGGCAAGCCGCCGAGCCCCGAACTGCTGGCGCGGATCCACCGCGAGTACCACCTCGACGACCCCTTCGTGGAGAGCTACTGGCGCTGGCTGAGCGGCATGCTCCAGGGCGACGCCGGCCAGTCCCTGACGTACAAGGACTCCGTCACCCACCTGATCGCCGACCGCATCGGCAACACTCTGTTCCTGGTGGCGTACGCCGCCGTCCTGATCATCGTGCCCGGTGTGCTGCTGGGCACGCTGGCCGCCCTGCGCGGCGGGTGGGCCGGCACGCTCGTGACCGTGGTGACCACCGCCCTCATGGCGGTGCCCACGTTCGTCATGTCCGTCCTGCTGATCTGGTGGCTCTCGGTGCGGCTGGGCTGGTTCCCGGCATACGGCGCCGGCGCCGGGCTCGGCGGGCGGATCGAGCACCTCACCCTGCCCGCGCTCGCGCTCGCCGCGTCCTGGCTCGCGTACGTCGCCCAGGTGACGCGCTCCGCCGTCCGCGCCGAACTGGTCGCGGAACACGTCCAGACGGCGCGCAGCCGGGGCGTTCCGGAACGCGTCGTCGTGCGCAAGCACGTGCTGCGCAACGCCTCCGGGCCGATCTTCTCGGTGTCGGGGGTGGCCGTCGCGGGCCTGATCGCCGGCTGCGCGATCGTCGAGCAGGCCTTCGGCGTCAACGGCATCGGTGCCCTGCTCATCCAGAGCGCCGCCAAACAGGACTTCGCGGTCGTCCAGGCGCTGGCCCTGATCGCCGTGGTCGTCTTCGTCGCGGTCAACACCCTGGTGGACGTGGTCACCGCCGCCCTGGACCACCGCGTTCCGCTGGGGGGCGACGCATGAGTACGTACCGACTGGCCGGGCTCACCGGGGGCGAGGGGCGGTTCGGCCGCGCCCGCGCCCTGGCCCGGGGCCGCGGTGTCCTGATCGCCGCCGGGTCGGTCGTCGTCCTGGTGGTCCTGGCCGCCGTGTGCGCGCCGCTCCTCGCGCCGTACGACCCCGACGCCGTGGACCCGTTCGCCGTGTACCAGGGCGGCTCGGCCGCCCACTGGCTCGGCACCGACGACACCGGGCGCGACATCCTCTCCCGGCTGCTGTACGGCGCCCGGCCCAGCCTGCTGGCGCCCGCCGTGGTCACGCTGGCGGCGGGGACGGCCGGCACCGCCCTGGCGGTGTCCGCCGCCTGGCTCGGCGGCTGGTACGACCGGCTGGTCTCCGGGCTGCTGGACCTGGTCTTCGGCTTCCCGGGGCTGGTCCTCGCCGTCGTCGCGGCCGCCGCCCTCGGGGCGGGCCTGGGCGTGGCGATGGCGACGCTCTCGCTGGCGTACCTGCCGTACATCGCCCGTACCGTGCGCGGCGCGGCGCTGCGCGAGTGCCGGATGCCGTACGTGTCCGCGCTGCGGATGCTCGGCATGTCCGGGTGGCGGATCTGCCTGCGCCATCTGGTGCCCAATCTGCTGCCGCTGGTCTTGGTGCAGTTGACGACCGCCTTCGGGTACGCCCTGCTCGACGTGGCCGCGTTCTCGTTCATCGGCCTGGGCACCCAGCCGCCGACCGCCGAGTGGGGGCTGATGGTCGCCAACGGCTCCACCGGGATCCTCGCCGGGCGGGCCGAGCAGTCGCTCTACGCCGGCCTGGTGATCGTGGTGTTCGTCGTCGCCTGCAACCTGCTCGGCAGCGGCCTGTCCCAACGCCTCCTGGGAGACGACCGATGACCGAGATCCCCGCTCCTCTCGAACCCTCCCTCCTGGAAGTGGACGGGCTGCACATCACCCTGCCGGTCAAGGGCGGCCGTCGTGGCACGGTGATCCACCGGGTCGACCTCACCGTGCCCGCCGGGTCCGCCGTGGGGCTGGTCGGCGAGTCCGGTTCCGGCAAGTCCCTCACCGCGCGTGCGGTGCTGCGGCTGCTGCCGCCGGGCGCCCGTACGGGCGGGGACATCCGCTTCGACGGCGTGTCCGTCCCTGCCATGGGCCCGGCGGCGCTGCGGGCGCTGCGCGGCAGGGACGTCGCCATGGTGTTCCAGGACCCGCGCGCCCACATCAATCCGGTGCGTACGGTCGGCGACTTCCTCACCGAGGGGCTGGTCACCACGCGGGGCGTACGTCCCCGGGCCGCCGAGGCGACCGTCACGGAGCTGCTGCGCGCGGTGGGCGTCGCCGACGCGCCGCGCAGGCTGCGGCAGCGCCCGTCGGAGCTGTCCGGCGGTCTGCTGCAGCGGGTGATGATCGCCGCCGCGCTGGCGGGCGAACCGCGGCTGCTGCTCGCCGACGAGCCGACGACCGCTCTCGATGTGACCACGCAGGCGGAGGTCATGGCCATCATCGAGGAGGCCCGCGCCGAGCGGGGCCTCGCGATGCTGTTCATCACCCACGACCTGGCCCTCGCCTCCGCCGTCTGCGACCGCATCGCGGTCATGTACGCGGGCACGGTGGTGGAGGAGCTGCCGGCCGAGCGCCTCCACACCCGGGCGAGTCACCCCTACACGCGGGCGCTGCTGGCCTCCCGCCCCGCTCCGGGGGCGGGCGCGCAGCCGCTGAAGGCCATCGCGGGCCGGCCGCTGTCGGCGTTCGAGGCGGGGCCGGGATGCGCCTTCGCGCCGCGCTGCCCCGACGTGCGGGAGGTGTGCCGGACCGAGCGCCCGCCGCTGCGGCCTGCGGGAGACGGCAGCGCCGCCTGCCACTTCCCGATCTTCCCGGACCAGCCGCACGCCGTGCCGTGCGCCGACGACAGGAGCACCGGCCATGTCTGAGCCCGCCCCCGCCTCGACCGAACCCCCCGCCCTGGAGGCGACCGGACTGCGCAAGGTGTACGGGGACTTCGTCGCCGTCGACGACGTCGGCCTGACCGTCCCGCCCGGCGGCGCCCTCGCCGTCGTCGGCGAGTCCGGGTCGGGCAAGACGACCACCGCCCGCATGATCGCCGGGCTGGAGACGCCGACCGCCGGGACCATCCGGCTGGGCGGCCTCGGCCGGCCCGGCCCCCGGGCGCGGACGGCCGAGCGCAGGCGCTTCGCCCGCGAGATCCAGATGGTCTTCCAGGACCCGTACGCCTCGCTCGACCGGCACCAGCGGGTCCGCGACTGCGTCGGGGAGGTCCTCGCGCTCCACACCGGGCTGCGCGGCTCCGCCCTGGACCGGAAGGTGGCCGAACAGCTGCGGGAGGTCGGCCTCGACGAGCGCCAGGCGGGCTCCCTGCCCCGCGCGCTCTCGGGCGGGCAGCGCCAGCGCGTGGCCCTCGCACGGGCGCTGGCGGTACAGCCCCGCGTGCTCGTCCTCGACGAGGCGGTCGCGGCGCTGGACGTCTCCGTGCAGGCGCAGATCCTCACGCTGCTGCGCAACATCCGCGAACGGACGCGGGTGGCCTACCTGTTCATCACCCATGACCTCGGTGTCGTGCGGCACGTCTGCGACGACGTCGTGGTGATGCGCCGGGGCCGCGTCGTCGAACGGGGCCCGGCCGCCTCCGTCCTGTCCGGCCCCCGGCACCCCTACACCCGTCATCTGCTCGACGCCGTGCCCCGGCCCGGCTGGAAGCCCACCCGCCGCACCGAACCCACTGGAGCATCCTCATGACGTCCGCCCCTTCCCTCACCTTCGTCTTCGAGATCCGCGCGGAGATCGCCGAGCACCTGCACATCGGCCACGGCGACGGCGAGCGCACCGAGTTCACGCCCATCACCGGCGGCAGCGTCCACGGGCCCCGCCTCACCGGAACCGTCCTGCCGGGTGGCGGCGACTGGTCCAGCACCCGGGGCGAGATCTTCCAGCTGGAGGCCCGCTACCTCATCCGCGCCGACGACGGCGCCGTCATCGACATCGTCAACCGCGGCTACTACCACGAGGGCGGCACGAGCCCGGAGCAGTACGACGGCGCGCTCATGGTCGCCCGGGCCGGCACGTACTTCCGTACCGCCCCGGTCTTCCGCACCGACGCGCCCGCGCACCGATGGCTCGCCGAGACGGTCTTCGTGGGTCTCGCCCGCGAGGAGGACGGCCACATCGTCATCCGCTGCTACAGCGTCGACTGACCATCCGGCCGGCCCTCGGTGACGCGCAGGAGCAGTTCGTGGAGCGCACGGCGCTGCTCCTCGTCGAGGGGGGCGAGGAGCCGCTCGGTGACGTGCGCCGCGTCGCGGTCGCTGTCCCGCAGCAGCTTCCGGCCCTCCTCCGTGAGGACGACGATCCGGTTGCGGCGGTCGCCCGGGTCCGGGCGCCGCTCGGTGAGGCCGAGGCGCTGGAGGTCGTCCACGAGGCCGACGATGGCGCTGGGGTCGTAGCCGAGCCGGCTGCTCAGTTCGCGCTGGCGGGCGCCCTCGACGGTGGCGAGGTAGCGCAGCAGCGCGTAGTGGCGCAGGCGGAGTCCGTGCTGTTCGAGGGCGCTGTTGAAGAGGCTGCCGGAGCGCAGGCCGAGCCGGTAGAGGAGGTAGCCGGTGTCGGCGTGCAGCGCGCGCATCCAGGGGGCGCCGGTGATGTCGTCGCTGATCGGGGGGCTCCTTCGGCAGCCGTGGTGACGCGGGGCCACGGGGACGTGGATCGGGCTCACGATCCCATAGACAGGTCATCGCAACAACCATTGACGATAACAATGATTGCTCTTAGCTTCTTTTCAGCGCGCTCCTCGGCGCGCTTCCGTTCGACGAGACGAGGTGGGCGATGTCCGTGGATCTGACGGGAAAGGTGGCCGTGGTCACCGGCAGTGGACGCGGCCTGGGGTACGCGTACGCCGCCGCACTGGCCCGGGCGGGCGCCGCGGTCGTGGTGAACGACGTGGACGCCGACGCGGCCGGGGCCGCGGCGAAGTCCCTCACCGAGGCGGGCGGCCGCGCGGTCGCCCAGGCCGGTGCCGTGGGCACCACGGAAACGGCGGACCGCCTGGTGGACCGGGCGGTCGAGGAGTTCGGCCGGCTGGACGTGATGGTCACCAACGCGGGCATCCTGCGCGACCGGGTGCTGTGGAAGATGACGGACGACGACTTCGACGCCGTGGTCACCACGCATCTGCGCGGCACCTTCACCTGCGCCCGTGCCGCGGCCGTACGGATGCGCGAGCAGGGCGAGGGCGGCAGCCTCGTCCTGGTCGGCTCCCCCGCGGGCCAGCGCGGCAACTTCGGGCAGACCAACTACGCGGCGGCCAAGGCTGGCATCGCCGCGATGGTGCGGACCTGGTCCATGGAGCTGGCCCGGTCGGCCATCACCGTCAACGCCGTCGTGCCGGTCGCCGCCACCGCGATGACCGAGACCATCCCCGCCTTCGCCCCGTACGTCGACGCCCTGAAGCAGGGCCGGCCGCTGCCGGACTTCCTGCGCAAGGGCGAGGGCTTCGGCACCGCCGACGACTGCGCCGCGCTGGTGCCCTTCCTCGCCTCCGACGCCGCGCGCGGGGTCACCGGGCAGTGCGTCGGCATCGGCGGCGACCGGCTCGCCCTGTGGTCGCACCCGCAGGAGACGGCGGTGGCGTACGCGGACGGCGGCTGGACACCGGAAGCCATCGCGGCGGCGTGGGACACGTCGGTGGGGCGCGAGCCGCAGAGCGTCGGCATCCCCGCGCCCCGGATCCCGGAGGCGTAGGTCCATGTCCTCCGCCGGGCAGACGGCCCGTATCGACGTCGGCGCCCTGACCGCCATCGACGTCCACACCCACGCCGAGGTCTCCAAGGACGGCCACGGCGCGCTCAGCCCCGAGCTGTTCGCGGCGTCGGAGGCGTACTTCAAGGCCCACGGCCACCGGCAGCCCACCATCGACGAGATGGCCGCGCACTACCGGGAGCGGAACATGGCGGCGGTGGTCTTCACCGTCGACGCCGAACACGCCACCGGCCACCCCCGCATCTCCAACGAGGAGATCGCCGCAAGCTGCGCGGCGCACGCGGACGTGCTCGTTCCCTTCGCGAGCGTCGACCCCTGGAAGGGCCGGGCGGGCGTCCGCGAGGCCAGGCGGCTGGTGGAGGAGCACGGCGTACGGGGGTTCAAGTTCCACCCCAGCATCCAGGGCTTCTTCCCGAACGACCGGATGGCCTACCCGCTGTACGAGGTCATCGAGGAGACCGGCGCCATCGCGCTGTTCCACACCGGACAGACCGGCATCGGCGCCTCGGTCCCGGGCGGCGGCGGCATCCGTCTGAAGTACTCCAACCCGCTGCACGTCGACGACGTCGCCGCCGACTTCCCGGACCTGAAGATCATCCTGGCGCATCCGTCGTTCCCCTGGCAGGACGAGGCCCTGGCCGTCGCCACGCACAAGCCGGGCGTCCACATCGACCTGTCCGGCTGGTCGCCGAAGTACTTCCCGGACTCGCTTGTGCGGTACGCCAACTCCCTGCTCCAGGACAAGGTCCTCTTCGGCTCCGACTATCCCGTCCTCACCCCCGACCGGTGGCTCGCCGACTTCGACAAGCTGCCGATCAAGGACGAGGTGCGGCCGAAGATCCTCAAGGAGAACGCCGCCCGGCTGCTCGGCCTGACCTGAACCCCCGCGACCAAGGAGCGGCCCATGCGCAACGAGGGACTGGGGTCCTGGCCCGCACGGAGGGCCCGCAAGACCCCGGACCGCCCGGCGCTCGTCCAGACCCGGGGCACCCAGGGTGACATCACCCTCACCTACGCCCGATTGCACGAGCGCACCACCCGCCTCGCCCACGCCCTGCGCGCGCGGGGCGTCCGGCGCGGCGACCGCGTCGCCTACCTCGGCCCCAACCACCACACCTTCCTGGAGACGCTGTTCGCGGCCGGCGTCCTCGGCGGCGTCTTCGTGCCGCTCAACACCCGGCTGGCCGCCGCCGAGATCGACTACCAGCTGCACGACAGCGGCGCCCGCGTCCTGGTGTACGCGCCCGGCCACCAGGACGTCGTCGACGGCCTGGCCACCGCCCGGCCGGACACCCTCCTGCCCCTCGGCCCGGACTACGAGTCCCGGCTCGCCGCGTCGTCGACCGACCCCATCGACGAGACGGTCACCGGCGACGACCTGTGCCTGATCATGTACACCTCGGGCACGACGGGGAGGCCCAAGGGGGCCATGCTCACCCACGCCAACCTCACCTGGAACGCCGTCAACGTCCTCATCGACCAGGACCTGCGGGCCGACGAGCGCGCCCTGGTGGCCGCGCCGCTCTTCCACGCGGCCGGGCTGAGCATGCTCACCCTGCCCGTGCTGCTCAAGGGCGGCGCCTGCGTCCTCACCGACGGCTTCGACCCGGAGCGCGCGCTGGAGACCATCGCCCGGCACCGCGTCACGTTCATGTTCGGCGTGCCGACGATGTTCGACCTGATGACCCGCCAGCCCGCCTGGGAGTCCGCGGACCTGTCCTCCCTGCGTCTGCTGAACTGCGGCGGCGCACCCGTACCCGTACCGCTCATCCGCGCGTACCAGCGGCGCGGGCTGGTCTTCCAGCAGGGCTACGGCATGACCGAGGCGGCGCCCGGCGTGCTGTTCCTGGACGCGGAACACGCCGTCCCCAAGGCCGGATCGGCGGGCGTCCCGCACTTCTTCAGCGACGTACGGGTGGTGCGGCCCGACATGAGCGAGGTGGACGTCGGCGAGGTGGGGGAGGTCGTCGTGCGCGGGCCCCACGTCAGCCCCGGCTACTGGGGGCTGCCCGAGGAGACCGCCGCCACCTTCGCCGGCGGCTGGCTGCACAGCGGTGACGCCGCCCGGGTGGACGCCGACGGCCACGTCACCATCGCCGACCGCATCAAGGACATGTACATCTCCGGCGGCGAGAACGTCTACCCCGCCGAAGTGGAAAGCGCCCTGCTGGCCCACCCCGACATCGTCGAGTGCGCCGTGATCGGCGTACCCGACGGCCGGTGGGGCGAGGTGGGCCTCGCGGTGGTCGTCCCCCGGGACGGCGCCCGGCTCGACCCCGAGCGGGTGCGGGCGTTCCTGGCGCCCGCCCTGGCCAAGTACAAGATCCCGAAGTCGGTGGTGGCCGTCCGCGAACTGCCCCGCAACGCCTCGGGAAAGCTCCTCAAACACCAGCTCCGTACGCGCTACGCAAGCCACGAAAGCCACCCCCGGAAGGACACGCAGCGATGACCGTCACCGTCAACGGCCTGGGCGAACTGAAGGCCCTGGCCGGCAGCGACCTCGGAAGCAGCGACTGGATCGAGGTCACTCAGGAACGCGTCGACACCTTCGCCGACGCGACCGGCGACCACCAGTGGATCCACGTCGACCCCGAGCGCGCCAAGGAGGGCCCCTTCGGCGCCCCCATCGCCCACGGCTATCTCACGCTCTCCCTCTTCATCCCCCTGTTCACCGGCCTCCTCGACGTCCAGGGCGTCACCACCAAGGTCAACTACGGCCTGGACAAGGTGCGTTTCCCCGCTCCCGTCACCGTCGGCTCCCGCCTGCGGCTCGCCGCCCGCCTCGCCGACGTCACCGACGTACCCGGCGGGGTGCAGATCACCGTGGACGGCACGCTCGAGATCGACGGCGGCGCCAAGCCGGCCGCGGTGCTGCGGAGCCTCTCCCGCTTCTACGCCTGAGGCTCTTGCTACGCTGCGGATCGCGTCCCGCGGGGGAAGTCCGGTGAGAGTCCGGCGCTGACCCGCAACGGTAAACGTGAGCGCCCTCGTTCCGAGGGGGCGGTCGCGTGAGCCCGATCACCCGGGGGACGGCTCGGCTTCCCGACCACTCGCCGTGGACTGCGAGAGGGGATGCGCGCGGACCCCGCCCCCACCGGCGGAGTGCGGGCCTTTCCTCGTACGCGTACGGACACGGCGCCCGACGCGTGAGGACCAACCACCCTTGACCACGGTGACGACCGCCACCCCGGCCGCGCAGGCGGCCGGACCCGCTCCCCCGCGCCGGATCCCCCTGCTGCCCCTGACCGTCGTACTCGGCGCCGTCCTGCTGTGCTCCCTGGTGTGCGGGGTGGGGCTGGGGGCGTCGGGTCTGGCGTGGGGGCAGGTGGCGCACTTCCTGCGGGCCGGGCTGACCGGCTCCACGATCCGGCCCGACGAGGTCTCCGCGTACACCATCGTGTGGGAGATCCGGCTCCCGCGGACCGTGCTGGCGGCGGTCGTCGGGGCCGGGCTCGCGGTGACCGGCGTCGCCGTGCAGGCCATGGTGCGCAACGCCCTGGCCGACCCGTTCGTCCTGGGCATCTCCTCCGGCGCGGCGGTCGGCGCCAACGCCGTCATCCTGCTCGGCGCGCTCTCCGCGCTGGGCGTGTGGGCGCTGTCGGTCTCGGCGTTCGCCTCGGCGCTCGTCGCGATGGTCCTCGTCTACGCGGCCGCGCGCACCGTGCACGGGCTGACGCCGCTGCGGCTGGTGCTGACCGGGAGCGCGATGAGCTACGGCTTCTCGGCGGTCACCACCGTCATGGTGTTCAACGCGGAGCGCGGCGAGGCGGCCCGGTCGGTGATGATGTGGCTGCTGGGCAGCCTCGGCGGGGCGACCTGGGGGTCGCTGCCGTTCGCCGCCGCGGCCGTGCTCGGCGGCACCGCGTACCTCGCCGTCTCGGCGCGGCGGCTCGACGCGCTGGCCATGGGCGACGAGACGGCGGCCACCCTGGGCGTGCACCCGGGGCGGCTGCGCCGGGAGCTGTTCGTGGTCACGGCCGCCGTCACCGGAGCGGTGGTGGCCGTCAGCGGGGCCATCGGGTTCGTCGGCCTGATGGTGCCCCACCTCGTACGGATGGTGGTGGGTGCCGGGCACCGGCGGGTACTGGCGGTGGCGCCGCTGGTGGGCGCGGTGCTGCTGGTGTGGGTGGACGTCCTCGCGCGTCTGCTGCTCGCCCCGGCCGAGCTGCCGGTGGGCGTGATCACCGCTGTGGTGGGCGTGCCGTGCTTCCTGCTGCTGATGCGCGGCCGTCGCGGCTACGCCTTCGGGGGCCGCTGATGCGTCTCGACATCGAGGGCCTGTCCGTCACGGTCGCGGGCGCCCGGCTCGTCCACGACATCACGCTCACCGCGGCCGAGGGCCAGGTGGTAGGCCTGGTCGGGCCGAACGGCAGCGGCAAGTCGACCCTGCTGCGCTGTGTGTACCGGGCGCTGCGCCCGGCGGCCGGGCGGGTCCTGCTGGCCGGCGACGACCTGCACGCCCTGGGTGCGCGGGAGGGAGCCCGCCGGCTGGCGGCGCTGCCGCAGGAGTCGTCGGCGGAGTTCGACTTCACCGTCGCGGAGGTCGTGGCGATGGGCCGGCTGCCGCACCAGCGGCGCGGCACCGGCGGCCCCTCCGACGAGCGCGCCGTCTGCGCGGACGCGCTCGCCCGGGTCGGCGCCGCGCACCTCGCGGAGCGCGGCTTCCTCTCCCTCTCCGGCGGCGAGCGGCAGCGCGTCCTGATCGCCCGGGCGCTCGCCCAGCAGCCGCGGGTGCTCGTCCTCGACGAGCCGACCAACCACCTGGACATCGCGCACCAGTTGGACGTCCTCGCGCTGGTACGCCAGGCCGGTCCGACGGTGCTGGCCGCGCTGCACGACCTGAACCTCGCGGCGCTCCACTGCGACGTGCTGTACGTGATCGCGCGGGGCCGCATCGTCGCCTCGGGCGCCCCGCACGACGTCCTCACCCCCGAGCTGCTGGCCGATGTGTTCGGCGTCAGCGCCCACCCCGTACGGCACCCCCGGACCGGTGCCGTACAGCTCCTCTTCGACCGTCTCCACGACCAGGGACAGGAACACCGCCCGTGACGCACATGACGCACTCCCGCCCGGCCGCCGCCATGGCCGCCGCCCTCGCCCTGCTCCTCACCCTCTCCGGGTGCGGCGCCGAGGTGTCGTCGTCCTCCGCCGCCCGGGACGACGGCCGCTCCACCGCCGTCACCCTCGAGAACTGCGGACGGAAGGTGACCTTCGCCAAGCGGCCCGAACGGGTGGTCACCAACGACGTCGGCATCACCGAGATCATGTTCGCGCTCGGTCTGGAGGACCGCATGGCCGGTTTCGTGATGCCGGACGACAAGGGCGACGTGTCCGGCATCCCGTGGAAGTCCGGCTACGACAAGGCGAAGTGGCTCTCCCGGAACGAGATCACCAAGGAGCTCGTCCTCGACGCCCGCGCCGACATGGTCTTCGCCGGCTGGAACTACGGCTTCAGCGAGGACAAGGGCCTCACCCCCGACACCCTGCGCGGCCTGGGCATCGAGTCCTACGTCCTCACCGAGTCCTGCCGCAACGGCCGCGGCAAGGCCCGGGGCATCATGCCGCCGCTCGAAGCGCTGTACACCGACCTGACCAACCTCGGGAAGCTCTTCGGCGTCGAGGACCGGGCGGCGCGGCTGATCACGGACTTCCGCGCGCAGGTCGCCGACGTCCGGGCCAAGGCCCCGAAGGGCGCCGACCGGCCCACGGTGTTCCTCTACGACAGCGGCCAGGACAAGCCCTTCACCTCGGGGCGCTTCGCCGCGCCGCACGACATCATCACGCTGGCCGGCGGCGACCACGTCTTGGGGGACCTCGACGACTCCTGGACGGCGGTCGGCTGGGAGAGCGTCGTGGAGCGGGACCCCGACGTCATCGTCGTCAACGACTACGGGGACACCACCGCCGAGCAGAAGAAGGCGTTCCTGCTGTCCTACCCGCCGCTGGCGCAGGTGTCCGCGGTGAAGCACCGGCGGATCTTCACGCTCGACTACGCCGACCTGGTGGAAAGCCCGCGCAACCCGGCCGCCATCGCCGCACTCGCCGCCTACCTGCGGACGGTGCCGCCACGAGGCTGAGCGCGCCCCCTGGGTGCGCCCGGCGCACCTCCGGGCAACCCCATCGGGTAATGGAAGACGTACCTCCCTCCCGGCAAGATCACGAGCACATCCCCGCCCACCGACTTCCGAGTGAGGAGAGCCGCTGTGCCCTTGTCCGCGCAGTACGTCACACAGGAGCTTGAGGCCGCGAGCAAGGCCGGAGACCCCGAGGCCGACGCCCTCGTCTCCGACCTGATCGACAAGCAGGAGATCGACGGGGTCAACGCCCTGTTCCGCACGATCGGCACCATCAGGCCCGGCCAGGACAACCCTCACCTGCCCCCGCGGCTGGCCGAGTTCCTGGACAAGGCCGCGGCCGAGCCGCCGGGCTGGAGCCCGGCGGACGTCAAAGCCGCGCAGAAGTTCTTCAGCCGCCACAAGGGCGAGGTGTCCATGCTGCAGGGCACCGTGGGCCTGATCGGCACCTACCTCTCCCCGACCGGCGCCTTCACGCTGCGCTCCACCGGCCGCCTCGGCGGCGTCGAAGGCCCGGGCCGGCGCCTGTCGCAGTCCTCGCGCCTGTTCATCGACATGGACGAACCGGACGCCATGACCAGCGGGAAGCTCGCGGCGAACGTCACCAAGGTCCGCCTGGTCCACGCCTCCGTGCGCCAGCTGCACAAGAAGAGCGGAAAGTGGGACTACGCCACCCACGGCGAGCCGGTCTCGCAGAAGTACACCACCGGCGCGGCCTGCGTCTTCAGCGTGCAGGTCCTGCAGGCCATGCGGAACCTCGGCATCGACGTCTCCAAGGACGACGCCCACGGCTTCGTGTGCGCCTGGCATTACGTCAACCACTACCTCGGCACCCCGGAGAAGTGGCTCCTGCCCAAGGACGCCGACGAGGTCGACCGCCTGTGGACCAAGGAACGCGACAACGAGTGGAAGAAGACCGAAGACGGCGTCTACATGACGGCTCAGGCCGTCAAGTACTACAAGAAGTTCCTGCCCGGCCCGTCCCACGACGCCTTCATCGCCATGGTCCGTACCGCCCTCACCGACAAGTACGCCGACATGGCCGGCCTCCCCAAGGGCGTCCTTGACCTCGCCGCCAAGCCGATCGCCACCGGCCACGGCCTGGCCGGCAAGGTGGGCGGGGGCCTGTTCGGCGGCGCCGCCGAGAAGGCGACGGGCGTCAACCCGTACAAGGACATCCTCGGCATCGCCTCCGGTGCCTACCGGGAGATGATGCGCTACGCCGTGACCCACGACCAGGACGACCAGCCGCAGATGCACCAGGAGCTGGACGACAACCGCTGACCACCCTGGCCCCTCCGGCGATGTCAGTACCACCCTCTACAGTTCACGCGAGTTGAACACGCGAACGAAGAGAACGTACGAGGGGTGGACTTCATGGGGCCGATGAGACGCATACGCGCGGCCGCTTCCGTAGGGGTGGCGGCCGTCGCGCTCACCGCCACGGCCGGGTGCGGGACGCAGGCCGCACGGGACACCGCCAAGGTGGTGGAGCAGGCGGACACGATCGCCGCGGCGCTGGCCCGGGCGACGGACCGCACGCAGAAGCTCGGTTCGGCCGAGGTCGTCTTCAAGACCGACCCGGGCACCGGGCCCATCACGATGACGGGCACCTACTCGTGGGGCAAGGGCGCCGCGTACGACGTCATGATGGACACGGCGGCGGCGAACATGCAGGAGGTCCAGGACGACCCGCAGCTGCGCGCGCTGCTGGTGGACGGTGCGTACTACTACAACGTCGACCCGCAGCCCAGCAGCCCCCTCCAGGGCAAGCACTGGATGCGCATCGATGTCGCCGCCGTACTCGGTGAGGAGGGCGCGCGCTCCGTCGAGAAGAACGCCGACCCGACCGCCGGTCTGCGCTACATCGGCCTGTCGAAGGACACCGAGGACCTCGGCGAGCAGACGATCCGCGGGAAGAAGACCCAGCACTACCGCGCGACGATCGATGTGAAGGACATGGCGGACAAGGGCGTCTTCTCGCCGGAGGAGGAGAAGAGCCTGCTCAACTCCGCGACCGGCCCCGTCGACACCATCACCGTCGAGCTGTGGGTGGACGACGCGGACCTGCCGGTCCGTCTCGTCCAGGAGGTCGGCAACCTCAAGGTGGAGGCGGACTTCCTGAAGTTCGGCGCCACCAAGGCGGTGACCGCTCCCCCGGCCTCCGACACGGCCGACCTCAGCGACGAGGTGCGCGAGAACCAGCCCCAGGGCTGACGCCGCCGGCGTGGAGCGGCCCACACGCCGGTGGGCCGCTCAGGCGCCTGACAGTTCCTCGCCCGGGATCGCCTCGTACGCCTCGCACAGGGTGTTCAGGAGCGGGTGTTCGACGGCCATGGGGGTGTCGTCGATGGCCGACAGGGCGCGTACGCCGATGAAGGCGTTGGTGGCGAACGCGGCCCGCGCCGCCTTCACCTGGGCGACGGTGACCGGGGCGACCCGGTGGTCGACGTGCTGCCGGAGCAGGGCCATGGTGACGCCGGGCAGCGCGGGGGCCTCCGGCCACACCACTCCGTCGTCGGTGATGAACCCGACGTTCCAGGTGCCGCCCTCGGACACCCGGTCGTCCGCCCCGAAGAACAGGGCGTCGTCGAAACCCTGCCGGCGCGCGGCCCTGCGGGCGTACAGGGTGCCGAAGAGCCCGGTGTGCTTGACCTCGGGCAGGTCGCGCTCGTACGGGACGGTCTTGGCGCGCAGCGGCGGCGGGGTCACCGCCCCGGCGGGGCGCAGCGTGACGAGCACGCGGGGGTGGTCGGCGTCCTCGGGGCGGGCCACGTCGACGGTGGGGTCGTAGACGGTGACGCGCACGACGCAAGGCCCCTCCGACCCCTCCGACCCGTCCGGCCCGTCGAGGGCCTCCCGGACGTGCGCCTGGACGCGCTGGGTGTCCAGCTCCGCGCCGAACACGGTCTCGCAGTCCCGTACGAGGCGCTCCATGTGCAGGGACAGACCTCGGATGCGGCGGTCGGCGTCGGCGCGCATGGTGGTGAAGTGACCGAGGTTGGTCAGCGCGAGGGGCAGCAGATCGTCGGGGGTCACGGGCTGTCCGTCGAGTGTGGCCATGCCGCCCAGCATGTCAGGACGGCCCGGCGGTGGGGTTCGCGAGAGGGCTACTGTGGCGCGGTGACGACTCAGGTGATCGTTCTCAACGGTGGTTCCAGCTCGGGCAAGTCCGGCATCATCCGGTGTCTCCAGGCGGTCCTGCCGCAGCCATGGCTGGCGCTCGGGACGGACACGCTGGTGGACGCCATGCCGGCGTCCCTGCAGACGTCCGAGGACGGCATCGAGTTCAGCCCGGACGGGGAGGTGATCGTCGGCCCGGAGTTCCGGACGCTGGAGGCGGCGTGGATCGAGGGCGTCGCGGCGATGGCCCGCGCGGGCGCCCGGGTCATCGTCGACGAGGTCTTCCTCGGCGGTACCTCCTCACAGGAGCGCTGGCGGAAGGCCCTGGACGGACTGGGCGTGCTGTGGGTCGGCGTCAGGTGCGACGCCGCGGTGGCGGCCGGCCGCGAGATCGCCCGGGGCGACCGGGTCGTCGGGATGGCCGAGGCCCAGGCGGAGCTGGTCCACCGGGGTGTGGCCTACGACGTGGAGGTGGACACCACGCACGCGGAGTCGATGGAGTGCGCGCGCATCATCGCCGCGCGGGTGCGGTGATCGGCGGCCCGGGTGGCCGGCGGCGCCGAGGGCTCGCACCGGCCAGGCCCGCCCCAGCTGGTTGATCGCGAACGCCGGACCGGGACGCCCTGTCGATGACGCGCTGGCCCAGCCCGCTGCGCCGGAAATTTCGGGTTGATGCCGCGATGCGATGGTGACCGGCCGCGATGGGGGTACGCGGGGGTGGCAGACGGAACGTTTTCCTTCGATCAGGAGGAACCATGAGCGACTTCGAAGGGCCGGGCCGCGACCAGGGCACACCTGGAGCGGTGGCGCGAACGGCGCAGAGCAAGGCGGTGGAGGGCGCCGGGATGGTGGGTGACAAGGCCGCCGAGGTGGCCGGCACCGCCAGGGAGCAGGCCGCGGGGGTGGCTCAGGAGGCTACGCACCAGGCTCGTGACCTGGTGGGGAACCTGCGGGAGCAACTCCAGGGACAGGCGCAGGAGCAGACCCGGCGGCTGGCGGAGAATGTGCGTCGGCTGTCGGACGAGCTGCGCGAGATGAGCGAGAACGGCAAGCCGGACTCCGGCGTCGCGGGCATGGTGCGGCAGGTGGCTGACGGTGGGAACCAGGTCGCCTCCCGCTTGGAGCGGCGCGGACCCGATGGCCTCGTCAGTGACCTGCAGGACTTCGCGCGGCGTCGCCCGGGTGTCTTCCTGGCGGGGGCGGCTCTGGCCGGCTTCGTCGTGGCGCGCGCCGGCAAGGGCGTCAGCGCCGCCGGCTCGAACGGATCCGGCAGCGGTGGAGGCGGCGCCCGGGCCCAGCAGCCCCGGCCCGCGGGACGCGCGGGTCTGGAGGCGTCACCCGGCGCGGCACCGGTCGCCCCGTCCGGTATGCCCGCAGCTCCGCCCCCGCCTCCCGTACCGCCCACTCCCCCTGTCGGCACCTCCACCACTTCCCCGGTGCCGCCACCTCCAGCCCCCGCGGCACCCACGGCACCGCCCACCCAGCCCCCGGCCTCGGGCGAAGGGGGCCGGCTGTGACAGCACGGGTGTCGGAGTACGACAGGGTCCGGACGCGGCCGCCCTCCGCGCCGCCCGCGAGGGCCGAGGACACGTCGATCGGCGATCTGATCGGTGACATCAGCGCGGACCTGTCGCAGTTGGTCCGCGACGAGATCGAACTGGCCAAAGCGGAGATCAAGGAGGAGTCGGCCAAGGCGGGCAAGGCCATGGGCATGCTCGGCGGGGCCGGGTATGCCGGTCATCTGGTGTTGCTGCTGGGCAGCTTCACCGTGATCTTCGCGCTGGCCAACGTCATGGACATCGCCTGGGCGGCCCTCATCGTCACGGCCGTGTGGGCCGTGGTCGGCGCGGTGCTGTACACCACCGGCCGCAAGCGCCTGCGCACGGTCAACCTCAAGCCCGAACAGACCGTGGAATCGCTGAAGGAGGATGCCCGATGGGCGCGACACCCGAGGAGCTGAGGAGCGACGTGGAATACCGGCGCGCCCACTTGGCCCGCAATGTCGACCTGCTGGCGGACAAGGTGACCCCGGGACGAGTGGCGCGGCGAAAGGCCGGCGCGGCACGTCACCGGCTGACCGGAGTGAAGGAGCGCGTGATGGGGAGCACCCGAGACGCCGTCGGCGGCATGAGGCAATCCGCACAGGGCATGGCCGACACGGCAGGACACACCGCCGGCAGCGTGGTCCAGACGGCCCAGGACGCCACGAGCCAGGTCGGTGACGCGCTGCAGCAGGCGCCGGAGCGGGCCAAACAGCAGACGCAGGGGAGTCCGCTGGCGGCGGGGCTGATCGCTTTCGGTGCCGGGATGCTCACCGCCGCGCTGCTGCCGACCACGGAGGCCGAGGAACGCGCCGGACAGCAGCTGCGCGAGCACTCGGACGAGCTGATCGAGCCGGTGAAGCAGCAAGCCGCCCAAGCCGTACAGCAGGTGAAGGAAGAGCTGCGCGAACCGGCCGCTGAGGCGGTCGAGTCGGTCAAATCCACAGCTCAGGAAGCGGTGGACACCACAAAGGAGCAAACCCGGTCCGCCGGCCAGGAGACCGCCCAAGGCCTCCGCCGGACGGGCCAGGACACCGTCGCCGAGGTACGCGACCGGACACAACGCTGACCGGGGACCGACTCCGACGACCACTGCGCCCCGGGCGCGCGCCGGGACCGCGCGCGCTCGGGGCTGCTCGTCGACGTATGCCGGGCGGGGACAAGGGTGGCCACCCGTGTCGCACGAGCACGGGCTTACCCCACGGACAAGGAGACCTGATGGCTTCGGCGGCCGCGGTGGGGTCACCGTCGGTCGACTCTCCATCCGTGAGATTGATGACGATCGGCGGGAAGCTGGCCGGATAGCGCTCGGTCCAGCCGGCGACGAGAGTCTCGGCATACTGAAGGGCGCGGTTCATCGGAGTTCCGCCGTGGGCGACCGGGTCCCTCCACAGGGGGAAGCGACCGCGGTCTCGACCAGACCACCTGCGCCGTCGGGCACCTTCTTGCTTCGCTCGTCGACCCGGGCTGGGTTGTCCGCGATGAGGTCGCTCATGGAGGTCGACTGACCGACGAGGAAGATGATGGTCGTCGGCCTCCGTGTCACAAGTTACCGACCCACTCGGCGAACGCCGCGTACGCCCGTTCGTCGAAGAGGACGAAGCGGACCTCCTCCACCGCCGTCTGCGTCGACCGCACCGCCTCCACCGCGATGCGCGCCGCGTCGTCCATCGGCCAGCGATAGACGCCGGTCGAGATGGCCGGGAACGCGACGGTCCGCGCGCCCAGTTCGTCGGCCACGCGGAGGGACTCGCGGTAGCAGGAGGCCAGGAGAGGGGAGCGGTCCTCCTCCGTCGAGTGGACCGGGCCGACCGTGTGGATCACCCAGCGGGCGTGGAGGCGGCCGGCGGTGGTGGCGACGGCGTGGCCGGTGGCGAGGCCGCGGCCGTAGTGGGAGGCGCGGAGGCGGCGGCATTCGGCGAGGATTTCGGGGCCGCCCTTGCGGTGAATGGCGCCGTCGACACCGCCGCCGCCGAGGAGGGAGGAGTTGGCCGCGTTGACCAGGGCGTCGGCGTGCTGCTCGGTGAGGTCTCCGTGGACCAGGGTGATCTTCACGGGCGGACCTTTCGCAGATGGCGCCAGACCGCCTTCGCGGCGTTGTGGCCCGACATGCCGTGGACGCCCGGGCCCGGCGGGGTCGCGGACGAGCAGAGGAACACCGCGGGGTGCGGCGTGTTGTACGGGAAGAGGGAGAGGCGCGGGCGCAGCAGGAGCTGGAGGCCGCTGGCGGCGCCGCAGGCGATGTCGCCGCCGACGTAGTTGGCGTTGCGGGCGGCGAGTTCGGGCGGGCCGGCGGTGGCGCGGGCGAGGACGAGGTCGCGGAAGCCGGGGGCGAAGCGCTCGATCTGGCGCTCGACGGCGTCGGTGAGGTCGCCGCGCCAGGCGTGCGGGACATGGCCGTACGCCCAGAAGACGTGCTTGCCCTCGGGCGCGCGGGAGGGGTCCACGAGGCTGGGCTGGGCGGTGATCAGGAACGGTGTGCGGGGTGCCGTGCCGCCGGCGGCCTGGGTGAGCGCGGTGCCGATCTCCCGGCTGCTGGGCCCGACTTGGACGGTGCCGGCGCGGCGGGGCGCCTCCGCGGTCCAGGGGACGGGACCGTCCAGAGCGTAGTCGATCTTGAAGACGGAGGCGCCGTAACGGTAGTGGTCGTAGAACCGGCCGAGACCGGCGATACGCGCCAGGGCCGTCGGGGAGGTGTCGAAGACGTACGCGCGGGCCGGCGGCAGGTCGTCGAGGCGCTTGACCTCGTAACCGGTGTGGACCGTACCGCCGAGGTCCTGTACGTACGCGGACAGGGCGTCGGAGATGGACTGCGAGCCGCCGCGCGGCAGCGGCCAGCCGCCCGCGTGCGCGGCGAGTGCGAAGACGAGACCGATCGCGCTGGTGGCGAGCCCGTTCAGCGGGGCGATGACATGGGCGACGAGCCCGGCGAACAGCGCCCGGGCCCGGTCGTCGCGGAAGCGGCGCATCAGCCAGGTGGACGGCGGCAGGCCCGTGATGCCGAACCGGGCGAGGGTGACCGGGTCGCGCGGAAGCGCGGTGAGCGGCAGGGACATGAAGTCGCGGGCGAGGGTGTCCCACTTGCCGATGTACGGCGCGACGAGCCGCCGGTACGTGCCCGCGTCCCGGGGCCCGAACGAGGCCGCCGTCTCCGCGACCGACCGGGACAGCACGGCCGCCGTCCCGTCGTCGAAGGGGTGCGCCATGGGCAGTTCGGCGTGCAGCCACTCCAGGCCGTACCGGTCGAGCGGCAGGGCCTTGAACGCCGGGGAGCCGACGCCCAGCGGGTGGACGGCGGAGCACGGGTCGTGCCGGAAGCCGGGCAGCGTGAGCTCCTCGGTCCTGGCACCGCCGCCGACGGTGTCGAGGGCCTCGAACACGGCCACGGAGAACCCGCGCCGGGCCAGCTCGGCGGCGGCGGTCAGCCCGTTGGGCCCCGCCCCCACGACGACGGCATCCAGCATCGACGGCACCTTTCGGACTCCTTCGTCAGCCGATGGCCAAGGGCTTCAGGATAGGTCCCGGCTCCTACTGACGGGTCAGCAGGTCCCGGACACGAGCGGCGGTGGCCCGGTCACGGGCCGCCGTGAAGGGCAGGGCGTTGCCGCCGGTGATGCGGAAGGGCTCGCCGGACGCGGTGATGTGCGTGCCGCCCGCCTCTTCCACCAGCAGCAGGCCCGGCGCGTGGTCCCAGGCGTACTCCCAGGTGAACGCGAGCGCGTCGGTCACGCCCCGGGCGATGTCCAGGTACGCCAGGCCGGCGGAGCCGCACGGCCGGGGGTGGACGCCTTCGGTGGCGAGACCCAGCAGGGCGGCCTTCTGCTCCGGGGTGGTGTAGTCGGGGTGGGATGTCGCCACCCGGAGCACCTCCCCGGGCACCGGCGAGCCGGACCGTATCGGGATGCCGTTCAGCCGCGCGCCGTGCCCGCGCACCGCGACGGCCATCTCCTCCGCCACCGGGGCGTACGTCCAGCCCGCCAGCAGCTCGCCGTGGCGGGCGAGCGCGACGAGCGTGCAGAAACCGGGCTCGCCGCGCACGAACTGCCGGGTCCCGTCGACCGGATCGACGATCCACACGGGCGCGTCGCCGCGCAGCGCTTCGTACACCTCCGGGTCGGCGTGGACCGCCTCCTCGCCGACCACCACCGAGCCCGGCAGCAGCGCGGTGAGCGCGGCCGTCAGGTGGGTCTCGGCGGCCCGGTCGGCGATGGTCACCAGATCGTGCGGGCCGCTCTTCTCGAGGATCTCGTGCGTGGCGAGCTGCCGCCAGCGCGGCATGATCTCGGCGGCCGCCGCCGCGCGCACCGCCTCCTCGACCCGCGAGGACAGAGAACCGGATCCCTCGAGAAGCTCATCGATCATGTGTCCAGCCAATCACGGACCACTGACAACGGGCGACCGAACCCCGAGAACGCGCGACCGGTTCCGTCCCGGCTGGACTCGTCAGCGTCCGGACTCGTCAGCGGCCGGTTCCGTCGGCAGCCTGGTCCGTCAGCGGCCGACCGCGTACCCCTGCATGCCGCGCGGGTTCGCCGCCGCCGAGAGGATCCCGGTGCGCGGATCGCGCGCGACCGCGCACAGCCGCCCCTCGGTCCAGGGCCCGCCGACCGTCACCTCGTGGCCCCGCCGCCGCAGCTCCTCGACCACCGCCGGGTCCATGCGCGACTCGACGGTGACCGAGCCCGGCCGCATGGCACGCGGGAAGAAGGAGCTGGGGAAGGCCTCGTTGTGCCAGTTCGGCGCGTCGATGGCGGCCTGGAGGCCGAGGCCGCCGTGGGTGACGGCGAGCCAGAAGTGCAGCTGCCACTGGTCCTGCTGGTCGCCGCCCGGTGTGCCGAACGCCATCACCGGCACCCCGTCCCGCAGCGCCAGCGACGGCGTGAGCGTGGTGCGCGGGCGGCGGCCGGGCGTCAGCGAGTTGGGCAGACCGGGGTCCAGCCAGGCCATCTGGAGCCTGGTGCCGAGCGGGAAGCCCAGTTCGGGCACGACCGGGTTGGACTGGAGCCAGCCGCCGCTCGGCGTGGCGGCCACCATGTTGCCCCAGCGGTCCACGACGTCGAGGTGGCAGGTGTCGCCGCGCGTGGCGCCGTCCACCGTGACGGTCGGCTCACCGGCCCCCAGGGCGGCCGGAGCGGCGGCGCCCGCCCGGGCCGCGTGGTCGCTGAGCCGCGGCGTACGCCCGCCGGGGCGGCCCGGGAGCAGCTCGTACGACGCCTTGTCGCCGATGAGCGCGCGCCGCTCGGCGTTGTACGCGCGGGACAGCAGGGCGTCGAGCGGGACGTCGGCGGCGTCGCCGTACCAGGCCTCGCGGTCCGCCATGGCGAGCTTGCAGACCTCGACCAGCAGGTGGACGTAGTCGGCGGAGCCGTACGGGGGCAGCGGGTCCGGCAGGAGGGCGAGCTGCTGGAGGAGGACGGGTCCCTGGCTCCAGCCACCCGCCTTGCACAGGGTCCAGCCGTTCCAGTCGTACGTGACCGGGTCCTCGTACGCCGCCGACCATCCGGCCAGGTCCCCGGCGGCGAGGGTGCCGGTGTGGCGGGTGCCGCTGGTGTCCATGGTGGGGCGGGCGGCCTGCCGTACCAACGCCTCCGCGATGAAGCCGGTGCGCCAGACGCGCCGGGCCTCCTCGATCTGCGCGACCCGGTCGTCCCCGGCGGCCGCCGTCGCCTCCTCGATCAGCCGGCGCCAGGTACGCGCGAGAGCCGGATTCCGGAAGAGGGAGCCGGGGGCGGGGGATTTCCCGTCCACGAGGTACACCTCGGCGGAGGAGGTCCACTCGGTCTCGAACAGCCCCCGTACGGTCTCGACGGTCTCGCCGATCGCCGCCACGGGTACGTGCCCGTCCTCGGCGTACCCGATGGCGTACCGCAGCACCTGGGCGAGGGACGCGGTGCCGTGGTCCCGCAGCAGCAGCATCCATGCGTCGAAGGCCCCCGGTACGGCGGCGGCGAGCGGCCCGGTGCCGGGTACGAGGTCGAGTCCGAGGGACCGGTAGTGCGCGAGGGTGGCCCCGGCGGGGGCCGGGCCCTGCCCGCACAGGACCCGTACGTCCCCGCCGGCGGGCGCCAGGATGACGGGCACCTCTCCGGCCGGGCCGTTCATGTGCGGCTCCACGACGTGGAGGACGAACCCGGCGGCGACGGCGGCGTCGAAGGCGTTGCCGCCGTCCTCCAGGACGGCCATCGCGGTCTGGGAGGCGAGCCAGTGGGTGGAGGACACCATGCCGAAGGTGCCCTGGAGGGTGGGCCGGGTGGTGAACATGGCCGGAGCGTACGCGCTTTCGGGTGAGTGTGCGCCGAGGCGGATCGGGGCCGTACGGATCGGGTACTCGGGCCGCATGATCGACGAGAGCCATGTACGCGAGCTGCTCGCGCTGCCCGACGACGGTGCCGCGCTCGTCCTGATGGAGGGACGGGCGCATGTGGTCCGCCCGGACCGGCTCGCCTCCGCGCGGTGCGAGGGAGCGGCCGTGCTCCTGACGCGCGGCGACCTGGTGGACCGGATCGGCACGCCGTCGCCGTCCGACCACCAGGTGCGGGAGCTGGCGGCGACCCTGCGCACCATGGCCGGGGAGCTGGGTGCGTGACGGGCCCCGGGTGGGGAACCCGTCGACCCCGGCGAACAGGAAGGACGGACGTCATGGGCGAACGCGGACGGCAGGAAGACCGGAACAAGGCACCGCTGGAGCGGGTGACCGGCGAGGACGACGTCCACCCGGAGGAGGAGCGGAAGGGCACCCGCACCGGACGGCAGAGCGGCACCGAGCGAGGCCGCAAGACCGAGAGGTCCGGCGAGGAGGAGGACAGGCCTTGACGGCCGGCGTGGAGGACGGGCCTTGATGTCGGCGGGCCCCGATACCGTGGAAGCCCCGACAGGAAGGGCGCGCGGTGCACGGTGAGTACAAGGTCCCCGGCGGCAAGCTGATCACGGTCGACCTGGACACCGAGGACGGCGTCCTGCGGCGGGTGCGGGTCGCCGGAGACTTCTTCCTGGAGCCCGACGACGCGCTGGACGCCATCGACCGGGCCCTGGAGGGCGCCCCCGCCGACACCGACGCCTCGGGGCTGGCGGCGCGCATCGACGCGGCGCTCCCGCCCGGGACGGAGATGTTCGGGCTGACCAGCGAGGGCATCGGCGTCGCCGTACGGCGGGCCCTCGCGCACGCCACGGACTGGACCGACTACGACTGGCAGCTGGTCCACGACGCGCCGCAGTCGCCCGCGCTGCACATGGCCCTGGACGAGGCGCTGACGGCCGAGGTCGCGGCCGGGCGCCGGCCGCCGACGCTGCGCGTGTGGGAGTGGGGCGCGCCGGCCGTGGTGATCGGCAGCTTCCAGTCGCTGCGCAACGAGGTCGACGCCGAGGCCGCCGAGCGGCACGGCGTCACGGTGGTCCGCCGGATCAGCGGCGGCGGCGCGATGTTCATCGAGCCGGGCAACACCATCACGTACTCGCTCTCCGTCCCCGAGGCCCTGGTCAAGGGGCTTTCCTTCACGGACAGCTACGCCTACCTCGACGACTGGGTGCTGGGCGCCCTCGGCGACATGGGCATCAAGGCCTGGTACCAGCCCCTCAACGACATCGCCACCGAGGCGGGCAAGATCGCGGGCGCGGCGCAGAAGCGGATCGTCGGCGGGGAGGGCGCGGTACTGCACCACGTGACGATGTCGTACGACATCGACGCGGAGAAGATGACGGAGGTGCTCCGCATCGGCCGCGAGAAGCTCTCGGACAAGGGCACGACGAGCGCGAAGAAGCGCGTGGACCCGCTGCGCCGCCAGACGGGTCTGCCGCGTGCCACGGTCATCCAGCGGATGATCGGTTCGTTCCGCGAGCGGTACGGGCTGACGGACGGCGCGGTCACGGCCGAGGAGATGGCGCGGGCGAGGGAGCTGGTGGAGACGAAGTTCTCTTCCCCCGAGTGGACGGCACGCGTGCCTTAGAACTCTCGGATCGCCTCCCGGCAGGAGCCTCAAGGCAGGCACGGCCTCCATGGGCAGCCGTGCCATCAGGTCCAGCTCCGCCGGCCAGGCGTGCTCTCCGCGGCGCAGCAGTTCGTCGGGAGTTCTCAGAGCGGGTCGAGGGCCGGGCGGAGGAGGTGCCAGCCCCGGTCCGCCTCCAGCTGCGCCGCCAGGGAGATGAGGCGTTCCTCGCTGCCGGCCGGGCCGAGGAGCTGGGCGCCGACCGGCAGGCCGGTCGTGGTGAAGCCGGCGGGGACGTTCACGCCGGGCCAGCCGAGGACGTTCCAGGGCCAGGCGTACGGGCAGGCGGCCGCCATGGTGAGGTCGGTGCGCCAGGCCGACAGGTCGTCGAAGGTGCCGACGCGGGGCGGCGGGGCGGCGGTGGTGGGGGTCAGGAGCACGTCGTACGTGGCGAAGAGGGCCCCGATGCGGCGGTGCTGGCGGGCCTCGCGTGCCCGGGCGGTGCGCAGGGCGCGGCCGCCGAGGCGGTGGCCGGTGCGGGTGGTGCCGCGGGTGCGCGGGTCCAGCAGCGCCGGGTCCGGGTGCCGGTCGGCGTACGCGGCGATGCCCGCGGTGGCGCGCGGCAGGAAGCTCAGCCCGATGAGACCGTAGCGGGGGCGGGCCTCCTCGACGGTGTGGCCGAGGCGGGCGAGGGCCTCGGCGAGGTCGGTCACGGCGCGGCGTATGTCGGGGTGCAGGGGGTTGCGGGTGGCGGTGAACGCCGAGCGCCACGCGAGTGCGATGCGCAGCCGGCCGGGTTCGCGGCGTGCGGCGGCGGAGGCGTCGACGGGCGCCGGGTGGTGGCGCTCGGAGGGGTGCGCGCCCGAGACGGCGTCGAGGAGCAGCGCGGCGTCGGCGACCGTGCGGGCGAGGGGTCCGTTCACCGTCAGGCCCTCGAAGCAGTCGTTGTACGGGTGCACGGAGACGCGTCCGCGCTGCGGTTTGATGCCGACCAGGTGCGTCCAGGCGGCCGGTATGCGGATGGACCCGGCGCCGTCGGAGCCGAGCGCCGCGGGGACCAGCCCGGCGGCGACGGCGGCCGCCGAGCCGCCGGACGAGCCGCCGGGCGTGTGGCCTGTGTGCCAGGGGTTGCGGGTGGCGCCGAAGGCGGGGCCCTCGGTGAAGGCCCACTGGCCCAGCTCGCAGGTGTTGGTCTTGCCGACGATGACGGCGCCCGCGGCGCGCAGCCGCCGGACGGCCTCTCCGTCGGCACTCGCGGCCGGGAGGTCGCCGCGGCAGCCGAAGGCGGTGGGCAGCCCGGCGATGTCGGTGTCGTCCTTGACGGCGACCGGTACGCCCAGCAGCGGGGCCCGCTCCCCCGCCGCGAGCCGGCGGTCGGCCTCCGCGGCCTCCGCGAGGACGGCTTCGGCGTCGCGCACGAGGCGGAAGGCGTTCACCGTGGAGCGGGTGGCCTCGATCCGGTCGAGGGAGGCCTGGACGAGGGCGGCGGAGGTGACCTGACCCTCCGTCAAGGCGCGTACGGAATCGGTGAGTCCGGCTAGGGCGGGGGTGGACATGGCCGGAGCTTACTGGACGGTAAGTAAGGCTGTCAGGGGGTCAGTCGAGCCGAGGAGGGCGAAGTTCCCACATCTGCGACGCGCCGGGCGCACTTCAGCTCCCGCAGACCCACTTCCAGGATGTCCCGGACCACGGGATCGAAATACAGGCGCTCCTGCCGGATGCGCAGCGCGCCGGCGGCGATGGCCGGGCCGGCCGGCGCTAAGGAGTCCGACAGGATTTCCAGCGTGAAGTCGAGCACTTCGGCCGCGCGCCTTCGCATGGCGGATGCGTCCCCGAATTGCGGGTGTTCGGCGAGGAGTTTGGAGACGTTCTGGGCTTCGATCACAGCAGACACACGCGCTCCGTCGGCCAGGTTCGGGCTCAGGAATCAACCTCTTCGAGATCACTGACGCTCGACCAGGACGTAAAAGGGCTGCTGTTGATAAGTCAACAGTCGTTCTTGCGCGTTGACGATCGTTTTGCTTTCTCATTACAGACCTCGTGGAGGTCTTCGTGGAGGTCTTCGTGGAGGTCCTCATGGCCGTCCGCATCGCCGCGTGCCACGCCGACCAGCAAGGCTGCCAGAGCGAGCAGCAGGGCTGCCAGCAGAACGGCTGAGCTCAGCCCGAGGACGGAAGCCGACGCACCACCCAGAAGTCCCCCGAGAGGCATGCTGCCCCAGGCAAGGACCCGGTAGGCGGCCGTGACCCGGCCGGTGAGGACGTCCGGGATGCGGGCCTGCCGCTCGGAGACCGTGACCACGTTCCACACCACCACGCACAGCCCGTTGACGGCCAGGAGGACCGCGGCGAACGCGGCGGAGCGGGAGACCGTGAGCAGGGCGAAGGCCGCCGCCGAACCGGCGGCGGAGCCCGCCAGTACCAGCCGAGGTGGCAGTCGGCGGGCCAGCGGGGCCGCGACCAGAGAGCCGGCGATGCTGCCGAGGGCGCTCGCCGTCAGCAGCAGGCCGTAACCGGCGCCCGTGAGGTGCCACTGCTGCCGGGCGAACAGCACCATGACGCCCCAGGCGGCCGCGCTCCCCATACCCAGCAGAACGGTCGCCATGGCCAGCGTTCGCACCACCGTGTCGCCGCGCAGCCAGCGCAGCCCCTCGGCGACGCTGTGCCGCAAGGAAGGCCTCGTCGCCGAGGAGGCCGTCGCCGACGAGACCGTCGCGGACGAGGATGTCCGCGACGGGTGGAAGCGGCCCCGGACGCCTGCCAGCAGCATCACTCCCAGCAGGTAGCTGACGGCGTCGACGCCTGCGGGCAGCCACTGGGCCACCGCGAACAGGGCGGCACCCGCCGCCGGTCCCACGAACTGGACGAGGACGGTCGAACTGCCCTGGAGAAGGCTGTTGGCGCGGACCAGCGAACCCGTGCCGACCACGGACGGGATCACCGCCTGTACCGAGGTGTCGAAGAAGATCTGAGCCGTCCCCAGAGCGAAGAGCACGGCCAGCAGAAGCCAGATGTTCCCTTCACCGAGTGCCACCGCCACCGCCAGGGCCATCACGAGCAGGGCGCGGCAACTGTCGGCGATGAGCAGCACGCTCTTGCGGTTCCAGCGGTCGACCAGTCCGCCGATCAGCAGCCCGAGGAACAACCAGGGTGCCTGTGCCGCGGCGGCGGCCGCGGAGACGAGCAGCGGGTCCTGGGTCCAGTGGCTGGCCAGCAGGGGAAAGGCGCTCAGTTCGAGCCCGTCGCCGAGCCCGGAGACCGCTGCCGCGGTCCAGAGCAGCCAGAAGTCCCGGGGCAGCCCCAGCGGTCCTGGCTTCCTCCCCGCTTGCTGCTGCATGTGTTGCTCAACCCCCTTACTCGGTGGGAACGGTCATGGGTTCGGGCCCCGGCCCACGAGCGCGACCCGCGGGCGTGGCTCCGCCGTGCGGCGCCCCTCAGCCTTCTGTCCCGGCTCCGGCGAAGGACGCCCGCGCGGGTCGAACCCCATGCTCGCTCCGGGCCGGGCCCGCGCCCGGGTTGGCCAAGGGGCCGGATGAACCGGTGGACCGGAGGAACCGGTGGGCCGCCTCGGCTCCCCACCCCCGGACCGGGGGCCTCATCCGACGCGATGGCCACCGCGGACGGAAAAACGGCGGTTCGCGTTCTCCTACAGGGGGACCATTCACCGGGTCACTCCCTACTCCTGCGGTCGGAGACGCCGGGGGTCCGGCGGCGGATTCGCCCAACTCCCGTTGTCCGAGAGGGTGGGTGGGTCACAGCCACCCTCTACGTAAGGAACGGCATCATCGTGCGCAGCAGCCGAATAGCCCCTCTCCTGGCCGTGGGCGCCGTCGCGACCCTGATCCCCGCCCTCGCACCCGCCACCGCCTCCGCCACCCCTTCCGCCGCGTCGCCCTCGCGTCCCGCGACCGCGGACCCTCTGCAGCGGTACCTGCAGCAGAAGCCGCAGTGGAAGCGGTGTGACGCCGAGAGCCCCGCCGCCTTGCAGTGCGCGACCCTCAAGGTGCCGCTCGACTACAGCCGTCCCGGCGGCAAGCAGATCGACATCGCGGTGTCGCGTCTGAAGGCGAGCAGCACCAAGGAACGTCGCGGTGTGCTGCTGCTCAACCCCGGGGGCCCGGGCGGCTCCGGCCTGGACATGCCCCTGTACCTGGGTCCCGATCTGCCCGCGGCCGTGAAGAAGCAGTACGACCTCATCGGCTTCGACCCACGGGGCGTCGGCCGGAGCACTCCGGTCGGCTGCGGCCTCGCGGACGACGAATTCAACTGGCAGCGCCCGTACAAGGCGGCGACGTTCGCCAAGGACGTGAAGTGGGCCCGTACGGTCGCCGACAAGTGCCAGGCCAAGGGCGGCGCGGTCCTGCCCCACCTCACCACCCGCAACACGGCCCGCGACATGGACGTCGTCCGCGGCGTGCTCGGCGAGAAGAAGATCTCCTACCTGGGGTTCTCCTACGGAACGTACCTCGGAGCCGTCTACACGCAGCTGTTCCCCCAGCGGGCGGACCGGTTCGTGCTGGACAGCGGCGTCGACCCCCAGCGCGCCTGGCGGGGCATGATCCAGGTGTGGGCCGAGGGCGCCGAGCCCGCGTTCACGCGCTGGACCGAGTGGACCGCGAAGCGCCACACGACGTACCGGCTGGGCGACACTCCGGCCAAGGTCCGCAAGACGTACTGGGACCTGGTCGCCCGGGCCGACCGCAAGCCCATCGATGTCGACGGGACGCGCATGACCGGTGACGACATCCGCGCCGAGCGGGCCGTCTTCTTCTACGTGCAGAACGCCGCCGAGCGGGTCGCCGACCTGAAGAAGGCGGCCTCGGGCCAGAAGCCGGCCCCGTCCCGGAACGGCGACGCGACGCCGAGCCCCGAACGCCCCGCACCGCCGGCGTTCGCCCGGGCGGAGGTCCCGTCGGACAACGGCGACGCGAGCTTCTGGGCCGTCGTGTGCGCCGACACCCGGGCCTGGCCGCGCGACCCGGAGCAGTACCGCCGCGACGCGATCCGCGACAAGGCCAGGTACCCGCTGTACGGCGACTTCGCGTCGAACATCATGCCGTGCGCGTTCTGGAAGAACGGCAGTGAGCCCGCGACCGCGGTGAACAACAAGGTCGGCGCGCTGATCCTGCAGAACGAGTGGGACTCCCAGACCCCGCTGACCAGCGGTCAGGGCCTGCACCGGGCCATGAAGGGCTCGCGCATGGTGACGGTCCTGGGAGGCGAGGGCCACGGCGTCTACGGAACCAAGTCCTGCGCCGACAAGACCGCCACGGCCTACCTGACCACCGGCAAGCTCCCGGCGAAGGACCTCACCTGCCGCACCCCGGCCGTCTCCGACCAGCCGGCCCGTCTGCGGCTGCCGCTGCCGACGCCTCCGGGCGTCCCGGCGATGAACGCACGCTGACGAACGCCGCTCGCCGGCGTGGGTGGGGGCCTTCCCTCGCGGAAGGCCCCCACCGTCGGACACGGTGAGCGTCAGCCGGTGGGCGCCGAGGTTCCCGCCGCCGTCACGGCAACGCCACCTCGCGCGCCCGCCCGACACCGAGGCGCCGTGCCGGCCGCGTCAGGGGAATGGTCAGCCGGTCGGCAGGCCCAGCCCGTAGTACGTGACGTGGTAGCCGTCCACGTCCTCGGCCTCGCGGCCGACGATCAGGTCGGACGGGTCGTTCACGCCCACTGCCCGGGCCGTCGCCACGAGCATCTCCGCGAGCGCACGGCTCTTCGGTTCACCGGGGCCGCCCGCGTCCACGCGCCATACCGGGCCGCCGTCGCCGTAGACCGACGCGGTGTCGGGGTGCTGGGCGACTGTCCCCCAGCCGAGGGAGGCCGGATCGACATCGTCGGGGGCGAAGCAGCCGATCGTCAGCCGGTCGCCACATGCCACGTGGAACAGGAGGGGTGCGCCGCGGTCGGTGCGGCCGTGGACCGGCATGCCGATCCTGATGCCGAGGGCGGTCGTTTCGGCGGGCAGCGCGCCCAGGAAGCCGTCCAGCGTCCGGGTGACGGTCTCCCAGCTCCGGGCCGCCCAGCCACCGGGGAAGCCGAGGCCGGAGTTGGCCGGGTCGCGATTGCCGCCGAAGAAGCCGCTGATCGCGTACTCCTCGCCGATGCCCTGACGCCAGAACCAGTTCTCCGCCGGCCTGGTGGGCTGCAGGACCAGCCCCGGCCCCTCGGTCCCGGCGCGCAGTTCCAGCGTGTCTTCCCTGCCGCGCCACCGCAGGAAGGGCGCGCCCCAGAACGGCCCGCCGTCGTAGTAGGGGCCCAAGTCGCCGTGCGAGCCCATGATGGAGGGCGTACCCAGCGCGGGGGTCACCTCCGTCCTGACGGTGCGGTAGGCAGCGGCCTGAGCGGCGGCTTCCCGGGCGGCCGTCGCCACGGGGACCGCGACCTCCACGTACGACTCCCCGTCGACGTAGGACTTCTCGAACCGGCCCACCGGGCGCAGTCGGGCGTTCCCCGCCGCCCGGCCGGTGATCAGGACGGGACTCTCCGGCGTGCCGCCCCAGGCCCAGCCCAGTTCGGCCGCCAAGGCCCTCGCCCCGTCGGGCGTCCAGCCGCCGGTGTCCGCCGCGACGAGCCGCCGGGCGAGGTCGGCGATGGATTCCTCTTCGATGCTTCCCCGTTGTCCGTTCATCGGGTCATCGTCGGGTAGCGCGGGCCGGACCGATTCCGCGGGGTGTCCAGGGCCAGCCGTCGGCGGATGTTACGGTGCCGCGACCGTAGGGGGCACGGCAGAGCGAGGGGGGCTCGGCGTGGAGTGGTTGACGTTGGTGGCGACGTTCGGGGGCGCGGTCATCGCGATAGCGGGGACGGTGCTCGCCGACCGGCTGCGTACCCGGCAGGAGGAGGGGCGGGGGCTCGGCGCGCTGAGGCGCGAGGTGTACATCGACTTCATCTCGGCGGCGGGCACCGCCCATACGCGGCTGCGTGAGCTGGCCCAGGACCCGGACCCGTCCCTCGACCGGGAGGCGGCGAGCCGTGCCGCCCTCGCCGACGCGCACATCTACGAGGTGCGGGAGCGGCTGTTCATCGACGCCGCCGCGCCGGTCGCCGCCGCCGGGCAGGCGATGTTCGAGCAGCTGCGCGCCTTGCGCCGTGCCGTCGCCGCGGGCGCCCTGCTGTCCCAGCCCTCCTTCCACGACGTCTACCACCCGTACATCGCGTCCGTGTGGGACTACCGGGTCGCGGTGCGCGACGAGCTGGAGGGCCGCTCCCTGTCGCCGGGCGTCTTCGGCTGGGCGGACTGGGACGGCAGGGAACGCTGCTCGCTGTGCGGCGCAGGGGGCTCAGGCGGCGCGGGAGGCGCAGCCGGGGCCGAGCGGGCGTCGGCGCGCTGAAGGCCGTGGTGGCGATGGGCTCCGCCCTGCCGCCGTACCGACACCCGTTCGACTCCTGGCATCATCAGCTCTTCAGCTTGAGGACGATCAGACGCATGGAGTCCGTCCCCGCGTGCGTGACGAACGCGCCCGCGCCGTTGGCCATGGCCTTCGGCGTGATCGTCGCCTCCGGCAAGGGCGTGGCGGTGGAGACGGAGACCGGGGTCAGCGGCGCGTCGTCGCCGGCCATGCCGTAGGCGGTGCCGTCGTCGGCGACGGCCCCGATGATGCGGCCGTTCGGCGTCTCCGTCATCCCGAAGCCCACGTTCTCCCTCTTGCGGACCGCCTCGACGCCGGGCGGAGCCACCTTCGTGCTCTGCCAGTCGCCGTCGGCCCCGGCGTCCTCCGGGCCGTTGGTCACCAGCCCCTTCGGACCGGGGAACGACATCAGGTAGTCGGGATCGACCGCCTTCGGCCGGGCGAACCGGCCGTCCGGAGCCTCCACGTTCCCCACGCGACCGGGGCCACGTCGGCCGGGTAGAAAGCCACGGAGACGGCCTCCTTGTACTTGTGGAAGTCGTCCTTCCGAACCTGGCCCCGCGCCCACACCGCGAAGTACTCGCGGTCCCGACCGGGGACGAGGGCGATCTGCGGAACCGCCAGCTTGCCGGACGTCTCGTCGGCCTGTTCTTCGGTGAGCTTGGGTCCCGCGTACGGGAGCGGCTGGCCCGGCGGAAGCCAGGCAGCCTGGACCTCCCAGCCCTGGGCGCTGTCGAAGGCCGCTGGAGCAGCGATCTTGCTCGTCAGCGGAGCACCGCCGGCGCCACCCGCACCCCCCACACCACTCGAGCCACCTCCGTGCGCATCATCACCGCCGTCCGGACGCCCGCCGCGGGTACGCCCTCGGCCCCTACCCCGTCACCGGCGCCCGCGCAGCCGGGCGAGCAGCCGCTGGGCCCGGGTGCGATTGCGCGGGTCGGCGGCGGCGCGGCGCGCCGAGGCGACGGCCCGCTGCCCCTGCGGGCTGCGGACGAACCGCTGGATGCGTGTCATCAGTCCGGACATGGCACCTCCTGGAGTGTGTGTCTACCACTCTCCTACCCGGACACGTCCGACGGATGTCCGCACGGGCTCAAGAGGCCCTGCATGGACGCGGCGGCGCGTACGGCGGCGTCGGCGCAGCAGTTGTTGAACAGGACGTGCAGGTGCGTGACCCGGTCGGCCAGGGCACGCAGACGCGGCCGCCACTCCCGCAGCTCGTCCTCCGCGTACGCGTGGCGGAAGCGGTCCTCCTTACTGCCCCTGCCCCACTCGGGGCTGCGCCCGTGGAAGCGCACCACCGCGAGGTCGGGGGAGGCGACCGGGGTGACCGGCGGTATCGAGGTGGGCAGTCCCTGTGGCGTGTCCACGGCCACAGCGGCGGCGTCCAGCTCCCTGAGCAGGGCGGTGGTACGGGCCCGGTGCTCGTCCCGCCACCAGTCGGGGTGCCGGAACTCCACGGCCACGGGCCAGTCGCCGGTGCGCAGGCGGGTGTGCCGGAGGGCGGCCTCGGACCGCGCGCCGGGGGCGAACCAGGGCGGGAACTGGAACAGCAGCGTGCCGAGGCGGCCGGCGTTCCGCAACGGCCGGAGGGCGTCGCTGAAACGGTGCCAGATCTCGTCGAGAAGTCCGGTGTCGCCGGTGGTACGGGGCCGGCCGCGCAGATCGGCGGGCAGGGCGGCGTCGCGGGTGGGGTGGCCGGTGAGGAGGGAGAACGCCTTGACGTCGAAGCGGAAGCCGGGCGGAGTCCGTTCGACCCACAGGAGGCTGTTGCGCGTGCTGGGCAGCGCGTAGTAGGTGGCGTCCACCTCCACCACGGAGAAGCGCTCGGCGTAGTGCCGCAGCCGACCCTCCGGGTCCTGCCGTCCCGGCGGGTACCACCCGCTGGCCACAAGTGCCTTGTCCGTCCAGGAACATGTACCGATCAGGATCTCACCCATACGGCCCGCCTACCCCGGCACGACGCTTCCGCCCCTCTCCGTACCTTCGTCCTCTGGCCGGCCCCTTGTGATACGTTCGCCGCCGCTGTGCATCATGGCGAACTGGGAAGGTGAGACCGATCAACACTGTGACAGGTCGGGGCTCCCTCTCTCGCATGGCCTAAAGCTTGTCCCGTAAAAATCTTCGAGGCGGTGTCCCGCGGTCGACTTTGTTCGCCTAACGGCCGAGCGCCAGGTTGTGCAGGCGGGCAATCCCGCTCATCGCGCGATGGACGCCGTCACACTGCAAGTGGCAGTCACATGGGACATGGCGTGCTCTTCCTTCCAGGCAGCCAGTTCGCTCTGTCCGTGCTCGCGACGGTGCGGGATGACCAGGGCGGTGCCCCGGTAGCCGCGCCGTCGCGATCATGGTGATGCGGCCGAGGCGTCCTTGGCTCCGGATAGGGCCCGTACCTTGTCGTCGTTGCGGTTGCCGGGCAGCGGCCGGCCAACCACGACGACAAGCCGGGTATCTCCGTCGACGTCGACTTGGTGGTTGGTGGTCGAGCTGTAGTTCTTCACCCGATCGATCACGGGGGCTCGTGAGGGGCGGCGGCGCTCACAGGACCCCAGGCAGCCGTCGCCCGCCGGTACTCGGTGGCTGCCAGCGCCTCGGGACCGCGCCAGAGGGCATCGTCGCAACGTCACTAAGACCGGACACCGGCACTTACGGGCCCTTAGGACCTGTCTCCCGGATCTTGCCGGGCTCGCGGGGTCTGGCACCGCTCCCCCAGAGCTTCGCCTGGGGGTGCCCCCACGCCGCGTTGTCGTCGGTCGCCAATGGCCCCCGTAGCCCTGCGGGCACGGGGGAGGCTCCCTCCTCCGCCTTGCGATCCGTCCCCTCGGCCCCATAGGGGCCTGGGGAGACCCCATGCACCAGACCCCGCTCCCTGATCCGGCCTGATCCGAAAGACAGGCCCTAGTCCCGGAAGAACCCGTCGGAGGCCGCGATTCGCTTAAGCCACGCCTCGGTCAGCTCCAGGTAGGCGGGGTTGCCGCCTTCGGGGCCGGGGGTGTCGGCCAACCGAACGTGTTCCCGCCTCGCCGCCGCGCTAGCCTCCTTCGCCTCCTCACCGTACCCGGCCCGCCGCAGCAGGTGGGCCAGCCCGTACAGGGTGATGACCAGGGGTTCCTGTAGTTGCGGTGGGGCGAATACGGCGAACGGAGGAGGGGGAGACAAGTAGGGCATGACGCTCTCGTCCACGGCACGCTGGCGGGCCCGCGCGCACTCGACCTTCCATTCGATGGCCTCGTTCATCCGACCGACGGCCGCGAGGGTGCGTGAGTAGTTCTCCATGCAATCGGCCAGCGCCGACCACTCCTCCGGCGACCCGGACTTGAACAATTTCGTCGCGGCCAAGCAGAGCCCGGCCTGCTCCACGGCCGCCGGGTGCATTCCCTCCCGGCTCAGCTGGACGCTGAACGCGTGCAGGCAGCGTATGAGTTGCCGACCGTGGGCGTACCGGTCGACGTTGGTCAGATCGGCGGCGAGGTCGGCGGCCTGCTGGAAGGCGGACAGGGCGCGGCCGCCGCGGCCTGTCTCCGACCACAGCCGCCCTACACCCAGCAGCGCGTCGACAAGCCGGGGAGCGAAGCCGACGTCCTTGCGGGCGATCTTCTCCCACTCGCGTGCCGCCGACTCGCCGATGCTCCGCGCCTGCTCGAGCTCACCCAGGTTGTACAGCCGCAGCGCCAGGGCGTCGAGGTATTCGGCATAGGTCGGCTGGTGGCAGCGGGGGTCGGCGTCGGCCAACTTGCGCGTCAGGTCCACCGCCTGCTCGGTCACTCGGGCCGCTTGCGCCAGCTCCCCGACCGCATCCCAACGGAACGCCAGTTCACTCAGTGCCTGGGCCAGTCGGCTCACCTCCGCCGGCTGCGACCGGACCGCACCCCAGCGTGGCAGCGCGGCCGTCAGCCGGTTCACCAGCTCCTCAGCGGCCAGCACCGCGAATTCCTTCAGCTGGACGTGGGTGTCGGGCAGCCGGGTGAGAATCTCCTGGAGCAGGTCGGCGTCGGCCTGCCGGGCCACGGTGGTCAGCGCGGCCACCAGTTCCTCGGGGAGCGGGAGCGCGACCGCGGCGGTGGCGAACCAGCGCGGCTGCTGCTGCACTAGGGCGGGCAACACGGCCGCCAGTCGCTCGGTCCGCTCCGTCGCCGCGGCGAGGAAGGGGCGCGCGGCGCGGATCAGCACCACCAGGGCGCGTTCGGCCTGCTCGGTGTCGCACTGCGACAGCATGGCGACCAGCAGCCGGGTGGCCGCCGCGACGGTGTCGGCCTCGGCGACCACATCGAGGAGCAAGGCCTCGCCCAGCCGGTCGGGCTGCATCGGAGACCAGTACAGCTCAGCGTGCGGGTAGAGCTGGCGGAGCAGCTGCGCGGCCGGGCGAGCCTCACAGCTCGCGGCCATCGACAGCTCCGCCAGAGCCTGCAGCGCGCTCGCCGCCTGATCGCCGTCCGCGGCGGCGAACAAGGTCGGCACCAGCAGCGTCTGGCGCAGGCGGGCGTCGTCCCGGGCCAGCGCCAGTCCATGCTCGCAGCTCATCCTGCGCCAGTACCGCTGCTCGTGACCGAGGATGGCCCGCAGCGGATCCGGAGCCGTCGACCAGGTCCCGTCCCGTTGGATCAGCACCTCGTCGAGGGCCAGGGCGTGCAGGGTCAGCGCATCGCCGGAGCTGTCGAAGCCGGCCAGCCGGGGCGGCAGGTCGGGCGCGGCGCGGTTCAGGACGGCGGTGTTGAAGGCCCACCACGCCTCGGCCACCACATGGCGGGTGCCGAGCCGTTCGGCGAGCGGGGAGAGCGGCATCGGATCCGGGTCGGCGACCTGCTCGAACTCGGTGGTCACGGTCGTCCACCACGGTCCGGCGGAGCGGGCCAGCAGCAGGATCCGCACCGAATACAGCACGCGGGCCAGCGCTTGCAGCAGGGCACTCAGTTCGCCGGCGCGGGTCTCGGCGTAGTCGAGTACCAGCAGCACCCGGTACCCGGCGGCCACCGCCTGCGTCACCGTTTCGCTGTCCTGTGCCCGCCCCTGCGGCCAGAAGCCCGCGAGCCAGCCCTGCTGACGCAGCGTCCGGCATAACCGCATCGCCAGCCGGGTCTTGCCGGCCCCGCCGCCGCCGGTCACCAGCCGCACTGCCGGGGCCGGTTGATCACCGCACCAAGCGAGCAGTTCGTCGAGCTCCGGGCGCGGGGTGAACGGCACCACCTGGTTGCGGGTGTCCAGCCACCAGGAGGGGCGCGGGTCGGGCGGTGGCGTCGGCGGCTCGGCGACCGGGTCCTGGGTGCCGAACAGCGTCCGGCTCAACGCGGCGCGCCCGCTGGCCAGGTCGAACCACCGGGTGCCGGGCCGGTGTCCAGCCGCGCCGGCCAGCCGCTCGGCGGTGTGCTCCGCCAGCACCTCGCACGGCACGATCCAGCCACCCTGGACGCCGTCCTGGTCGCGGGTGGCCTTCACCATCCCGCACACCCGGCCGCTGGCTGGATCGAGCACCAGCGCACCGCTCATCCCGGGCACCACCCAGTCGTCCGCCACCCGCAGCATTGGACCCGACTGACCGGTGACGCGCAGGTGCAGGGAGTCCACCGCGGGCCCGACCTCGGTGGTGTAGGTGCTGTACCCGAGGGCCAGCACCATGGATCCCGGCGCCGGGGCGTGCTCGGCCAGCCACACCCCGTCCAGACCGGGTACCGGCTCGGTCAGTCGGATCAGGGCGAGGTCGGGGAAGGCGTAGTAGTCGCCGCCGCCGGGCCGGGCCGGCAGACACTCGACCGCAGCCGCGCCGTAACGGCGCCCGCCGATCTCAATACCGACCTCGTGCGGGGCGTCCGCGACCACGTGCGCACAGCTGACCGCCAGGTCGGAGGTGAGCAGGAAGCCGCTCCCGGCGAACCTGCTCCCCAGCTGCACCGCCACCGCGTGCCGGCGAGCCAGCTCGGTCACTTCCGTGCCGGGCGCCGTACGGTCCATCAGTTACTGTCCGGGGCCTGTCCGGGCACCCGGTCCCAGCCCATCGTGACCCTGACACTTCCTTCGCCGCCGGCCTCCGCGAGGACGCCGAGCAGCCGACCGGACTTGACCGCGAGCTTGAGACCGAACTCGACCTCCAGCCGGTCGGGCGGTTGAGGCAGCGCCTCCCGAACGCTCTCCAGGGCCCAGCGGCTGACCTCGCCGAGCGTCTCCTTCACCTGCGACAGGTGCAGGCGTCCCGGCGCCGCCACATCACCACCGCCACTGGAGACCACCTCCACCAGCATCACCTGGCCGTTGTCCAACTCCACCTCGGCCAACCGCACCCGCTGCTCCGCCACAGTCCCCCTGACGATAGGACGATCAGCGGGCACGCTACCTGCTCACCCGCCCACCCGGTGGCCGAATGACACTTCTCCCCTGCTCCGACCCAGCGGCCCGTCCGGCCGCTCTTGCTGGATGCGAAATGGAGACATCTCCGAAAGCTGGAGAAGCAGCGCAGCCAACGGCGTCGGCCAGCCGTGCCGCCGTCGGCAAGATCAACCGGACAGTGCCTGGACACGCGACGACGTTGCCAACCAGCGCGCAGCCCGAGCGATCCCTGCCATCGGCCATCGACCATCGACAGGTGGATTGGTGAGTCTGCGGCAGCTGGCAAGCCAGGTCATGGCCCGGCGCCACGCTCGTAGCAGAGCGGAACGGCGCGCTCGAATTACCGCCGCCGCAGTTCAGGAGTCACCGTCAACGCCCGTGCACAGATCACTGGAGTGCGCCGCTGCGCCTGCCCTCGTCGAACAGAGCTTGCACTAGGGCGGACTTCGCTCCCGGCGCCACGAACCAAAGGGGCGTGGCGGAGCGGCTTCTGAAGATTTCGATGCGGTGGCAGGCCATGACGAGACTCGCTACTGTCCTGTGCCGCACTCCGGTCACCTCGTTCCACGCCACGGAGTCGCGGATCTGGCCGAACAGGTTGGTGACGGCCACGCCGTCCGAGCACAGGTAACACCTGTTCACACCAAGCCGGGCGGTCAGCCAGCGCCATCCGAACTTCAGGGCGTACACCGCGGCCACCACGGCTGTCGCGACAGCGGCATTGCCGTCGACCGCGGACGGGTTGACGACACTGGTGACGAGCAGGGCGATCCAGAGGATCAGCAACATCCCCCGCAGCACCTGCAGCGTGGCGCCCAGCGCAGGGGGCTTCGAACGCGTACTGGCCGCCGGTGACGCAGGTGGCAAGCACGTCGGCCCGCCAGGCCCGGTGGGTCCCGGCTTGTTCGAGTTCGGCGGACCAGCCCGGGACCCGGCGGCAGCATTCGGCGAGGTCCCGTTTGAGCTGCCGGTGGTGTTCGATCTCCTCCCGTAGTGAGCAGTCGGGTGCCCCGGGAGCAGGGGGAAGTACTGAAAGCCGTTCGGTGAGAGCTTCGGGCAGAGCTTCCATTGGCACTCTGGCCAGGTCAGCGGTGCTCTGGGCCGCGCACGGTGGATTTGTTCCCGCTGAGGCGGCCCTGGCAGCCGAGGCCGTCCAGGGTGAGGTCAGGGTGCCGTGCTCGGGGTGGACGGCGCTGAGCGGCATGATCGACTGCCTGCGGTCGCGCGGCAATCGGCTTGGGCTCGGGGCCGGTTCTGGTGGGGCGGGTGACGCGGCGGGTGCGCGGACCGAGGGCACGGCGCGGGGGCACGGAAACGTACCGGCGCGGAGCCGGCCGGGGGCCGGGCACGGGAACGGACGCGGACACGGCCAGGCTTGGAGCGGTACCCCGAATTCGTCGGCGATCTGCGGGACGGTGTAGTCGCCGGAGTCGTACATCTCCCGGGCGAGCTGGACCTGGCGGGGGCCGAGTTTGGGTTTCTGGCCGCCGGTGCGGCCTCGGGCCCTGACCGAGTCGTGCGGCCCCGGCCCGTCCTCCTGGGTTCCCGCGGCGGCCGGCCGGGGGACGCTGCATGCCGCCGAGGCCAGCTCACCCGTTCCCGCCCTGCGACCGCCTCCCCGCCTCCGGCAATCGGTCCAGGATCCGCTGGACGGGTCCGAGGAACCGCAGCGACCACGCGATCCGGCGCGAATCCCCCTGCTCGGGCCGGGCGTTCAGGACCGTGACGATCTGGCGCAGGAGTCTGGCTGCCCCGAGAAGCAGGCGCGGGCTGGGACGCAGGGCGAGCACGGAGGCGATCTGCCGTGTGAGGCCGGGCCACTGCTGCTGCCAGGCCAGTTGGGCTATGAGCCGTACGGCCGCCGTGATGGCTTCCCGGTTGGCCGGCAGATGGTCCTGGAGCAGGGCGACCACCGGGCGGGCCAGGTCGATCTCTGCGTCGCTTTCGGAGAGGCCGAACTGGATCGCGAACGCCTTGGCCAGGGAGTCGGTGGCTTCCTCGTACCGCCGCCCGTACAACTGGACCACTCCGCGGCCGGCCAGGCTCCACGGGTAACTCGGGCTGTCCGACAGAGCCCGATCGAATGCCGCTTCCGCTTCGTCCAGGCGGCCCGCTTCCCACAGGAGCCATCCCCTCTGGGCGAAGATCTCCGCCCTCGGGTCGTCCCGGCTCTCGGCGCGTTCCAGAGCTACCAGGGCCTCGCTGTCCTGCCCGAGACTGTGCAGGGCCCAGGCCCGGATGACATGGGGCCATGCAGCGTCGTCGGCTCGGTCCTCACCCGTGGCGGCCAGCGCGGAGTCGATCTCCTCAAGCGCCTGAACGTAGCGTCCGGTGGACAGCAGGGCATCAGCGAGCCCGACGCGTCCCCATACGTCGTCCGGAACCACCTCAACGTACCGGCGGAGGTCGCGGATCGTCTCGTTCCAGCGGTCCAGCATGCGCAGGCACAAAGATCGCTCGTAGTACGCCCATCCGTACCGGGGGTCGATCGCGAGCGCGCGATCCAGATCGGCGAGCGCCTCCTCGTACCGCTCGTTCAGGCGGAGGAGGTTGCCCCGCATCGCCCATGCCACGTCGTGTTCCGGATCGAGCCCGATGACGGTGGTGAAGTCCTCGACCGCGCCCTCGGAATCACCCACCCACCGCCGTGCGTGCCCCCGGCACAGATACACCCAGGACGAGTCCGGATCGAGCCGGACGGCTCGGTCCATGTCTCCGAGTGCCTCGTCGTGGCGGTCGAGCCGGATGTAGGTGAAGCCCCGGTCGATGAAGAAGCTGCTCCGCTGGGGTTCCAGGGTGAGCGCGGCGGTGAAGTCGGCGAGCGCTTGTTCAGGGCGATGCGCGTCCAGATGCGCCTGGCCCCGGATGGCACGGGTGCTCGCTTCACCCCCGGTCGTCAGGCCGGGGTGGCCGAGGAGGGTGTCCAGGACGGGGACGGCGTCCACGGTCTGCGCCTCGCCGGAGGCTTCGGTCAGACGGCGGCCCCATTCCGTCAGCCGAACGTCGTCGGTGTCCTGACCCGCCTGCAGGATCATCTGGGCCCAGCGGCGCACCGAGCCGTCTCTCAGCTCGCAGCTCTGCGCGGTCTCCAGGAGCGCCCGGGGCAGCGCGCGCTGCGGATCGGCGCACAGGCGGTGGTAGGTCTCGTTGAGGCGGTGGGTCCGCCACTCCGCGTCCTCCCAGTGGTCGTCGGCGGAGGACTGGGTCTCCCGTGCCTCCCGGCGTTCACGGTGGAGCTCCGCGAGCGCCTCCTGCGCGGCGCGCCAGCGGGCGGGTGACTGGGCCCGCTGCAGGCGGAGCATGGAAGCGCGGACCACGTGGTGGTACCGGCACTGGCCGTTGCGATCGCTGACGAAGGCCAGCGTACGAATCCAGCTGTACGGGGCCGCCGACTCGTCCGGCACGGTCCTGCGATAGACCTCCTCGTCGAACTGGAGGGGTAGGGCGCACAGACTCGCCGCCGCCCGGCGCGCGGGGTCTCGCTCCCATTTCAAGAACCGTCCCACCGCCGTCCCCGACGGGTCCTCCACGTCCCCGGCCGAGTGGGGGCGGCTCTGGGCCAGCATGTGGACCAGAACCGGCAGCCTGCCCGAAAGCCGCAGGATCACCTCCACGACCTGCTCGTCGGAGATGCCCTGGTGTGCGAGCAGGGTCCTCGCCTCGGCCTCGGTGAACACGTCCAGAGGCACCTCCACCGTCAGGTCGCGCGCCGCTTCCCAGCACAACGGCGTGAGCGGTCCCTGCCCGGACACCACGATCTGCACATTCAACGGCAGCTCCACGGTCGACTCGGCAGCCGCGACAGCACACAGCCAGTCGTCCAGGGCCGGTCCGGAGCGTTCGTACACGTCGAAGATCAGGACCATCCACGGCTGGCCCGAAGCCGCCGCGGCCAGATCCTCCAGGAACACCGGGGTCAGGCGCCCCACCGGGTCGAGGACGAGCCGGACGTCCTCGTGGGATCTCATCCGCGCGCCGACCGCCGCTCTCATCCGGTCGGCGGCCTGTGCCACCGGCGCCGGATCGACCGCTCCCGCCAGCGCTCCCACCACCGGAATCATCCCGAGGCCGGCCAGCCCCGCCTGCGCGAGCAGCGTGCTGGACCCCGACGCCCGCGGAGCTTCCCCGCCCGCACCGCCCTCGGATGCCTCCTGTTCGGCGGCGAGCGCGATCTGCGCCTCATGGGCGTTCTGCCGGAACCTGCCCAGCAGTCTGTCGAACCGCTTCAGCCCCAGGCCCTGCCGGGCCAGCTGTGCACTGATCGTCTCCATCGCGCCCAGCGGGCTGTGCACACTGTCGTCGAGGTACGCGGTCGCCGCGCCCGCCTCGGCCGCGGCGTCCTCCCACTGGCGCACCAGCCAGGTCTTGCCCACACCCGCGTTGCCGTGCACATGGAAGAGGAACTGGTAGTCGGGGTCACCGGGCTTACGGGCCAGATTCTCCTTAAACACATTCAGCTCGCTCTGCCGCCCCACGAAGCCGATGCTCCGCCGCCGACGGATCAGTTCGCGCCGCGACGGACTCTGCTCGGCCATACGCCCCACCCCCGGCGGACAGTATGCCGAGGGGCGGGTCGTCATGGAATGGGCCCGCGGGGTCGGGGAGCAGGGCTGCGTTGAGCTCGCAGGGGTTGCCAGCCCGCCCACTACCTGGCTGAGTCCCCGGCCGCCCTGCGCCTGGCGCTGTCGGCGACGACGCGCGACCGGGCTCTTCCGAGGGCGCGGGGCTTCGCCAAGGTGGCGCGGCGCACCCAGCTGCGCACGCGCACGCTCGGCCGGCGATTCCCTGCCGCCCGTGTCTCCCCCGTCCCGCACCACCGCGCCCACCAGCTGGCGGCCTTCGCCGCCTTCGGGTGGAGCGAGTCCGCCGTTCTCGTCGTCGACAGCCTCGGCGAGCGGCAGACCACCACCATCGCCCACGGGCTCGACGCGCTCCACCCATCCACCCGCACCAGGGAGGCGATCAACGACCCCGCCTCCCTGGGCTACGTGTACGGTGCGATCACCGAGCACCTCGGGTGGCGACGCGGTGACGAGGAAGGCACCGTGATGGCGCTCACCGCCCTCGGCGACCCGGAGCGGTTCCGGCACCTCTTCGCCCGGGCTGTGCACATCACGCCCACGGGCTTCACGGTCGACCCCTCGTACTTCCCGCCGCGCGTGCTGACCTCGGGCTACCCGAGGGCCTCCCGCCGCTTCATCGCCGAGACGAGCCCCGAGCGCCACCCGAGCGAGCCGCTCCAAGACGTCCACCGGGATCTGGCCGCCGCACTCCAGGAGCGCACCGAGCAGGTGATGCTGCACCTGGCCCGCCGGGCACGGGTGATCACAGGATCGCGCCGTCTGTGCGTCGGCGGTGGAGTCGCCACGAACTGCGTGAGCATCGGCCGGATCATCGGGGACGGCGTCTTCGACGAGGTCTTCGTCCCGCCCGCCCCCGGCGACGCCGGCACCGCCATCGGGGCCGCCATCGCCGTGCACACCGCCAGCCGCAGTCGGCCCTTGTCCGGTGTCGCGCGGGCCTGCTACGTCGGCCCGTCGTACCAGTATCAGGCCCTTGGCCTCACGCCCGTGGCCCGACCTCCAGCAGAAGACGCTGGGCGGCGAGACGGCCGAGTTCCTCGCCGACCAGCTCTCCCACGGCATGATCGTCGGCCTCTTCCAGGGCCGGGTCGAGGCCGGCCCCCGCGCCCTGGGGAACCGCTCGATCCTGGCCTCCCCTCTGGAGCCGGGCGTCGTCGAGCGGCTGAACGCCACCGTGAAGTTCCGGGAGCCGTTCCGCCCCTTCGCCCCCATGGCCCCGGCCGAACGCGCCGCAGAGTTCTTCACCCTCGGTCAGGAAGCGCCGTACATGTCGATGGCATCCGGCGTGACCGACAAGGCGCGCGAGCGCGTGCCGGCCATCGTGCACGCCAACGGCACCTCGCGCCTTCAGACCGTCACCCGCTCGCAGAACCCCTTCATGCACGACGTGCAGCGCCTTTGCCCGCCGCACCGGGGTGCCGGTCCTGATCAACACCTCGCTCAACATCAAGGGCAAGCCGATCTGCGGGACGCCGGAGATGGCCCTGGACTGCCTGGTCAACTCCGGACTGGACGCCCTGCTGCCTGCTGGAAGGCCGGTGGATCACCAAGTGACGATCGGATACAGCTTCTGGGGATTCCTCGGCAACGGGGTCACCGATACCCCGGGCGGTGGCCGCAGCCATCGCCGCCCTCTGGTCGACGCCCTCCTCGGCCGCGGCCACGAGATCTTCTTCCTGCAGGCCAACCGCGACCTGATCGAGGCCGGCGACAACCTGGGCAACGCCTACACCTTCCACAGTGGTACCCCGGACGTCGACGTGCTGTTCCTGGAGTGGCGCTGGTCGATCGACGGGCGCAACACCACCCCGTGCGGTGCCGAGGGTCACACCTGCGACCTGCACCGCCAGGCCGAACTGGTCACCCGGTACACCGTGCGGCGGAAGACGCCGACCGTGGTCTGGGACAAGGACCGCCAGCTCCGCCCCGACAGCATGTGGCGGCGCGCCCACCGGACCGCCGTGTGCGAGGCCGCCCTCCAACTGACGCCCGGCGCCCACCGGCTGCTCTTGCCTGTCAACGACCGGGTGTGCGTGCCCTTCTTCACGTCCCCGGTCTCGTCGACCACCAGCACTGCACCCTCGTCGTGCAGGTGCTCCAGGACGTACTCGCGCACGTCATCGCGCACGGCGTCGGCATCCCATCGGGCCCGGCCGAGCAGGGGCTGCATGCCGTCGGGGGTGTCCTCTCCGGCCCACTCGGCGATGCTCCAGCAGTTTTTGCGTGGCAGGTCCGACAGCAGCCCCAGCATCAGATCCCGTACCCGACGCCGGGGTTCGACCCGGGCGAACCGGCCGGCTATCCGGCTCATCAGGCCCTCGAACGCTTCCTGCCAGCGGGCAGGGTCTACGCTGTGACCTGCGGCCATCGCAAGAACGTTAGTCTTCACACACCGATGATCAGCGGTGGCCGCAGCCTTCCCGCAGCCGACCCACGAGCAAGATCAAGGTCTATGGCTGGAGGTCGCGCTGGTACCAGGTGCCTGACTTGCCGCCGAGATCGGCCGGGGTGGCAGGGCCAACCGGGACGAACCCGGCCTTGGCCAAAACTTTCTGGGACGCGGCGTTGTCGTGGGAGGTGGCCGCAGCTCCAAGACACCAGGGCACATGACGATCTACGACTGGAGTGCTAACAGGGCCGGGCCGCTACGGAGAGGCGCGGAATCAGTCAGCGGTGCCTGGATCGCTCACGCGTGAGCAGGAGTACAGCTACAGCTGGGACGGCTCCGACCACGGACTGGGCGACGAAACCATCAGCGACGGCCATCTCCAAGCGCACCGTGTCCCCCGAATAGATGCTTACGGCCAGCAGGAATACCGCGGGTACTAGGGCCATAGAGCAAGCCACTGACGAGGCCCACCGTGCGGCGCTCACCGTCCACGGGCGGCCTGCCGACATGCGCATCCCCGCGATCAGCAGAACTACCCCGGTGACAGCGAACACTGGTACACCGAGGGCAACCGTGCCGTTACGTGCGACGAGGAAGTAAGACAGCCCGAGGTACCAGACACCGGCAATGAGGGGCGGGATCGCCACGCGTGTCCTTCCGGATGGCCGGGGCCGGCAACTTGTGGTGACGGCCCCGGTGGTGGTCAGTCGGCGGCCGGGGTGCCCGGCTTGATCCGCACGTGCTCGGTGCTCTCGCCGTTCGGTCCCTGTTCGATCCAGCGTTCCTCAGCGGGATTGGACCGGGGAACAGGCGGCAGACCAAGCGGAAGGTTTAAGTCCGACTTGACTCTCACGGGTTTCCCGTTGGCGTCCTTAAGGGGCTTTCCGTCAGGGCCCGTTACGGGGAAGTCCTTCGGCATCTTGGCCGGATTTATGGTCCCGTCCGAGTTTACCCACTCCGGCGTCTGCGGGGCGGGCGGCCGGGCTGTGCCGCCGGAAGCCATCGCTACCGACGCAGCACCGCCTGCGACCAGTAGGGCTGCCGCTACACCCAATGCTGCCTTTTTCATGTGTTTTCCTTCGATCCTACGGTCCGATCCAGTGCTGACCCGACCAAATTGGCACATTTTTGCCGTACCATGAGCCCTGGTAGTAGGCAGCCGACGCGCCCTTGGTGGCGTAGTAGCCGCCCGCACACGGCGGCGCGGGGCTTGGCCGCCTCGCCGAACGAGCCGAGCGGTTCGGGCTGTTACTGTCCCACGCCCACGCGGTCGCCGTGGCTCAGGGGCCGGAGCCGTACGACGACGGCTACGCGGTCACGCGCGGTATCGAGGCGTTCCTCGCGGCCCGGTTCGGCGACCGCCGGATCCTGCTGACCATGAAGAACGGCCGCCTCATCTGCGTCGCGCCCGTCCACCGGGACGGCGGTGACCATGGACCTGGCCGTGCCGGAGCCTATACCCCGTCCCTGCCGCAGGTGACTCCCGAGGTGGTCTACCGACCCGCTACGCCACCGGCACTCCGGTGGCGCGTACAACGGCGGTCCGATGGACCACGCGCCTTGGTGGCGTACGAGGAGAGGCTCGCCGCCCGGCCGCATCATCGCGGTGCTCCGGGACGCGGTCAGTCGGGCTGCGGACGCGTCGCGCGATGTTCGCGCCAGCGGTCCAGCATCTGGTGCATTTCCTTCTGGAGGAACTCGAAGAACTCCGCCGTCTCCGCCACCCGCGCCCCTGCCGCCGAGTCCCGGCCCAGGCTCTCGGCGCCCTCACGCAAGATCGCCTCCCAGCGGGTGAGGATCTGGTCGCGGCGGGTGAAGGTCTCGTACCAGAGTTCGTTGTGCAGGACGTACCGGTCCCGGCGCGAGCCGGGCTCCCGTTCGCGGCTGACCATGCCGACCTGATTGAGGTAGCGGATGGCGCCGGACACGGCGGCTGGGCTGATCCGCAGTTGCTCGGAGAGTTCGGCTGAGGTCCGCGAACCGCTTTCCGAGGCGAGCAGCGCGGCGAAGACGCGGGACGCCATGCGCTGCATCCCGGCCTCGGTCAGCTCGGCCGCGAAGCGCTCCACGAAGCGGCTCACCTGTTCCTCGTTCCCCATGGGCTCATCGTCTCCCGTCGTCCGGTGCACCTCCCGACTTTATACGGTTCCTTAACTTCACAAGTTTGTGAAATGCGCGTAGTTTCTGAAGCATGACGAACGCCATCACCGTCTCCGGACTGCGCAAGTCCTTCGGGCGGACGCACGCGCTGGACGGGCTCGACCTGACCGTCGCCACCGGCGAGGTCCACGGCTTCCTCGGCCCCAACGGGGCCGGCAAGTCCACCACCATCCGTGTCCTGTTGGGCCTGCTGCGCGCCGATTCCGGCGCCGCCCAGCTCCTCGGCCGCGATCCCTGGCAAGACGCCGTCGAACTGCACCGGCGCGTGGCGTACGTCCCCGGCGACGTCACGCTGTGGCGCAACCTCTCCGGCGGCGAGGTCATCGACCTGTACGGCAGGCTCCGCGGTGGCCTCGATCCCGCCCGCCGCGAGAAGCTCATCGAACGGTTCGAGCTGGACCCCACCAAGAAGGGCCGTACGTACTCCAAGGGCAACCGCCAGAAGGTCGCCCTCGTCGCGGCCTTCGCCTCCGACGTGGACGTCCTGATCCTCGACGAGCCGACGAGCGGCCTCGACCCGCTCATGGAGGCGGCCTTCCAGAGGTGCGTCGCCGAGGAGCGCGAGCGCGGCCGGACCATCCTGCTCTCCTCGCACATCCTGAGCGAGGTGGAGAGCCTCTGCGACCGGGTCAGCATCATCCGCAAGGGGCGGACCGTGGAGACCGGCTCACTCGCCGAGCTGCGCCACCTGACCCGCACGAGCGTCACCGCCGAGCTCTTCGGCCCTCCCAACGGGCTCGCGCACCTCCCGGGCGTCCATGACCTCGACGTACAAGGCAACCGCGTCAGCCTCCACGTGGACACCGACCACCTGAACGCGGTGCTGGCGTCCCTCGCCGACTCCGGCGTGCGGTCGCTGACCAGCTCCCCGCCCACCCTGGAGGAGCTGTTCCTGCGGCACTACGCCGTGGCCGAGGAGGCCGGGCGATGAGCGCGCTGACCGGTACCGGTTCGCTCACCCGGCTCGCGCTGCGCCGTGACCGGCTGATGCTGCCCCTGTGGGTAGTGGTCGTCGGCGGCATGGTCGCAAGCGGCGCAGGCTCCATCGGGACGCTCTACGACACGCCCGCCGCACGCGCCGAGGTCGCCGCCTCGATGAACGCGAACAGCTCCATCCGGTCCTTGTACGGGCCGGTGTTCGGCGACTCGACCGGCGCACTGGTGGCGTGGCGGTTCGGGGTCTTCGCGGCGGCGCTGGCGGCTGTGATGAGCCTGATCATCGTCGTACGGCACACGCGGGAGGAAGAGGAGGCCGGGCGTCAGGAGATGCTGTCGTCGGGGGTGGTGGGCCGCCGGGCGCCGCTGACGGCCGCACTGTCGACCGCGCTGGCCGCCAACACCGCCGTCGCGCTCCTCATCGCCGCCGGGCTCTCCGGCGAGGGCCTTTCCGGGGCGGTGGCGCTCGGTCTCGCGGTCGGCGGCACCGGCATGGTCTTCGCCACCACGGCCGCGATCGTCGCCCAGCTCACCGAGAGCGCGCGACTCGCGAAGGGCCTGGCGGCAGCGGTACTGGGGCTGGCGTTCCTGCTGCGGGCAGCGGGCGACGCGGGTGGCGTGTCCGCGCTGACCTGGCTGTCCCCCGTCGGCTGGTCCGGGAACGTCCGCGCCTTCGCCTCCGAGCGCTGGTGGGTGCTCCTGCTCATGGTGGCCGCGGTCGCCGCCCAGACGGCCGTGGCGTACGGGCTCGCCGGGCGCCGCGACATCGGCATGAGCTTCCTCCCCGCCCGTCCCGGGCCGGCCTCCGGCCGCCTCGCCACCGCGGGTGCGCTGGCGTGGCGGCTCCAGCGGGGCGGTGTCCTCGGCTGGACGCTGGGTTTCCTGGTTGCCGGGCTGGTCTTCGGCGGCATGGTGGAGGGCGCGAGCGACCTCGTCGGTGACAACGCGCAGGCCCGGCAGATCTTCGCACGCATGGGCGGACAGTCCGGCCTGGAGAACGCCTTCCTCGCCGCGATGACCGGCCTCTTCGGCATGGTCGCAGCCCTGTACGTCGTCGGCTCGGTCCTGCGCCTGCACGGCGAGGAGAGCGCCGGCCGCGCCGAGCCGATCCTCGGGTGCGCCGTGAGCCGCCTGCGCTGGGCGGCGGGCCACCTGCTCGTCGCCTTCGGCGGCGCGGTGCTGCTCATGGTCGCGGCGGCTGCCGGGCTGACCCTGTCGTACGGGAAGGAGCCCTGGTCCGTGCTGGGCGCCGCGCTCGCTCAGCTCCCGGCGGTGTGGACCCTCGGGGGCGTGGCGGTGCTGCTGTACGGCGCGTTGCCGAAGGCGGCCCCGGCGGCGTGGGCGGCCGCCGGGCTGTGCCTGGCGCTCGGCTGGATCGGCCCGGCGCTGGACCTGCCACAACCCGTCCTGAACGTCTCGCCGTTCGGCCACCTCCCCAAGCTCCCCGGCGCGGTGGTGTCCTGGCCGCCGCTGCTGATCCTCGGGGCGCTGACGGCCGCGCTGGTGGCCACGGGGCTGACGGGGCTGCGGCGGCGGGACCTGATGGCCTGAACCCCGGCCGCGTCACCGCTCCACGGGCAGCTCCGGCAGGCCCTGACCGCGGACGCTCCCCGACCCGGCAGTCGACCTCCGGCGGACGCGGCCCGGCGTCATACCGGGTCTGCTGGAGCGGTCGTGCACACCAGCCTCGCCTTCAGCCTGCCATCGGGTGGACATGAAGACCTCCGCTGCGGTGGAGCCCGGAGCCCCACCGCAGCGGAGGTCTTCTCCGCCTGATCGCGCCAGACCGCGTCAACACAGCGCGTGGTTGATGCACCTGGAGCCGCAAGCACAGGCGGCACACCGCCACGTCCGTGTCGCGCCGTACGGCATGGGCTACCACCACGCCCCGCTGGTTCTGAAGCCGCTTGCACTTTGCCCCGAAACCGGCTGCTGCGACCGTGACTGGCCGGAGGACACTCCTAGGCGCAGTCGTACTGCTTGGTCAGGTTGTCCACGGCCTCAAGGATGATGGTGCGCGAGTCCTTGGCGATCGACGCGTAGTTCCAGTCCCGTCCGACGATGACGACCGGCGAGACCTTGAGCGCGACGGTGACGTCGGCGGTAGTGCCCATCTTCTTCGGGCACCCGGCCGGCAACTGGACCTCACTCTGGCGCCCGCCCACCCAGCCCGTGAGGCCCTCCCCGATGGCAGTGGCGCCCTCCGGCGCATCGTGCAGCGTGCTGGCGTCGTTCACGTCCAGGGAGTACATGCCGCGCATCCTGTCGTCGGCATTCTTCCGATTGACGAAGCAGATGGTGGAGAAGATCGGGTCCGCTCGCTTGGCCGCGGATCCTGAACTGTTCGGCGCGAACTCGTCGGCAACGACGGCCCCGCCCTTCCCGTCCTGGAGCAGGCCCGCGGTCTTCTCCGTCAGCATCCCGAGGCACAGGTTCTGCTTGCGCAGCTCCTTGCGCTCCGTCGGCCAGAGATTGACCGCGGTGGCGACGGCCGCCGCGACGACGACCGCCACGGGCAGCAGCAGGTACTTCTTGTTCATCAGTACCGCTCGCCCATTTTCATGTCGGCGTCCTTGATGCCGTTCTGGTACCACTGCTCGGCGGTCGGCTGGAGGCCGTCCTCGTACTCTCCCGGGCTCAGGTCCAGCTCGCTCTCCGAGAGGCCCTTCTCCATCGCCATTCTGCGCATCATGGCGTACAGCTGGTTCTCGCCGTTTTCGTAGTGGTTGACCATGTTGTTGCGGGTTTCCGCGTCAACCTTGGCGTTGAGGTCGTTCATGTACGCGGCCGTGCCGACGTCGACCGAGCGCTGGATCGCGTCGCCGACGATGGGAATGGCCGTCAGGGGCGCGCCGATGGTGTGGTAGTTCATCATCTTGTTCCAGCCGTTGGCGTCCTTCTGCGCCTGGCCGAGGTCGTAGATGACGTCGCCGCGCACGCCGTCGAGGTGGCCCAGCACCGACGCCGACTGCTTGACCCAGGCACGAAGCTCAGGGTCCTCCTTGCGGAACGAGTCGTCCGGGAACCGGTTCAGCCCGTCGGCGATGACCACGCTCTGCGAGTGGTGGATGACACCGAACGCCCTGGGGTCCTCAGCGACGCCGCGGATGACGCGGGTGAGGTCGCCCCGGTCGATGGCGAGGTTGTTGAAGTCGGTACGCCCGTCCATGTTCTTGCCGAGGATCTGGTGCACGTCCGAGGCGTAGTCCCCGATCATGTTGCCCATGCTCGTGCGCATGGACAGGGGCACGGCGCTCTGGTTCTTCTGTGCCTCGTCGCCGCTGTACTCCTTGACGACGCGCTCGAAGATCGCGGTCTGCGCGCCGTCGTGGTGGGCGGGCACGCCATTGAGCGGGCTGCCCGGCTCCCGGCCGGTGGCCGCGGCCTCCAGGGCGGCGCCGAACTCCGTACGGGCCGAGGTGCCCTGCAGCTCGTCAGGCATCTCGAACTCGACGTCACCGCCCGGCCATTTGCGGTCCTCCAGGAAGTACTCGAGGTTGTCCGTGGTGTTCGGGTCGAAGTAGTGGGTGGCCGCGGAAGGGTTGCGGCTCATGGCGTTCATCAGACCCTTCATGGGGTCCTCTTGAGTGCCCTGCCAGTTCTTCATGACGCCGTCGTAGGCGTCCTCGTTGTTCGTCTCCCACTCGCGGATGGTGTCGCCGACCTCGGTCAGGAAGGCTTCGCTGTAGCGCGGGTCGTCCTTGTCCTTGTCGTACGCGGACGACTTCTTGTCATTCGGGTCGTACGCCTTGTCTCCGACGTCGGCCGCCATCAGGTCCGTGAGGTTCTTCAGGCTCGCGGCGCCGCCCCCGATGTACCCGGGGTGGCGGTTGGAGAGGCCGTTGCCGTCGCGGGCCGTGGTGATGAGCTTGTCGGTCCAGGCCGAGGTGACGCCGCCGGGAGTGCCGATCGAGGAGTCGGGTCCGGTGGCGGTGGCGAGGGAGCCGGAGAGGGCCTTGTAGAGGCGGGCGTCGGCACTGGAGACCTGGCCGTCGCGGCCGCCGGCCTCCAGGCTGCCGGCGAGCAGGAGCACCGCTTCCTGCTGGTCGCGGCCGCGGTAGCTGAGGTTCGTCACCAGCTGCTCGGCGAAGGCGGGCGAGTCCTTGCCGCCCTCGGCGAGTCGCAGCAGCCGCTCGCGCTCCTCGTCATCGAGGTGGTCCCAGCGGGCGTAGAGCTTGGCGGCCTCACGGCCGTTCTCGGCCTGCTGCTGCTCCTCCGCGCGCATCCGCTTGGCGTCGGCGATGCCGCCGAGGTCGGTGCTGCCGAAGTCGTTGGGGTGGTTCTTGATCAGGGCACGCAGGCCCCATGCGCACATCTCGTCCGCTTCGGCGGCCCGCTTGAGGATGCCCTCCAGCTTCTGGCGCAGGGCGTCGAACTGCGCCTCGGTGGCGAGGGGATCGGCGCTGTCCTTCGCCCGGCGGTCGGGGTGGACACGGTGACTGATCACCCCGTCGGGGTGGATCGTGATACCCGGCGGCGGATTCTCGTAGACCGCCTTGAGGTCGTCCTGGGCGGTCTTGAACAGCGTGTGAGCGTCCTTCAGAAGGTCGCGTATGGACTCGGCCTCGGTGACGGCGTCGTCGAACTCCTTGGCCGTCTTGGTGACGAACTCCTTGGTGACGGTGGCGTTCTCACCCTTCCAGGTGGACTTGTCGGCCTTCGACTTCATCGCCTTGGCATCGGTCTGGAGCCGTGTCAGCTTGGTGATCATCTCGGTCCACTGGGCGACCGCGGTGTCGAGAGGCGTGAGCTTCGCGTTGAGGAGCTGCTCGAACGTGGGCATGTCGTACCGCTCCCTTACCGGAAGTACTTGCTGATCTGCGAGACGGGCACGGCACCGTCATCACCCGGAACCACCGGCCCGACGATGCGCATCTGGGCGCCGATCCACTCGTCGTCCGCCTTGCGGGACGCCTTGGTGTAATCCAGATGGTTGGAGATGTGCGCGCACGCCTGCAGCAGGCTTTTCACCTGGGTCTCCCAGGTGGTGTTCACCTCGCTCAGCGCCGCACCCGTGACGAACCCGTCACCCTTCAGACTCGACCCCGCCGTCTCGCTGGCCGCCCGCGCGTGCTTCCCGCCCGACTCCAAACCGTTGAAGAGCCCGTGGGCCGCATGACCGATGTCACCCAGTTCGTCATCGTGAACGACATAATCCGCGGATCCCGGCTTGGCCGACCCACCCGGCGCCCCGTTCAGGCGCATGGCAGCCGCCGCCTTCGCCTGGGCCCACTCCTCGTCGAAAGACATCTACGACTCCCCCGTTGCATTGCTCGTACATGACAGCTTTGCGCTCGCCACGCTACACAGATGAGCGGAGAGATGGCCACGCCCGATCTTTGTTGTAGGTGAGTTGCCGAGGGATTGGCGCTGATCACTGCGGGTTCCGCCAAGTCCCCTCAACGCTCGGGCTCTTCGCATCCGTGGTCTTCCACGGACACGTCGAGATGGACCTCCCAGGAGACGGCGTCGGTCTTGGGTCCCGGTATCTCCGTAATCGTCATGCAGTGAACGTCTTCGGTGTCGTCCGAGCCGATCTCGTACAGGTGCGTTTCATCGCCCACCTCGGACACCCGGGCCCCGAATCGCGGGCCCACACCGGTCTTCCTGATCGCGTCGTCGATGAGTGAGCTGTAGTCGCTGTGCCCGGTCCAGTCGTACTTCCGCTGCGGGGATCCGTCCAGTGTCCCGGCCGCCCGGTGGACGGCGTCGCGCAGCTCGTCCTCGCTCCACTGGGAGGAGGCCCTCAGGGAGTACATCGCGCCGGCGGCGAAAAGCAGCGAGAGCACGATGAGCGCGACGCCGACCGGGTTGCGCGGGTTGTAGACGTAGCGGTTGGTCCCCCACTTGGAGCGGACGAAGACCGGCTCGTGATCGTTTTCGGTGCTCATGGCCAGATCCTCCCGTAGGGTCATGCGTCTGGACTGTCGCGCCCTTCATCGGCGCTCAGGATGCCGCGCAGTCCGACTCGCGCGAGCATCTTGGCCGCTTGCGGAGCTGCGTTGGTCACTGTCAGGTGCGTGCCGCGCGAGCGGGCCGCTCTCAGGCCGGCGAGGAACGCGCCCGCCCCGTCGGCACTCAGGTGCTCGACGCCGGAGAGCTCGATCCGCAGTGCCGTCGGGGAGGTGTCGAGTGCGTTCAGCAGGGTGCGGATCGTGCGTTCGACGTTCCGCGCATCGGTCTGGCCGCGCAGCGTGATGACGACGACGTCCGGCGCGGAGGGTGTTCTGCGGACGCCGGGCGCATCGTGGCGCGGGTGTCCATGTCAGCAACCTTGTGGCGGGCCTCCGCCGCCGTCAGTTCCTCCGCCGCACGGTGGACCGCGGTCTGCTCGGCGGCCTCCGCAGCCTTGCCGGGGCATACCTCGGCCGGCGGGCGTACCAGACCTCGGGTCACACGCCACGATCCAAAGAGTGAGGCCCACAGCAGGGAGGCGCCCAGCATGTGCACCAGAGCCTCGGGCCACCCTGTACGGGCAAGAAGAATCGAAGCGGTCACGGAGAGGAACCACGACGAAGCGATCAGCAGGGACGCCGTCACCGAGACGGGCACCCCACCGAGGCCCAACTCGTCGATATCCGCATCCGTATCGAATTCTTCCCGGTCGGCCATGCCCAGCGGGACCAGCAACCAGAAGCCGGTGACGACCACGAGGGACGCCGTGAACATCGCGCTGGGGAACATGGCGATGACACACAGGAACTCGTCCATGGCTCTCCCCTCTCCCGCGGCATGGATGTGGTGATTTCCGGTCTCCGGCATCCTTCTCGAGCGCCTGGCCGGCAGGCTCGATGATGGAGGCGCGACACACTTGTTCGCATTGCCGCCCACCGGCAATCTTGATGGGCTTTTAATGCCGGTAGCCGAACCTCGGTGCCCACATGCGACCCTTGTCGTCCACGGCGTCAGGGAGGCGTCACCAGTGCGTCAAGAACGGGGAGGGGCCATGGCGGAGCGCGGCACAGCCGAGGAATATATGGACGGGTACGCCAAGATCCTTGCCGACGCCTGCCCCACCGGCAGACGCCTGAACCGCGACGAGCTGGAAGCGCTCCGCTCGCAAGGAGAGCGGGCCGCCGAGGCGGGCGTCGGCCTGCGCCTCTTGGTGCGCGCCCACCTCTCCGCCGCCCAGGACGTACGCGCGCGGCTGCGCGGCGCGGCCGCCGACCACCTGCTCGCAGCGGTGGAGCAGGCCGTGGACGCCTTCGCCGAAGGCCACGAGCGGGCCCAGCGGCTCGCGATCCGCCAAGAGGAGGCGGCGCGGCGCGAGTTCATCGACGACCTGCTCCACGGCCGCAGCAGCGACCTCGGCCGCCTCGCCGAACGAGCCGAGCGGTTCGGGCTGTTGCTGTCCCACGCCCACGCGGTCGCCGTGGCTCAGGGCCCGGAGCCGTACGACGACGGCTACGCGGTCACGCGCGGTATCGAGGCGTTCCTCGGGGCCCGCTTCGGGAACCGCCGGATCCTGCTGACCACGAAGAACGGCCGCCTCATCTGCGTCGCGCCCGGCGACCAGGCCGACGTACTGGCCTTCTTCGCCAAGCAGGCGTACGCCGCGACCGGCGGCGGCCGCGTCGCGATCGGGCGCGCCCACCCGGGCGTCGGCGGCGTGGTCCACTCCTACGAAGAGGCGCTCAACGCCCTGGACCTGGCCGAGCGCATGCAACTGGAGGACCCGGTGCTGCACGCCGCCGACCTCCTCGTCTACCCCGTCCTCACCCGCGACCGCCAGGCCATGGCCGACCTCGTACGCACGGTCCTCGGCCCGCTCCAGCAGGCCCGCGGCGGCCCACAGCCGCTCATCGACACCCTCACCGCGTACTTCGACACCGGCTGCGTGGCCGCCGAAGCCGCCCGGCGCCTCGCCCTGAGCGTCCGGGCGATGACGTACCGCCTGGAGCGCATCCACAAGCTGACCGGTTCGGATGCCGCGCACCCCGTCCACCGCTACACGCTCCAGACCGCTGTCATCGGCGCCCGCCTGCTGGACTGGCCGAACCAGGAGCTCTGAAGGCAGGCGGGTAATGGCCTCCTCCGGGCTGATCGACTCACGCGCGCCTCAGTCAGCCCGCGAGGTACGACACTCGGAGCCCGAGCATCGATCAGGAGCGATAAAGGGGGCGACGGCAGCAGACCCGCGGCTACGAGCTTGACCGCCCGATCAATCCGAGAGCGAGCCGTTGCCCTGTCGGCGACCAAGCTGGCGCTGGCTCACCATCATCACCATGAGGCCGGTCAGCAGAAGCGCGCTGCCCGTCAGGGTTCCCCACTGCCGGGTGCCGAGCTCGGTGATCACGAGCCCGACGAGCGTGTGACAGCAAAGGGCGAGCGCGACTGTCAACTGGCCCCAGCCGTAGAGGCGAGGTCGGTGGACCGCTTTCCGGTTCGTGGGGAGTACCCAGCCGTGGGTCACTGCCGCGACACCGGAGGCGGCGATGAGCAACGCCAGCAGAACAAGAGGTATGGCGAGGTAGCGCACCATGGCTCCTTTCCTGTGTGGCGAACCCGCGAGGGACGCCCGCATGCTGATGACATCCGGCGCAGCCCAGGCCGCCTGCCCGGTCGATCATGGTTGGGGGGTCGGGCATGATGCCGTGGTGAGCGTCATCTCAAGTCCTTCGTGGCGCCGGATGACACGTCATCGGTTTGGCCCTTCACGACCGGGCCAGTACGACTACCGAGTCGCTGTCCTCCAGCGACTTCCATCCCGAGGAAGCAGCTGCGAGTGGGGACACCTATCGCAGCCCTTTGGGCCACTTCGGCATCCCCACCCATGCGCCGGCCAGCTAGGGCCTGTCTTTCGGATCAGGCCGGATCAGGGAGCGGGGTCTGGTGCATGGGGTCTCCCCAGGCCCCTTGGGGCCGAGGGGACGGATCGCAAGGCGGAGGAGGGAGCCTCCCCCGTCGCCCGAAGGGCTACGGGGGCCATTGGCGACCGACGACAACGCGGCGTGGGGGCACCCCCAGGCGAAGCTCTGGGGGTGCGGTGCCAGACGCCGCGAGCCCGGCAAAAGACAGGCCCTAACAGCAGCGGCCTCGTCGCCACGACTGCGTAGTGCGGTTAGTCGGTGATCTCGATCTTTCCGTTGGGTGATGCGGCTTGCTCGGGGGTCGGCGTCGTACCGCCGCCTCGGTTGGTGATGCCCTTGAGGAGCTGGGGGAGATCGACGCCTGTGGTGGCACCGAGCAGTTCCAGGCCCTGGGCCACGTTGTCGGCGACCGCGCGGGGCAGCTTGCCCGCTCCGTCGGTGGAGATGACGGTCATCTTGTCGATGGCGCTCAGCGGTTCGGCCGCCTTGCCGACGACCTGCGGCAGTACCTCGACCAGCATCTGGAGCACGGCCGCGTCCCCGTACTGTGCGAAGGCGTCGGCCTTCTTGCGCATGGCCTCGGCCTCGGCCGCCCCCTTGGCGGCGATCGCGGCGGCCTCGGCCTCGCCCTCGATCCGTACGGCGTCGGCGAGCGCCGCCCGGTGCGCCTTCTCACCCTCACCGGTCAGCCGGGCTCGCTGCGCTTCCGCCTCGGCCTCCTTGACCTGGGCGATACGACGGGCCTCGGCCTCCTGCTCGGCCTGGTAGCGGGCGGCGTCGGCGGGCTTGCGGACCTTGGTGTCGAGCTCGCGGTCGGTGAGCGCGGCCTGCCGCTCGGCGACCTTCTCCTGCTGGCTGAGGATCTCCTGCTGCCGGTCCGCCTCGGCGAGCGGCCCGGCGGCCGCCGCCTTCGCCGCCGCCTCGTCGGTCTCGGCCTTGATCTCGGCCTGCTTGAGCGCGAACGTCCGCTGAGCGATCGCGATCTCCTCCTCGGCCTTCAGCCGGGCCTGCTCGGAGGCCCGGCGGGCGACCGCCTCGGCGATGTCGGCCTCCTGCTTGGCTCGCGCGGCCTCGGGCCGGCCGAGGTCCTCCAGGTAGGAGCCCTCGGTGGTGATGTCCTGGATCTGGAAGGCGTCCAGGACCAGGCCCTGCCCCGACAGGCTGGCCTCGGCCTCCTCGGCGACCTGCCCCGCGAACGCGGCCCGGTCGCGGATGATGTCCTCCACCGACATCCGGCCCACGATGGAGCGCAGCGCACCCGACAGCACTTCCTGGGTGAAGCCGACGATGCCGTCCTGCTGCATGAGGAACCGCTGGGCGGCCGCTCGGATCGAGTCCTCACCGCCACCGACCTTGACGATGGCGACACCTTCGAGGTTGGCCTTCACCCCGCGCAGGGTGACGGCGCCGCGCACGGCGACGGGAATGTGCCGGGACGACAGGTCGAGGGTGAACTTCTGCTGGACGAAGGGCACGACGAAGACACCGCCGCCGACGACGACCTTCTGGCCGCTGTTGTCGGTGAAGACACGCCCCGTTTCCGGGTCGGTGGACTTCTTCCCCCGGCGGCCCGTGATGATGAACGCCTCGCTCGGACCGGCGACCTTGTACCGCGTGATCACGACGAGGGCGAGCAGTACGAGGAGTACGACGACTCCCACCACTGCGATGACGACTGGACTCATGGCGTATCCCTCCTGCCTCCTGAGGAGGGCAGATCGAGTGGGGTGGTCTAGCGGGAGGGGGACGGGCCGGTCAGCGCTCGACGAGACGTACGCGAACCGAACTGGGCGACAGCACTTCCTCGACCCAGACCTCGGCGCCCCGCTGAACGGGAGCGTCCGATTTGGCGGCGAACTTCACCGGCTGGCCGGCCACCCTGAGCAGCACCTCGCCGTAACCGTCCGCCGGAATGGCCGTGACCACGGATCCCGTGGTGCCGATGAGGTCATCACCGCGAGGAGCGTTTGCGCTCGGGTCCCTCATGAGGCTCCGGCTCAGCTTCCAGGTCAGCCATCCGGCGCCGATGCCGGTGAGCGCTCCGGCCCCCGTGGCCGGGCCCGCCCCCAGACCGGTGCTGCCGAGAACGATCGCGCCCGTGAAGCCGAGCATCGAGACGAACCCGGCGATGACCGGCAGCGACAGCCAGCCATCGAAGAGCCCGTCCAAGGCCCCGTCGAAGAAACCTTCCAGCACTCCGTCCAGGACGAGCGAGGCAACGAGCAGCACGATCCCCGCTATGCCGAGACCGAGAAACAAGCCCATGCGCCCACCTCCCTACCGCGGGTGCTCCCCGAGGTAACCGGATGATCCCACGTACACACGCCCGCATTCATTGCCGTCCACCGGCAGTCTTTACGCCTCCGTGATGCCGACCTCGTGCGCCATCGGCGCTTATTGCGTTGCGGTCGGGCTCGGCCCTCACCGTCAGATCGACATGGCCGACGCGGTGCTCTTCATGCTCGCGGTCATCAACATCATCGGCCTGCACCTCCTCACCCTGGTCGTCAAGCGCCGGCTCGCCTCCTTCCTGGAGTCGTCCGCGCCCGCGACGCCGGTGAGATCACCGAGGACGACGAAGACCAGGAGTCGGTGAAGACCACCGTCTGACCGCCCCCGGCGGCCCGGCTCCTGACCGGGCCCGGACACGCCTCGCGCCTTGGCGCGGTCGGGCCCGCTCGTCATGCCCGCACACGGCATTTCAGCACGTGAAACGGGGTCTGGTGGCATACGGAGGACGCCGTTAGTGTGTGAACAACGCGTCAACGCCCGCCACATGGGCTCGAGTGGACGCGCGGTGTGCCGGGAAGTCTGGTCGGCGTCCAAGGGGCGCGTATGCCCTCAAGCCGATCTCCCGGAGGTTCACCGATGGCTGCTGCCCCGCGCGAGCGTTCGCCCTTCCTCGGCCTGCTGCCTTTGCCGGAACGCAACGCTGTCGTGCAGGCCCTGAGGACGGAGACGGTTGGCGGGCTCGTGCTCCTCGCCGCAGCCGTGGTGGCCCTGATGTGGGTCAACTCCCCGTGGGGAGACACCTACGAGCGAATACGCGACTTCCACTTCGGGATACCCGCACTCGGCTTGGACCTCTCCGCCGGCCACTGGGCCTCCGACGGACTGCTCACCATCTTCTTCCTCGTCGCCGGGATCGAGCTCAAGCGTGAGCTGGTCGTCGGCGAACTGCGCACCCCAGCCACCGCAGCCCTGCCCGTTGTCGCCGCCGTCTGTGGCATGGTCGTCCCCGCCGCCTTCTACGCCACCACCGCAGCGGCGGGCGGCGGCAGCCTGAATGGATGGGCGGTGCCCATGGCCACCGACATCGCCTTCGCCCTGGCCGTCCTCGCGGTCCTCAGCAGCCACCTGCCGGCCGCGCTGCGCGCCTTCCTGCTCACCCTCGCCGTCGTCGACGACCTGGGAGGCATCCTCGTCATCGCGATCTTCTTCACCGGTGACCTGAACTTCGCCGCCCTCGGGGGCGCGTTGGCGGGCCTGATCGTCTTCTACATACTGCAGCGTCTGCGCGTGCGCGGCTGGTGGTGGTACGTCCCGCTCGGCCTCGCGATCTGGGTGCTGATGTACAACGGGGGCGTCCACGCCACCGTCGCGGGCGTCGCCATGGGCCTGATCCTGCGCACCACCCGCGACAAGGACGAGACCGCCTCCCCCGCCGAGCGCACCTCCCACCTCCTCCACCCTGTGTCCGCGGGTGTCGCTGTGCCGCTGTTCGCGCTCTTCGCCTCCGGCGTCGGCGTGACGGCCGCGTCTCTGGGGCACGTCTTCACCGACCCGGAGCCGCTCGGCGTGGTCCTGGGCCTGGTCGTCGGTAAGACCCTCGGCATCTTCGCCGGCACCTACCTCGCCGCCCGCTTCACCCGCGCCCGCCTCAACCCCGACCTCGCCTGGGCCGACGTCTTCGCCCTCGCGGTACTCGCCGGCATCGGCTTCACCGTCGCCCTGCTGATCGGCGAACTCGCCTTCACCGACCCGGCTGCCGCTGAACACATCAAGGCCGCAGTCCTCGTCGGCTCGCTCATCGCCGCCTGCCTCGCCGCTCTCCTGATCAAGCGCCGCAACGGTATCTACCGGCGGCTGTACGAGGAGGAGACACGCGACGACGACCACGACGGCATCCCCGACATCTACCAGCGGACCGCGACCACCGAGCGCTGACGGGGACGCCATGGACCCCTCCGTGGTGACGGTCGCGATTATCGCCGCCGCTCTGGTCGTCAGAACCACCGTTGCGGAGCTACGGGAGCCAGGTAGCGCTCGGCGGGAATGGGCCTTCGTCACCACCTCCCACGCGATGGCGGCGGGTACGGTGGCAGCGCTCCTTCTCGGCATCGTGGGGTGGCGGGCGAGGGGCTACGCGGCGGTCGCGGTCGACGCTCGCCGGTGTCCTCGTCGCCTCCATCGTGAACCGCCGCCCGCCTCAGGACTGAGCGCCGCCCTGAGGGCGCGGTTCATTACCTGTCGGACTGGAGGAGCCGCCGGGACCGCCGCCGGAATCGGGCCCTGCCGCCTCCCCGGGTTCCGGTGAGGAACCGGGCTCCTGCTCGTGTGCATCGTCCTGCTGGTAGATGTCCGGGATACCGTCCTCGTTCTCGTCGACCGTCTCGGCCTCGTACAACCGCCGGTACTTGTTGTTCCGCAGCCTCAGCAACAGGCACGCCACGACGGCGGAGGTCAGCGACCCGAGGAGGACGCCGGCCTTGATGGGCTCCAGCTCCGCCGGGTCGGGGTAGGCGAGTTCGCCGATGAGCAGGGAGACGGTGAATCCGATGCCGGCCAGCATGGCCACGGCCACGACGTCGGCCCAGGCGAGGTCTGCGCTGAGGCGGGCGCGGGTGAAGCGCACGGCCAGATAGGAGCCGCCGGCGATGCCCACGACCTTGCCGACGGTCAGGCCGAGTGCGACTCCCAAGGGCTCGGGGCGTCCGACGACCTGGCCCAGGGTGTCGCCGGAGATGCTCACTCCGGCCGCGAAGAGAGCGAAGAGCGGAACCGCGACGCCCGCGGACACGGGACGTATCAGGTGAGCGATCCGTTCAGCCGGACGTCTGCCACTCTCGCCGTCCCTGGCCACGCGCAGGAGCAGCCCCATGGCGACCCCGGCCACGGTGGCGTGCACGCCGCTGGCGTGCGTCAGCCCCCAGATGACCAACGCCAGCGGCAGGTACCAGTACCAGCCGTGCACGCGCCTCCGGTCGTGGAGGTGGAAGAACAGCCCGAGGCCGAGTACGGCTCCGATGAGTGCGGGCAGGTGGATCGTCGACGTGAAGAAAATGGCGACGACGACGATGGCCCCGAGGTCGTCGACCACCGCGAGGGTCAGCAGGAAGGCGCGCAGGGCGGAGGGCAGGTGCGTGCTGATCACCGCGAGCACGCCCAGCGCGAAGGCGATGTCCGTGGCCATGGGGACGGCCCAGCCGTTCCACGTACCGCCCATGGAGGTGGCGACGAGCCCGTAGACGAGTGCCGGTACGAGCATGCCGCTGGCGGCCGCGACGACGGGCAGAAGGGCGGTTTCCCGATGGCGCAGTTCTCCGATGACGAGCTCCCGCTTGAGTTCGGCGCCGGCGACGAAGAAGAAGATGGTCAACAGCCCCTCCGCCGTCCAATGGGCCACCGAGAGGTCCAGGCCCAGTGCCTCGATGCCGAAGTGGAAGTCCCGTACCGACTCGTACGCACCTTTCAGCGGCGTGTTCGCCCACACCAGCGCGACGGCCGCCGCGGCGAGCAGGACCGTGCCACCGACGGTCTCCGTCCGCAGAGCGTCTGCCACGAAGGTGCGCTCCGGCAGGGGGAGCCGCCCGAGGAAGGTGCGGGTCCTACGGTCGTCCCGGGGCATGCGGCTGACCTCTCGGTGGCCAGGAAGCGGTCTTCCGACGCTCAGGCCGGCAGATGGCTGACAGCGGTGCGGCCTGCGTCCCGGACTCGGTCGGGACCCCAGGGTGTTGGAAAGGCCGGCCAGGGCTCAGTCCGTTCGTGCCACCCGCTGCGATCCGGTCTCTCCACGCGGGGCGGCAGCCGGCGAGGCGGAGACCAGGATCAGAAAGCCGCCCACGGCGTGGAAGAGCGCGGCTCCGGCGGCGAAGACGCGGGCCTGGGCCTTGGTGGCCTCGTGGGACTCGTCCTTTGTGGCTCCATGCGAACTGGTCCAGCCGGCCGATGTTCGCCTTGTTGAGAGGGTCCTGCCGCCCGGTCAGGCGTGTTCGGTGGTGGACGCCGGGCTCACCGGGGTCTCGACAGGTACTCATGGGGTCGTCGGCGTCGGCCCACACGAGTGCGAAGACCCACTCCAGTCCGTACGACGGATCAGCGGGGCGCGCCGTGGCGGTGGGGCTCGTGCGCCGCCGCCTCATCGGTGTGCCCGCCGCGGTGCTGCGCCGGCCTTGTACCGAGTGGGCCGGAGTGATGCCGTTCGGCGGGCCCTTGTTGTCGTCGGGTGGAGCCTGGCGGCTGAAGATCGCCGTGAGAATCATGCCCACCACCGCCACGACGGCGAAGACAATGGCCAGCTTCCAGTGCCAGTCGTGCGGGGCCTTGTCGCCGCCGGCCTCCTCGTCACCGCCGTCGGAGAACTGGTGGTTGAGAGCGTCCATCAGCGAGGCGAGCTCGGGGTCCTCCCGGGCGAGATGCCTCTCCATTTCCGCGAGGATGCGCCGGTCGTCCATCGACGGGTTCATGACGACCTCCCACGTTTTCATGCCTGTACGGGGCGCGGTGCCTGCGGCCCGCCGTCGGGGGGCCGGAGCATGTCGACCAGGCGCAGAATCTCCATGGGGAGCGGGAAGATGAGGGTGGAGTTCCGCTCGGAGGAGACCTCCGCCATGGTGGAGAGGATCCGCAGGTGCATGGCGGCCGGGTGGCCTTCGATCCGTTCGGCGGCGTGCGCGAGGGTCTCCGCGGCCTCGAACTCGCCCTTGGCGTGAATGACTTTGGCGCGCCGGTCGCGTTCGGCCTCGGCCTGCCGGGCCATCGCGCGGCGCATGGCTTCGGGCAGCTCGACGTCCTTCACCTCGACCAGGGTGACCTTGACGCCCCACGGGTTGGTGACGTCGTCGATGATCTGCTGGAGCCGCTGGTTGATCTCGTCGCGGTTGATCAGCAGCTCGTCGAGGTCCACCTGCCCGAGGATGCTGCGCAGCGTGGTCTGGGCTATCTGCGAGGTGCCCTTGATGTGGTCCTCGATCGCCAGGACCGAACGGTTGGGGTCGACGACGTTGAAGTACGTCACGGCGTTGACCCGCACCGTGACGTTGTCCTTGGTGATGACGTCCTGCGGCGGGATGTCCATCGTCACGGTCCGCAGCGAGACGCGCACCATGCGGTCCACCACGGGAATGATGACGAACAGGCCCGGCCCCTTGGCGCCGATGATCCGTCCGAGCCGGAAGATCACCCCGCGCTCGTACTCCGGTACCACCTTCACGGCGGCCATCAGCAGCAGGAGCAGGACGGCTGCGCCAAGGATGATGCCGATCAGTCCTGAGTTCATGATCCATCCTCCTGTTCGGTGCCCCGGCCCTCCTCGGGGTCGGCGCGTTCGACGATCAGGTCGAGCCCTTCCCGGTCCACGACGCGGACGCGCTGACCCGGGGTGATAGCGGCCTCGCGGCCGCGCACTGTCCACCAGGCGCCTTCGAGCAGCACCTGGCCGGTCCCCGTGCGGGCATCGACACGGCGCACAACGGCTTCGAGTCCCAGCAGCCCCTCGTCTCCGGTCGTGGCGGGAGCCCGACGGGCACGCCACGCCAGCCGGCCGGCGAACACTGCGCCGCCTCCCACCACCACGGCGGTGGGCCACAGCACGGCGGGATCCACACCCAGCTCTCCTCGGAAGAGCAGCACACCGGCGAACACCAGCGACACGGTCCCCCCGGCGGCGAAGATCCCGACCCCTGGTGTGAGCACTTCAGCGACGAACAGCGCGGCGGCCAGCCCAAGGAGCAGCAGGCCCCCGACATTGAACGGCAGCACGCTGAGCGCGACGAACCCGAGGACCAGGAGGATCGCTCCGGTGACGCCCCCGAGGCCCATGCCCGGGCTGGCCAGCTCGTAGATCACGGCCAGCGTGCCGATCGACAGGAAGAGGAACGCCAGCTCTGGGCTGGCCAGCAGCTGCCGCAGCTGACCGAAGAACCCGAGGTCGTACTCCACCACCTGGGCCCCGGCCGTGTGCAGGACGACCTCGTGCGCCGCATCCGCCGGACCCACGACGACCCGGCGCCCGTCCAGCTCGGCGAGGAGGGCGTCCCGAGACGGCGCCACCAGGTCGACCACGTCCGTCCGTACGGCCTCATGGTCGGACACCGCCGTCCCCTTGCGCACCATGTCCTCGGCGAACCGCGTGCTGCGCCCTCGCTGCTCGGCGATCGACACCGCGAAGGCGACCGAGTCGTTGACGACCTTGTCGCTCGCCTCCTCGCCCTGGCCGGTCACCGGCGTGCCGGCCCCGATGTGGGTGCCGGGCGCCATGGCGGCGACGTGCGCGGCCATGGCGATGTAGGCGCCCGCGGACGCTGCTCGCGCTCCCGGTGGCGTGACGTGGACGACGACGGGGACGTCCGACGCGAGGAAGTCCTGGACGATCTCCCTGGTGGACTGCAGCAGCCCGCCTGGCGTATCCACCTCCACCACATACGCCGCGTGCCGCTCCCGCTCGGCGGTACGTAGCCCTTCGGCGAGGTGATCGGCGACCACGGGGGTGATGGTGTCGTCGACCCGCGTGACGAGCACCGTCGGCGCCTGCGCCGCGCTGAAGGCCGGTGCGGCGAACAGGCAGGCCAGTACGAGCAGCAGAACCTGGGCCGGCCTCCGCATCGGGGTTGGGCAGCGGCTTCGAGGCACGGCGCGATACCCCCTTTGAGTCCGGGGCGCGGACCTCGCAGGTGCGCGTTGTACTCGCGGAGTTCCCGTGCCGGTCGGGGGGACGCCTGCCGAAGGCGTACAAGGACGGCCGACTCGTACCGCCATAACTTGCCGACCTACGGCAAAATGGGCCTATGCCGACAGGCAAGCGACGCCTCGATCCACGTACGGCCGCAGCGCAGGACCGTCTGCCACCGGCCGCTGCGCTGGACCGCTACGTGGAGCAGCTCGCCGGGATCTCCCTGAGCAGACGACGACTGCGTGACGCGGACCTCGCGCCCCTCAAGGACCTGGCGGCGACTGCGGCGGCCGACAACGTACCCCTGCGGACCCTCGTCGGCACCTACCTCACCTCGGCCTGCCGCATCTGGGCGGGGCTGCCCGGCGCGAGGCAGGCGCGGGACCTAGAAGCCCTGCAAGAGGTGGTGTCCGCACTCCTGTGGGCAGTCGGCGATACGACGGTGGCACTGACCGAGGGGTACGAGACCGCTCACCGGGCGGCCATCCGAGAGGAGGAGGCGACGCGGCGCGAGTTCGTCGACGACCTCCTGGAGGGTCGCACCGACCTCGGCCGGCTCGCCGAGCGAGCCGAGCGCTTCGGTCTCCGCCTGCTCGGCCCCCACGTCGTCGCGGTCGTGCGCGCCCGGGACGCCTTCGGAGCGGGCGATGCGGCCACCCGTTACGTCGAGGAGGCGCTGACCACCCGGTTCAGCGCCCGGGATGTGCTCACCACCACCAAGGACGACCTGCTGGTGTGCGTGTCACCGGGCGCGACGGCGGAGCTTCCGCCGTTCCTCGCCGCAGCCGTACGGAACGCGGTCGGCGAGCAGTACCGGATCGCCGTCAGCCGGCCCCGGCCCGGCCCCAGCGGCATCGTGCGCTCCTACCAGGAGGCCCGCAGCACCCTCGACCTCGCCGCCACCCTCGGCCTGGGCCCCCGGGTCGTCGCCTCGGACGTCCTGGTCTACCAAGTGCTCGGCAGGGACCGCGCAGCCATCACCGACCTGGTCGCCACGGTGCTGGGCGGGCTGGAAGACGCCCGCGGCGGCCCCCAGCCACTTCTGGAGACACTGACCGGCTACTTCGCCAGCGGCTGCCTGAACACCGCCACGGCTCGGCTGCTGGGCCTGAGCGTACGAGCCGTCAGCTACCGGCTCGGCCGGATCCGGCAGCTCACCGGACACGACCCGACCGATCCCGAACAACGCTACGTACTGCAGACCGCCACACTGGGCGCCCGTCTCCTCGACTGGCCGTCCCGCCCGCTCCAGCCCGCCGACTGACCCGGCCTCCTCCCGGCCGAAGACATCACCGGTGGACAAGTTCTGCCGCGGCGAAGAGCACGGCCGCCAGCGGGAGCGCCCACCAGGCGAACGCCCCGCCCGTCACAGCCCGGCCGGCCTGGCCCTTGGGGCGCAGGTCGGGACGTCCGGACAGCACCGTCAGCGTGTCGGCCGCCTGCGTGCCGACGCTGGTGCGGCGGAGCGGACGGCTCGCCCACAGCGGCAGGAAGAAGCCGGCCATGGGCGCCGTACCGGGGCCGAAGAACTCGAGAAATCCGTCGCGGCGAAGCTCGACGCGATCGATCACCGACCACGGCACGTATCTCACCGCCCAGAACCTGCGGATGTGCACCCCGTTCCAGTCGGCGGCGATGCGCCACATGCGCAAGCGGCAGCACACCCACGCGGCGACCACCGAGGTCCACACCGCGAAGAACAACGGGCCGGGCTGCGGATCGGCCAGGAACCCACCGGCCGGACGATCGACGAACGCCACGAACAGAACACACCACCCCGCGGCTGCGACCCCGCCGATCCATCCCGCGCGCCAGACGAGCGGCCCGGACGGTGCTTCCATGCCGACCGCCAGTTCCTCGATGCGCAGCCGCCGCTCCCGCCGCTCCCGCCGCTTCCGCCGCTGTGCGCTGCGCCGGTCCACGGTCGTCACCGTCTATCGCCGAACAGGCCCGGAACCGCGGCGATGAGCAGAAGCACCGCTCCAGCGCCCAGCAGGGGCGAGCCCGGCCCCGGGAGTACGTACATCACGCTCCCGGCAACCAGGAGAACCACACCGGCCGCGGCCAACAACCGACGGGCCGCGCGCCTCGGCCGCTCGGTCACGACGCACCGCCCTGCCTGCCGGACGTGACAGCCGACCAGGGCGTGGGAACGGCGGCCGAGGCCGCCCGCTCCGACTCCCGGCGGTTGAAGCCATCGCAGAGGGTCGCCCCCAAGATGAGTCCTTGCGCCACGAAGACGGCCATGGGTACCAGGGCCATGCGCAGGAGGTTCGCGCTCTCGGCCGGCATTCCGGACAGAGCCGTGAGGGACGGAACCAGCAGGCCCAGGTACAGAACGAGTGCCGCGATCCCTTTCACCTTGAGCCCGCCGGGCGTGGACTGCCGCCGGATCCACCCCGGCCCACGCCCCGCCAGGAACGCTGCGGCGAGAGGCAGCATGATGGCCGACCAGAAGGCCATCCACAGCCAATAGAACATTCTTCACTCCTAAGGACACGCCGAACCGAGAGGCTGTGGGGGATCCACCGTCGCGCCTACCGTGGTGCGGCGATGGTGACACCGATTCCGCCCCCGTTCATTGCCTGTGCACGGCAGTCCTGTCCGCGGCCGGCTGCCGGACCGGTGCCTCGTCCCGGCTCTCCGGAATTCCGGCGAGGTCATCGACATGGAACAGCCGGGCGATGGGAACGTCGGTGCTGCTGTGGGCGATGATCGAGAAGGCGATGCAGACGGCGATGAGGGTGTACGCCTGCTCGCTCTGCGGAATCCCGGCTTGCAGTACCAGCAGCCCGTAGACGACCGACGCGAACCCCTTGGGACCGAACCAGGCGGCGACCAGCTTCTCGCGGCGGTCGAAGCGGGTGCCGATGAGCGACAGGAGCAGCGAAGCCGGGCGGATGAGCACGATCGCGAGGAACACCGCGACGTACCCGCCGAAGGACAGGTCGCCGAAGAGCTGCGGCGTCAGCAGCGCGCCGAAAACCAGGAGGGCGGCGAACTTCGCCAGCTCCGCCAGCGCCTCACCGAGCGGCTCGAACGCCGTCTTGGCCTCCGGTGATACGGCGACGATGACCGCGCCCGCGGAGAACGCCGCCAGGTAGGGGTTGGCGTGGGTCAGGTGGCACAGGGCGTACAGGATGATCCCGGTGGCCAGCGGCAGCAGTGGCTGCAGCTTCGGCTCCGCGCCCAGCAGGCGGAAGCGGACAAGCCCGTTGACCAGCAGCGGCAGCAGGACCCCGAAGGCGAGCCCGAGCCCCAGCTCCAGCGCGATCTTCCCGAAGGACGCCTCGGCGTGCCCGCTGGTCGGGCCGGCGGCGGCGATGAGAATCAGCACGACCGGAAGTGCGAGCCCGTCGTTGATACCGCTCTCCACGTTCAGCAGCTGCCGCAGCTTGGCGGGGACCTCCTTGCGGCTCACGATCGCCGAGGCGAACACCGGGTCTGTCGGCGCCAGAACGGCACCGACGAGGAAGGACGTCGTCCAGTCCAGGCCGACCAAGTAGTGGGTCACCAAGGCCATGCCGACAAAGGCGAGCGGCATGCCGAGGCCCAGAGCGCGGGCCGGGTTCTTCCAGTTGGCACGCAGCTTGGGGAACGAGACGTGCATGCCGTCCGTGAACAGCACCGCGAACAGCGCCAGGTCGGCGGTGACCGCCACGATCTCGCTGTCCGGCGTGATGTGGATCAGCCCGAGGAACCCGTCGCTGACGAGCGCGCCGCCGACGAGGAAGAGGAAGGAGGTGGAGAGCACCGTCCGGGCCGCGAGCCCGGAGAGCAGAACCGCGACGAGCAGAGCAGCACCGAAGACGGCAACGAGCACCATGAGTCGGATCTCCCGATCGGCAAAGACAACTGTCCCTTGTTCGCCGACCAGGCTTCCCGGCACACCAGCTGCGACCTTACACGTTCCCTACGCGCTGTTGACAGGTCCTTGACGGTGCGAGGCAGCAACCTCAGCCGCCACCGCCCGTTCCCAACTGGGCCCGTCGCTCGACATTCCCGACTGAGCGCCACGGTGCATGCGCCAGGAGGGTAAACGACGCGGTTCGTGCTGCTCCCGCCATGCGTCGATCACAGCAGTCGTCTCCCGTTCAGATGGAGACGTGGCGTCCTGCACCAATCGAGCCGACGCCGATGCCGGGGCACCAGCGGAGGAAGGGGCAAGGACGGCGTGGGCACGGCCGACCAAGCCTTTGGCGTCGAGCCTTAACTCATGACTTCCTCGGACAACCACCTCGCATAATCGATTTTTCTTCCCTGTGCCGGCAACCCTCACTGGGATTATGGAGACTCCACTCAGACGCGACACGCGGAAAATGGGAAACCATTTTCGATCCACCCAATAACATGCTATAGGCCGTGCCACTTTGCACGACCGGTCCACAATCAGCCATCTTCACCCCACTCCGGAGTGCAGCCGGTATTAGCCATCTGACGGCAACCCGGGCTGTTACACAAGGCTTCCTTCCCGAACAGACGCTCCACCGGCTTGCCGACTGGCCGTTTTGCGATGCGTGAGGCTCGATCATTTCCAGCCGAAGATAAAGTTTCGATTGCCTGACGCTTTCATCGCTCGCACGCTGAGCTATCCAATTCATCGCACGAAGTCAGGAGGGGGACGGGCATGGCCTGCTGGCTCTGGTGCGCGAGCACAGCCGGGAAACAGGAGATGGTGCTGGTCCACGCATGAGCGCTGCCCACAACACGAACAGCCAGGTGATCATGTCTGGCGGCGGGATCAGCGGTGGCAGCTTCACCTACGGAGCGGAGCCGAAGAAGTGACCGGGCCCTTCGAGACCGTCGGTGGGCCGAGGCCGGAGCCGCCCACAGGGGAAATGACCGAAGGCGACGCGAGCTCAGGGCCGCCCGAGGAGCAAGCCACTGCTGGGCAGGAGTCGACGCCTGACCAAGCGAAAAAGGCACAGGCCGGCGACGAGGCGGCGGAAGAGTCGGAGGTGCGGCCTCCCTTGGACTTCCGGGTGTCCCACGTGTCGCACTCCCAGATCATTCTCGCCGCCGGTCCGGTGTCGATGTACAGCAAGCAGCCTCTGACCGTGACGGCTATCGCGGACGCGGAATTGCGCGCGGTCAGTATGGCCTGGGTGGGGCATGGATCCGGAGAAGAGCCGATCCCTACGGCTGCGGAGGTGACGTCCCTGCTGTCGGGTGACGGCCCTCCCCTGGCGGTGATCGCGGGGCTACCCGGCTACGGAAAGCGCACAACTGCGGTGCGGGCACTGTGGCGGGTGTCGCGTGCGCGGGCAGCCGAAGGCAGGTCCTTCACGCTGAAGGAGGTCAGGCCCGACTGGGAGGACCCCGCTGTCCCGGACACGTCGCTACTGCCGGAGGAGCCGCAAACCGGCTACCTGCTGGACGTCGCATCTGAGGTGAGCGCGTGGTCATCACCGACGACGGTCGCCAACGCACTGCTCGTGCACGCCGAGAAGCTGGCACGAGTCGGATCGTGCCTCGTCGTCGTCGCGGATGAGCGCAGCTGGCCCGAGAGCGCCTCCGGCGCGGCCAATCGCGTACTGGTCCGCGCAAAGGTCCGGCCTCCGGCCCGTGAAGTGGCAGTTGCGCACCTCCGGTACCTGTACGGGAATCGACACGCGCGTCCTGGGTACTGCCGTTGAAGGACGAGCAGAGCAGCGGACAAGCGGCCGGGCTGCTGACAGACGACTCCAGCCCAGCGGACGGGGCGAAGCTGGCAGCCACCCTCGCGGCGGTCGACGGCTCCCCGGACAGCCTGCAGCGGGCGATCAGCGAGTTCCAGGAGTGGCGCAATGATGTCCGCCAGGTGTTCGAGGAGACCCAGGACAAACCCGAGGACCGAGCACTCCTGGTGGCCGGCTTGTTCCTGGAAGGGGACGAAGCCCTAGCTGCGCAGGAAGGGGCCCGCGAGCTCCTCGGTGAGAAACCTCAGCAAAGCGTGCGTGAGATCTTGTCCGGCCCTGACCTGACGACCCGTCTGGAAAGGGTCGGAGCGAAGGTCAGTGAGCGAAAGATCAGCTTTTCCCACAAGCCCGGGTACTCACGGGCGGTGTTGCTGCATCTGTGGCATCAACGCGCCGACATCCACGACCATTTGCTGACATGGCTCGACCGTGTGGTGAGCAGAGCCGGCAACACGGGCCGCGTAGGGGCCGTGAGCGAACTGCTGGTCCAACTGGCGATCGCGGAGAACGACATCCGGGTGATCGACAAGTTCCGTAAGTGGATCGATGAAAGCGATCAGGACAAACATCTCCAGCTGATCGCCACGGTGCTGTCCCGGGCAGCCGAAGCCGACGCCTTGGGCCCAGACGTACGAGCCCGGCTCCTGACATGGTCACAGGACGAATCCGAGTCCGTGGCAAGGGTCGTGGCGCTGGTCTGCCAGGGTGACTTCGCGACCCGGTTCCCCAGGCAGGCCCTCGTACGCCTGAAGCACATCCTCAGCCGGCCCGAGCGCGACCGCGCCGTGGAAACCGCCGAGGCGGCACTGCGGAAGGTGGCCGCCGCTGAGAACCAGCTGCCCGGTGTGTGGCGGACCGTGAGCCGGTGGGCCACCGGCGGGAGGGGCGAGAACACCGGCGGCCACCGCGCCTTCTTGGCTCTCCTCGACCCACACGGCGACCCCTTCCTGCTGCAGGTCATGCTGGAGGCCGCCCACAACGACAAGGAAGTCGAGGAGGCCCTGGTCAATGGCTGGAGCGCGGCGCTGGACAACACGTCGGTGCACGCCGAATGCCGTCGCCTGATCGACGGCTGGGCACATGCCAGAGCTGAAAACCTCGTACGCCCCGACCAGGTCATCGCGATCCTCAACCAGGTCATCAGGCGACACCTGATGAGCGTACCCATCTCCGCGCTGCTCTTTGGGGATCCCGCAGCGGCCGATGGCGAGGCGGTGATCGCACTTCGCCGAGACCTGATTCTGCCGGCGCAACTCAGGCGCTTCCAGGTCGAGTCGTCCATGGAGTCATGACCGTGAAGCCGAGCGACCAGCTCCCGAGGAAGGTCCGCAGACAGCTACGCAAGGGGTTGGCCCGGATCGAGGGCCGCGCCGGGAGCCGCCACGAAGGCATCGGCTTTCACGTGGCAATGGCTGCCACCGTGCACAGTGGGCCATCGATTGAGGCGGACGCAACGGATATCACCCGCGATATCCGTATCGCACTGCGCCGTGCAGCGGCGGATGCACTCCAGTATTGCGAGGCTTTCGACTTGTCCGAAGCACAGGATGTCTGTGCCCGGGAACTAAGCCGACGGCGATTCCTGCCGACGCACCCGCCTGTGGAGTACAGCGCCTTCGATGTCCAGGTCACGCTTCTCCCCTCGGACCGGGCAGCTGCGGAGAAGCTGCTGACGGCGAAGCGCGCCCGAACAGCACAGGACGCGGTGCGCCGTCAGGAATGGGAGGCACGCATCGCGGAGCTGTCCGACCCGGCCGCAGTGCTCCTGCTGTGGCTGGACCAGCAATCCGGGGAGTGGGCGGACGAGAAAAAGGCTCCGGACGACAAGCGGCTCACGGCCATTGCGGATTTGTTCGCCCGATACCAGCCTGCCGAACGCAACGGTGCGGAGTACGCCCTGGTCGAGGTGGTCCGTCAATTCCTCGACTCCTTCGCCGACCCAGCGCAGAAGAAGATGTTGTACGGCCTACTGGCCGGCGGCATGGAGGCCGCAGGTCGTCCCCTGCACGCTGACCGGGCGAGATCGCTGTACCAGCACTTCCCCGCTGAAGCGGCAGGTGGCATGAGTAGCGGAACCGCGCGGTGATGGCCATGAAGACCGTCGTGTGGCGCTGGCTGCTCTCTCCCCGCACCAGCTGGCTCGCCTGGGTCCTCTCCCGGCGCAGTGAGGGCGACATCCCGTTCGACACAGCCTGGCGCAGCGTCCGTGTGCGCCTCCACCCCGACGAGGCCATCTACCGCGCGGCAGGCCACCGAGGCCATGAGCAACCCAACGGCCAGCCGACCGTCAGTTCGCCCACCTCCACGAGTACCGGCACGACAACCACTCCAAAGGCCACCGCCCGCCATGGAGGAAACCGGGCAAACAGCGGTGGATGGGCTGCCGCTGAGCTTCGCTCCGGCGGCACCGGCGCTAGAACTCATCCAGGGTGCGGAGTGCGGGGATGATGTCGGTGCCGTACGCGTCGATCGTCGCCTCCTTCGCGTCGTGCATGGCGTACACCGCGAACTGGTCGACGCCCAGGGTCCGGAGCGCCTTCAGTTTGGTGATGTGGGCGGCCGGAGGGCCCAGGAGGCAGAAGCGGTCGACGATCTCGTCGGGGACGAAGTCCGTCGAGGGGTTTCCGGCGCGGCCGTGGTGGCTGTAGTCGTAGCCCTCGCGCCGCTTGATGTACGAGGTGAGGGCCTCGGGCACTAGGTCCGAGTGCTCGCCGTAGCGGCTCACCAGGTCGGCGACGTGGTTGCCGACCATGCCGCCGAACCAGCGGCACTGGTCGCGCGCGTGCGCGAGGTCGTCGCCGACGTACGCGGGCGCGGCGACGCAGATGGTGACCGAGGCGGGGTCGCGGCCGGCGTCCTCGGCGGCCCTGCGTACTGCCGCGACCATCCACTCGGTGAGGAAGGGGTCGGCGAGCTGGAGGATGAAGCCGTCCGCCTTCTGCCCGGCCAGGGCGAGGGCCTTCGGGCCGTACGCCGCCATCCAGACCGGGAGCTTGCCGTTCTTCACCCAGGGGATGCGGACCTGCTTGCCGTCGACGAGCGCCTCGCGGCCCTCGGCGAGGTCGCGGATGACGTCGATCGCCTCACCGAGGCGGGCCAGGGTGTTGGGCTTGCGGCCCGCGACGCGCATCGCGGAGTCGCCGCGCCCGATGCCGCACACCGTGCGGTTGCCGAACATGTCGTTGAGGGTGGCGAAGGTGGAGGCGGTCACCTCCCAGGTCCGGGTGCCCGGATTGGTGACCATCGGGCCGATGGTCAGCTTCCGGGTGTGTTCCAGGACCTGGCTGTAGATGACGAAGGGCTCCTGCCACAGCACGGCGGAGTCGAAGGTCCAGCCGTAGCGGAAGCCGTTGCGCTCCGCGCGCCGCATGAGCCCGACGACCTGCGACGCGGGCGGGTCGGTCTGCAGGACGAGTCCGAAGTCCACTGTCCCGGCCTCCTAGTTCAGGTACTGGCAGGTGGAGCGCGGCGTGTAGAGGCCGTGCCCGGCCCGTCCGGTGAAGCGGCGGTCCTCGATGACCGGTTCGCCGCGCGAGAGGACGGTCTCGACGCGTCCGGTGACCCGTTTGCCCTCGTAGGCGGAGTAGTCGACGCTCATGTGATGGGTCTCGGCGGAGATGGTCTGCTCGGTGTGCGGGTCGTAGATCACGATGTCGGCGTCCGCGCCCGGGGCGATCGTGCCCTTCTTCGGATAGAGGCCGAACATCCGCGCCGGGGTGGCGCAGGCGATCTCGATCCAGCGGCGCCGGCTGATGTGTCCGTCGACCACACCCTGGTGGAGCAGGTCCATACGGTTCTCGATGCCCGGCAGGCCGTTGGGGATCTTCGAGAAGTCGCCGCGCCCGAGCTCCTTCTGCCCGTTGAAGCAGAAGGGGCAGTGGTCGGTGGAGACGACCTGGAGGTCGTTGGTGCGCAGCCCGCGCCAGAGAGCGGCCTGGTGCTCGCGCGGCCTCAGCGGCGTACTGCACACGTACTTGGCGCCCTCGAAGCCCGGCTCGGCGAGGTTGTCGGTGGACAGGAACAGGTACTGCGGGCAGGTCTCGCCGTACACCGGCAGGCCCTTGTCGCGGGCGGCGGCGAGTTCGGCGACGGCCTCCTCGGCCGAGACGTGGACGACGTAGAGCGGGGCGCCCGCGACGCGCGCGAGCTGGATGGCGCGGTGCGTGGCCTCCGCCTCCAGCAGGACCTTGCGGACCTCGCCGTGGTAGCGGGGATCGGTCTCGCCGCGGGCGAGGGCCTGTTCGACGAGGACGTCGATGGCGATGCCGTTCTCGGCGTGCATCATGATCAGGCCGCCGTTGACGGAGGCCCGCTGCATGGCGCGCAGGATCTTGCCGTCGTCGCTGTAGAGCACGCCGGGGTAGGCCATGAACAATTTGAAGGAGGTGACGCCCTCCTCGACGAGCAGGTCCATCTCCTTGAGCGAGGACTCGTTCACATCGGAGACGATCATGTGGAAGGCGTAGTCGACGGCGCACTTGGCGTCGGCCTTGGCGTGCCAGGCGTCGAGCCCCTCGCGCAGCGCGTGGCCCGCCGTCTGGACGGCGAAGTCGACGACGGCGGTGGTGCCGCCCCAGGCCGCGGCGCGCGTGCCGCTCTCGAAGTCGTCGGAGGAGAAGGTGCCGCCGAAGGGGAAGTCGAGGTGGGTGTGGGCGTCGACGCCGCCCGGGATGACGTACTTGCCGGTCGCGTCGATCACGCGCTCGGCGGACGCCGTCCAGGAGGCGGCGATGTCCGTGCCGTGGGCGGCGAGGGCGGCGATGCGGCCGTCCTCGATCAGGACGTCGGCGTGGGTCTCGTCGGAGGCGGTGATGACGAGGCCGTTGCGGATGAGGGTGCGGGTGTTGCTCATGGTGCGGCCCCCTTCGGCGGCTCGGCGGCTGGATCGGGTTCGGGTTTCGGCTCAGAGCGAGCGCAGGGCCCGTTCGAGGATGGCGGCGCCCTCCTCGGCCTCGGCGACGGTCAGGGTGAGCGGCGGGGCGATGCGGAGCGCGGTGGTGTGGTGGCCGCCGCCCTTGCCGATGAGCAGTCCGCCCTCGCGGGCCGCCTCCAGGACGGCGGCGGCCGCCTCGGGGTTCGGCTCGTCCGTGCCGGGCCGCACCAGTTCGACGCCGATCATCAGGCCCCGGCCGCGTACCTCCCGTACGCACGCGACGCCGGCGCCGATAGCGCGCAGCCGCTCGATGAGCAGGCCGCCGACACGGCGGGCGTTGCCCTGGAGGTCGTGTTCCAGGAGGTACGAGAGGTTAGCGAGGCCGGCCGCCATGGTGATGGGCGAGCCGCCGAAGGTCGAGATGGAGTTGGCGGTCAGGCAGTTCATGACCTCGGCACGGGCGACGACGCCGCCGATGGACATGCCGTTGCCGATGCCCTTGGCGAAGGTGAGGATGTCGGGCGGGCCGCTCGCGGCGTGCGCCTGCCAGCCCCAGAAGTGCTCCCCGGTACGGCCCCAGCCGGTCTGCACCTCGTCGGCGATCCACAGGGCGCCGTGCCGGGCGAGCACCTCGCGGAAGGCGGCGTACAGCCCGTCGGGCGGGGAGGTGAAGCCGCCGACGCCCTGGATGGGTTCGGCGATCAGCGCGGCGACCTCGCCGGTGTGCCCGAGCAGGTCCTCCAGGTCCGCGACGCACGCCTCGGTGAACGCCGCGTCGGTCAGGTGGGCGTACGGGCCGCGGCTGCGGACGGCGCCGTGCACGTACAGCGTCTGCAGCGGGGAGAGGGTCGTCGGGCTCCAGGCGCGGTTGCCGGTGATGGAGACGGTGGAGAAGGAGCGGCCGTGGTAGCTGTTGCGCATCGCCAGGATCTGGTTGGTGCGGCGGTACGCGGTGGCCAGGAGCAGCGCCGTGTCGTTCGCCTCCGTACCGGAGGTGGTGAAGAAGACGCGGGCGTCGGGGATGCCGGAGAGGTGGGCGACGCGCTCGGCGAGCTCCACCATGGGGCGGTTGAGGTAGAGGGTGGAGGAGTGGAGGATCCGGCCGGCCTGCTCGGTGACGGCCTTGGTGACCTCGGGCAGGGCGTGGGCGGTCATGGTGGTGAGGATGCCGCCGAAGAAGTCGAGGTAGCGCTTGCCGCTCGCGTCCCAGACGTACCGTCCCTCGCCGTGGGTGATCTCGATCGGCTCGGCGTAGTAGAGCGCGAGCCAGTCGGGGAGGACGGCCCGGTGGCGGGCGTGGAGGTCGGGGGTGCTGTTGCCCATCACGGCTTCACCAGCCCGTCGTACGCGTCGGGGCGGCGGTCGCGGTAGAACGCCCACGTCTGGCGTACGTCGTCGATGAGGCGGAAGTCGAGGTCGCGGACGACCAGCTCCTCCTCCTTGTCGGAGGCGACGTCGCCGACGAACTGGCCGCGCGGGTCGACGAAGTAGCTGGTGCCGTAGAAGTCGTTGTCGCCGTACTCCTCCTGGCCGACGCGGTTGATGGCGGCGACGTAGTAGAGGTTGGCGACGGCGGCCGCGGGCTGTTCCAGCTGCCAGAGGTGGGAGGAGAGGCCGCGGTGGGTGGCGGACGGGTTGTAGACCAACTGCGCTCCGTTGAGACCCAGTTGGCGCCAGCCCTCCGGGAAGTGGCGGTCGTAGCAGATGTAGACGCCGACCCGGCCGACGGCGGTGTCGAAGACCGGCCAGCCGAGGTTGCCGGGGCGGAAGTAGTACTTCTCCCAGAAACCCCTGACCTGCGGGATGTGGTGCTTGCGGTACTTGCCGAGGTACGAACCGTCGGCGTCGATGACGGCGGCGGTGTTGTAGTAGAAGCCGGGGCTCTCGATCTCGAAGACCGGAACGACGATCACCATGCCGGTCTCGCGGGCGAGGTCCCGCATGCGGGTGACGGTCGGCCCGTCGGGGACGGGCTCGGCCCAGCGGTAGTGCTCCGGCTCCTGGACCTGGCAGAAGTACGGGGCGTTGAACACTTCCTGGAAGCCGATGACCTTGGCGCCCTGCCGGGCAGCCTCGCGGGCGTGCGCCTCATGCTTGGCGATCATGGATTCGGTGTCGCCGGTCCAGGTCGCCTGGACGAGGGCGGCGCGCACGATGTGGGACATGAGCTGCTCCTTCGGCACGGCGTCGACGAGCCTCTGCGAGTCTCTACGCACGTAGACGCGGTGCGTAGACAGTGAACGTAAGCCTCGTCACATCACGGGGCAAGACCGCCGCCGTGAACCGACGGAGTCGATCACGTTTCGCACCCGAGTGGTCGACACTCGGTGCTTCTCGGGCGTTTTCGGGTGGGCTGGGCGAGGGCGTCTCGTCGAGGGCGCTCCGGCCGCCCGGCCCCCAGTCACCCAGCGCTCCGGCCGCCCGGCTGCCCAGCCGTCGAACCGCCAAGACGCCGGGCCGCCCACCTCGCCCGGCCGGCACCGCCCCGCAGCGCGCGTCCGCACCGGCACCCGCCGGGCCGGCCCGCGGAACGCCTCCGCAGCGGGCGCCCCGCGGGGCGGCGGCGGCCGGGGCACTGCGGGGCCGAGCCCGGCGGAACCCGGCGCGCGCCCAAAGACCCCCGGCGCCACGCCCCCGAAGACTCCCGCGCCCCGTGCCCCCGCGCCCGGCGGTGGTGCGCGACCCCGCCAAGTACCAGGATCTGGGCGGGCGTTCCGTCACGGTCGTACGGGGCGACGTGACGGACCCGGCGTCGGTCGCCGGCCTCGCGGCGGGGCATGACGCGGCGCTGAACGCCTCGGCGCGCCTGGACGTGCCGTCCGAGGAGCACTTCACGGCCGCGGCGAAGGCGCTGCTGGCCGGGCTGCCGGAGGCGGGTGTGCGGCGGCTGCTGGTGCTGGGCATCGCCACCACCCTGGAGACGGCGCCCGGTGTGCGGTTGATGGACGCGCCCGGCTTCCCGGAGGCGTACCGGCGGTTCGCGCAGGGCCATGTCGCGGAGTACGAGCTCCTCACGGCGGCGGCCGGTCCCGAGCTGGACTGGCTGATGGTGGTGCCGCCGCTGGACCTGGACGCGGCGGGCATCCGCACGGGCCGCTACCGGACGGCGGTGGGCCGGGTGCTGGACGGTCCGGGCCACCTCGCGCACGCGGACCTGGCGCTCGCGCTGCTGGACGAGATCGACACCCCGCGCCACAGCCGGGTGCAGCTCGCGGTGACAAACTGAGAGCTCGGGCCAAGAAGCCATGCGGAAGGCCTTTCGGACCGCCATCTGATCCGGGGACTTCCTCCCGAACCGGCTGCGCGGCGGTTCCGGGGTCGGCTAGCCTCCCCCTGTCCTCAGCGACAAATCGGTGTTTATGACGCCACGGCGCCGGCCCGTCGGGCTGGAGGGGAAGTACTGCCATGACCACTCGCCCGACCGAGTCCGAACTGCTGGCACCCGCCGTGGTGCTGGAATTCTCCGACGACCTGCGGTACGAGGACGTCGGCCCGCTGCGCCGCTTCCTGGAGGCGCGGCTGGCCGAGATGATCGCCGCCCAGGAGGAGGGCAGCGACGGGCACTTCGCCGCCGTCCGGCTGCGGGACATCACCGTGTCGGACTCGGTGCACCTCGCCGACATGCTCTCCGAATGGGGACGGGTGATCGTCGCGGGCCGGCACGACCAGCCCGGCCACATCCAGACCCTGCGCCAGAACCTGCCCCACTGGTGGAACCGGCTGGTCGCCAACGCCCAGCACTTCGCCGACCACCCCGAGTACCTCCCCCGCTGGCGCAATCTGCGCTACCTGTGCGTGGAGCACGCCGAGTTCATCGAGGCCGCCAACGAGGGGATGAGCCGCAGCGGCTACGACGGGGTCGACGCGCACCCGTAACCGCACCCGTAAGCCCACCCCTCACCGCACGCGGCATCCGACGCACGATCACGCCCGGGGACGACGACGCTCGTACGTCTGCGGGCGTCGCTCTGTGCGCACCCCCGGCGTGTCCCGGCGCGTCCCCGACATTCCATCCGCCCGCATCTCTTGACGCGACCCTCGCGGGGTCCCAATACTGACCGCCACATCGATTGGCCAAATCGATTTGGCCCCCGTCCGGGCCGGACCTCAGCCGATGTCGGAGTGCGCCGAACGGAGCTCGCCCGTGTCCAGTCCCCGCCCCACGCCCCCCGTCCCCTCGCCACCGGAGGCCACCGCCCCCTCCCCCGACGCCGCGACGGCACCCGCCACCGCCACCGCTACCGCTACCGCAGGCACCGCCACGGCCGTTGCCACGGCCGCCGTCCATCCGGTGGACGAGTCCCGACCCCTCGGCCGCATCCTGCTCTTCGGGGTGCAGCACGTGCTCGTCATGGCCGCGACCCCCATCTCGGCCATCTTCCTGATGAGCGCGACGCTCCGGCTCGACGCCGGCCTGACCGTCAACCTGCTCTCGGCCGCCTTCGTGCTCTCCGGGATCGGGTCCCTGATCCAGTCGCTCGGTCCCTGGAAGTTCGGCCCCCGGCTGCCGTTCGTCATGCTGCCGGGCGGCGCGCCGCTCATCCTCTTCCTGGCCATCGCCGAGCAGCACGGCCTGCCCACCGCCACCGGGGCGGTGATCCTCACCGCCGCGTTCTACTTCGTCGTCCTGCCCGTCTTCTCGCGCCTGCTCGCGTTCTTCCCCGCGCTCGTCATCGGCACGATGATCGTGATCGTCGGCGTCAACCTGGTGAAGGTCGGCGCCGTGCTCGTCACGGGCCGCCCCGGCACCCCCGGCTTCGCCGACCCCACCAACCTGCTCCTCGGCATGGCGACGATCGGCTTCACCGTCGCCTTCTACGCCCTCTTCCGCGGCGTCCTGCGCCAGCTCGCCGTCATGCTCGGCCTGATCGCCGGTACGGTCCTCGCCTTCGTCCTCGGCAGCGTCGACTTCGGCCAGGCCGCCGAGGGCGGGCTGGTGAGCCTGCCCCAGGCGCTGCCCTTCGGCTCGCCGGAGTTCAACCTGATCGCGGCGCTGCCGCTGATGCTGTACAGCCTCGCCTCCATGGCGGAGGCCACCGGCCAGACGGTGATCAACGCGGAGGCGGTCGGCAAGGAGATCGACAAGAGGGCCGACGTGCCGAAGACCATCCGCGGTGACGCGGTCACCTCTCTCGTCGGCGGGTTCTTCGGCCTGCCGCTGATGGTGACCAGCGGCGAGAACATCGGCATCGTCCGCGTCACCGGCGTACGCAGCCGGTTCGTCACCGCCGCCGCGGGCGTCGTCCTCATCCTCATCGGCGTCCTGGCGCCCGTCACCCGCGCCATCAGCGTCATCCCGTCGGCCGTCGTCGGCGGCACGGCCATGGTGGTCTTCGCCGTGATCACAGTGCTGGGCGTGCAGATGCTCGGCCGGGCCCACCTCGACCGCCATACCAACACCTTCATCTGCGCCGTCGCGCTCGCGCTCGGGCTGCTGCCGATCCTCATCCCCGGCGTGTACGGCGGCTTCCCGCCGAACGCCCGGATCCTCCTCGAAAGCGGCGTCGCCGTCGGCGCCTGCGTCGCCGCCGTCCTCAACGTCCTGTTCCACCACGTCCGCCTGCCCCAGTCCCTGTCCCTGGCCCGTACTCGTACGCGTACCGAAAGCGACCGATGAGAGACCTGACCCCCGACCGCCTCCGCACCGACGACGGCGGCGCACTGCTACTCGCGCCCGACGCCGTCCTCACGCCCGACGGGCTGATGGACCACTACGCGGCCGTCGTCGAGGGCGACACCTTCCGCGCCGTCGGGCCCGTACAGCAGCTGGAGCGGACGCATCCGCACCTGCGGCCGGTCCGGCTGCCCGGGTACGTCCTGATGCCCGGGTTCGTCGACGCCCACCACCACCTCACGCAGAGCTTCGGCGCCGCGCTCGCCTTCGGTGAGCCGTCGGAGATCTTCCGGCGCGTGTGGGTGCCGCTCGAAGGGGCGCTCGACGAAGAGGCGGTGTACGTGTCGGCGAAGCTGGCCGCCCTCGAATCGCTGCGCGGCGGCTTCACCACCGTCGCCGAGGCGGGCACCCGCGCCTCCGTCGACGTCGAGCTGGTCGCGGCGGCGGCCCGGGACGCCGGCATCCGCTGCGTCCTCGGGCTGGTCTGCAACGACCTCGACGGCGACACCGACACCACGCTGGCGGCGGCCGAGAAGCATCTGGCGCGGTATGGCACCGAGGAGCTGGTCCACCCGTCCCTCGCCGTCTCCGTGCCCGAGGCGGCGACGGAGCGCGCCCTGGCCCGTACCGCCCGGCTGGCCGCCGAGGCGGGGGCGGTGGTGCAGATCCACGTCAACGAGCACCTGGCGTCCGTGGAGCGCTCGCTGGTCCAGCACGGGCTGCGGCCACTGGAGTACCTGCACGAAGTCGGCGCGCTCGGCCCGCAGTTGCTCGCCGCGCACGCCACCCTGCTCACGCCCCGCGAGGTCACGCTCCTCGCGGACAGCGGGGCGGCGGTCAGCTACAACCCCGTCGCCAGCGCCTGGAAGGGCAACGCCGTCGCCCCGGCGACGACGATGGCGGAGCGCGGCATACGCTTCGGACTCGGCACGGACGGCACGCGCGGCGACGCGTTCCGGCTGGCGGAGGCGGCCGAGTTCGCGCAGCGCCTCACGTACGGGATCGCCACCGGCGACTCGTCGTGCGGCGGCGGCTGGACCTGGCTGGACCGCGCCAATCGGGGCGGCGCGGACGCCGTCGGCCTCGCCTCCCGTACGGGCACGGTCACCGAGGGCGCCGCGGCCGACTTCCTGCTGGTCAACGTGGACACGCCCGAGGTGCGGCTGAGCTGGGACCTGCCGTGGGAGCTGGTGCGGCGCGGCAACCGCGACCAGATCGGCGCCGTGTTCGTGGCCGGACGGCTGCGGCTGTACGGCGGCTGGCCGGTCGACTGGGACGGCCCGGCGCTGGTGCGGCGGGCGGCCGAGCTGGCCCAGGAGGTGCTGCTCCGGGCGCCGGTGACCCGCGTCCACCCGACGGCCGCCGAGGGGTGGGCGGCCCGGCCGTGAGCACGGAGACACTGATCGTCCTCGCCGTCACGGTGGCCGTCGCGGCGTTCGTCCAGGGGGCCAGCGGCCTGGGCTTCGCGCTGATCGTCGCGCCGGTCGCCGGGCTGCTGGACCCGGGGCTGGTCCCCGTGTTCGTCCTGGCGTCGATGATCCCGCTCAACCTGTACGTGGCGTGGCGCGAGCGCGCCTCGCTCGACCTGCGCGGCGCGGGCTGGATCACGGCGGCGCGGCTCGCGGCCACACCCGGCGGGCTGGTGCTGCTGTGGGTGATCCCGGACCGGCGGCTCGGTCTGTTCGTCGGGGCGGCGACCGTGCTGGCGGCGGTGGTGAGCCTCGCCGCGCCCGCGTTCACGCCCGGCCGGGGCGCGTACGTCGGCGCGGGCCTGGTCACCGGCCTGACGGAGACCGCGACCGGGGTGGGCGGGCCGCCGCTCGCCCTGGTCTACCAGCACCGGCCGCCGGCGGAGCTGCGCGCGACGGTCGCCGTCTGCTTCCTCGTCGGGGAAGTGGCGTCGCTGGCGCTGCTGTTCGCGACGGGCGGCGGCGACGTGGGCCAGCTGGGCTGGGCGGCGGCGCTGCTGCCCGCGCTGGCGGCCGGGGCGTGGCTGAGCCGGCTGGTGCACCACCGGCTGGACGCCCGCCGGATGCGGCTGTTCGTGCTGGTCTTCGCGCTCGTCTCCGGAGCGGTGCTCATGCTGGGGGTGTGACACCCGGTGCGACACCCGGTGCGACACCCGGTGTGCGGCGCAGGGACGAGGCGCGAGGGACCACCCGCGGCTCCGGGGGCGTGGCGACGGACGCCGTCGGCTCGCCGCGCAGCCGGCCGAGGAGCAGCTCGACGGCGTCGTCGGCGGCCCGGTCCAGGTGCAGGTCGACGGCGGTCAGCGGCGGTTCGCAGGTGCGGGCGCGCAGCCCGTCGTAGCGGGTGACGACCATGATGTCGTCCGGGACGCGGCGCCCGGCGTCCCGGATGGCCCGTACGGCTCCGACGGCGAAGACGTCCACCAGCGCGCAGACCGCGTCGACGTCCGGGTGCTCGGCGAGCAGGGCGGCGCAGGCGGCGTAACCGGCCTCCTCGCCGCCCTGCTCGGGCGCGGTCGCCACGACCGGCGCCCAGCCGTGCTCGGCGGCGGCGCGTTCGTACGCGGCGCGGGCGTCCACGGTGGAGTGCCGCGCGCCCGCGCCGACGATGAGGGCCGGGTGGCGCGCGCCCTGCTCGCGCAGGTGGTCGAGGAGCAGGGCGGCGACGAGCCCGGCGCGCAGGTCGACGTACGGCGCCTCGTCGCCGGCCGCGACGGGACGGCCGAGCGCCACGTACGGCAGGCCGCGCTCGCGCAGCTGCGCCACGGCCACGTCGTCCCGGTCGGGCTCGACGACGATGGCGCCGTCGATGTCGACGGAGTACAGCGGGGAACCGGTCCGCACGGGCGGGACGAGGACGAGCGCGTAGCCGTGGACGAGCGCCCGCTCGGCGGCCGCGGCGGCGACCTCCATGTAGAACCCGAGGCGCGAGGGGCCGCCGGCGACGGCGAAGGGCATGGAGGAGGCGAGGGCGATCGCCTTGGCCTCGCCGCGCCGCAGCCGCTGGGCCCGCAGGTTCGGCCGGTAGCCCAGCTCCGCGGCCACCTTCTTGATGCGCTCCCGGGTCCGGGGGTCGACCTTGCCCAGCCCGTTGAGGGCGTGCGAGACGGTCGTACGGGACACGGCGGCCGCCTTGGCGACGTCGGCGATCGTCGGTGGCCGCGAGACGGGGCCGGGAGCGGATCCGGAGGGGGGCATCTGTGTGGGGGCTCCTCGCTCGGGTGTCTCAAGACGGATGCTGCCCACATCTTCCCCGACCGCCCCCGCCACGGAAAGGCTCGCCCGGAGGCCGGCCCGAAGGCCCCCCCGCCACGGAAAGGCTCGCCCCCGGCCGGTGCACCGGCCGGGGGCGAGAGTGTGTCGCGTCAGCGCCTCACGGGCAGCTGGCGATGGTGCTGCGGGCGCGGTCCGGCGCGGCGTGCTCGACCCGGCACTTGTCGACGTCGAGGCCGCCGTCCACGACGCCCCAGCCGGGACCGGCGGAGAGGACGGAGTTGTCGGTGCCGTGGATGGTGTCGACGCCGGGGCCGCCCTGGATGGTGCCGCCCGCCTCGGGGCCGACGGCCTTGGCCTCGATGAGGTCGTTCTCCGAGCCGCCGAGGACCCGGCCGCCGAAGTCGATGGTCCCGCTGGAGATGCGGTCCGTGCCGTCGTTGCCGAAGACCTGGCCGCCGCCGCGGGCGTAGTCGCCGGGGGCGCCGTGGACGCTGCCGACGGTGATGCGGTCGTTGCCCATGTCGCCGTAGACGGTGGCGCCGTGGTCGGCCGTGCCGCGGACGGTGGCGACGATGATGGTGTCGTGGCCGCTGTTGCCGCGGACGGTCGAGTAGCCGTGGCGCGGCATCAGGTGGCTGGTCTGGATGGTGTCGTCGCCGTCGCCGCCGAGCACCTGGGAGTCGAGGATGAGTCCCTTGACCCGGATGTTGTCGTTGCCACCACCGCCCCAGATGATGACGTTCTCGATGTCGTTCTCGCACTCGATCTTGTCGTCCCGGCTGGTGCCGTTGACGCGCTCGCCGGGTTCCACGGTCTTGCCGTTGACGGTGCACTGGTGGCTGGGGAGGGCTCTGTGGGCGTCCTCGGCGTGGGCGGGGAACGCCGTCAGGGACGTGGCGATGACGGAGGCGGCGAACGCGCCGCGCACGGCGACGCGGGACGTGCGGGAAGTTCTGGGCATTCCTGATCTCCTGTGGCTGCTCGTGCCGACGAGCTCGTCCTTGCCCGGCGGGCCCACCCGTCCCACGGGAATCCGACGCACAGTCACCCATTCATACGATCAAGTGTGTTTATTTTCCCTTTGGTCCGTCCGGGGGGAGCCCGCCGGGTGCCGCGGGGGCCCGCGGCCGGTCCGGGAACAGATGTCTCCGGCCTGAACGGACCTACGGGAAAGCGAGCACCGGGATGACACAGACCACCACGGCGGAGACCCCGCCCGCGCGCTTCTGGGCGATCGACGACCTGCCCGGCCTGGAGTTCGACCCGCTGCTGGAGGAGGTGCTGCGCGAGGAGCCCGTGGCCCGCATCCGCCTGCCGTACGGCGAGGGCGAGGCGTGGCTCGTGACGCGGTACGAGGACGTCCGGCTGGTGACGTCGGACTCCCGGTTCAGCCGGCGGGCGCTGGTGGAGCGGACGGCGAAGGCGACCGGGATGACGGCGCACCAGATCGCGTCCAGCGCGGGCTTCAACTACGTCGACCCGCCGGACCACTCCCGGCTGCGGAAGGTCGTCGCGAGGGCGTTCACCGTGCAGGGCATGAAGCGGCTCCGCCCGCTGGCTCAGCGGACCGCGGACCGCCTGCTCGACGAGGTGGAGCGGCACGGGCCGCCCGCGGACCTCATGGCGATGCTCCACGGGCCGCTGCCGCTGTCGGTGGTCAGCGACCTCCTCGGCGTACCGGAGGAGGACCGGTCCCGGCTGGCGGGCTGGCCCGACCTGATCATGTCGACCGGGCCGGGCCCGGAGCGCAGCCGCCAGGTGAAGGCCGAGCTGACGGCGTACATCAACGAACTGCTGGAGCTGCGCCGCCGCGAGCCCCGGGAGGACCTGGCGACGGTGCTGGCGGAGGCCCTGGACCGCGGGGAGCTCAACCAGGAGGAGGCCGTCTCCGTCACCACCGCGATCCAGGTCAGCGGCGCGCACGCGGTCCGCAACAACAGCGCCAACATGGTGTACGCGCTGCTCACACACCCCACGCACCTCGCCCGGCTGCGCGCCGAGCCGGAGCTGCTGCCGCGGGCGGTGGACGAGCTGCTGCGGTTCATCCCGCACCGCAACGGCGTGGGCCTGCCGCGCGTGGCCACGGAGGACCTGGAGGTCGGCGGCGTCCTGATCCGGGCGGGTGAGGTGGTCTACGCCTCGTACCTGGCGGCCAACCGCGACCCGGAGGTCTTCGACGACCCCGACGCGCTCGACTTCGACCGCAGCGAGCTGGGCCACCTGGCGTTCGGCCACGGGCCGCACCACTGCATGGGCGCCCAGCTCACCCGCATGGAGTCGGAGGTGATGCTCTCCAGCCTGCTCAGCCGGTTCCCGGGCCTCCGGCTCGCGGTGGAGCCGGAGGACATGGTGTGGCAGAGCAAGGGCCTGATCCGGGGGCCGCAGACGCTGCCGGTCGCCTGGTAGCAGCCTGGACGGCCGGCCCTATCGGGCCGGCCGGACCACCATCGCCGAGCCGCCGCCGCGCCGGGTCGTCTCCGCGGCGGCGAGCCAGCGGCCGTCGGACAGGCGCTGGATGCCGGTGGCCGCGCCGATCTCGGGGTTCTCGCGGAAGCGGTGGCCCAGCGCCTCCAGCTCGGTGCGCAGGGGGCTGCCGTAGAGGGCGGGTTCGAGCTCGGTCGTCGTCTGGTTGCGCTGGCTGGCGCGCGGCGCCGCGATGGCCTCGACCAGCGGCAGGTCGCGGTCGACCACGCCGGTCAGGGTCTGCAGGACGGTGGTGATGATGGTGGCGCCGCCCGGCGAGCCGAGGGCCAGGACCGGCCGTGCGTGACCGTCGAGGACGATCGTCGGGGACATGGAGGAGCGGGGGCGCTTGCCGGGGCCGGGGAGGTTCGGGTCGTGGACCGCCGGGTTCGCCGGGGCGAAGGAGAAGTCGGTCAGCTCGTTGTTGAGCAGGAAGCCGCGCCCCGGCACGGTGATGCCGCTGCCGCCCGTGGACTCGATGGTCAGGGTGTACGCGACGACGTTGCCCCACTTGTCGGACGCCGTCAGGTGGGTGGTGTTCTCGCCCTCGTACGTCGTCGGGGCCGCGGTGCCGGCCGCCGCGCACGGTTGCGGGTGGCGCGGGTCGCCCGGTGCGAGGGGGCTGGTCAGGACGGCGTCGTCGCGGATGAGGCACGCGCGCGCGTCGGCGAACCTCTGCGACAGCAGCCCGCGTAGGGGTACGTCCTCGAACGCCGGGTCGCCGACCCAGCGCCCCCGGTCCGCGAACGCGATCCGGCTCGCCTCGATGAACCGGTGCAGGTACCGGGCCTGGGACAGGGACGACAGGTCGGTGCGCTCCAGGATGTTCAGCGCCTCGCCCACGGTGGTGCCGCCCGACGACGACGGTGCCATGCCGTAGACGTCGAGGCCGCGGTACGACATCCTCGTGGGCTTGCGCCACACCGTCTCGTACCGGGCGAGGTCACGCTCCGTCAGGTCCCCGGCCCGTACGGTGCGCCGGGCGCCCTCCCGTACCGGCGGGTCCTGCACGGTGCGGACGATGTCGCGGGCGAGCTCGCCCCGGTACAGCGCCCCGGTGCCGTGCCGGCCCAGCTTCTCGTACGTCCGCGCCAGGTCGGGGTTCTTGAACGTCGAGCCGACCTCGGGCAGCCGGCCGCCCGGCAGGAAGAGCTCGGCGGAGGCGGGGAAGTCGCGGAACCGGGCCTCGTTGGCGGCGGTCTGCGCGCGGAAGGTGGCGTCGACGGTGAAGCCGTCGCGGGCGAGCCGCTCGGCGGGCTTCAGCAGGTCGCGCAGTGGCTTGGTGCCCCAGGCGTCGAGCGCGGCCTTCCAGGTGGCGGGGGTGCCGGGGGTGCCGACGCTCAGCCCGCTGGTCATGGCCTCGTCGAAGGGCAGGGGCTTGCCGTCCGCGCCGAGGAGGAGCGAGGCGTCGGCGGAGAGCGGCGCGGTCTCGCGGCCGTCGATGGTGCGCACCTGGCGGGTCTTGGCGTCGTAGTGGACGAAGTAGCCGCCCCCGCCGATGCCCGCCGAGTACGGCTCGGTGACGCCGAGCGCGGCGGCCGTGGCCACCGCGGCGTCGACGGCGTTGCCGCCGCGCCGCAGCACCTCGATGCCGGCGGCCGAGGCGTCGGGGTCGACGCTGGCGACGGCGCCTCCGTACCCCACCGCCACCGGTGATTTGACGGGTGTCGTCGTACCGGACGCGGGTGTCGGTGGCGCGGCCGCGCCCACCGTGAGGGTCGTCGCGGTGACCGCGACGAGCGAGAGGTTCCGTACCGTGGTGCGACGCATCCGTACCTCCAGTCAGACGACCGTCGAACGACCGTCCGGCGAGCGTAACTTCGGGGAAGGCCCCTCGCCAGGACCCCGCCGACACGGTGCCAGTAGCATGCGCGCCCATGTATGACGACGTGCTCAACATCGTGCTCGGTGTGATAGCCACCGGGGTCAGCGCGGGGCTCGGCTGGGTGGCCCGCACGGCCCTGTGGCGCCGCGGGCTCCGCCGCAAGCAGACCTTCTTCGGGCTGCCGGGGAACGCCGAGTGCCTGCTCGTCGTCAACCGCGACGCGGGCACCGACGGCGCCGTCCGGCGCTTCGACGTGTTCGCGCTGCTCGAACTGGCGGCGCTCATCAAGGACTGCGGCGCCCACGCGCGGATCGTGTCGCACGACTCGGCGCAGCAGGGCTTCGGCGAGCGCACCGAGTTCTGCGTCGGCGGGCCGGGGTCGAATCGCCGTATGGAGGCACATCTGCGCACCCTGCTGCCGGGCCTCTCGGTCTCCACGGCTCCGGAGCCCGTCGAGGACCGGGCGATGTTCACCATCGGCTCCGAGCGCTACCGCGCGGACCCGGGCGTGAGCGAGTACGTGCTCCTCGGCCGGCTGACGGCGGGCGAGGGCCGGAGGCCGGTGTTCCTCTTCTGCGGGCAGCGTGCGATCACCAACCAGGCGGCCACTCGCTACCTGGTGCGCCACCACGAGAAGCTGGCCCGCACGTACGGCGCCGACGGATCGTTCGTGCTCCTGCTGAAGGTGGTCAATTCGGAGGCGTACGGTCCCGACGTGGTGGAGCTGGTCGCCGATGTGACGCGGGCGGCGCGGACCGCCGGCGAAACCGCGGCATACGTCACATCCGGCACGGGCGGAAATCTTCCGATTTAACGCAACCGGTCGCCTCCGATCGCCCTCTCACTCGGGGACGAAAGATCGCACCGGAGGTTCCCGTTGACCCTGCTCCGCCGCACCTGCCCGCGCCGCCGCCCCTTCCGCACCGCCGTCCTGTCCGGTACCGCGGGTCTGGCCATGGCCGCCCTGACCGCGTGCTCGGGCGGCTCCGGCGCCGCCCAGGCCGACGACGGGGGCGGCAAGGGCGCCAAGCCCGCGACCCGTATCTCGGTGAACCTCTCCGGCGAGCAGGCCCGCGCGGGTGAGCCGGTCCGCGTCACGCTCGCCGAGGGCACCCTGAAGCAGGTCACGGTCACCGACTCCCAGGGCGCCACGCTCACGGGCACGCTCTCCGCCGACGGGAGGTCCTGGACGTCGGCGCGGAGGGCCGCCCCCGGCACCGGTTACACGGTCCAGGCGCGGGACGCGAACGGCGGCACGGCCACGGCGGGCTTCACCACCGCCGCCGCCGGCAAGGTGAACAAGCTGACGCTGGCCCCGGGCAAGAACACCACGGTCGGCATCGGCCAGCCGCTGTCGATCGTCTTCGACCACCCGGTGAAGAACAAGGCCGAGGTGGAGAAGCACCTCAAGGTGACGACGTCGAACAACACCACCGGCTCGTGGGGCTGGATGCAGGACTGGTCGGGCAAGGACCGGGTCGACTGGCGCCCGAAGCAGTACTGGCAGCCCGGCACCAAGGTCACCCTGAACGCGGAGCTGAACGGCATCGACACCGGCGGGTCCGGCGGCTGGTTCGTACGCGACTACGCGACGACCTTCACCATCGGCAGGAACCAGGTGGTGAAGGCCGACCTCGACACCCACCGGCTGAAGCTGCTGCGGGACGGCCGGGTGGTCGAGGACCTGCCCATGTCGGGCGGCACGCCGGGCGGCGAGAAGGCGTCGTGGCGCGGCAAGACGGTCCTGATGTCGAAGGAGGGCACGATCAACATGCGCTCCGAGACGGTCGGCCTGGGCGACGCGTACGACAAGATGGTCGACTACTCGATGCGGCTGACCTGGTCGGGGATGTACGCGCACGCCGCGCCGTGGAACGCCCGCTACATGGGCAACGCCAACAAGAGCTCCGGCTGCCTCGGCATGACGACCGCCGACGCCCGGTCGCTGTACGAGCAGGTGCAGGTCGGCGACCCGTTCGAGGTCACGGGCGGCGACGCCAAGGGCACGCAGGCGCTGAACAACGGCTACGGCGAGTGGAACCTCTCCTGGGCCGAGTGGCAGGCGAAGAGCGCCCTGCGCTGACCGGCGGGGGCGGGCCCGCCGCGGCCCTCGTTGACACGAGGTCCAATATCGTTACCAGTGCGTAACTTACCGACGGGTTACTTCGGGTAAGCCCGCCGTGTTTTCCTTCGGTTCACCTTTCAAGCGTTGACCGACGATGGGGGAACGAACCGTGGGAAAGCCGCGCACCGCCCTGCGTACATCCCTGCGCACCACGACGACCGGCGCCGTCTCGGCCGCCCTGCTGGCCGGAACGGCCCTGGGGTTCGCGCCCACCGCCGCCGCCGGCGAGACGACCGGCGGTATACGGTTCGTCGACATCACCGGTGACGGCGGCACCGTGCTCAAGGCCAACGTGGTCACGCCCGCGGACTCCGACGGCACCCGCCGCTACCCCGTGATCGTGCTGCCGACCAGCTGGTCCATGCCCCAGATCGAGTACCTCGCCCAGGCGAAGAAGCTCGCCGACGCCGGCTATGTGGTGGTCGCCTACAACTCGCGCGGCTTCTGGCAGTCCGGCGGACACGTCGAGGTCGCGGGCCCGCCGGACGTCGCCGACGCCTCCAAGGTCATCGACTGGGCGCTGGCCCACACCCCCGCCGACCCCGAGCGCGTGGGCATGGCGGGCGTCAGCTACGGCGCGGGCATCAGCCTGCTCGCCGCCGCCCACGACAAGCGCGTCAAGGCCGTGGTGGCGATGAGCGGCTGGGCCGACCTCATCGACTCGATCTACAGCGGCCGTACGCAGCACCTCCAGGCCGCCGCGATGCTCGGCGGCACCGGCTACCTCACCGGCCGCCCCAGCGCCGAACTGCAGCAGACGCTCAGGGACTTCCTCGCCTCCAACCTGGACCGCGAGGACGAGATGATCGCCTGGGGTGCCAAGCGCTCCCCCGTCACGTACCTCGACCGGTTCAACGCCAACGGCACCGCCATCATGCTCGGCAACGCCTGGGGCGACACCATCTTCCCGCCCAACCAGTACGCCTCCTTCTACGAGAAGCTCACCGGCCCCAAGCGCCTGGAACTGCGCCCCGGCGACCACGCCACGGCCGAGGCGACCGGCCTGCTGGGCCTGCCCAACGACACCTGGACCAACGCCCACCGCTGGTTCGACCACCACCTCAAGGGTGCGGCCAACGGCATCGACCGGGAGCGGCCGGTCCAGCTGAAGTCCCGCACGGGCGGCGGCTACGAGGGCTACCCCGACTGGAAGTCGGTCGGCGCGACCGAGCGCAAGATCACCCTGGCGGACGGCCAGAAGGTGTACGCGAACGTCGACTCGGGCGCCAACGGCGGCATCGTCATGCTGTCCAACGCCCTCGACCAGTTCCTCAAGCTCCCGCCGCTCGCCTCCATCCCGCTCCTCCCCCGCGCCTTCGCCGGCGTGTGGCAGTCCGAGCGGTACGACTCCGCCCAGCGCGTCCGGGGCACGGCGAAGCTGCACACCACGGTCACCAGCACCGCGTCGAGCGGCACCCTCGTCGCGTACCTCTACGACGTGGGCCCGCTCGGCGTGGGCAAGCTGGTCAGCAACGCGCCGTACACCTTCCACGACAAGGTGCCCGGCGAGCCGTTCGCCGTGGACCTGGAGCTGTTCTCCACGGCGTACGACGTGCCGGCCGGCCACCGGCTCGCGCTGGTCGTCGACACGGTCGACCCGCTGTACATCGAGCACAACCCGTCCGGCGCGCGGCTGACCTTCTCCTCGCCGGCGTCCGACCCGTCGTACGTGTCGGTGCCGCTGCGCGAGGAGTGATCTCCGGCCGCCGCCGGGCGGGGTTGGCCCTTCTGGCTAGGGGGTGTCTTGTCGATCAGGCTGGATCAGGGAGCGGCGTCTGGTGCCGTGCATCGCAAGGCGGAGGAGGGAGCCACTGCGGAGCATTGGCGACCGACGACAACGCGGCGAGGCATGGTGCCAGGCGTCGCGAGCCCGGCAAGATCGGCAAGACACCCCCTAGGGCTTGGCGGGCCTCCCCGGCAGCAGGGGTCCCGGTTCGGACGGCGGTGCGACCTCCACTCCCTCGGTCTTGGGGCTGCGGCGCTCCTTGCGCGCCACCCAGGTGGCGAACCAGGAGAGCAGCATGCACATCCCGATGTAGATCGGCGAGATCACCATCACCACGGGGATGAACGGCAGATCGTAGTCGAGGTTGGACGCGATCAGCTTGCCCGCGTGGAGGAACTCCTCGTAGGTGATGAGGAAGCCGAGCGAGGTGTCCTTCAGGGCGACCACCAGCTGGCTGATGATGGCGGGCAGCATGGCGCGCACGCCCTGCGGTACCAGGACGTACATCATCACCTGCGTCTTGCGCATGCCGAGCGAGTACGCGGCCTCGCGCTGCCCGCGCTCCACGGAGTTGACGCCGGTACGGAACACCTCGGCGAGGACCGAGCCGTTGTAGAGCGTCAGTCCGGCGACGAGCGCGGGCAGCGGGTGCACCCGCAGCGCCACGAAGATGAAGAAGATCATCACCAGGACGGGCATGGCGCGGAAGAACTCGACCACGAGCGTGGCCGCCCAGCGGAAGACCCGGCGCTCGGAGAGGCGCCCGAGGGCGAGCACCGCGCCCAGCGCGAGCGACAGCACCGCGGCGAGCGCGAACGCCTTGAGCGTGTTGCCCAGCCCGCGCAGCAGGAGCTCCTGGATGCCCTCGTACGCGAACGGGTTCCACTTGGCGTACGTGAACTGCTCGGTGTCGAAGAGGAGATGGACGACCCAGCCGACGAGGGCGAGGATCGCGGCGGTGGCGACCAGCCCGTAGGTGAGGTGCCGGCGCCGGGCCCTGGGCCCCGGGATGTCATAGAGGGCGGTGGTGGTCATCGGGCGACTCCCCAGCGCTTCTCCAGCACGTTGAAGAGCGCGCTGATGGTGAGGGTGACGATCAGGTACCCCACGGCGATCCAGACGAAGGTCCAGATGATGCTGTAGCCCAGCTCGTTGAGGGTGCGGTACGTCCCGAGGAGCTCGGTGACGCTGAACGCGCCCGCGATCGCGGAGTTCTTGGCGAGGGCGATGAGGGTGGAGCCGACGGGCGGGATGACCGTGCGGAAGGCCTGCGGCAGGACGACGTTGCCCAGCGTCTGGCCGAAGGTCATGCCCAGGCTCCGGGCCGCCTCGCCCTGGCCCGTCGGCACGGTGTTGATGCCGGAGCGCAGCGCCTCGCAGATGAAGGCGGAGGTGTAGCAGCCGAGTGCGATGACCGCGAAGAGCGTGAAGGGCAGGACCAGTCCGAAGCGCGGCAGGCCGAGGAGGACGGCGAAGAAGAGGAGGGTGAGGGGGGTGTTGCGCAGGACCGTCACCCACGCGGCGCCGAAGGCGCGCAGCGCGCGGACGGGCGCGACGCGGAACGACGCCATGACGAAGCCGAGCACGAGGGCGAGGAGCGAGGAGTAGACGGTGAGTTCGACGGTGCCGAGGAACCCCTCACCGTAGACGGACCAGTTCTCTGTCAGTACGTCCATGACTGCTGCCTCCTCAGCTCGCCGGGTAGCGGTCGATGGCCGGCGGCTTCGGCGCCGGGACGCCGGAGAGGCCGAGCGTGGCGTCGTACGCCTTCTTCCAGTTGCCGTTCCTCTCGTTGGCCGCGAGGGCGTCGTCGACGGCGAACCGCAGCGCGTTGTCGGAGCGCGGGACGCCGATACCGTACGGCTCCTGGGAGAAGGGCTTGCCGACCACCTTCAGCTCGTCGGGGGCCTTGGCGGCGAAGCCGAGCAGGATGGTGTCGTCGGTGGTGACGGCGTCGACCTGGAAGGTCAGCAGGTTGTCGACGCAGACGGCGTACGTGTCGTACGCGACGAGGTCGGCTTCGGGGTACTCGGCGGCGATGCGCTGGTAGGGGGTGGAGCCGGCGGCCGAGCAGACCCGCTTGCCGGCGAGGTCCCGGGGGCCCTTGATGTCGTCCTCGTCGGTGCGGACGAGGAGGGACTGGCCGGCCATGTAGTAGGGCCCGGCGAAGCCGACGAGCTTCTTGCGGTTGTCGTTGATGGTGTAGGTGCCGACGTAGTAGTCGACCTGGCCGTTCTGGAGGGCGGTCTCGCGGTTGGCGGAGGCGATGGTCCGGAACTCGATGGTGTCCGGGTCGAAGCCGAGGGAGGCGGCGGTCATCCGGGCGATCTCGATGTCGAAGCCGAAGTAGCGGCCGGTGGCCGGGTCCTTCTCCCCCAGGTACGGCTGGTCCTCCTTGGCACCGACGACCAGGTGGCCGCGGCGCTTGGCGCGGTTCCAGGTCGGCGAGTCGGGCAGCCGGAAGCCGGTCGCCACCCGGTAGACGGGCAGTTCATCGGGCTGCGGCCCCTTGACCGGCGGGCTGCCGTCCTTGCCGCAGGCGGTGGCCGCGGTGGCGAGCGCCACCAGCACGAGGGCCACGAGGGCGTGTCGCGCGCGCGTCATCGTCGTACACCCCCTGTCAGTGCTTGAGGATCTTGGAGAGGAAGTCCTTGGCGCGCTCGCTGCTCGGGGCGGTGAAGAACTCCTCGGGGGTGCGGTCCTCGACGATCCGGCCGTCGGCCATGAAGACGACGCGGTTGGCGGCGGAGCGGGCGAAGCCCATCTCGTGGGTGACGACGACCATGGTCATGCCGTCGCGCGCGAGCTGCTGCATGACCTCCAGGACCTCGTTGATCATCTCGGGGTCGAGGGCGGAGGTCGGCTCGTCGAAGAGCATCACCTTGGGGTCCATGGCGAGGGCCCGGGCGATGGCCACCCGCTGCTGCTGGCCGCCGGAGAGCTGCGCCGGGTACTTCTCGGCGTGGGCGGCGAGGCCGACGCGGTCCAGCAGTTCGCGGGAGCGGCGGTCGGCGTCCTCCTTCCTGCGCCGGCGGACCTTTATCGGGGCGAGGGAGACGTTCTCCAGCACGGTCTTGTGCGCGAAGAGGTTGAACGACTGGAAGACCATGCCGACATCGGCGCGCAGCGCGGCCAGGGCCTTGCCCTCCTCGGGGAGCTTCTCCCCGTCGAGGGTGATGGTGCCCGACTCGATGGGCTCCAGCCGGTTGATGGTCCGGCAGAGGGTCGACTTGCCCGAGCCGGACGGGCCGATGACCACCACCACCTCCCCGCGGCCGACGGTGAGATTGATGTCCTGCAGGACGTGCAACTGCCCGTAGTACTTGTTGACGTCCCGCAGCTCGATCAACGGATCGACGGCCATGCGCTGCCCTGCCCCTTGCTCGCTGTGTCGAGGTCAGCGCAAACTATCCAGCCGCGAAAGGGACTTCACACCACCGACACGCATAAAGACGGCGTAAGCCTCATAAGCCGTATTTACACAGAGCGGTGCGCTGTCAGGCCTCGGCCGCTTCGGCGTACACCTGGGACAACTGGGGCGAACCGCTCATCGCCCATTCCAATCCGGCCTCGACGACATGGATCTCCCGCCCCGAGGCGAGCGTGACCACCGGGTGGCCGGCCGGCGTCAGGTGCCAGGACGCGCCGGGCACCGTCCGTACGATGACCGTACCGAGGTACAGGCCCGCGTCGTTGCCGAGCCAGGGCAGCTCCTCCGGGTCGTCGCGCCAGCGCGGCGGCAGCTGGTCGATCGCCTCCAGGGAGCGCGGGGTGTCGTCGAGCCGGACCCCCAACTCCTGGACCCTGGCGCGCAGCAGCGCGCACTCGGCGAGCATGTTCGCCACGCCGTCCGGGTCGCCGCCGTCCGCGGCGGAGGGGGCGCGCCCATCGCCGCGCCGTTTGCGCCAGGTGTCCAGGAAGGGGATGTTCATACCGACCAGCGTCGCACCGAACCGGTCGGCGGCACTACAGGGCGCGCGCTACGCGTCGGGCCACGCGCCGCTACACGTCGCTACACGTCGAGGTCGACGACGACCGGTGCGTGGTCGGACGCGCCCTTGCCCTTGCGCTCCTCGCGGTCGACGTAGCCGTCCTTGACCGCGTCGGCGAACGGCTTGTTGCCGTACACCAGGTCGATGCGCATGCCGCGGTTCTTCGGGAAGCAGAGCTGGCGGTAGTCCCAGTACGTGAACGGGTGGTCGTACTTGAGCGGGCGCGGCACGATGTCGTCGAGCCCGGTCTCGCGCAGCCCGGCGAGCGCGGCGCGCTCCGGCGGGGTGACGTGCGTGGAGCCCTCGAAGGCGGCGGCGTCGAAGACGTCGTCGTCCGTCGGCGCGATGTTGAAGTCGCCGAGCACCGCGAAGGGGCGCGGACCCGCCGCGTCCTCGGCCACCGCCGCCTGGAGCGCCTCCAGCCAGCGCAGCTTGTACGCGTAGTGGTCGTGGGCGACCTCGCGGCCGTTGGGCACGTACACCGACCAGACGCGCACCGGGCCGCAGGTGCCGGAGATGGCGCGGGGCTCGGCGACGCCCTCGTACTCGGGCCCGCCGGGCAGGCCGTGGACGACGTCCTCCAGGCCGACCCGGGAGACCAGGGCCACGCCGTTCCACCGCCCGGTCGCGTGCACCGACGACTCGTAGCCGAGGGCGCGCAGCTCCTCGGTGGGGAACTGCTCGGCGGTGCACTTGGTCTCCTGGATGCACAGCACGTCCGTGCCGCTGCTCTCCAGCCAGGCCAGCAGCCGGGGCAGCCGGGCGGTGATCGAATTGACGTTCCAGGTGGCGATGCGCATGACGGCAAGCCTAACCGGGGGCACCGACAGACGGCGGTGGAGCCGGTGGTGGACCCGGCGGCGGCCGTCAGAGGTCGGTGGAGTCCCCCGGGGTCAGCCGGCCGTGGACCGTGCCGCCCAGGGCGCCGATCTGGCGGTCGTAGATCGGCCGGGCGAGGTCGGTGAGCAGGGCGTCGTGGATGTCGATGGCGCGCTGCGGCTTGACCTCGCGGACGTAGTCGATGACCTCGGAGATCTTGTTCCAGGGGGCCATGACGGGGAGCATCAGCGTCTCGACCGGCCGGTCGGGCACGGTGAGCGCGTCGCCGGGGTGGAAGAGGGAGTCCTCGACCAGGAACCCGATGTTGGTGATCCTCGGGATGTCCGGGTGGATCACGGCGTGCAGCTCGCCGTGCACCTGCACGTCGAAGCCGGCCGCGGTGAAGGTGTCACCGTGGCCGACGGTGTGGACCCGGCCGGGGAAGGCCGCCGAGATCTGCTCCGCCACGCTGCGCAGCGTCCAGATCTCTGCGCCGGGGTGCGCCTCCAGGGCCGCGCGGAGGCGGTCCTCGTCGAAGTGGTCCGGGTGCTCGTGGGTGACCAGGATCGCGTCGGCGCCGAGCGCGGCGTCGTGCTCGCTGAACCCGCCCGGGTCGATGACGAGCGTCCGCCCGTCCTTCTCCAGCCGGACGCAGGCGTGGGACTTCTTGGTCAGCTTCAGCTTCGGCTCCATGAGGGCATCCTCTTACGCCTCGGACGATTACGCCTCGGGTGGTGTCGTCTCCTCGCGGATCACCTGCTGGGCCACCTTGAAGGCCGAGTTGGCCGCCGGGACGCCGCAGTAGACGGCGGTCTGGAGGAGCACCTCCATGATCTCGGCGGGCGACAGGCCGTTGCGCAGGGCGGCGCTGGTGTGGAAGGCGAGCTCGTCCAGGTGGCCGCCCGCGACCAGAGCCGTGAGGGTGACCACGCTGCGGGTGCGGCGGTCGAGGCCCTCGCGGGTCCACACCTCGCCCCAGGCGTAGCGGGTGATCAGCTCCTGGAAGTCGCGGGTGAAGTCGTCGGCGGCGGCCGTGGCACGGTCCACGTGCGCGTCCCCGAGGACCTCGCGGCGCACCTTCATGCCCGCGTCGTACGGGTCGGGCCGCCCTGCGGGTACCGGTTCCGGCGCCGCGGTGGGAGCGGGGGCGGTGACGACGGGGGCGACGGGGGGTACGACGACGGGCGCGGTGACGACCGGGCCGGCCGACGCGGTGGCCGGCGCAGCGGGCGGCACGGCGACGGGGGTGACCGGGGCGGCGGGCGCACCCGGGGCGGGTGCCGGTGCGGCGGGGGCGGGGGCTGCGGCGCCGGGCACGACGGGCGCGGGGACGGCGGGCGCGGGCGGTGTGAGGGGCCCGGCGTGCGGGGCCGTGGCGGCGATGGCGGGCATCACGGGCGGCGCCGCGAGGGCGGCCATGGTGTCCTGCCACGAGGTGGAGAAGTGGCGTACCAGCAGGTCCGTGACGGCGGCGGGCTGCTCCACGGGCGCCAGGTGCGACGCGCCGGGCACCACCGCGAGGCGGGCGTCCGGGATGCCGGCGACCAGGGTCCGGGCCTCGGCGGGGCCGGTGACGGTGTCCTCCGAGCCGACCAGCACGAGCGTGGGCACCCCGACGCGGCCGAGTTCGGCACGCACGTCGAAGGCGGCGAGCGCCTCGCAGGCGGCGACGTAGCAGCCGGGGTCGGTCGTACGCACCATCTGGACGGCCCACTCGACGATGGCGGGCTGCGCGGCGGCGAAGCCGGGCGTGAACCAGCGCTCGGGCGCCGTACGGGCCATCGGGTCGAGGCCGTTGGTGCGGACGATCACACCGCGCCGGCGGAACTCGTCGGCGGTGCCGAACCGGGGCGAGGAGGCGACCAGCGCGAGCGAGGCGAGCCGGTGCGGGGCCCGCAGCGCGAGGTCGGTGCCGATGGCCCCGCCGATGGAGCAGCCCACGTACCCGAAGCGGTGGACGCCGAGCCCGTCGAGCGTGGCGAGGAGCCGGTCGGTCAGCTCGGAGACCGCGGACGCGGGTTCGGCGGGGGCACCGCCGTGCCCGGGCAGGTCGAAGCGGAGGACCCTCCACTGGCGGGTGAGCTCGGGTATCTGCCGGTCCCACATGTGCCAGGTGGTACCGAGGGACGGCCCCATGATCAGCACAGGGGCGTCTTCCGGCCCGTCAAAGCGGTATTGCAGGGTTTCGGTCTTCGTCGTACTCACCCGCTAACGCTCCCACATCTCACGATCTCCCACGGCCGGGGGTGGGGCACCCGCCAGGCCTCCCCCTGTCTCCACCGCCGGACGCGGGTCTTCCGCGTCCGGTTTGCCTGGCATGGTACAAGCGGGCCCTGCGGAGGCCGCTGTCGCGGCAGCGAGCCGGGGCGGGCCGGTGACCGCCAAGCGAGCGTCAGTCCGCGTCGGCGCGGGACAGGGCTCCCGTGATCAGCCGGGTGGCGAAGTCGTGGTCGTCGGTGATCCGGTTGATGTGCTCCGCGAGCAGGACGGCGGTGCCTTCCAGAGAGGTCATCTCCTCCTGGGGCCAGTCCCCGAGGTGCTTGCGCCAGAGGCTGGGGCTCAGGCCGGTGCCCGCCGCGATGACCAGGCCCGCCATGGTGGGGATGTTCTCGGGAGGGAAGCTCTTGGGCATGTTGCGCATGGTGCCCACGAGGCTCGGCACGACGTACTCGATGACGTCCTTGCCGTGGTCCTCGTAGGCCATCCGCAGCCACCTCATGTACATGTAGATGAGCGTGCACGCGCCGTCCAGCAGGTCGTGGAACTCCCTGCTGGTCAGGGAGGCGGTGTACTGGTCGATCAACCGGCGCTGCTCGGCGTCGATCTCGGTCCGGCCGGCATAGACGGCCTTGAGCTGAGAGTCGATCATCATGAGCGCTGCACCCACATCACCGGCGGGAGCGTTCTCGGGGTCACAGGGCGATGGCACAGGACGATTCCTCCTCACACGACCGCGGCAGGCCGCGCGGCACGCCCGTACGCTAGACCGCCGGTCCGTCGCGGGTCCGGCGAATCCGGAGAGACCCCCCTTCCGGGGACTGCGCCCGTTCGACCACCGCGCGGCGACCGCGCGTTCCTCTCGGTCAAGCGCCCCGTCGGTCGGACGTGTCCGTACGGTGGGTCGTGGCCGGTGTGAAGTCCTCGGCCACGACAGTGGCACGGTGGCGGCTCGCAAGCCACGCCATCAGGCCCGCCGTGAACGTCGCCACGAGGGTCGCCACCACCCAGACCGTCAGGGAACCCGCCCGGTGCCAGTCCGTACGGTCGAGGTTCGCCCCTACGACCGACGCCTGTCCACCGACCAGGAACACACCTGCCGACAGAAGCGTGGCGCCCACCCAGCCCCGGTCCTTCGTCCTTTTTCGGACGAGCACCACGCCCAGGACCAGAACCGCCCAGACGCACGCGGGGAAGACGGCGGTCGCCCACACGGGCATGGACCCGTCGGGCCGCCCGGCTTCGCTCCAGTGGGTCGCCAACCGGTCCGGCAGGCGCCCGCTCGCCGCCAGAGGCATGGCCGACAGGAGCGCCAGGATCCCCGCGGACCAGGCGACGAGGCCCCGTCCGGCTCCAAACCGGCGCTCTCGGCGTCCGTCGCGCTCGTGCACGGCTCCCCTCCAGGACTTCCCGTCCTGCATCCCTTACCCGGCGCAGCCCGGCACAGGCACCAGATCGCGCCAATCACCGGAGCCTCGGCTCCCTCCCCCTGGCCAGTACGGGGAGCTCCGGATACACATGGCCGCCAACAACGCGGGGCTGCCGGTGCGCATGGGGCTTCGGTGCGGCGGCCGCGAGGACGGGGGAAGTGGGTGACGTACGAGCGCGTCCTCGCCCGCGTCGTCTCCGGGCTGCTGATGGAGCCGCGGAACCGGCCGAGCGTGGGAAGCAGGCTGCGGCGCAAGGGCGGGCCGCCCGTCATCAGGTCGTGGGGCTCGACCGGACGCAGCAGAACGAGCTGCTGTGGAACCTGCGCCACACGTACGCGGAGCGGCTGCCGGTGAACGTGCCCGAGGTCCCGGTCGAGAACGGGGTCGCGGACGCTGGCTCAGCAGGAAGCCCCGGCCGCCCGAGACGGGCGGCTCACCGGCCGTGGTCCGTGAGCTGATGCGGCGGCTGGCGGCGCCGCCGCGCGTCGGGCCGATCGGGCCCGCCGACGTCTACGACTCGCGCACCGAGTCCGTGCACGACTCCGCCAAGACCGCCATCGCGGGGATCCGGCTGCACACGGAGGGCCGCAAGAGCGGCTACATCCCCACCCTGCGGGAGATCGGCACCGACTGGAACGCCCTGCGGGGGTGCACAAGGTCAACGGAGCCAGCGGCTGGATCTGCATCGACAACAAGGGCAACGCCTACAACAAGGCCGTCGCCGTGGTCAGGCTCGATCCGGAGGTACGCGGTGAGCGGCCGACCTTCGTCGGACTCGCCTGGCCGAAGGGCGCCCCGCCGCCCAAGGGCCAAGAGGGCAGCGGGGCCTGCCAGATCCCCCGCTCGTAGCCGCGCGGCGGCCCGGTCACGGGGTCGCGGTGGAGACGACGTACACGCGCGGGGCGGCCGGGTCGGTGAGGTCGACCGTGATGTCGCGGGTGGGTCGCGGGTCGGGCCGCCGGTGCGTGGTGCCGGCCCAGTCGTGCGAGTCGGGGAAGCTCCAGCCGACCGTGTCGGCGTCGCGCTCGCCGATCGTGACCCGGTCCGGGACCAGTTCGGAACGGCTGCTGCCGACGTCCTGGAGGAAGTCGTCGAGCCCCGAGCCGTCCGTCGTGAACTGCACGTACAGCCGGCTCGACTTCCAGTTGCTGGTCTCGAAGTAGGCCACGTCGGTGGCGTTGCCGGGGATCGGCACCTCGAAGACGCGGCGCTTCATCTTGGACGGCCAGCTGTCGCGCAGGCCGGTGGCGGAGGACTCGGCCTGCTTGTCGCGGCCGCTGTCGCGGCTCTGCTCGGCGGAGATGACGAGGTAGCCGGCCGGGATGCCGATGAGCAGGGCGATGACGACGGCGGTCACCCAGCGGCGGCGGATCATGTGCCGCCGGTCCTCCGCGGCGGGGCGCCCGGAGGCCGGCTCGGGCGTGGGAGCGGTCTGGTCGAGAAGGGTGGTCATGGCTGCGGCTCCTCGGTGGAGCGGGCGCCGCGGAGCGCCTGGGCGTAGCGCTCGTACCGCTCGTGGCGCTCGACGCGGCGGCGGTTGGCGCGGCGGAAGCGGCGGGCGACGAGCCGGGCGAGGTCGGCGGCGCCGACCATGCCGGCCTCGGGCCCGAGCTGGGCCTTGGCGATCCGGGCCTCGGGGCGGTAGCCGCGGCCGGTGAGGTGGCGGCGGAAGGCGTCCCGGGCGGGGCCGATGAGCAGGTCGTCGGCGGCGCTGACGCCGCCGCCGATGACGAAGCAGGACGGGTCGAGGGCGGCCGCGAGGTTCGCGATGCCGACGCCGAGCCACTGGCCGATGTCCTGGAACAGCTCGACGCACATGGCGTCGCCCTCGCGGGCGAGCTCGGTGATGAGCGGTCCGGTGATGTCGGGGATGGAGCCCTTGACGCGCTCGATGATGTTGTACGCGACCGGCGAGTCGGCCGCCGCGAGCTCGCGGGCCTCCCGCACCAGGGCGTTGCCGGAGCTGTACTGCTCCCAGCAGCCGCGGTTGCCGCACGGGCAGCGGTGGCCGCCGGGGACGACCTGCATGTGCCCGAACTCGCCGGCGACGCCGTACTTGCCGCGCTTGACGCGGCCGTCCTCCAGGATGGCGCCGCCGATGCCGGTGCCGAGCGTGATCATGACGAGGTGGTCCTCGCCGCGGCCGGCGCCGAAGCGCCATTCGGCCCAGGCGGCGGTGTTGGCGTCGTTGTCGACCATGACCGGGACGGCGAGGCGGGCCTGGAGGGCGTCGCGCAGCGGCTCGTTGCGCCAGGCGAGGTGCGGGGCGAACAGCACGCGGCTGCGGTCGGCGTCGACCCAGCCGGCGGCCCCGATGCCGACGGCGTGGACGTCGTGCCGGTCGGAGAGGTCGAGGACCAGCTCGGTGATGGTGTCCTCGACGACCTTGGGGCTCTTGGACTTGTCCGGGGTCTCGGTCCTGAGCTGCTCGAGGATGGTGCCGTCGGCGTCGACGACGCCCGCCATCACCTTCGTACCGCCGATGTCGATGCCGACGGTGGGCACCCGGGGCGCGGTGAGGTGGGAGCGGCGTTCGCGGGCGGAGATGGTGCGCAGGACGGTGGCGCGGGCGGAGCCGCGGTGTGCGGGGTCGCGGTACGTGCTCACGTGTCCTGTCGTCCCTGGTCAGGGGGTGGGCCGGGCGGTGCGTGGGGCGCCGGGGCCGGCGGCGGGCGGCGCCCGCCGCCCTCGATTCTGCCAGGTACGGGGGCGGGGGCGGCGGTGCGGCGGGGTTACGGCGCCTCGGGCCGCGGGGTGGCGGGGGCGTCGGCGCGGGAGGGGGCGGGCGGCGGGGCCGGGGCCCGTTCGAGCTCGTGGCGGAGGTCCTCCAGCTCGCTGCCGCCCGCCATCTGACGGGTCAGTTCGTCCAGCGTGACGGAGTCCTTGGTGTGGCTGCCGGCCATCACACCGCGCTTCAGCAGCACGAACCGGTCACCGACCAGATACGCGTGGTGAGGATTGTGCGTGATGAGGACCACGCCCAGTCCCGCGTCGCGCGCGGCGGCCACGTACTTGAGGACCACCCCGGACTGCTTGACGCCGAGCGCCGCCGTCGGCTCGTCGAGGACCAGCACCTTCGCGCCGAAGTGGACGGCGCGGGCGATGGCCACGCACTGCCGCTCGCCGCCCGAGAGGGTGCCGATCGGCTGGTCGACGTCGCGCAGGTCGATGCCCATGCGCAGCAGCTCGGCGCGGGTCGTCTCGCGCATGAGGTCGACGTCGAGGCGCTTGAAGGGGCCGGCGCCCTTGGTGGGCTCGGAGCCGAGGAAGAAGTTCCGCCAGACCGGCATGAGCGGGACGACGGCCAGGTCCTGGTAGACGGTGGCGATGCCCCGGTCCAGCGCGTCGCGCGGGGAGGTGAGGGCGGTCTCCTCGCCGTCGATGCGCAGGGTGCCGCCGTCGTGGGCGTGCAGGCCCGCGACGATCTTGATGAGGGTGGACTTGCCGGCGCCGTTGTCGCCGAGGACGCAGGTGATCTCTCCCGCGTGGACCTCGAGGGAGACGCCCTCCAGGGCGCGGATGTTGCCGTAGTACTTGCTGACGTCGTCGAGCTCCACGAGGGGGGTGCTCATGTCGTTGCCTCCGCACGCTTGCGGACCCAGGCGTTGAGCAGGGTCGCGAGGAGGAGCATCGCCCCGAGGAAGAACTTGAACCAGTCCGGGTTCCACTCGGCATACACGATGCCCTTGCTGGTCATGCCGAAGATGAACGCGCCGACCGCCGAGCCGATGGCCGACCCGTACCCACCGGTGATCAGGCAGCCGCCGATGACGGCCGCGATGATGTAGATCAGCTCGTTGCCGACGCCCTCGCCGGACTGGACGACGTCGAACGAGAACAGCAGGTGCTGTCCGGACACCCAGGCGCAGAAGGCCACGCCCATGTAGAGGCCGGTCTTCGTCGTACGGACGGGGACGCCGACCGCGCGGGCGGCGTCGGCGTTGCCGCCCACGGCGAAGATCCAGTTGCCGAAGCGGGTGCGCAGCAGGATCCAGGTGGCGAGGGCGACCAGGGCGAGCCACCACAGGATGGTGACCTTGAGGTCGACACCGCCGACGGTGACGTGCGAGGCGAAGAGGGACCGGGCGGAGGAGAAGCCCTCCATGTCGGCGATGGTCTTGGTGGAGACCGTGCCGCTGATCAGCTTGGTGAAGCCGAGGTTCATGCCGGTCAGCATCAGGAAGGTGCCGAGCGTGATGATGAAGCTCGGCAGCTTGGTGCGGGTCAGCATGACGCCGTTGAACGCGCCGACGGCGAGGGTGACGAGGAGGGAGACGGCGACGCCGACCCAGACGTTGGCGGTCATCTGGTAGCTGAACATCGACGAGATGAGCGCGGACGTGGTGACCAGCACACCGGCCGACAGGTCGAACTCGCCGCCGATCATCAGCAGCGCGACCGGCACGGCCATGATGCCGATGGTGGAGGCCGCGTACAGCACCGTGCCGAAGCTGGTGGCGCGCAGGAAGCTGTCGGCGGCGAGGGCGAAGAAGAGGAAGACGGCCACGGCTCCGACGACGGAGCCCAGCTCGGGGCGGCCGAGCAGCCTGCGCAGCGGTGAGGTGCGCAGCAGCCGCTCGTCACCGCCGGAGGGCGTGCGGTCCTCGTCCGGTACGGGTGGTGCGGTCGCTGTCATCGGGTTCCCCGCTCCGTGTATTCCGTGAGCTTGGCGGCGTCCTGCTGGGTGATGATCTGCGGGCCGGTGAGGACGGGCCTGCCGCCGCCGAGGACGTCGGCGTTGTAGCGGTGCAGCCACAGCAGGTCGACGGCCTCGTACCCCTGGAGGTAGGGCTGCTGGTCGACGGCGAAGCCGAGCTGCCGGGCCTTGAGGCCGGCGGCGACCTTGGCGTTGAGGTCGAAGGTGTCGACCTCCGCGTCGGAGCCGGCGGCCTTCTTCGCCTGGACGGCGGCGTCCGCGAACGGCGCGCCGAGGGTGACGACGGCGTCGATGGACCGGTCGGTCTGGAGCTTGGCCTCGATGGACGCCTGGACGTCGGGCATGTTGGTGCCGTCGACGTACAGGTTCTGCACGTCGCCGTCGAAGGTCTTCTTCACGCCGGCGCAGCGCTGCTCGTGGCCGACGTTGCCCTGCTCGTGCAGGATGCACAGGGCCTTCTTGCGGCCGCGCCGGTCGAGCTCGTCGCCGACGGCCTCGCCCGCGATGTTCTCGTCCTGGCCGATGTGGGTGAGGGCGCCGAGGGCCTTGGACTGCTCGGCACCGGAGTTCACGGTGATCACCGGGATGCCCGCCTTGACGGCCTTGGCGACGGCCGCCTTCATGGCGTCGGGCTTGGCGAGGGTGACGATCAGGCCGTCGACCTTCTTGTCGATGTAGGACTCGACGAGCTGGGCCTGCTGCTGCCCCTCGTCGCTGTGGGCGTAGAGGAAGGTGATGTTGTCCTTGACGGCCGCCTGCTTGGCGCCGCTCTGGACGATGTCCCAGAAGGTGTCGCCGTCGCCGGAGTGGGTGACCATGGCGATGGTCCACCGCGGGGTGTCCACGGCGGCCCGGCCCTGGGCGGCGGCGGCCTTGCGGGCGTCTTCGGCGCGCTTGCCGCCGGTGGCGCTGCAGCCGGCGAGGGCCCCGGTGAGGGTGAGACCGAGCACCGCGGCGAGGGCCGCGCGGAGGGCGCGGGTCCGCGGCCGTACCCCGGTGTGTGTTCGTGTGGGCTTCGCCGCTCCTGCCGCCTGCGGATCCCTTGGGCCCCTTGGACCCATCGAACCCCTCGGGCTCCTTGGATTCCCTGGGTTCCTTGGACTCCTTGCCACGACGCCGTGCCCCTTTTGCTCTGTTCGCTGTCCTTGCCGTACGACTGGGCAAGTATCGGTCATGGCGATGTGTCCGGTTTTCATCGGGTCCCGCGGGCGGTGAGGTCCTCCAGCCGCTCCGCGTCCTTCTCGGTGACGAGGGCGGGCCCGGTGAGCACGGGCTTGCCGCCGCCGATGACGTTGAGGTTGTCCTTGTGGAGCCGGAGCGCGTCGACGGCGACGTAGCCCTGGAGGTAGGGCTGCTGGTCGACGGCGAAGCCGATCCGCCGGGCCTTGAGCTGGGCGACGACGGCCGCGTTGAGGTCGAAGGTGTCGACCTCCGCGTCGGAGCCGGCGCTCTGCTTGGCCCTGACGGAGGCGGCGGCGAAGGGCGCGCCGAGGGTGACGACGGCGTCGATGTCGGCGGCGCTCTGGAGCTTGGCCTCGATGGAGGAGGTGGCGGCGGGCATGTTGGTGCCTTCGACGTTGAGGTTCTCGACGGTGCCCTTGAAGGTCTTCTTCACGCCGGCGCAGCGCTCTTCCAGGGAAACGTTTCCCTGCTCGTGGATGACGCACAGGGCCTTCTTCTTGCCGCGTGCGTTGAGCTCGGCGCCGACGGCCTCGCCGGCGACGCCCTCGTCCTGGCCGATGTGGGTGAGGGCGCCGTACGCCGTGGAGTGCCGCCCGCCGGAGTTGATGGTGATGACGGGGATGCCCGCCTTGACGGCCTTGGCGACGGACGCCTTGACAGCCTCGGGCTTGGCGAGGGTGACGATCAGGCCGTCCACCTTCTTCGCCACGTACGAGTCGATGAGCTGGGCCTGTTCCTTGCCGTCCTTGTCGGCGGCGTAGAGGAACTCGGCGTTGTCCTTCGCGGCGGCCTGCTCGGCGCCGTTCTGGACGATGTCCCAGAAGGTGTCGCCCTCGCCGGAGTGGGTGACCATGGCGATGGTCATGCGCGCGGTGGTGGCGGGGTTGCCTCCGCCGGGGGTGGGGGGCTTGTCCTCGGCGCTCTTGCCGCCGGAGTCGCTGCATCCGGCGGCGGTGACGGTGAGTACGACTGCGGCCAGCAGGGCCGCTGCCGCCGTGCGGGTGGTTCGCATGGTGGTCGTCCGCCTTCTGTGCCCGGCGCCGCCCGGTTGCGGCTGGGTGCGTTTCTACGGCGGTGGCGACGGCCCGTCAATACTTTGTCCGAACATTCTTACTCGCTGACGACTTGATGTACGGGCGCGGGCACGGTGGCTAGGGCCGCACCAGGAGCTGGAACTCGAAGGCGTACCGCGACGCCCGGTAGATGTGCGAGCCGAACTCCACGGGGCGGCCGGTGTCGTCGTAGCTGGTGCGCTCCATGGTGAGCAGCGGCGCACCCGGCTCCTCGGAGAGCAGGTCCGCCTCCAGCGCGGTGGCGGCCCGGGCCCCGACGGACTGGCGGGCGCTGTGCAGGGTGACCCCCGCGCCGCGCATCATCCGGTAGAGGCCCGTCTCCTCCAGCTCCTCGGAACCGGGTTCGAGCAGGCCGGGCGGCAGGTGGTTGCGCAGCCGCGCCATGGGCTCGTCGTGCGCGAACCGCAGCCGCTCCAGGAATCGGACGTCGCTGCCCTCCGGTACGCCGAGGGCGGCGGCGACCTCGGCGGTGGCGGGCAGCAGGCGGTTGGTCAGGACGATGGTGGCGGGGCGCTGACCGGCCGCCTCCAGGTCGTCGTACAGGCTGCTGAGCTCCAGCGGGCGCTTGATCTGGCTGTGTACGACCTGGGTGCCGACACCGCGGCGGCGGACGAGCAGGCCCTTGTCGACGAGGGTCTGGATGGCCTGGCGGACGGTGGGCCGGGAGAGGCCGAGCCGGGTGGCCAGGTCGATCTCGTTGCCGAGGAGGCTGCCCGGGGTGAGCGCGCCGCGCTCGATGGCCGCCTCCAGCTGCTGCGAGAGCTGGAAGTAGAGCGGGACCGGGCTGGTGCGGTCGACGCCCAGGGGGAGCCGTGCGACGGAGGCGGCCTCGCCGCGGTCACGTCCGCCGCCGCCACCGCGTCCGCTGCTTCCACGCACGTCTCGGGCTTCTCGGGTCTGCTTGGGCACGGGCCGAGCGTAGCCGCATGCCATCATGACGGAAAGTCGTGAAGTCCGGTTGTCATGACAAACGCTTGACATGGCACCTGGCCCGGCCCCACCTTGGGGGCCATGCGCATCGGACTCATCGGAACGGGACGTATCGGCGCCTTCCACGCGGGAGTGCTCAGCCGCCACCCGGAGGTCGGTTCCCTCGTGGTCGCCGACGCCGACCCGGCCCGGGCGGCCGAGGTCGCCGGCATCACCGGCGCCATCGCCGCCCCCACCGTCGACGACGTCTTCGCCTGGGGCGTGGACGCCGTCGTGATCGCCTCGGCCACCGCCGCCCACCCCGACCTCATCGCCCGCGCGGCCCGCGCCGGCCTGCCCGCCTTCTGCGAGAAGCCCATCGCCCTCGACCTGCCCGGCACCCTCCGCGCACTGCGCGAGGTCGACGCGTCCGATACCCCGCTCCAACTCGGTTTCATGCGCCGCTTCGACACCGGCTACCGCGCGGCCCGCGACGCCGTGCGCGCCGGCCGGCTCGGCCGGCTGCACACCGTACGGGCCATCACCTCCGACCCGGCGCCGCCGCCCGCCGCGTACCTGCCGCTCTCCGGGGGCCTCTACCGCGACTGCCTGGTCCACGACTTCGACATCCTGCGCTGGGTCACCGGCCGCGAGGTCACCGAGGTGTACGCGACCGGATCCGACACCGGGCACGCCATGTTCCGCGAGGCGGGCGACGTCGACACGGCGGCCGCGCTCCTCACCCTGGACGACGGCACCCTCGCCACCGCGACCGCCACCCGCTGCAACGGCGCGGGCTACGACGTCCGCATGGAACTCGCCGGCGAACGCGACCAGATCGCGGTGGGCCTCGACGACCGCACCCCCCTCACCTCCACCGAACCCCTAGGCCCGCCCCCGGCCGACAACCCGTGGCCGGGCTTCCTCGAACGCTTCGCCCCGGCGTACGCAGCCGAACTCGACGCCTTCGTCCGCCTGGCACGCGGCGACCGCGACAACCCCTGCGACGGCCACGAGGCCCTGCGCGCGCTGCGCATCGCCGAGGCCTGCGAACTGTCGCGCCGCGAGCGGCGGCCGGTGCGGCTGGAGGAGATCGCGTCGGCCCTCTGATCGACGAAGAGCCGCCGGAGGTCGAAGTGCCCCGGCGGCTCGGCGGGTTGCGGGCGCGGTCCGGGCCGGTCCGTGTGAGTGGAAGGTGCCGTCCGCGGCGACGGGCGCGGAGCCGATGGGCGACAACGCCGGCCGCGTCGGCTCACCAACCGGTGTGCGCTTCGCCCAGCACCTCGCCGCCCACGCGCGCGGCGAGTTCCTCGGCCCAGGACAGGTCGCCGAACTTGGTCACGTGAACGAAGACGGTGTGGTGCTCGGCCCACTCGCCCCATTGGGGGTCGTCGCAGTGGAACACGACCTGGACACCGTCGTACTTCGGCGATCCGTACCGCCCACCCTCGGGATCGTCCGGCCACATGCCGTGCCATTCGATGGCCGCCGCGCCCCGGCCGAGGGCCGCGACGAACCGCTCCTCGACGCTGCCGGTGGGGACGTCCTCCCTGACCGACAGCGGCAGATGCGCCTCCAGCTCGGTATCGTCCAGCGCCGTCACCTCGAGGTCGAACCAGACGTACTCCCCCGTGACCGAGTCCTTGCGGGCCCCGTCGTACGCGAATGCCGCGCCGGGAAGGACGTCGGCCATCCGCCGTACGTCCTGGACCGTACGCAGCTCGGCGAAGACGCCCACCGCGTCCTCGCGGTCGGCCAGCAGCGCGCAGAGGCGCGTGGCCTGGGCGTACGCCGTGAAGGCGTCGTCAGTGCGGAGAACGGGATATGCCTGCGAGTTGCCCATGGGCGGAACCCTCACACCCGGCCCGCGCGTCAGCCACCCGTTTTCGGGGCCGACAGCACCGTCCCCTGCGCCACCGCGCAGAGCGTCTCCTCCCCGCCCTCCCCATCGGTCGTCAGCAGGTCGCAGCGCACCACCGCCTGCCGCCGTCCCGCGTGGACCACGGAAGCGCGGGCTATCAGCACGCGGCCCGTGGCGGGGCGGACGTACTGGATGGAGAAGCCGGCCGTCAGCACGGCCGGGCCGAGGGCGGCGCCCGCGGCGAAGGTGAGGGCGTTGTCGGCGGCGTACGAGAGGACTCCGCCGTGGAGGAAGCCGTTCTGCTGGTGGAGTTCCTCGCGGATGTCCAGCTCCAGGACGGCGGCGCCGTCGCCGAAGGCGGTGATGCGGGCGCCGAGGAGCCGGCTGAACGGCTGGCCGTCGAGGGCCTTCCGGGCGAGGTCGAGGTCGAGGTCGAATCCGCTCATGGGTTTGTTCGTCACCACCTGACGGGAAGGCGGCGCACGCCGCGCATGAGGAGACCGGGCAGCCAGTCGAGCGGCCCGGCGGAGGGGTCGAGTTCGAGGGACGGGAAGCGTTCCAGCAGGGCGCGGAGCGCGACGCGGGCTTCCAGGCGGGCCAGCGGGGCGCCCAGGCAGTAGTGGATGCCGTGGCCGAAGGCGAGGTGTCCGCCGGTGTCGCGGCGGATGTCGAAGCGGTCCGGGTCGGGGAACCTCGCCGCGTCGCGGTCACCCGCGGCGAGGCCGACGAGGACGCAGTCGCCGGCCGGGATGACGGTGTCGCCGACCGGCACGGGCTCCAGGGCGAAACGGGCCGTGGCGGTCTCGACCGGCCCGTCGTAGCGCAGCACCTCCTCCACCGCGCCGTCCAGCAGCCCGAAGTCGGCGCGGAGCGCGGCGAGCTGCTCCGGGTGGGCGAACAGGGCGCGCACCCCGTTGGAGATGAGGTTGACGGTCGTCTCGTGCCCCGCGATCAGCAGCAGGTACGCCATGGCCCGCAGTTCGGCGGACGAGAGCCGGTCGCCGTCCTCGGCGCGCGTACGCAGCAGCGCGGAGAGCAGGTCGTCGGTGGGGCCGGAGCAGCGCTTGTCCTCGATGAGTTCGTCGAGGTAGGCGGCGAGGGCATGGATCGCTTCGAGCTCGGGGTCCGCTCCGGTCGGGGCGACGATCTCGGTGGACCAGGCGCGGAAGCGGGCACGGTCGGCGGCGGGCACGCCCAGCAGCTCGCAGATGACGGTGATGGGCAGCGGGAAGGCCAGCGCGTCGACCAGGTCGGCACGCCGCTCGGTTCCGTCCATGGCGTCGAGCAGTTTGTCCGTGATCGCCTGGACGCGCGGCCGCAGAGCCTCGACGCGCCGCCCGGTGAACTCACGGGCGATCAGCTTCCGCAGCCGTGTGTGGTCGGGCGGGTCGACGACCAGCAGGTGCGGCCCGATGAGCTGCTCGTCGAGCATTCTCTCGAGACCGGCGGCGGCGGGCGACTTGGACAGCCTCGGGTCGGCGAGCGCGGCCCGCGCCTCCGCGTGGCCGACGACCAGCCACACCTCGTGCCCGAGGCGGGTACGGACGTGGTGGACGGGCCCGCTCGCGCGGAGCTTGGCGTAGTACGGATACGGGTCGGCGTTGAACTCCTCGCCGTACGCGCCGAGATCGACGGTTTCCATCGGCCCACCCTACGCGCGCCCCTCGCCGTCGGGCAGCCCGGACTCGGACGTGAGCGGCGTTGTCCGGGCCACGCGTGGTGGACGCCGTCGGGTTTTCCGCCGTGCGGGGGTGGGTACGCCAGCACTGGGAGCGCTCCCATCCACCCGGCACCCCACTCAACCGGAAGATGGAGCCGCACACATGACTGGTCATGACCTCGACATCCCGGCCCGTACTACGGGCCCCACGCGCCGCCACCCCCGCTGGACGGTGCACCTGCTCACCCTGCTCTCCGCCGCGCTGCTCGCCCTGATCCCCTGGTCCGGCACCGCCTCGGCGCACGGGTCCGTCGTCGACCCGGCGTCCCGTAACTACGGCTGCTGGTTACGCTGGGGCAGCGACCACATGAACCCGGCCATGCAGCAGCAGGACCCCATGTGCTGGCAGGCGTGGCAGGCGAACCCGAACGCCATGTGGAACTGGAACGGCCTCTACCGCAACGGCGTCGGCGGCAACCACCAGGCGGCCATCCCCAACGGGCAGCTGTGCAGCGGCGGCCGGACCGAAGGCGGCCGCTACAACGCCCTGGACGCCGTCGGCCCGTGGAAGACGACGAACGTCGCGAGCACCTTCACGGTCAAGCTCTTCGACCAGGCCAGCCACGGCGCCGACTACTTCCTCGTCTACGTCACCAAGCAGGGCTTCAACCCCGCCACCCAGGCACTGAGCTGGAGCGACCTGCAGCTGGTCAAGCAGACCGGCCGCTACGCCCCGGGCCAGAACTACGTGATCGACAACGTCAGCGCTCCAGGGCGCACGGGCCACCACGTCGTCTACACGATCTGGAAGGCCTCGCACATGGACCAGACGTACTACCTGTGCAGCGATGTGAACTTCGGCTGACCGGCACCCGGTCCCGGGCCCGCGGTGTCCCGCCGATCACCGCGGGCCCGCGGCGCTCCTCCCCCACCACGTCCCGGCGAGCACGAGCACGGCGCCGCCGATGCCCACCGCGCCCACCTGCTCGCGGGCGACCGCGATACCGGCCGCCGCCGCCCACAGGGGCTCGGTGCCGAGCAGCAGGCTCACGCGGGACGGCGAGGTACGGCGTACCGCCCACATCTGCACGAAGAACGCGAACAGTGTGCAGAAGACCGCGAGGAAGAGCAGCCCCGCCCACTCCCGCGCCCCGAAGCCCGCCGCCACCGTCCACGGCGACGCGCCGCTCCCCGGCACGGCGACGGCGATCAGGGCGAAGACCGCCACCGCACCGCCGAGTTGGACCGTCGTGAGCGACAGCGAGTCCGCGCTCCGGACGGCCTTGATACGGGACATGGCGAGGACGTGGACCGTACGGGCGAGGGCGGCGAGCAGCATCAGCAGGTCGCCGCCCGAGGGGGCGGTGAGCCCGCCGCCCTGCGTCAGCAGCACCACGCCCGCGACCGACAGGCCGGCGGCGGCCAGGAAGGAGCCGGACGGGCGGATCCTGGTCAGGGCCGCCTCGGCGAGCGGCGTGAAGATCATGGTGAGGCTGATGATGAGCCCGGCGTTGGTCGCGGAGGTGTGGACGACCCCGTACGTCTCCAGCAGGAAGATGCCGCTCAGTACGGCTCCGAGGACTCCGGCCCCGCGCCACTGGGCCGCCGTCAGGGCGCGCAGCGCCCGCCACCCGGCGGCCACGAGCACGGGCAGGACCACCGCGAAGCGCAGGACCAGCACCGCGATCACGGTGTGCGCGGTGGTGATGCCCTTGGCGGCGAGGTAGCTGGCGCCCCAGACGGCCGCGACGAGCAGCACGGGCAGATCGGTGAGCCAGGCCCTCCGGGCGTAGGGGGGCGCGGGCGCGGCGAGCGACGACATGCGGCCGGTCTCCAGGGTGCGTGGGCGGTGTGGAGGCGTCGGCGGCTCGCACGCGGACGATCACCGTACCCGGGCCGCGTCCACGGGTCGAGCGCCCCTACGCCGGAGCGGAGGCGGCCCGGCCCCCGTATCCGGCACGGGCCGACGAGCTGCCGCTACACCCGTTCACCGCTCCCGTTCCTCATGGGTCCCGGGCCGCAGGAAGCGCTGGATGATGAGGCGCAGGGTGGGGAGTTGCTCGGCCGGCGTGAAGGACGGGTCGGTGGCGGCGCTGGTGTAGAGAGCGCCGATGAGCGCCATGACCCAGGCCGCGGTGGCGTCCGGGTCCAGGCCCGGGTCGATCCGGCCTGCCGCGCCCGCCTTCCGCAGCAGGGTGGTGATGGTGGCCCGCTCCTCCTCGTTGTCACGGCTCAGCAGCGCTTCGAGATCGGGGTCGCGGTAGGCCTGGATCATCGCCTCCATCACGAGGGCGGGAACCAGCGGCTCCGCAGCCGGGGCGGCGAGAAGGTCGACGGTGTCGAGGAGGGCGGCCCACGGATCGTCGGCGGCGCGGGCGGCGGCGAGACGCTCGGCCTTGGTGGCGCCGTCGTGCTCCTCGTCCTCGAAGACGGCGTGGAAGATGGCGCGCTTGTTGGGGAAGTAGTGGAACAGGTTGCCCGCGCTCATGCCTGCGGCCTTGCAGATCTCCGCCGTGGTGGTGCGCTCGAAACCTCTGGCGGCGAAGAGTTCGGCCGCGGTGTTGACGATGTGCCGGCGCCGGGCCCGGTGCCTTGCCGGATCGACTGTCCTCATCGTGGTCCCCTTCTGCTCGGCTCCGGCTCTTCCGGTCTCCGTCGGCCTGTAATAATAGACCGAGCGCTCGGTCTATTATTACAGGCCGACAGGAGCAAGGGGGAAGCATGAGCATGCGCGAGGGACGTGAGCGACGCCCGCAAGGTGACAAGGTCACCGTGCTCGGCCGGTCGGCGCGCGGCACCGTGCTGGTCTACGTCGTTCTGCTGCTGGCGGGGGCGGGCGCCGGCCGGCTGGCCGGCCCCCTGGCCGACTGGCTGGTGACGCTTCCCTGGGCACCGCTGCAGGGGCCGGCCGAGCTCGTCGCGTCGGTCCCCGCTCCCTGGCTGGTCGCCGCGGGTGCGGCGGCAGGGCTGGTCCTCGGATTCGTCGTCCAGCACGAGCAGTTGGCGATGCGCCTGTCGGACGAGCGCGTCGTGCTCACCCGTGAGGGGCGTGCGCGGGAGTTCTCACGCGACGCCGTTGCCGCGGTGTTCCGGGACGGCAAGCAGCTCGTCCTGCTCGGCCACGACGGTGGCGAGCTCGCTCGGCAGGAGTGCGATCTGGACGTCGGCCGTGTCGCCGACGCCTTCACCGAGCACGGCTACGCGTGGGCGGACGCCGATCCGTACGAGGACGAGTTCCGCCGGTGGGTCCCTGATACCCCCGGCTTGCCGGAGGGCGCGAACGCCATCCTCAAGGCCCGCCAGGAGTCGTTGGAGAAGAAGGGCCCCTCGGATGACGACGTACGGGAGCTCCGGGAGGAACTGGCCCGTCTCGGCGTCGTCGTGAGGGACGAGAAGCGACGCCAGTACTGGAGGACGTTCCGGTAGTCCGCCCGCCGGGCGGGGGACGCCTCCCGGCGGTGGCCGGGTGAGGGGCCTCTCGGACACGGCCCGGCCGGCTCTCCGCTCACTCCCCGGGCTGGAAGGTGCCGAACTGGGCGGGCCCGGCGGTCCGGTAGGTATGGATGCTGACGCCCGTGGTGGTCGTGCGGTGGCCGGTGAGCTCGAAGGCGGTCGGGGTCCCGCCGTCGGGGAAGAGGCGGCGGCCCTTGCCGAGGAAGACGGGGTAGACGAGGAGGTTCAGCTCGTCGACCAGGCCGTGCGCGATGAGGCTCTGGGCGAGGCGGGCGCTGCCGTGGACCTGGATCTCGCGGCCGGGCCGCTGCTTGAGGCGGTTCACCTCCTCGGTCAGGTCGCCTTTGATCACGGTGGAGTTGTGCCAGTCGGCGGTGTCGAGGGTCGTGGAGACCACGTACTTGGGCAGGGTGTTGAGGCGGCTCGCGACGGGGTCGCTCTCGTCGCTGACCTTGGGCCAGTACGAGGCGAAGATCTCGTACGTCCGCCGGCCGAGGAGGAAGCAGTCCACCCGCTGGAAGACCTCGTCGACGAACCGCCCGAACTCCTCGTCCACGAACGGCACGCTCCAGCCGCCGTACGCGAAGCCGTCGGTGCGGTCCTCGTCGGGGCCGCCGGGGGCCTGCATCACGCCGTCGAGCGTCACGAAGGAGGTGAGGGTGAGCTTGGCCATGGCTGGTGCCTTTCTCATCAGGTCCTTCTCATCAGGCCTTTCTCATCAGGTCCTTCTTCATCGTCCGTCACATGGCCGGACCGCGCCCGCGGCAGGAAGTCGTCCTTCGTCCGGCAGTGGATCTCCGTGTCCGATCACCGCCAGCGGTACGGCGGCCCCTCGGATGTGATTGAGCGCGCAACCACTTCCGAAGGAAGCACGGAGGACGGCATGGAGGTCACCTTGAACGGCAGGACCGCTCTGGTCACCGGCGGCGGACCGACCTGAATCCGGAGGACGGCCCGTACGCGGACGGCCAGCGCGCGATGACGGCGCTGGGGCGCTTCGGCGCGCCGGACGAGGTGGCGTCGATGGTCGCGCACCTCGTCGGCGAGGGGGCGGGGTACGTGACGGGCGCCGAGTTCGCGGTGGACGGCGGCCACGCGGCGTAGCGGGCGCGGCCAGGCGCCGCGAAGGCGAGGGGCGCCGCAAAAGCGGCGGACGACGGGCGCCGCGGGCCGGGGACCAGCGCGCACGGGGACCAGCGCGCGCGGCGGTCGCGGAAGCCGCGAGCAGGGCGTGTGGGCACCGGGTCCGGGCGTGCCGGAGCCGCGGGCGCGGAAAAGGCGCGAGGGCGCACCGGTGCTGTCGGGCCGGTGCGCCGCTCGCGTACGGGCAGGTGTCGTACTGCCCGGGTCATACGGTCAGCTGAGCTCCTCGTGGCGGGCGGTCAGGCGCTTCGCGCCCTCGTCCGTCAGCGAGCCGAACAGCCGCAGGCGGGAGATGCCGCCGTCGGGGTAGATGTCGATGCGGACGTGGGTGCCCACGACCGGCTCCGGCAGGACGAACCGGTGGTTGGTGTCCGGCTGGAGGCGGGTGCGCGAGACGAACTCGGTCCACTCGCCGCTCTCGCCGTCGCGTACGGACAGGGCCGCCCAGCCCGCGCTGTTGCCCTTGAGGTACGCGGTGTCGATCTCGACCGCGCGGATCGCGGACTGCTCGACCAGCTGGTAGCGGATCCAGTCGTTGCCCTTGTCGCGGCGGCGGCGCGTCTCCCAGCCGTCGTCCATCTTGCGGGAGCGGCCCGGCTGGATGGTGTTGGTGGCCGGCGAGTAGAAGCGGTCGGAGGCGTCCTCGACGCGGCCGCCGTTCTCCAGCGCGACGACGTCGAAGGTGCCGAGCACGCCGAGCCACGCCGGGTCCGGGGCGACCTCGCCGTAGACGCGCAGGCGGGCGATGCCGCCGTCGGGGTGCTGGTTGACGCGCAGGTGCGTGAAGCGCTGCTCGACGTCGACGGCGAAGCCGTTGGCCGCGTGGCCGCCGATGGCGGTGCGCGGGACGAGCGTCGTCCACTTCACGTCGGGGGCGAGGAGGGCCTCGGGCGACGGGGAACCGGCCACCGAGGTCGCCTCGATGGAGACGGCCTGCGGGTAGTTGCCGCGGAAGTGGGCGGTGTCGACGACGATGCCGCGTACGACGCCGGGCGCGCCGAGGCGTACCAGCGCCCAGTCGTGGTCCTCGGCGGTCGGGTGCGGCTCGTCGGCGGAGACGCCGCGGCGGCGGCGCGTCTCCCAGCCGTCCATGATCTTGCCCTTGTGGCCGAAGTGCTCGGGGTCGAACTCGGCGGGCTCGGGCTTGAGCATGTTCTCGCGCTCGGCGAAGAACTCGTCGTTGGCGGCGATGACGCCCGCGCCGAGGCGGCGGTCGGCCAGGTCGACCAGGCTGGTGAAGGCGAAGTCGGCGGTGCGGTAGTCGGCGTACGGGTCGCCGCCGCCGTAGGGGTTCGCGTCGCCGGTGAAGCTGGGTATGGCGGTCACGGGTGTCACTTGGTCCTTTCGAGGAGCCGGCCACTCGGCTCGGCCAGGGTGCCGTTGTCGGCGATGCGCTCACCGCGCAGCCAGGTGGACTTCACGACGCCGTGCAGGGTCTTGCCCGCGTACGCCGTGACCCGGTTGCGGTGCTGCAGCTCGGCGGGGTCGACGGTGAAGGTCTCGTCGGGCGCGAGGACGGCGAAGTCGGCGTCCCGGCCCGCTTCGATGGCGCCCTTCTGGCCGAGGCCCGCGAGCTGCGCCGGGGCGGTGGACATCCAGCGGACGACGTCCTCGAGGGTGCGGCCGCGGCGGCGGGCCTCGGTCCAGATGGCGGGCAGGCCCAGCTGGAGGGAGGAGATGCCGCCCCACGCGGTGGCGAAGTCGGGGGTCTTGAGGTCGGCGGTGGAGGGCGAGTGGTCGGAGACGATGCAGTCGATCGTCCCGTCCGCGAGGCCTTCCCACAGGGCGTCCTGGTTGCTCGCCTCGCGGATGGGCGGGCAGCACTTGAACTCCGTCGCCCCGTCCGGGATCTCCTCGGCCGTGAGGGTGAGGAAGTGCGGGCAGGTCTCGACGGTGATCTGGACGCCCTCGCGGCGGGCGGCGGCGATCATTGGCAGCGCGTCGCTGGAGGAGAGGTGCAGGACGTGGACGCGCGCGTTCAGCCGCCGGGCCTGGTTGATCAGGTTCTCGATGGCGGTGTTCTCGGCGTCGCGCGGCCGGGAGGCGAGGAAGTCGGCGTACTTCGGGGAGTTCTTCTGCGGGGCCGCGTCCAGGTGGTGCGGGTCCTCGGCGTGCACGATCATCAGGCCGCCGAAGCCGGCGATCTCGGCGAGCGAGGCGGTCAGCTGCTCCTGGTCGAGCTGCGGGAACTCGTCCACGCCGGAGGGCGACAGGAAGCACTTGAAGCCGAAGACGCCGGCGTCGTGCAGGGGCCGCAGGTCCTTGACGTTGTCGGGCAGGGCGCCGCCCCAGAAGCCGACGTCGATGTGGGCCTTCGGGCGGGCCACCTCCTGCTTGGTGCGCAGGTTGTCGACGGTCGTGGTGGGCGGGAGGGAGTTGAGCGGCATGTCGATGAGGGTGGTGATGCCGCCGGCCGCGGCCGCGCGGGTGGCGGTCCAGAAGCCCTCCCACTCGGTCCGGCCCGGGTCGTTCACGTGGACGTGGGTGTCGACGAGGCCGGGGAGGACGACGTCGTCGCCGACGTCCTCCAGGCGGGCGCCGGCGGGCACCTCGGCGTCGTACGGCAGCACCGCCGCGATCTTGCCGTCGGCGACGGCGACCGAGGCGGCGCGCGTCCCCTCGGGGGTGATGACGCGCGTCGAGCGCAGTACCAGGTTCACGTCCACGTTCCCGTCGTTCTCCATTCACATCGTCCAACGCCGACAAGCCCACGGCACAGGCAAGGCACAGGCACAGGCAAGGCACACGGCACACATCTCAACTTCAACGAACTGTTGAAGCTTGTGAGGGAGTCTTCCCCTCCGATCCGGTGCCGTCAAGAGGCCCCCGAGGGCCCGCCGCGGTGGCGCGGAGGCGGCTTGGATGTTTCCATGAAGTGGAAAGATAATTTCATTCAAGGGAACGTAGCTACCCACAGAGGGAGGTCCGGCGAGCAGCCACCGATCCCGGCGAGCACCCGGACAAACGGCCCCTGACCGGCAAAGACGTCCCACTGCGGGCGATGTGCCCGGCCGGACGGCCCGGTAGGCTGCTGACTTGCCCATCCGCCCCGAAAGGACCGTGCCGTGCCGACGTCCAGCGCCAGCACCACCGACGCCGCCAAGCCCGCCTCCGCGACCGGCGGCGTGCAGTCCCTCGAGCGTGCCTTCGACCTTCTGGAGCGGATGGCCGACGCCGGGGGCGAGGTCGGTCTGAGCGAGCTCTCCTCCAGCAGCGGGCTGCCGCTGCCCACCATCCACCGCCTGATGCGCACGCTGGTCGCCTGCGGCTACGTGCGCCAGCAGCCCAACCGGCGGTACGCCCTCGGCCCCCGCCTCATCCGCCTCGGCGAGTCCGCGGCCCGGCTGCTCGGCACATGGGCCCGCCCGTACCTCGCCCGCCTCGTCGAGGAGACCGGCGAGACCGCGAACATGGCGCTGCTCGACGGCGACGAGATCGTGTACGTGGCGCAGGTGCCCTCCAAGCACTCGATGCGCATGTTCACCGAGGTCGGCCGGCGCGTGCTGCCGCACTCCACCGGCGTGGGCAAGGCGCTCCTGGCGCACACCCCGCCGGAGGAGGTCCGCGCGCTGCTCGCCCGTACCGGGATGCCGGCCGCGACGGAGAAGACCATCACCACGCCGGAGGGCTTCCTCGACGCCCTGGTACAGGTGCGGGAGGCGGGGTTCGCGGTCGACGACAGCGAGCAGGAGATCGGGGTGCGCTGCATCGCGGTCTCGGTGCCCGACTCCCCCACCGCCGCCGCGATCTCCATCTCCGGGCCCGCGGGCCGGGTGACGGAGGCGGCGACGGAGAAGATCGTCCCGATCCTGCAGGAGGTCGCGCAGGACCTGTCGACGGCCCTGGCGAACACCGCCGCCGCCAACGGCCAGGGCTGAGCCTCAGAGCCGCACTGGCAGGGCTGAGCCTCAGAGCCGCACTGGCAGGGCTGAGCCTCGGAGCCCTACCGGCAGGGTGAGCCTCAGAGCCCTACCGGCAGGGTGAGCCTCAGAGCCGTACCGGCCGCCGCTCGGACAGCCGGCCGTCCCGGACCGTCACCGTGCGGTCCGCGCGGTCGAGGTGAGCGCGGTCGTGCGTCACCAGCACGGTGGCCGTGGAGCGCGCCCGGGTCAGCGTGACCAGCAGGTCCAGGACCGCCGCGCCCCGCTCGTGGTCCAGCGCGCTGGTCGGCTCGTCGACCAGCAGCACGGCCGGGTCGTTCATCAGCGCCCGCGCGATGTTCACGCGCTGGCGCTGCCCGCCGGAGAGCTGGTGCGGCCGCCGCCCGGCCTGGTCCGCGAGGCCCACCGCGTCCAGCAGCTCCAGGGCCCGCGCCCGGGCGGCCGCGCGGTTGCGCCGGCCCGACAGGTGGGCCATCACGACCAGCTGCTCGGCGGCCGTGAGCGACGGCAGCAGGTTCGGCTGCTGGAACACGATCCCGATGTGCTCACGCCGCAGGGCCGCCCTGCCCGCCCGGTCGAGGACGCCGGTGTCGGTCCCGGCGACGACCACGCGCCCCCGGTCGGGCGTCACCAGCGTCGCGGCCACCGCGAGCAGGCTGGACTTGCCGGAGCCGGAGGGGCCGACGACCGCCGTGAGGGTGCCCGGCGGTACGGCGAGCGAGACGGAGTCGAGCGCGGTGACCCGGCCGTCGCCGTCCGGATAGGTCAGGGTCACATCGTCGAGGACAAGGCTCATCGTGGTCATCGGGCGCTCCCCAGCGCGGTCAGCGGGTCGACGGCGGTGATCCGCCGGATGGACAGGGCGGCTCCGAGCATTCCCAGGACGATCATCACGGCGGCCGGGCCCAGGACGGTCACCGGTTCCAGGACGAAGGGCACGTCGCCCCCGCTCACCAGCGCGCCGGCGCCGGCCGCGAGCGCGGTCCCGAGCAGCGTCCCGCCGGCCAGCATCAGCGCCGCCTGCCCGAGGGCGTCCCTCAGCAGGTACGGCGTGGAGGCGCCGAGCGCCTTCAGCACGGCCACGTCGGCGCCGCGCTGGATCGTCCACACCGTGAAGAAGGCGCCGATGACGAGCGCCGAGATCGCGAAGAGGAAGCCGCGCATCAGCTGGAGCGAGCCGTTCTCCGCCTGGTAGGAGCCGATGGCGGTGAGCGCCTCGTCGACGCCGAGCGTCCGCGTACCGGCGGCCCGGTCCCCCGCCGCCGCGTCAATCCCCGCGCCCCGCAGGGCGATGACCGTCGCCCCCGTACGCCCCTGCCCCATGGCGTGCCAGTCGCCCAGGGACGTCCACACCACCGGCGTATGGCTGTACGAGGCGTCGCCCGCGACCGCCACCACGGCCAGGTCCCGGGATCCCAGCCGTACGCGGTCACCGGGCCCGGCCCCGCCGAGCTCGTCGGCGGCCGGCCGCGACAGGACCGCCTTCCCGGGCCCGAGCTTCGCGCTCTCGGGGGCGATCCCGGCGCCCGGGGCCGTACCGAAGGCGGAGACGGCCGCCGTGCGGCCGCCCGCGGCGGTGGCGTTCAGGGTGCTGATGCCCACCGGTTCGGCGGCGGTGACGCCGGGCTGCCGGGACCAGGCGCGCCAGGCGCTCTCCGGGACGGCCGACTCGGCGAAGGACACCGACCGGCCGGGGGGCGGGGCCGCGAAGGCGAGCCGGTCGGCGGGCAGCCCGGTGATCGCCGAGACGTTCTCCCGCGCGAGTCCGGCCGTCAGGCCCGACAACAGCCCCACGAGCAGCGTGATCAACACGATCACCGTGCCCATCAGCGCGAACCGCCCCTTGGCGAACCGCAGATCTCTCCATGCCACGAACATGACGCCCAGCCTGCCGACGCTCCGCCGGTCACCGCATCGCGCGTCGGACGGCCCCCGCGTCAAACTTTCGGTTGAGGGCGACGGGGGCGTCGACACCTACCCTGGACGGGTCATGGATCCGCGTTCCCTCACCCCCGTCCTGCGCGTGCTGCGCCTCTGTCTCCATCTGCTGCTGGCGGGGCTGCTGGCCCTCGCCGCGCTGCGGTCCTCCGGCGACCCGGCCGTAGTGGCCGCGGCCGCGGTGATGGGCGCGGTGTACGCGGCGGGCTCGCTCCTGCCCCCCGTACGCACCTCGGCGCCGGCCGCCGCGCTGTGGCTGGGCGTGCTGAGTGCGGCCTGGCTGGTGCTGCTGGGTCTCACCCCCGACGGGCTGTGGGCGGCGTTCCCCCTCTACTTCCTGCACCTGCACCTGCTGCCGGTGCGCTGGTCCCTGCCGGCCGTGGCCGCCACCGCGGGCGCGGCGATCCTGTCGTACGTCCACCACGGCGCGCCGCTGAACCCGGGGGCGTTCATCGGGCCGCTGCTGGGGGCGGCGGTCGCGGTGGCGACGGTGCTGGGCTACCAGACGCTGTACCGCGAGAGCGAGCGGCGCAGGCGGCTCATCGAGGAGCTGATCGCGACCCGGGCCGAGCTGGCGGCCGCCGAGCGGCACGCGGGCACGCTCGCGGAACGGGAGCGGCTGGCACGCGAGATCCACGACACGCTCGCGCAGGGCCTCTCCTCCATCCAGCTGCTGCTGCGGGCCGCCGAGCGCGCCCTGCCGGGCGGCTCCCCGGCCGCCGCGCACATCGAGCGGGCGCGCCACGCCGCGCAGGACAACCTGGCGGAGGCGCGGCGGTTCGTCCGGGCGCTGGCGCCGGCGGACCTGGAACGCGGCTCGCTGGCGGCGGCCCTGGAGCGGCTGTGCGAGCCGGGGGCGGGACCGGAGCCGGGGCCGCGGGTGCGGTTCTCCGTGAGCGGTACGCCGCAGCCGCTGCCCACGCCGTACGAGGTGGCGCTGCTGCGGATCGCCCAGTCGGCGCTGGCCAACACGGTGCGGCACGCGGGTGCCGAGCGCGCCGAGATCACGCTGACCTTCATGGACGCCTCGGTCACGCTGGACGTGGTCGACGACGGCAAGGGCTTCGACCCGGGCGCCTGCGCCCCCTCTCCGAGCGGCGGTTTCGGGCTCCCGGCGATGCGCTCGCGGGCGGAGTCGCTCGGCGGGTCCTTCACCGTGGAGTCCGCGCCGGGCCAGGGCACGGCCGTCGCCGTGGCCCTCCCGCTCCCGGTGCCCCTGCCCCGGGAGGCGGCCGCATGACGATCCGCCTGCTGCTCGCGGACGACCATCCCGTCGTACGGGCCGGTCTGCGTGCCGTCCTCGACACGGAGCCCGACTTCACGGTGGTCGCCGAGGCGGCGACGGCCGAGCGCGCCGTGGAGCTGGCACCGGACGCGGACGTGGTCCTGATGGACCTGCGCTTCGGGCCCGGGATGGACGGCGCGGAGGCGACGGCGGCCATCACCGCCCGCGCCGGCGCGCCCCGGGTGCTCGTGCTGACGACGTACGACACGGACGCCGACATCCTCGCGGCCGTCGAGGCGGGCGCGAGCGGCTACCTCCTCAAGGACGCGCCCCCGGAGGAGCTGTCGGCGGCGGTGCGCACGGCGGCGGCCGGGCAGTCGGCGCTGGCGCCGGCCGTCGCGCACCGGCTGATGGACCGGATGCGCACCCCGGCGCAGGCGCTGACCAGGCGCGAGCTGGAGGTGCTGCAGCTGGTGGGCGAGGGCCTGTCCAACCAGCAGATCAGCAGGCGGCTCTTCCTGAGCCAGGCGACGGTGAAGTCGCACCTGGTGCACGTCTTCGCGAAGCTGGGCGTGGACTCGCGCACGGCGGCGGTGGCGGCGGCGAGGGACCGGCGGCTGATCCGCCGCTGAGGCGCTCGGACGGTGGGGCTCAGACTGCGGCCTGGGGCCGTCCCGGAGTGAGGTGGTGCACCCGGATCCGTGCGGTGTGCGGGGTGAGCAGGCCGCGCAGTTCCTCGGTCGCCGCCTCCAGGAGGTGGCCGTCGCGGGTGGCGTGGAGGGTTTCGATGACGAAGACGACGTGCGAGGAGTCCTCGGTGACGCGGGTGCGGTGGGCGTCGCGGTGGTTCCAGTGGCGGGTCAGGACGCCGGTGGTGTCGGCGCAGACGATCTCGCCGGGCCTGGGCTGCTCGACGGTGTCGGGCTCACCGAGCGGGGTGAACTCCTCGGTGCCGTCCGCGTGGCGGATGACGACGTCGCCGTGGACGTGGTCGAGGTCGAAGGCCCCGGCGGGCAGGCCGTGGCGGACGGAGACGGCGTTGTAGGAGTCGACGGCCGGGTTGATCCGCGGCAGGGAGCCCTTCTTGGCCAGGCGGCGGCCGAGGGCGTCGACGCTGGGGCGGACGCGGCGGGGGTTGGTGCCGAAGGAGCGGTAGGCGGTGTGCCATGCCTCGATCCGTGGGTCGGCCTCGTCGGCCGGGCGCCAGGCGCCGTCGGCGAGCCGCTGTTCCAGCGCCTCCAGGGCCGCGACGGTGCCGGGCCAGGGCTCCCGGCCGCGCAGACCGGTGGCGGTGACCAGGGCGATGCGGGTGTCGGCGAAGGCGTCCGCGACGGCGGGGTCGATGCGGAAGGTCGTCATGGGAGGGGCTGCCGTTCCTTCGTACATACGGGGGGAGGTGGGTGGGTCAGGGCTTCCAGGGGCCGACGCGGTCGCGGCGGCGGCGCTGTTGGGCGGCGGCGGACACGTCGAGGCCCTGGGCCCGTTCGGTGAGGTGGTCGGCGACGGCGGTGCGGTGCTCGACGGGCTTGTGGTCGTCGTACTTGAACTTGGCCCGTACGTCGGTCACCGCCAGGCGCAGGCCGCGGATGCCGGGCAGCATCCGGCCGTACGGGGGCCGGCCGACGGCGATGGTGCCGTGGTCGCCGTCGGGCTGGAAGTGGGCCATCTGGCGTCGCAGCAGTTCGGCCTTGGCCTCCGGCTCGTCGACGATCGTGGCGCGGCAAGTGAACTGGACGGCGGTGTAGTAGCTGGTGGGGACGCCGTCGGTGGGCGGGGTGTCCGGTGCGGCACGCCACGGGCCGGGGATGAACGCGTAGTCGCCGAAGGCGGTGAACAGGACGTTCGGGTCGCGCTCGATCGCCTCCCAGACGGGGTTGGGGCGGGCGAGGTGGACCAGGAGGTGGCCGGGCTCGCTCGCGAAGTGCGTGGGGACGGCGGCCGGTGGCCGGCCGGGCGGGCCGTTGACGCCGAGGACGCCGAAGTCGTGGCCGTCGGCGATCCAGGTCTGCCATTCGGCTTCGTCCAGGCTCGCGTCCCAGGGGTGGATGAGCATGCGAGGCTCCTTTCGGGCGGTCAGGTGAGGGCGGTCGCGGTGCGGTGCGGTGAGGGCAGCCGGTCAGGTGATCCGGTCAGGTGAAGGCGAGGAGGCTGACGGCGACGGCGGCGGCGCCCAGGCCGACGAGCTGGCCGCGGTGGATGCGTTCGTCGAGGACGGCGCGGGCGAGCAGGACGGTCCCGGCCGGGTAGAGGGCGGTGATGACGGCGACGACGGCGAGGTCCCCGCTGCGGGCGGCGAGGAGGAAGAGCAGGTTCGCCACCGAGTCCAGCACACCGGCGGCGGCCGACATCGCGTACGCGGGCCTCTCCGTCCCCAGCCTGCGGAACAGCAGCGCGGCCGCGGCCAGGGTGACGGCCGAGGAGACCGCCCGGCCGATGATCAGCGGGGCGATGCCGCTGTCGGACGGTGCCTGGTGCAGGAAGATCAGTTGGAGCGCGATGGCGGCACCGGCGCCGAATGCGAGCAGCAGTGCCGTACGGGACGGGCGGGCCGACCCGGCGCCGTGCCCGGCGCTGACCAGGACCACGGCGACCAGCGCCAGCGGCAGGCCGAGCAGGCCGGCGAGGCCGAGGTGCTCGCCCTGCAGCAGGCCCACGCCGACAGGGAGCACGGCGGAGACCAGCGCGGTGATGGGCGAGAGGACGTTCATCGGGCCGATCGCCAGCGTCCGGTAGAGCAGCGCGAAGGCGGCGGCCGAGGCGACGCCGGACGCGGCGCCCCAGGCGAGCGCGCCGGAGCCGAACGAGGCGCCGAGCACGGGCCACAGCAGCAGCTCGACCGCGAGCGAGGCGGGGGCCGCGATCATCACGGTGCGCAGGACGTGGGCCCTGCGGGCGCCGAGGCCGCCGAGGAAGTCGGCGCATCCGTAGGCGAGGGAGCTGCCCAGGGCCAGCAGCAGAGCGATCACGGTACGTCCATCCCTTACTCTTTCAGTGGAACGACTAGACCGTACATCGAACCGACCGGCCTTTGTCAACAAAACGACCGGGCGGTGCATTGAAGTGACCGACGGGCGAGGATGGGGATGGTGATCGGATGACCGAGACAGAGGCGGCCCTCCGCACGCTGGCGCACAACGTCAGGACGGCCCGCACCCGCGCGGGCCTGTCCCTGGACGAGCTCGGCCGGCGCGCGAAGGTCAGCAAGGGGGCTCTGGTCGGTCTGGAGAAGGCCCAGGGGAATCCGAATTTCGCCACCCTGGTCCGGCTGGCCGACACCCTCGGCGTCTCGGTGTCCGCCCTGATGGAGGGGCCGGCCGAAGGCCGCGTCCGCGTGGTGTCCGCCGATGCCGTGAGGCCGCTGTGGGCCGGAGAGCGGGGCAGCGAGGCCCGGCTCATGCTGACGACGTCGGGCGCCGCCCCGGTGGAGGTATGGCGCTGGCGGCTCGAACCGGGCGAGGAGTACCCCAGCCACCCCCACCAGGCGGGAGTCGTCGAGACGGTCAGCGTGACGTCGGGGCGGATGATCCTGGTCGTGGACGGCGCCGAGCATCCCATGGAGGCCGGCCAGACCGCCGCCTTCGACGGCGACGCCCCCCACACCTACCGCGGCTCGGGCGACGGGACCTGCCATCTGATCATGACCGTCCACCTGCCACCGGGGCCCGCGCCGCAGGGCTGATCCGGGCGGTCGGGCGGGCCTTGGAACGACCGGCGCCCGACGGGATGAGACCGGGTTCTACGTCACTCCCCCGTCAGCCCCGCCGGTCCCGCCGGTCCGCCGAAGAGCTCCACGGCGTTGCGTACGCCGGTGAGGGCGGCGCCGAGGGCGCTCACCGAGCCGACGGCGCCCGCGATCAGGAGCAGTGAGCGGCGCAGGCGCGGGACCTCGGGGGCGCCGTCGCGGGCCATCGCGGCGAGCGCGGCCAGTTCCTCCTCGGCGATCCCGCGGTCCAGGAACTCTGCCGGATACGCGGCCAGTTCGCGCCGCAGGCGGGCGACGGCGGAGCGCAGCTCCGTGACCCGCGGGTCCTCCGCGCCCTCGCCGGTGCCGGTGCCGCCGGTCGCACCCTTCTGCCCCATGCTTCGCAACACTGCTCTCTTCCCCCTCACACGCACACCCCTGTGCGGTCGCGCAACCCGTCGCGGTGGTGGTCGGATACCGGACGGTCGCGGACAGATTAACGGTCCGGGCACCGCCGCGCGCCACACGGGGGGAGGTCCCTCAGCTCGCCTGTTCGACGTCCAGCGCCCCCCGCCAGACCGTCAGGTCCAGGGTGATGTAGTCGCTGGGGTCGGACTCGGGCGGGAAGCCCTGGACCGTGACGAGGGCCACGTCCCCGGCGCTCGTCTGGAGGCAGAGGCGGGAGCCCTTGGTCAGCATGTCCTGGGAGATGTAGGTGGCGAACCGCGTCTCGGACGTGCACGTCGCCAGCGACGGGTCCTGGCCGTTGCGGAGGAGGACGAGGCGGCCGCCGTCGTTGGCGGAGAGGCCGAGGCTGTAGCTGAGGTCGTAGCCGGTGCTGCCGTTCTTGGGCTTCACGGGGTCGTCGGCGAGGGACACCTCGTACCCGCTCGGCAGGTCGATCGCCTTGTACGTCACCGGCTCGGGGGCCTTGGGCGGCGTGGCGGCGCCGGACGGCTCGGCGGGGTCGGCCGCCGCCGGGGTCTCGTGCCCGGCCGCGGCGCCGTCGCCCGCCCGGGTGTCGTCGCCGCCCTCGGCGGCCGGCTGTTCGCTCGCCTGCGTACGCTTCGTGCCGTCGTCGCCCTTGAGCAGGAAGAAGGCGGTGACGCCGCCCGCGACGGCGAAGGCGAGCACCGCGGCCACGGCGGCGACGAGGACGGTACGCGAGGACGACCCCTTACGGGCGGGCGCGGGCGCCACTGTGGGCGCGGGCGCCGACATCGGCGCGTGCGCGTGCTGCGGCTGTGGCTGTGGCGGCAGCGGTACGGGCGGCCCGAAGCCCTGCGGAGGCGCGGCGTGCGCCGCCGGAGCCGTCGGGGCGTGCGGTGCGGCGGCCGGAGCGGCTGGGGCGGCCGGGGCCGTCGGCGGTACGACGGTCGGTGGCGTCGCCGGGGGCGGCGGCGTCGTGGCCGCCACCGGGGCGGGGGCAGCGGTGCGGGTGGTGATGTCCGCGGCGACCGCGCCGGGCAGCCACTCCTCGGGGCGGCGCAGGGCGGTCTGGTCGCTGGCCCCCTGGCACAGGGCGAGCAGCTCGGCGACGGACGGCCGGGCGGCCGGGTCCTTGTCCAGGCAGCGGGTCACCAACTCCCGCAGCCGGTCGGGCACTCCGGTGAGGTCCGGCTCCTCGTGGACGATCCGGTACAGCACCCCGTGCGAGGTGCCCTCGCCGAAGGCCGGGCTGCCGGTCGCCGCGTACGCCGCGACCTGGCCGAGCGCGAAGACGTCGGTGGCGGGGGTGACCTCGCGGCCGGCCGCCTGTTCCGGCGCCATGAAGGACGGGGTGCCGATGGTGACGCCGCTGCCGGTGAGCGAGGTGGCGTCGGCGGCGCGCGCGATGCCGAAGTCGATGACGCGCGGGCCGTCCGCGGCGAGGAGGACGTTGGCGGGCTTGAGGTCGCGGTGGACGATGCCCGCGCCGTGGATGACCTGGAGGGCTTCGGCGATCCCGGCGACCAGCAGCAGGACGGTGTCGACGGGCAGCGGCCCGTGGGCCCGTACGGCGTCGGCGAGGGACGGCCCGGGCACGTACGCCGTGGCGAGCCAGGGGCGGCGCGCGTCGGTGTCGGCGTCGATGACGGGCGCGGTGTACAGCCCCTGGACGCGTTGCGCCGCCCGCACCTCCTGCGCGAAGCGGCGGCGGAATTCCGCGTCCTCGGCGAAGTCGGGCCGGATCACCTTGATGGCGACCGGGCGACCGCCCGGGGTGTACGACAGGTACACGGCACCCATGCCGCCGGCGCCGAGCCGGGCGGACAGCCGGTAGCCGGCCACGGACCGCGGATCGTCCTCCTCGAGCGGCTGGAAGACCGTTCCGCCGCTTCCCCCACGCGGAGCACCACTCATCAACCCATGTCTCCTGACCAGGACTTGGCACCGCACCCACGCCAATGCCGAAAGCCGCACCCTATCCAAGCCGGGGCGGGACCGCGCCATGAGGTATGCACTCCCCATGGAAGAGACCAGGGAAGAGACGACACGACGAGCACCACGCGAACCCGTCGTCGCCGGACTGCTGCTCGCCGCGGGCGGCGGCCGCAGGCTCGGCGGCCGGCCCAAGGCGCTGCTGGAGCACCGGGGCCGCCCCCTGGTGGAGCACGCGGTGCGGGTGCTGCGCGAGGGCGGCTGCGCGGTGGTGCACGTGGTGCTGGGGGCCGCCGCCGACGCCGTACGGGAGCGGGCGTCGCTGCCCGGGTGCGTCCTGGTGGACAACCCGGAGTGGGAGCGGGGCATGGGCTCGTCGCTGCGCGCGGGGCTGGAGTCGCTGGCCGGTTCGGGCGCGGACGCGGTCGTGGTGTCGCTGGTGGACCAGCCGGGGATCGGGGCGGAGGCGGTGGCCCGGGTGATGGGCGCATACGGCACGTCCGGCGCGCGGAACGCGCTGGTGGCGGCGGCGTACGACGGGAAGCGCGGTCATCCGGTGCTGTTCGGGGCGGACCGGTGGGCGGAGGTGAGGGCGAGTGCGGAGGGCGACCGGGGGGCACGCGCCTATCTGCGGGAGCACGAGGCGGCGATCGCTCTCGTGGAGTGCGGGGACGTCGCGGAGGCCTACGACATCGACACCGCGGCGGATCTCGCGCGGCTGGAGTGAACGCCGTGTGTACGAGGTGGCACCCAGAGCCACGTTGTGTCGACCCAGAGAATCTCGACATCAACAGACCATTGAACTTCCACTATGAGGAAACTAGTATCCACTGTTCAGAAGCACCCGACCGTCAGAAGGCGCCCGTGACCGTATCTCGGCTCCCACGGCACTCAGTGCCGCGCGCGTACGCCCGGCGGCCGCGGCATGGCGCCGCGCCAAAGCCCCCGCTGAAGGAAGTGACAGCTCATGTCCGCACCAGCGCCGTCTCCGCTGGCCATCGTCGAAGCCGAGCCCCTGCCCCGGCAGGACGAGGTCCTGACCGACGCGGCCCTGGCCTTCGTGGCCGAGCTGCACCGGCGGTTCACGCCCCGGCGTGACGAGCTCCTCGCCCGCCGCGCGGAGCGCCGCGCCGAGATCGCCCGCACCAGCACGCTCGACTTCCTCCCGGAGACCGCACAGCTCCGTGAGGACGACAGCTGGAAGGTCGCGCCGGCCCCGGCCGCGCTGAACGACCGCCGCGTCGAGATCACCGGTCCGACCGACCGCAAGATGACCATCAACGCCCTCAACTCGGGCGCCAAGGTCTGGCTCGCCGACTTCGAGGACGCCTCCGCCCCCACGTGGGAGAACGTCATCCTCGGCCAGCTCAACCTGATCGACGCCTACGAGCGGCGCATCGACTTCACCGACCCCCGCACCGGCAAGTCGTACGCCCTCAAGCCGGCCGACCAGCTCGCGACGGTCGTCATGCGCCCGCGTGGCTGGCACCTGGAGGAGCGCCACCTGCGCTTCGACGGACGCCCGGTCCCCGGCGCGCTGGTCGACTTCGGCCTGTACTTCTTCCACAACGCCCAGCGCCTGATCGACCTGGGCAAGGGGCCGTACTTCTACCTCCCGAAGACGGAGTCGCACCTGGAGGCCCGCCTCTGGAACGACATCTTCGTCTTCGCGCAGGACTACGTCGGCATCCCGCAGGGCACCGTCCGCGCGACCGTCCTGATCGAGACGATCACGGCGGCGTACGAGATGGAGGAGATCCTCTACGAGCTCCGCGACCACGCCGCGGGCCTCAACGCGGGCCGCTGGGACTACCTGTTCTCCATCGTCAAGAACTTCCGTGACGGCGGGGCCAAGTTCGTCCTGCCGGACCGCAACGCGGTGACGATGACGGCGCCGTTCATGCGCGCGTACACCGAACTGCTGGTGCGTACCTGCCACAAGCGGGGCGCGCACGCGATCGGCGGCATGGCGGCGTTCATCCCGTCCCGCAAGGACCCCGAGGTCAACAAGGTCGCCTTCGAGAAGGTCAAGGCGGACAAGGACCGCGAGGCGAACGACGGCTTCGACGGCTCCTGGGTCGCCCACCCCGACCTGGTCCCGATCGCGATGGCCTCCTTCGACGCCGTGCTGGGCGACAAGCCCAACCAGAAGGACCGCCTCCGCGAGGACGTCTCCGTGGCGCCCGGTGACCTCATCGCCATCGACTCGCTCGACGCGAAGCCGACGTACGAGGGCCTGCGCAACGCCGTCCAGGTCGGCATCCGCTACATCGAGGCATGGCTGCGCGGCCTCGGCGCGGTGGCCATCTTCAACCTGATGGAGGACGCGGCGACCGCCGAGATCTCGCGCTCGCAGATCTGGCAGTGGATCAACGCCGGTGTCGTCTTCGAGAACGGCGAGGAGGCCACCGCCGAGCTGGTCCGCAGGGTCGCCGCCGAGGAGCTCGCCGCGATCCGCGAGGAGATCGGCGAAGAGGCCTTCGCGGCCGGCCGGTGGCAGGAGGCGCACGACCTGCTCCTGAAGGTCTCGCTGGACTCGGACTACGCGGACTTCCTCACGCTGCCCGCGTACGAGCAGCTGGTCGGCTGACGCCGCCACCCGGTCACTCCGCCCCCGGTGCCGCACAGCGCCGGGGGCGGAGCCGTGTCCGGGACCGGCTCAGGCGGCCGGGGCGACCGCGGCCCGCCCGGCGCGCCGGGCTCCGGCGACCAGCAGCCCGACGGCGACCCAGACGAGCACCCAGGGCGCGGGCTCGACCATCACGGCGCCGAACACGGACCAGACCCCCAGCGTCCACGCGACGAACGGCGGCGGCACGATGCCCCGGCGGTCCAGCCAGAGCACCAGCAGGCCGACCACGAGGAGCGGGACGGCGAAGCTCCCCGTGGTCAGCCAGAAGGCGCCCATGGCCGGGGCCGTATCGACGGGGTTTTCCCACATCGGCCACAGCTGCCCCGTGAACCACGCGCCGGCATAGCGCGGGAACGTCAGCACCAGCGTGGCGAGCATGTGCACGACTCCCAGGAACACGAAGACGCGGCCGGCCCACTTGATCATTCCAACCCCCCACTTACATTACGGAACCAGGAGTTTCGATACTACCGGTTCCGTATAGTAGGACCATGGTCGAACCCAAACAAGGAGTCGGGCGCCCCAGGAACAGCCAGGTGGATCACGCGATCGTCCGCGCCACCCGCGAGCTGCTGGTGGAGCGCGGGTACGCCGGCCTCACCGTCGGCGCGGTGGCGGAGCGGGCCGGGGTGGGCAAGGCCGCGATCTACCGGCGGTACGCGACCAAGCAGGAGATGATCTTCTCGGCGGTGGTGCACGACATGCGGGAGCAGGCGCCGCCGGACACCGGCTCCCTGCGCGGGGACCTGGCCGCGCTCTGCGGGACCATCGCCGCACAGCTCGGCTCGGCGCCGATGGACGTGCTCGCCGGGCTGCTCGCGGACATCTACGGCGACTCCGCCCTCGCGGTCCGGTTCTCGGAGACCTTCCTCACCCGCGAGCGGCTCCTCGTGACGGAGGTGCTCCAGCGGGCCGTGGCGCGCGGTGAGCTGACCGGGCTGCCCGACCCGGCCACCGTGCAGGCCTTGCTGGTCGGGCCGGTCTTCGTCTGGCTGCTGATGCTGATGGGAGACCGCGACAAGGCGCCGGAGTTCGCCCGTACGGTCGCGGAGACGGTGGCGAGCGCCCTGCTGTCGGGGACGGTCTGACCGACCGGGCGGCCCGGCCGGTCAGGCCACGACCACCGTGCGCTGGGCGGAGAAGTCGCCCCAGGTGCCGTCCGGCAGCTTGGCGCGGAGCTTGACGCTGTAGCGGGTGCCGGGCCGGTCGGTGACGGTGAAGGTGTACGTCGCCGTGCCGGGCGGCGGCTGCGCGCCCCAGACGATCGTGGTGGCGAACCTGCCGTTGAGGTACAGCTGGTGCTCCTTGACCGGAGCGCCCCCGTCGGTGCGCGGCGGGGTCCAGGTGAGCCGGATCTCGCCACCCTTGAGCGCGGTGGCCGCAAGGTCCGTGGGGGCGGTGACGGGGCGCGCGCCGGGCGCGGGGGCGGTGGTGAGGTCGACGGCGTCGCTGTCGGGCGAGGAGTTCTCGGCGGCGTCGCGGGCGCGGACGGTGAAGGTGTAGACCGTCCCGGGGCGCAGGCCGGTGAGGCGGGCCGTGGTGGCGGTGCCGGCGACGCTGTGGATACGGGAGTCCTCCTGGTAGACGTCGTACGCCGTGACCGCCCGGTCGTCCGAGGCGGGTCGCCAGGTCAGGGTCGCCGCGCGGCTGCCGTCGGCGGTGCCGCGCAGGCCCGAGGGGCGGGAGGGCGCGGTGCGGTCGTCGGGCGTGGGCGCGGGGGTGGTCACCGGGACGGGGGCACTCGGTGCGGAGACGTTCCCGACGGCGTCGCGGGCGCGGACGGTGAAGCTGTACGCGGTCGAGGGTGCGAGGTGGTCGACGTCCACCATGGTCCTGGCGGCCGGCAGGCTCCTGACCTTGCGGCCCCGCTCGTACACGTCGTATCCGGTGACCGCGGTGTCGTCGGAGGCCGGCTGCCACATCACATGGACGGAGGTGGCGCTCCCCGCCTGTGCCGTCACCCCGGTGGGCGCCGAGGGGCGCCCGGTGTCCTTGTCCCGGTCGGGCGCGGCGGCGGTGCACGCGCTCACGCTCACGCTCGCGCCCAGCAGGAGGGCGGCCACGCGGACCGGGGTGGCGGCGAGGGAGGAGGGGCGTCGCACGGTCGGGCCTCCAGGTCCGGAGTATTGGTCCAGACCTATATGGCACAGGTGCGGCCGGGCGACAAGACCCCGGGGGCTCTCGGATTCTCAGGCGCGGGTCGAGGCGACGGGCGCCGACACGGCCGACGAGCCCTGCGCGGCCGTCGGGGTCGACGAGGCCGACGGGGTCGACGCGGCCGGAGGTGATGCCAGCGGGGCCGTGAAGATGGTCGTCGCGGAGTTCTCGCGCAGCGCGGCGTAGGCCCGCTCGACCGCGTCGGCCCGAACGGGGCGGCCCTCGGCGACCGCGGTCAGATCGCCGGCGCACTGCAGCTCCCACCGGGGGAAGCGGCGGCGCACGCGCGCCACGCGGGCGCTGGGCGCGAAGTACAGCATGGTGGTGTTCTCGTGGGGGTTGTGCGCGGAGCCCTCGTAGACCATCGAGCCCGCACCCTCCAGCCGGTCCGCCAGGGCGGCGAGCGCGGCGGGCTGGGGCTGCTCCAGGAAGAGGCCCACGTGGTTCTCGAAGCCGTGGGCGCGCTCCTCCTCGGCGACCTCCGGGCGGTATCCCGGGCTGGACCGCGGAAAGAGGAATATCTCCACCTGCGGCCCCGGATTGGTGGTCACACTCAGGCGCGTGACGAGTATTCGCGCGTCTTCCGGCAGCCCGTGGCGCTCGACGAGCCGGCGCTTCACCAGAACACTCGGAATTACCGCCGCCGCCCGCCAGCCATTTTCTCTGAAGTACTCGACGGCCGATTCTTGGGAGGCGGGGAACAACAGTGTCGCACAGTGCGACACAATGCACTGGTTCTTGATTTCCTGTTTCAGCGCGCCGGGCATCCAGGGCGGGAGAAGGGTCTCCACGGTACTCCTGGACGCATGGTGTGCGTAGTCAACAGCATGCTGGAGGCGCTGGATGTCGCACGCGTCGAATGCCACGTGATTCATGTCGCAGCCTTTCTGTTGCCGACGCTCAATTAAAAGCACGTCACACGTTAGGCGGCACACGGGTGTAGGCCGATCGAGTGAACGACCCCCGGGCGACGGGCGCGGACGCCGAGTTGACCCGGCCTGCGTTTGTGCCTTTTCGGATCCACCCGCATTTTTGATGGGGGACGTCCTGGGAGGCTGTTGAAAATGACGCCATACATGACGCCACACAGCGGAAAGAATTCTCCCCGGATTCTGATCGCGGGTGCCGGAATCGGCGGGCTGACGACCGCACTCAGCCTCCATGCGGCGGGTCTGGACGACGTCGTGGTCGTGGAGTCGTGCCCGCGCCTGCGGGCCGTCGGCGCGGGCATCAACCTCCAGCCCGCCGCCGTACGGGAGCTCACCGAGCTCGGCCTGGGCGAGGACCTCGCGGCACGGGCGGTGGCCACGGCCCGGCTGGAGTACCACCACCGCTACGGCGGCCTGATCTGGTCGGAGCCGCGCGGCCGGGCCGCCGGCTACCACTGGCCGCAGTACTCGGTGCACCGGGCCCGGCTCCAGGAGGTGCTGCTGCGGGAGGTGCGGCGGCGGCTCGGTCCGCACGCCGTGGTCACGGGCAGGCGCCTGACCGGGTACGAGCAGGACCCGGCCGACCGGACGCGGCGGCGGGTGCGGGCGTACGCGGCCGGGGGCCCGGCCCCGTACACCTGCGACCTGCTCATCGGCGCGGACGGCATCAACTCGGCCGTCCGGGCGGCGATGTACCCGCACGAGGGGCCGCCGATCTGGAACGGCGTGTGCATGTGGCGCGGTCTGAGCCACGCGCCGCCGTTCCTGGACGGGCGGACGATGGTCATCGTGGGCTGCAACTCCCGCGTGAAGGCCGTCGTCTACCCGGTCTCGCCGCCGGACGCGTCCGGCCGGTCCACGCTCAACTGGGTCGTGGAGACCCGCCACGGCGGCGGCCCCGCCACGGTGCCGCCCGCCGACTGGGACGCGGCCGTGCCCCCCGGCGTCGTCCTGCCGCACCTGGCCGGCTGGCGCGTCCCCTTCCTGGACCTCCACGCCACGATCGCGGCGGCGCCGCGCGTGCTGCGGTACCCGATGATCGACCGGGACCCGCTGCCGAGCTGGGTCGACGGCCGGGTCGTCCTGCTGGGCGACGCGGCCCACCCGCTGTACCCGACCGGCTCCAACGGAGCGTCCCAGGCCATCGTCGACGCGCGCGTCCTGGCGTACCTGCTCGCCCACCACGACGTGGACGAGGCGCTGGCGCGGTACGACGCCATGCGCCGCCCGGAGACCACCACGCTGCTGGCCGCGCACCGGCGGCTGGAGCCGGACCCGCTGCTCCATCAGGTGGAGATGCTTGCCCCGGACGGCTTCTCCGACATTCGCGAGGTCCTGCCGGATCACAAGCTGGCGGACATCAGGTCCTGCACGCGCAAGGTCACCGGCGTGGACGCGGCGGGGCTCAACGCACGCTCCTCCTGGAGCGTCCCGGCACGAACGGCTTCCGCATGCGCTTCGTCCACCCCCGCCGCTCCGTCGGCTCCGTCCACTCCCCCGGCTCTGGCCCCTCCCGCCGCGCCCTCCGCGCCCTCGGGCCCCGACTGACGTCGGCGGCCCTGCTGCTCGCGCTGCTCCCGGCGGCGGCGATGACGATCCCGGCGCGGCAGCCCGTACCCGGGGCCGCGGTGGTGGAAGGGGCCGGCACCCGGTACGGCCCGGTGGCGCGGCTCGGCGACGGCCGGATCCGGGTGTTCACCGACTCCGCAGGGGGCCGGCCGCGCTCCGTGGGTGTCGTCCTCACCGCCTCCGCCCTGACCGGCCTGCCCACCGCGCCGACCGACGGCGAGCACTGCCTGGACGCGGACGGCGACGGGCGCGTCCACCCGTCGCAGGAGTGCGTCGGCGGCCACGGCCTGGAGCTGGCGCTGCCGCCCGGCGGCCGGCCGGGATCGCCCTTCCGGTGGGTCCTGTTCAACTGGAACCCCGAGGGTCACCAGCCCCACGGCCGCTACGACGTCCCCCACTTCGACGTGCACTTCTACCTCGTCCCGCGCGAGGTCCGCGACCGGATCCGCCTCGGCCGCTGCGCCCTGCTCATCGACTGCGCCCAGCTCCCCACGGCCGCCGCGCCCGTCCCCGCCGAGCACCTCCCGCCCGGCTACCCGCCCTCCAGCCCGGAGACGTCCGAGGGCGCCATGGGCGAACACCTGGACAGCCGCCCGCCGGACGCCGGCTCCCTGTCCGGGCACACCTTCATCTACGGCGCCTACGCGGGCGAGATCATCTTCATGGAGCCGATGCTCACGAAAGCCTTCCTGGAGGGTCTTCGCACGGCCCCCGGTCACCGTGCCTGCGCCCCGGTCCCCCAGCCGCGCTCCTGGCGGATCCCGGGCCGGTACCCGACGCGCTACTGCATGGCGTACCGGCCCGGTCACGACGACTACACCGTCACGCTCACGGGTTTCCCGCGGTAGCCGACCGTCGGCGGGCGTCCTTCACCGCGCGGGCGGCCAGGGACGCGACGCGGCTGTCCGGGTGGCGGGCGCGCAGGTCGTCGAGGAGGACGAGGGCGGAGGGGTGGGCGGCGGCGAGGGCGTCGACGAGGGCCGCCGCGCCGCCGGGCCAGGCCGCGGCGGCCGCGTCGAAGGCGTCGAGCAGGGCCGTCGGGGCGGGCTCGGGTTCCGGCTTCGGCTCGTGGGCCTCCTCGTCGGCGGCGGCCGCCTCGATGAGGGCGCGCATGTCCTCCGTCCAGCGCGTGTGCAGGTCGTCCAGGAGGAGCAGCGCGCGGGCGGTGAGCGGGACCGGGTCCTGCGGGGCCTCCTCGCCGCGGGCGCGGAGGAGGCGGTGGGCGTAGGCCCCCACGGCCGGGTCGGTCAGCGCGGCGCGGAGCGGGGCGTCGGGGATGCCGGCGAGCGCGAGGTGCGCGAAGAGGGTGGAGCTGGGGTGGGCGGACGCGGAGACGGCGGCGAGGAGCTCGCTCCAGGCGTCGTCGGTGCCGCCCCGGCCGTTCGTCCAGGCGGTGAGGGTCGCGGCGGCGATGGCCGGCGGCCAGTACTCGACGGCGGTGGCGACCCGGTCCGCCGTCCAGGTCAGGACGGTGTCCCGGTCGGGGGCGGCGACATGGGCCACGGTCAGCAGGTGGCGCATGACGGCGTCGCCGAGCGGGGTGAGGCCGTAGGCGTCGCCGGTGCGGAAGACACAGCCGGTCTCGGCCAGCCGGTCCACGACGGCGGCCAGGGAGCGGGCGTGGCCGTCGAGTCCGGCGCGGTCGGCCTCGGTGAGGCCGGGGCGGTGGAGCAGGGCGGACAGCTCCTCCGGCGAGGGGGTCTCATAGGCCGCCGGCGCCGTGTCGGGGACCTCGGCCGGGGCGTCCTCCAGCTCCGGCGGGAGCGGTGGCCCGCCGGCGACGTCGGAGGCCTTGCGGGCGACGGACTCCGGGGTGCCGCCGCGTTCGTAGAGGGAGTACAGGACGTGCGCCGCGTCGAGGGCGTACTCGTCCTCGGTCTCCCCCTCTCCCTCCCCCTCCGCATCGGCGGCGATGCGCTCCACCGTGGCGGCCAGGATGTCGGCGGCGAGTTCGGTGAGCTCCTGCGGGGTTCCCTCGTTCCAGACGGCGGTGGCCGGTTCGGGGAAGCCGCAGCGCTCGGCGAGTTCGCTCAGGTCGTCGTCGGCGCCCGCGGCGAGGGCGGCCGGGAGCGGGGCCGCGTGCAGCAGGCCCCGTACCTCGTCGGGTGCGGGGAACGCGGGCGGCGGCGGCAGCGGGAGTCCCGATTCGCCGTAGTAGTCGAGGTGTTCGTCGAGCAGGCGGTCCGCGAGGGCGATGTGCGGCAGGGCCTCGGGGCCGGGCGCGAGGTCGGCGTACGGACCGGCGAGCGCCTCGCCGAGCCCTGCGGCGGTCCAGCGGTCGCTGAGCTCGGCCGCGAGGCGCTCGAGTTCGTCGGGGCCCGCGGCGTCGAGGAGGGGCCCGGGCAGCAGGCGGCCCGCGGGCGAGGCGCCCCCGGTGTCGCGGGCGGACGCGTCCAGGAGCGCCTCGGTGAGCAGCGCATGGGCGGCGAAGGTGCGGGCGGCCACGTCGGCGCGCGGCACCTCCGGGGGAAGCTGCCGCCGCTCGGCGCGTGGGGTGCGCGCGTACGCGGCGAGCCAGGCCCGTACGGCTTCGGGGTCGTCCGGGTCGGTGCCGTCGGCCTGGAGGAGGGACGCGTACCAGCGGGGCCAGGTCAGGTTGAGGGGGTCGTTCATGGCCCGCTCGTACTCCGGTACGGCCTCCTGTACGGCGTCGAGGAGGCGGGCGTGGCGCTTGGCGTTCAGGCGTTGCGCGGCACGGACCCGGTCGGCGAGGGCGGTGAGCACGCGGGGTACGGCGGCGAGCTCGTCCGGGGTCGCGTGGAGCAGCACCGGCAGGTCCTCGTGGAGGACGTGGCGCAGGAGCTGCGGCGTCGGCTCGGGCACGCCCGCGCGCCGGTCGGCGCCGCGCAGGGCCAGCAGCGTGAGGACGGCGTCGGCCGGGCGTAGAGGCAGGGTGACGCCCTGCTCCGTCTCCGCCCAGCTGAGGAAGTCGTCACGTCCGGTGTTCAGGGCAGTGGTACGGGTCACTCCCGGAGCGTATGGGCGCCCGGGGGGAGGGAGCGGCGTACTCACGTGGTGTTGGTTCGAATGGGCGATCAGAGTCCGTTGTCAGTGGCGTGCGCTTCACTGGGTTCATCACTCTCCGTGACGATGGATGGGGGCGACATGGGGTCGGTGCTGACGTATGTGACGGCTGCCGGGCTGCGGCAGCGTGGATGGACGGACGCGATGGTGCGCGAGCTGCTCGGTGAGCCGGATGTGCAGGGGCGCGATCCGCGCCGCTGGTCGGTCGCGCCGGTGCCGCTGTACCTGCTGGCGCGGGTGGAGGCGGTGGAGCGGGCGCCGGAGTTCGCGGCGTGTGCGGCGGTGGCCGGGCCGGGCTCGGCGGCCGCGCGGGCGGCGGCGCACAAGCGCCGCGAGGCGGTGCTGGCGGCGATCCGGGCGGAGCCGATCCGGGTGCCGGTGCTGCCCGGTCCGGAGCTGGAGCGGCGGGCGGTCCGGCACCGGCGCCTGACGGCCGGGGACCGGCCGGGCGACGGCGGGGGCGGTGGTCCTGGGCCGGGCCCGGCGGGGGCGTTGGTGCGGTGGCAGGTGGACTATCTGCGCCACGCGCTGGGGCGGTACGACACGCTGCTGGACGGGCTGTTCGGGGCGACCGGGCGGGCGGAGGCCGAGCGGTTGCTGCGGCGTCGGGTGTACGAGGCCATCGCGCGGGCGTATCCGCGGCTGGCGGCCGAATGCCGGCGCCGTATCCGGTGAGCGGGTCCGGTACAGGGGTCGATCTCGGACCCACGGCCCGGCGGGTGGCCGCGCTGCTGGACGGCGTCGACGACGACTGGCTGGACGCGCCGACGCCCTGTCCCGACTACGCCGTGCGGCACCTGCTGGGCCATCTCGCGGGGCTGGCGCTCGCCTTCCGGGACGCCGCGCGGAAGGACTTCGGGCCGACCACGGACACGAGTCCCGAGGCCGCCCTGCCGACCCTCGACGACGACTGGCGCACCGTGCTGCCGCGCCGGCTCGACGAGCTCGCCGATGCCTGGCGGGCTCCCGAGGCGTGGGAGGGCACCACCCGGGCGGGCGGTGTCACCCTGCCGGGCGAGGTGGCGGGCATGGTGGCGCCCCGACTGGCCGGGCGCGTAACGGCCGGGGCGGTGGACGGCGCGGGGCGGGAAATGGCGCGCCTCGGCCCCGTAAGGAGGTCTCCCTACGGGGCCGAGGCGGGGACGGCGGAGCCGAGCGGGTGTGATGGCCGGGCGCGGTGGTGGGACGTGGTGATGGGACGTGGTGATGGGGCTAAGTGCAGGGCTAAGTGCAGGGCTAAGTGCACGGAGGGGGCTAAGTGCACGGGTCAGTGCACCGGTGCGGTCTTGGCCGTGCGGGTCTCGGAGATCTCCTCGCCCGGCTCCATCGGGGCCGTCACCTCGTCGTCGTCGCGGCGGCCTCCCAGGTGGTTGAAGACCAGGTTGAGCAGGACGGCGGCGACACAGCCGGTGGAGATACCGGAGTCCAGGATGATCTTCGCGGTCTCCGGGAAGGCGTGGTAGAACTCCGGCGCCGTGATCGGGATGATGCCGACGGCCAGCGAGACGGCCACGATGAGGACGTTGTTGTCCTTCTCCAGGCCGGCCTTGACCAGCGTCTGTATGCCGCTCGCGGCGACGGAGCCGAAGAGGACCACGCCCGCGCCGCCCAGCACCGGGCGGGGCACGACGGAGATGAGCGAGGCGGCGACCGGGGACAGGCCCATCAGGACCAGGAAGCCGCCGCCCGCCGCGACCACGAAGCGGCTGCGGATGCGGGTCATGGCGACCAGGCCGATGTTCTGCGCGAAGGCGCTGCACATGAAGCCGTTGAAGAAGGGGCTGATCGCCGAGCCGAGGGTGTCGGCGCGCAGACCGGCGGCGATGGTCTTCTCGTCGGCGGGCCGGTCGACGATCTCGCCCAGCGCCAGCATGTCGGCGGTCGACTCGGTCATCGACACGAGCATCACCACGCACATGGAGATGATCGCGGCGAGCGCGAACTGCGGGGCACCGAAGTGGAAGGGGGTGGGGAAGCCGACGATGTCGGCCTCGGTGACGGGGCTGAAGTCGGTGACGCCGAAGGGTATGGCGATCAGCGTGCCGATCACCAGGCCGATGAGGACGGCGATCTGCTTGACGAAGCCGCGCGTGAACCGGCGCAGCACCAGGACCAGCACGAGCGTGATGGCCGCGAGGGTGAGATAGGTCGTCGAACCGTAGTCCTTGGCCGCCGGATTGGGTCCTTGGGCCCAGCCGAAGGCGACGGGCAGCAGCGAGACGCCGATCAGGGTGATGACCGTGCCGGTGACGACCGGCGGGAAGAAGCGGACCAGCTTGCTGAAGAACGGGGCGGCGATGAAGCCCAGCAGACCGGCGACGATGATCGCGCCGAAGATGACCGGCAGCGCGTCGGCCTTGTCGTCGGTGGTGGCGACGATCGCGAGCATCGGCGCGACACCGGCGAAGGTGACTCCGTTGACGAACGGCAGCCGGGCGCCGATCTTCCAGATCCCGAGGGTCTGGAGGAACGTGGCGAGGCCCGCGGTGAAGAGGCTGGCGCCGGTCAGGAAGGTGAGTTCGGTGCCGGAGAGGCCGACGGCCGCTCCGACGATCAGGGGCGGGGCCACCACGCCCGCGTACATCGCGGCCACGTGCTGGAGGCCGCTGGTGAGCATCTTGCCGGGCGGAAGCGTTTCGTCGACCGGATGCTTCCGGTCCTCGGCGGCGGCTCCCACGTCCGGGGACTCGGGGTCGGGGGTGTCTTCGGGGTTGCGAAACCTGGGCTTGGCGGCCACAGCGGTTCCTCCGGTCGGTTACACGCGCGATGACGTGGATTTCAGGGAGGTGGTGCGGTGTTGCAGGTAGTGCGCCCGGTGCGTGTCGTCGGACGTGGGGGAGGAGGACACGCGTTCACCGTTCCGGGGGGTGCGGGTACCACTCTGGGTACGCACCCCCCGGCCCGGCTGCCATGGACCCCGCTCGGGTCCACGGCGACCGGTCGAGGGCCGTCCCCCTCGACCGGACTTCGTGGATCGCCCCGCCCGGCCGGAGGAACCGGCCGGGTGGCGATGTCCGACCGGGTGTCAGGTACCCGGCCGGAGTGTGGTGCCAGGGGCTCAGCCCTGGGCGGCGATGCGGGCGAGGCGCTGGGCCTCTTCCCGGGTGGAGCGCGCGATGGCGTCCTCGTCGACCGTCAGCAGGCGGTTGTTCTCGACGATCTGCTCGCCGTTGACGAACGACGCGGTGACCGGGGCCGCCGCGCCGAAGACGAGGGCGGTCACCGGGTCGGCGATGGAGGCGTGCGCGAGGGTGTCCAGCTTCCACAGCACCAGGTCGGCGAGCTTGCCCGCCTCCAGGGAGCCGATCTGCTCGGCACGGCCGAGGACCTGGGCGCCGCCGTAGGTGCCGAGGCGCAGCGCCTGGCGGGCGTTGAGGGCGGCCTCGCGGTGCACGCTGTTGAGGCGGTTGATCAGCAGCGCGTTGCGCAGCTCGGTGTGGAGCTCACCGGACTCGTTGGAGGCGGTGCCGTCGACGCCGAGGCCGACCGGGACGCCGGCCTTCAGCATGTCCGGTACGCGGGCGATGCCGGCGGCGAGGCGGGCGTTGGACGACGGGCAGTGCGCGACGCCGGTCTTCGTCCGGGCGAAGGCCTCGATGTCGGAGTCGTTCATGTGGACGCAGTGCGCCATCCACACGTCCTCGCCGAGCCAGCCGGTCGACTCGAAGTAGTCCGTCGGGCCCATGCCGAACAGTTCCTTGCAGAACTGCTCCTCCTCCACGGTCTCCGAGCCGTGGGTGTGCAGGCGCACGCCCAGGCGGCGGGCCAGCTCGGCACCCTGCTTGAGCAGCTCGGTGGAGACGGAGAAGGGGGAGCACGGCGCGACGGCGACCTGCGTCATGGCGTCGAAGGAGGCGTCGTGGTGCTTCTTGACGGTCTCCTCGGTCGCGGCGAGCGCGCCCTCGAGGGTCTCGACGGCGAAGTCCGGCGGCAGGCCGCCGTCCTTCTCGCTGCGGTCCATGGAGCCGCGGGCCAGGGTGAAGCGGACGCCCATCTCGGAGGCGGCCTTGATGATGGCCCCGGACAGGTCGCCGGAGTTCTTCGGGTAGACGTAGTGGTGGTCCATGGCGGTGGTGACGCCGCCGCGGGCCATCATGGCGAGGGACCCCTGGGCCGCCGAGTACCCCATCTGCTCGTCGATGCGCGCCCACGTCGGGTACAGGGCGACGAGCCAGTTGAAGAGGTTGTGGTCGGTGGCCAGGCCACGGGTGATCCACTGGTAGAAGTGGTGGTGCGTGTTGACCAGGCCCGGGGTGACCAGATGGCCGGTGGCGTCGATCCGCCGGACCACGTTCTCCAGGCCCTCGGGGGCCTTGCCTGCTCCGATCGACTCGATCCTGTTGCCCGCGATGACGAGGTGACCCGAGGCGTACTCGGTGTCGTTCGCGTCGACGGTCGCGATGGCGCAGTTCTCGATCACGATGCGCTGGGTAGCGCTCTGGGCTGCCGAAGGTGCCATGGTGCTTCCTTCTTCTTTCAATGGCAGTGGCTGTGTGGGCACGGCAGGACCCTAGGAGGATTTGAGTGCCGGGGCCGCGTGACGGCTCCGGGTGCCGAGATGGTGGAAGAACAGGTTGAGCAGGACCGCGACGAGCGCTCCCGCGCTGATCCCGGAGCCGAGCACGGTCTGTGCCCATGCGGGGAATCCGGCGTAGAAGGTGGGCGCGGCGAGCGGGATGATGCCGGCTCCGAGTGCGACGGCCACCAGGATGATGTTGGAGCTGTCGTCCAGTCCGGCCTCGGAGAGCGTACGGATGCCGCTGACCGCGATCGAACCGAACAGCACGATACCGGCACCGCCCAGGACGGGCATAGGGACCATGGAGACGACCGCACCGAGGACCGGGAAGGCGCCGAGGACGAGGAGCGCTCCGCCCGCGACCGCGACGACGTAGCGGCTGCGTACCCGGGTGAGGGAGACGACGCCGACGTTCTGGGCGAAGGCCGAAGTGGGGAAGCCGCCGAAGACGGGACCGACGAGCGTGGCGATGCCGTCCGTGCGCAGGCCGCGGGTGATGGTCTTCCCGTCGGTGCGCCGCTCGCAGATCTCGCCGAGGGCGAGCATGCCGGCGCTGGACTCGGTCATCAGCACCAGCATCACGATGCACAGGGAGAGGATCGCGGCGGGCTGGAACTCGGGCGCGCCGAAGGCGAAGGGCGCGGGCAGCGCGGCGACCGGTGCTTCGCGCAGGGAGCTGAAGTCGGCCATCCCGAAGGGGATCGCGGCGAGCGTGCCGATGAACAGGCCCAGCAGCAGGGCGATCTGCTTGACGAAGCCCTTGCCGAAGCGCTGGAAGAGCAGGATCACGACGAGCGTGAAGGCGGCGAGCGCCAGGTACTTCATGGCGCCGAAGTCGGCGGCGGTCTTGTCCCCGCCCTGCGCCCAGCCGACCGGTACGGGCATCAGGGTCACCCCGATGAGGGTGATGACGACGCCGGTGACGAGGGGCGGGAAGAAGCGGAGCAGCCGGCCGAAGAAGGGTCCGACGGCGAGGCAGAACACTCCGGCGACCATCACCGCGCCGTAGATGGCGGGGAGTTGGTGGCCGGGGGCGCTGGTTTCGGCGATGGCGAGCATCGGCGCGATACCGGCGGAGGAGGCGGCGTTCACGAACGGGAGCCGGTTTCCGGCGACGTTGGTGATGCCGATGGTCTGGAGGATGGTCGCGAGCCCGGCGATGAGCAGGCTCGCGGCGATGAGGCGGGTCATGCCGGCCGCGTCCAGGCCGACGGCCTGCCCGATGATGAGCGGAGGGGTGACGACACCCGCGTACATGGCGGCGATGTGCTGGAGCGCGGCGGGGACGAGCCGCGAGAAGGGCAGTTTCTCGTCGACGGGGTGGCAGTCGACGACGCCGTCCGGTCCGGCGGCGCTCAGGGGTGCGGGGTGGGCCGCGGAGGTGAGCACCTCCGGGGCGGCACCGGGCGGCGCGGTGGCGTCCGGCGAGGTGGAACACGGGCCTTCGGATGCCGGCCCTGCAGGCTGTGCCATTGCTGGTCCCTCCGGTCCGGTGCCGCCCCGCCCGACCGGGGTCGGGCGGGCGGGGCGGTCAACGGCCTGGCTCAGAGGTTGGTCATGTCGACCGGGATCTGGGGCTCGACGCCGTCCCGCAGGATGGTGGCCTCGATCAGGCCGTACGGGCGGTCGGCCGCGAAGTAGACCTCGTTGTCGTTCTTGAGCCCGAACGGCTCGAGGTCGACCAGGAAGTGGTGCTTGTTCGGCAGGGAGAAGCGCACCTCGTCGATCTCCGACCGGTTGTTGATGATGCGCGAACCCATCTGGTACAGCGTCTGCTGCAGCGAGAGGGAGTAGGTCTCCGCGAAGGCCTGGAGCATGTGCTTCCTGACCTGCTCGTAGGACCGCTCCCAGTTGGGCATCCGCTGCTCGTCGTCGGTCCAGTTGAACCGCCAGCGGCCGGAGACCTGGGTCGCCAGGATGCGGTCGTACGCCTCCTGCAGGGTCGTGTACTTGTCCTTGACGTAGCCCCAGAACTCCGAGTTGGTGGAGTTCATGACGACCAGGTCCTTCAGACCGGAGATGACCTGCCAGTTCTCACCGTCGTAGGTGATCTCGCTGACGCGGGTCTCCTGGCCCTTGCGGACGAAGGAGTGCTTGACCTCGTCGGCGCCGATGAACTTGGAGTTGGCGTCCGAGGTCTCGATGCGCTCCCAGGCGTACTCCTCGATGCGGATGCGCGCCCGGTGGATCGGCTCCTGCGACGTCACGAAGTGACGGGCGAGGTGGATGCCGAACTGCTCGGCGGACTCGATGCCGTACTCCTTGGCGAACGCGTACACCGTGTTCTTGGTGGTGTCGGTCGGCAGGACGTTGGCGTTCGAACCCGAGTAGTGCACCTCGTCCATGTCGCCGGAGAGGGCGACCGAGACGTTCAGGTCCTTGATGTGGTGGGTGTCGCCGTCCCGCGTGATCTTGACGACGCGGTTCTCTGCTTTGCCGTACTGGTTCTGGCCGAGAATCGTGGGCATGTGTCTGCTAGCTCCCTCGGTAAACGGAGTAGCCGAACGGGTTGAGCAGCAGCGGTACGTGGTAGTGCTCGCCCGGTACGACGGCGAACGTGATCGCCACCTCCGGGAAGAACGCGCCGCTGTCCCTTACGCGGGGGGCGTCCTGCTGCGCCTCGGCTTGCTTCTTGTCGAAGTACGCCTCGGTCTCGAAGTCGAGACGTACGTGGGTGGTGCCTTCCGGCAGGGCCGGCAGGTCCTTGCAACGCCCGTCCGCATCGGTCTGCGAGCCGCCGAGCGCCACCCACTCCGCGTCGGAGCCGCTGCGGGCCGCGAGGGAGATGGCGACGCCTTCGGCGGGGCGGCCGATGCTGGTGTCCAGGATGTGCGTGGACACCGAGGCGGTGGTTTCCGTGCTCATGCGTGTGCTTCCTCTACGAGACGGGTCAGGCGGATGCGGTTGATCTTGCCCAGTTCGGTGCGGACGATCTCCCGCTCCTGCTCGGGCGAGTTCTCGATCCGCTCGCGGACCGCGTCGCGCATCTGCTCGCCGGTCCTGCCGGTGGCGCAGATCAGGAAGACGTGCCCGAACTTGTCCTGGTACGCCAGGTTCAGCTCGAGCATTTCCGCTTTGAGCGCCTCGGAGGCGCCGGCCATCCCGCTCTGCTCCCGGGAGGAGGTGGGGTCACCAGGCTTCGGGCGGCCGATCGGCGGGTGCCCCGCCATCGCCTCGGCCAGGTCCTCCGCGGTCAGCTCGGCCATGGCGGCGTCGCTGGCGAGGAGAAGGGCTTCGGTGGTGGCGTACGGGCGCTGGGCCAGCAGCTTGCTGCCCCACGCCGAACTGGCGCACACCTCGTGCAGGGCGGCGAGCGCGTCGCTGTCCGCCGAGGTGTTGAACCGGGTGAGGCCCGCGGGGGTCTCGGGGGCGCTGTCGTCCCCCGAAAGGCGCTGTGAACTCGAGGTCACGGGAGCCTCCGTGGCTGTTTTTCGCTGTGCTTTGACGGGCTGCGGATAGCTAACGCCCTCCGCCAACGCCCCGTCAACACTTTGTTGAAACTTCGGTGACACAAAAGCCGCCGTCCCGACATGCGGACGGCGGCTTTCTACCCAACGTGTTCAGCTACTCACTCTTCGCGGCGTTTTCCCTGTTCAGGTAGTTGTAGACGGTGAAACGACTGACGCCGAGGGCGTTCGCCACCGTCTCCACGCCGTGCCGCACCGAGAAGGCTCCGCGCGCCTCCAGGGTACGGACCACCGACTGCTTCGTCTTGCGGTCCAGCGCGGACAGCGGCATGCCGTGGCGCCGCTCCATCGCCGCCAGGATGCGCTCCAGCGAGTCGGCGAGCTGCGGAAGCCGTACGGCCAGGATCTCCACGCCCTCCCACGCGAGGACGACGTCGTCGGCCGCGGCCTGCTGGGGGGTCAGTATCTCGGCGCCCATCGCGTCCACCAGCGGCTTCACCGCGGTGACCAGGGGGTGATCTCCCGGCTCGGTCACTTGTCGTCCTCTCCGGCGTCGCCGATTACGTTGACCTGCAACGACACCCGGGTGGCACCCGCGCCCAGAGCCCGCCGCAGGAGCGCGTCGACGGCGGTGAGCACCGCGTCCGCGCCGCCCTCGGCGGTGTTGCCGAAGGGTCCCACGTCCACGGCGTCCAGGTCGGCCGCCTCGATGACCTCGCGCGCCACCAGCGCGTGCGCGGGGGCCTCGTCCAGGTCGAACGGCTCGGTCGTGAACTCCACTCTCAGTCGCTGCATGCCCCCCACGGTAAGGCCCGGCAGGCCGCCTTCCGCCGCCGGTCCCGAAAATCGCCCCGCCCCGCGCGACGGACCGGGCCTCCCGCCCCGTAGAGCCGGTGACAGGGCCGGACGGGCAGGGAGGGCGTACGCGGTGACCGAACGCGCACACAAGGAAAGAGCTGTCAGGGGCACGGCGCTCGCGGCGGCGGCGATGATGGCGCTGACCGCCTCGCAGGCGCCGGGGGCGGTGGCCTCGGCCACGGAGGAGTCCGACGGGCGGGGCCACGTCGCGACGGGACCGAGCGTGACGGGCGACTCGCCGTACCGCACGGAGCTGCCGCCGCTGCGGACCGGGAAGGGGACGGCGGCCGCCCCCGCGACAGCGGCCGAGGCCACCAGCACCGGCGGCCTCGGCGGAACGCTGCCCGCCACCGTTCTGGCCGCCTACCGGCACGCCGAGACCGCGCTCGCGAGCAGTGCGCCGGGCTGCGGCCTGCGCTGGCAGCTGCTCGCGGCGATCGGCCAGGTGGAGTCGGGCCAGGCGCGCGGCGGGCGCCTCACCGCCGACGGCACGACCGTGCGGCCCATCCTGGGCCCGCGGCTCGACGGGAACGGCTTCGCGCTGATCAGGGACACGGACGGCGGGGCGTACGACGGGGACGCGGCGTACGACCGCGCGGTCGGGCCGATGCAGTTCATCCCGTCGACCTGGGCCGCCTGGGGCGCCGACGGCAACGGCGACGGCCGCGCCGACCCGGGGAACATCCACGACGCGGCGCTGGCCGCCGGGCGCTACCTCTGCGCGGGCGGGCGCGACCTGACGGACCCGGCCGACCTGGACCGGGCGATCCTCGGCTACAACCACTCGGCGGCGTACCTGCGGACGGTCAGGGCCTGGTACGCGTACTTCCTCGGCGGGGAGCCCGTGGTGGTCGCCGGTCCCGCGGTGAGCACGGAGCCGTCGCGCACGCCGGCGCCGGAGCCGTCCCGCTCCCCCGCCCCGGGGCGGCCGAGCGCTCCGTCGAAGGCCGGTCCCAGCCCCGTACCGCCGAAGCGGGCGGAACCGTCGGGGTCCTCGGAGCCGGCCCGGCCACGGCCGACCGGTACACGAGAGGCCTCGGAAGCACCGCCTACGGAATCCCGTCTTCCGATTCCGGATGCCGATGCCGTCCTGCCCGGTCCGCCGCTCGGCAACGGTCAGGACTCGATGCCCGCAGCCCCCTCCACAATTCCGGATACCGGGCGGTAATGTCGCGACCCGCCGGAGGCTGTACCGGCGGGTAGCGCGAAGGGGCCCTCATGGTGACGGACGTGTCCGATGACCGCTGGCAGCGGGCGTGGAGCCACCGCGAGCAGCTGCTCAAGGTGGCCCGGCGCAGGTCCATGAGCCTGGAGGACGCCGAGGACGCCGTGCACGAGGCGATGCTGCGCGCCGCCGAGCAGCCGCACCTCGACGACGAGCGCCTCGGCGCTTGGCTGACCACGGTCACGATGCGGCTGTGCGTCGACCGGTACCGCCAGGTCCACCGCGACACGGACCCCGCCCGGGCCGCCGCGCTGGTCCCGCCCGGCCCGGCGCCGGTCGACGAGCTCGTGTGCGACCGCGCCGAGGCGAGGTGGCTGGCGGTACGCAGCGGGGAGCTGCCCGCGCGCCAGGCGGAGGCCCTCTGGCTGAAGTCCGAGGACCTGGACGTCGGGCAGGTCGCCCACAAGATGGGCCTCAGCTACCGCACGGTCGAGTCGCTGCTGGCCCGCGCCCGCCGCACGCTGCGCAACTCGCTGGCCGCCACGCTGGCGCTGCTGCTGTGGCTCTGCGGGCGCGGCCGTCCGCGCTCCACCCAGGTGGCGGTGGCCGCCGCCTCGACGGCCGCGACCCTCGCCGTGGCCGGGTTCGTGCTGCCGCACGCACAGGACCGGCCGCCGGCCCAGGACCGGCCCGCCTCCGCGCCGGTGACCTCGGGGGCGGCGGACGTCCGGCCCACGGCCGTGGCGCCGTCGCCGTCACCCTCCCGGACGCCGGCACCGGCGCCGGCGGCGACGCCGTCCACGAAGCCCGCACCCGTGGACCGTACGGCTCCGGCGCAGCCGCCGCTGCGGTCGCTGCCGTCCCTGCCGCTGCCCACGCCGACGCTCCCGGAGGTCCCGCCGCTCCCCGCGGTCCCGGAGGTCGGGAACGTCGCGGAGGTACCGCCGCTCCCCGAGGTCCCGGAGCTCCGCGTTCCGGAGGCGCCGCTCCCTGCGGTGGACCTCCCCGCCCCCGTACCGGTCCCGCAGCTGCCGTCGGAGCTCCCCGCACCCTGACGGAGAGCCCCTCCGGAAAAAATTCCGGATCCCCGCGACGGACACCCCGCCCCTCCCCGTAGAGCAGACGACGGAGCTGCTCACGGGCTGAAGGGTGAACCGGATGGGTGTCGAGATCTGCGTGGAAGGGCTGACGAAGTCCTTCGGCGACCAGGTCATCTGGCAGGACGTCTCGCTGACACTGCCCGCCGGGGAGATCTCGGTGATGCTCGGCCCCTCGGGCACGGGCAAGTCGGTCTTCCTCAAGACGCTCGTCGGGCTGCTCAAGCCCGACCGGGGCTCGATCCGCATCGCGGGCCGGGACATCACCACCCTCCGCGAACACGACCTCTACGAGGTGCGCAAGCTCTTCGGGGTGCTGTTCCAGGACGGCGCGCTGTTCGGGTCGATGAACCTGTACGACAACATCGCCTTCCCGCTCCGCGAGCACACCCGCAAGTCCGAGGGCGAGATCAAGCGCGTCGTCCTCGAGAAGATGGACATGGTCGGTCTGATCGGCGCCGAGGAGAAGCTCCCCGGTGAGATCTCCGGTGGCATGCGCAAGCGCGCCGGGCTGGCCCGCGCGCTGGTCCTCGACCCGGAGATCATCCTCTTCGACGAACCGGACTCCGGCCTCGACCCGGTCCGCGTCGCCTACCTCAACCAGCTGATCGTCGACCTCAACGCGCAGATCGACGCGACGTTCCTGATCGTCACGCACGACATCGCCTCGGCCCGCCAGGTCCCCGACAACATCGGCCTGCTCTTCCGCCGCGAGCTGGTGATGTTCGGCCCCCGCGACCAGCTGCTGACCAGCGAGGAGCCCGTCGTACGGCAGTTCCTGAACGGCCGCATGCAGGGCCCGATCGGCATGGCGGAGGAGAAGGACGCCGCACAGGTCGAGCAGGAGCTGGCCCAGATCGACCGGTCGGGCGACGCCCCGGCGCCCCTGACGCCCCGGCTGCTGCCGAGCGCCGGGATCGACCGGCCCGACCGCTGGCAGGCCATCGCACGGCGCGAGGAAGCGGTGAAGGGCGCGGTGAAGGAAGTGGTGAAGGAAACGGTGAAGGAGGCGGTGGCCGAGTGAGCCTCTCCCCCGTCGGCGCCCTGCGCCACTCCGGCAGCCTCTTCGCGCTGGCCCTGGACGTGCTGCGCACACTGCCCCGCCGCCCCTTCCAGGTACGGGAGTTCATCCAGCAGGCGTGGTTCATCGCGAGCGTCACCATCCTGCCGACGGCGCTCGTGTCGATCCCCTTCGGCGCGGTCATCGCCCTCCAGATCGGCAGCCTCACGCGCCAGCTGGGCGCCCAGTCGTTCTCCGGCGCCGCCTCCGTCCTCGCCGTCCTGCGCGAGGCCTCCCCCATCGTCACGGCGCTGCTGATCGCGGGCGCCGGCGGCACCGCGATCTGCGCGGACCTCGGGGCGCGCAAGATCCGCGAGGAGATCGACGCGATGCAGGTGCTGGGCATCGACCCGATCCACCGGCTCGTCGTCCCGCGCGTCCTCGCCTCCATGCTGGTCGCGGTCCTCCTCAACGGCCTGGTCTCCGTCGTCGGCGTCGCGGGCGGCTACTTCTTCAACGTCGTCCTCCAGGGCGGCACACCGGGGGCGTACCTCGCCTCCTTCACCTCCCTCGCGCAGATCTCCGATCTGTGGGCCGCCGAGGTCAAGGCGCTGGTCTTCGGCGCGATCTCGGCGATCGTCGCCTCGTACAAGGGCCTGACGGCGAAGGGCGGTCCGAAGGGGGTCGGCGACGCGGTCAACCAGTCCGTGGTGATCACCTTCATGTTGCTCTTCGTGACGAACTTCGTGCTGACCGCCGTGTACTTCCAAGTCGTTCCGCAGAAGGGGTGATCGCATGGCCGCTCTGTTGCACCGCCTGGAGGAGCTGGGCGCCCAACTCGCCTTCTACGGCCGCTCGCTCGCCTGGACCGGCCGCACCCTGCGCCGCTACAAGAAGGAGATCCTGCGTCTGCTCGCCGAGGTGAGCTTCGGGCGCGGCGCGCTCGCGGTCGTCGGCGGCACCGTCGGCGTCATCGCGTTCCTCTCCTTCTTCACCGGCACCGAGGTGGGGCTCCAGGGGTACGCGGCGCTCAACCAGCTCGGCACGTCGAACTTCGTGGCGTTCCTCTCCGCGTACTTCAACACCCGCGAGATCGCCCCGCTGGTCGCGGGGCTCGCGCTCTCCGCCACCGTCGGCGCGGGGTTCACGGCGCAGCTCGGCGCGATGCGGATCAGCGAGGAGACGGACGCCCTGGAGGTCATGGGCGTCCCGTCGCTGCCCTTCCTCGTCACCACCCGGATGATCGCCGGGTTCGTCGCCGTCATCCCGCTGTACGTCGTCGGGCTGCTGTCCTCGTACTTCGCCGCCCGCACCATCACCACCGGCTACTACGGCCAGTCGGCGGGGACGTACGACCACTACTTCCAGCAGTACCTGCCGCCGGTCGACGTGCTGTGGTCGTTCGGCAAGGTGATCGTCTTCGCCGTCGTGATCATCCTGGTGCACTGCTACTACGGCTACTACGCGCGCGGCGGTCCGGCCGGTGTCGGCGTCGCCGTCGGCCGCGCGGTGCGCACGTCCATCGTGGCGATCAACGTCCTGGACTTCTTCCTCAGCCTGGCGATCTGGGGCGCCGGCACGACCGTACGGATCGCGGGGTAAGGGCCGATGCGCACACCGGTGAAACTGAAACTGCGGCTGTACGGCGTCGTCTTCCTCGCCGTCCTCGCCCTCCTCCTCTCCCTCTGCGTCGCCGTCTACCAGCAGGTCTTCACCCCCGTCGTCCGCATCACGCTGGAGGCGGACACCCTCGGCAACCAGCTGGAGCCGCGTGCCGACGTCAAGCTGCGCGGCCTGCTGGTGGGGGAGGTCAGGGACGTACGGGCCGACGGCGAGAAGGCCACGCTGGACATCGCGCTCAAGCCGGAGCACACGGCGCGCATCCCGGCGAACGTGCACGCGCGGCTGCTGCCCAAGACGCTGTTCGGCGAGAAGTACGTCGATCTCGTGGCGCCCCCGGGCACGCCGGCGGGCCGGCCCATCCGCGCCGGGGACGTCATCACCCAGGACCGCACCAAGGTCGGCATCGAGGTGCAGCAGCTGATGAACGACCTGCTGCCGCTGCTGCGGACGGTGAAGCCCGCCGAACTCAACGCCACCCTGTCCGCGTTCGCCACGGCGCTGGAGGGCCGGGGCGACCGCATCGGCGACAACCTGGTCCGCGTCGAGGACTACCTGCGCCGCCTCAACCCGCACATGCCGTCCATCAAGGAGGACATCACGCGGTTCGCCGATGTGGCCGAGGTGTACGGGGACGCCGCGCCCGACCTGCTGCGCATCCTGCGCAACACGCTCACCACCAGCCGCACGATCGTCGAGAAGCAGGACCAGCTGGCCGCCCTGTTCACCTCCACGGCCACGGTCTCCCGCACCGCCGAGGGCTTCCTCGACGAGAACGGCGACCGGCTCATCACCCTGGGCCGCGTCTCCCGCCCCACCCTGGCGCTGTTCGCCCGTTACGCGCCCGAGTACCCGTGCCTCCTCAAGGGGCTGGTGAGGCAGGAGGCCGCGGCCGAGGAGACCTTCAGAGGGGGAGAGATGCGCATCACCCTGGAAATCGTCCGGCAGCGGCCGGGTTACGAGCCCGGCGAGGAGCCCCGCTACCGCGAGCGGTCGGGCCCCAACTGCCGGGGCCTTCCCGGACCGGCGGTCCCGGCCGGGCACACCAAACTCGACGACGGTACGCGGGACGCGCACCCCGGCCACGGCGGGCCGGGCGCCCGCCCCTCGTCCGCCACCGCCGCCGAGCAGCGCGCCGTGGGCGCGCTCGTCGCTCCCGTGATGGGCGTACCGGCGGACGAGGTGCCGGCGGTGGCGACACTGCTGTTCGGCCCGATGGCGCGCGGGACGGCGGTGAGCGTCGCATGAGCCGGGTGACGAACGCGCGCGGCACCGCGGCGCCGCTGATCAAGTTCGGCCTCTTCGCGGTGGTGACGGTCCTGGCGACCACGCTGCTGGCGGCGACCATCGTCACCATCTCCTTCACGCCCGAGCACACGTACAAGGCGGTGTTCAGCGATGTCACCAGCCTGGAGGAGGGGGACGACATCCGGGTCGCGGGCGTACGCGTCGGTGAGGTGGAGGAGATCGCCATCAAGGACCGCACGCTCGCGGAGGTGACCTTCACCGTCACCGAGGACCGGCCGCTGCCGGCCGGCACCGGCGCCGTCATCCGCTACCGCAGCCTGGTCGGCCAGCGCTACATCGCCCTGACGGAGGGGGCCGGCGACGGCACCCGGCTACTGCGGCCCGGCGGCACCATCCCGCTCGCCCGCACGCAGCCCGCGCTGGACCTCAACGCGCTGCTGAACGGCTTCAAGCCGCTCTTCGCGGCGCTCAGCCCCGAGGACGTCAACCAGCTCGCCACCGAGATCATCAAGACGTTCCAGGGCGAGGGCGGCACGGTCAACAGCCTGCTCGCGCACACGGCGTCGCTCACCACCACGCTCGCGGACCGGGACCAGCTGATCGGCTCGGTGATCGACAACCTCAACACCACCCTGGCGACGCTCGACCAGCGGGGCGCCCGCTTCTCCGGGCTGATCCAGCAGCTCCAGCGGCTGATCTCCGGCCTGGCCGCCGACCGCAAGCCCATCGGCGAGTCGCTCGTGAACATCAACAACCTGACCGAGGCCACCTCCGGCCTGCTCGCGGAGGCCCGGCCGCCGCTCAAGGACGACATCGCCGAGCTGACCGAGCTCACCGGAACGCTGAACGAGAACGAGAAGACCGTGGAGGGCGTGCTGAAGCGGCTGCCGAACAAGCTCACCAAGCTGACGAGGACCGCCTCGTACGGCTCCTGGTTCAACTTCTACCTGTGCGACTTCGACGGCCGGATCGTGCTGCCGAAGACGAAGGAAGTCATCACCCCCGAGCTCCACGTCGCCCGGGCGAGGTGCTCATGAAAAGGCTGAAGCGGCCCCGCATGATCCCCTTCCGGGACCGCAACCCCGTCACCATCGGCGCCGCGGGCCTGACGGCCCTCGCCCTCCTCACGGTCGCCGCCTTCAACGCCGACAGCCTGCCGCTGATCGGCGACGGCGAGACGTACAGCGCCGCCTTCTCGGAGGCGGGCGGCCTCAAGCCCGGTGACGAGGTGCGCATCGCCGGGGTGAAGGTCGGCAAGGTCGACGAGGTGGACCTCGACGGCGACCACGTCAAGGTGGTGTTCCGGGTCAAGGGCGACCCCGCGTTCGGTACGCGGACGGGGGCCGCCATCCGCATCAAGACGATCCTGGGCGCCAAGTACCTCGCCCTGGAACCGAAGGGGCCCGGGCAGCTGGCACCCGGCAGCGAGATCCCGCTGAACCGTACGACCCCGGCGTACGACGTCGTCGCGGCCTTCAGCGATCTGACGACCACGACCGAGCAGGTCGACACGGAGCGGCTGGCGACGGCGCTGGACACCATCTCCACCACCTTCGAGGACTCCCCGGACGAGGTGCGGGCGTCGATCGAGGGCCTGTCGCGGATCTCCCGCACGGTGGCCTCCCGCGACCAGGCGCTGCGCGAGCTGCTGGCCCACGCCAACGGCGTGAGCGGGGTGCTCGCGGCGCGCTCGGGTGAGTTCACGAAGCTCGTCGAGGACGGCGACGCGCTCTTCACGGAGATCGCCCGGCGCCGGGCGGCGATCCACGCGCTGCTCAAGAGCTCCGCCGCCCTCGGCATCCAGCTCTCCGGCCTGGTCCGGGACAACAAGGCGCAGATCGGCCCGGCCCTGGAGGGCCTGAACCAGGTGGTGGCGATGCTCGAACGCAATCAGGCGAGCCTGGACCGCTCCATCAAGCTGATGGCGCCGTACGTCCGGGTCTTCACCAACACCCTCGGCAACGGCCGCTGGTTCGACAGCTACATCCAGAACATGGTCGCCGCCCCGGTGGTCCCGCGCACGGGAGGTGCCTCGTGACGAAGCGACGCGTGCTCACCCTGATCGTCGCCCTCGCGGTCGTCGCCGCCGCCACCGTGGTGCTGTGGCCCCGCTCGGAGCCGGTGCGCGTCACCGCGTACTTCCCGCGCACGGTCGGCATCTACCCCGGCTCCGACGTCCGCGTGCTGGGCGTGCGCATCGGCGAGGTCAAGGAGATCACCCCGCAGGGCCGGCGGGTGCGGGTCACCCTGGAGTACGACGCCGAGCGCGCGGTTCCGGCCGGCGCCCGGGCCGCCATCATCAACTCCTCCGTCGTCAGCGACCGCTACGTCCAGCTGCTCCCGGTGTACCGGGGCGGCGAGCGGCTGCGCGACGGCGACGTCATCCCGGAGGAGCGGACGGCCGTGCCCGTCGAGCTGGACCGCGTCTTCGACAGCCTGCACACGACGGCGGAGGCGCTCGGCCCGCGCGGCGCGAACAAGGACGGGTCCCTCTCCCGGCTGCTGGGGGTGAGCGCGGACAACCTCGAAGGGCAGGGCGCCAAGCTGCACCAGACGGTGGAGGACCTGTCCCTGGCGGTGACCACGCTGTCGGACGGCCGGCAGGACCTGTTCTCGACCGTCCGCAACCTCCAGGTCTTCACGGCGGCGCTGGCGGCCGACGACAAGAGCGTGCGGTCGTTCAACGACAGCCTGGCGCAGGTCGCCGACCAGCTCGCCGCCGAGCGCAAGGACCTGGCGGCCGCACTGCGGCACCTGGGCGTGGCGCTCGCCGACGTGTCCGCGTTCGTACGGGACAACAAGAAGGCGCTGACCACGAACGTGGAGGGGCTCTCCAAGGTGACCAAGGTGCTGGTCACGCAGCGCGCCGCGCTCGCGGAGCTGCTGGAGGTGGCGCCGACCGGTCTGTCGAACCTCCAGAACGCCTACAACCCGTCCTCCGGGACGCTCGACACGCGCAACAACCCCGACCACCCCCAGGACCCGGCCTCGCTGCTGTGCTCCCTGCTCTCCACCACGGGCGAGGCGAAGGCCAAGGACTGCGCGGAGCTGAGGAAGCTGTTCGACTCGCTTCCGGAGCCGCTCACGTCCGCTGCGCCGGTCGCCGGGAGCGGCTCGGTCGACCGGACGCTCGGCGGAATCCTGGAGGTGGACGCATGAGCAACGGACGCATGAGGGCCGGACGTATGAGGGCACCGCGTGTAACCGCCGTCGTGTGGACGGCCGCCGGTTCGCTGCTGCTGTCGGGCTGCGGCTTCGACGGCCTGTACGACGTCGGCCTGCCGGGCGGCGCGGCCGCCGACGGCGACGCGTACCGCGTCACGGTCGAGTTCCGGGACGTCCTGGACCTGGTGCCGCAGTCCGCGGTGAAGGTGAACCACGTGACCGTGGGCGCGGTCGAGAAGGTGGAGCTGGACGGCTGGCACGCACGCGTGCGGCTGCGCGTCGACGACTCGGTGAAGCTGCCGGCCAACGCGGTCGCCGAGCTGCGCCAGACGAGCATGCTCGGCGAGAAGTACGTGGCGCTGTCGGCTCCCGTGGACGCGGCACCGGCCGGGCGGCTGAAGGACGGGGCGCGCATCCCGCTGTCGCGCTCCGGGCGCAACCCGGAGATCGAGGAGGTGCTGTCGGCCCTGTCGGCGCTGCTCAACGGCGGCGGGGTCGCCCAGCTCAAGACGATCACCACGGAGCTCAACAAGGCCCTGGAGGGCCGCGAGAACCGGGTGAAGTCGCTGCTGAAGGAGCTCGACACCTTCATCGGCGGCCTCGACGCGCAGCGAGCCGAGATCGTCCGCGCCCTGGCCGGTCTCGACCGGCTCTCCCAGCGGCTCGCGGCGGAGAAGAAGACCATCGCGCAGGCCGTCGACACCCTGCCGCCCGCCCTGAAGGTGCTGGCGGACCAGCGGACCAAGCTGACGGCGATGCTCACCTCCCTGTCGGCGCTGAGCACCACCGGCACGAAGGTGATCAACGCCTCGCGCTCCGACGTCGTCGCCAACCTGCACAGCCTGCGGCCGATCCTGGAGCAGCTGAACAAGGCGGGCGACGATCTGCCGAACGCCCTGGAGCTGCTGACCACGTACCCCTTCCCGCGCAACGCCGTGGACGCGATCAAGGGCGACTACGTCAACCTCAGGGTCACCGCCGATCTGGACCTGGCGAGCATCTACGGAAACCTCGACGACGAGCCGCCGACGGCGCCCGGCCTCCCGGAGGTGCCGGGCGTACCGGGGCTCCCGGAGGCGCCCGGGCTGCCGGAGGTTCCGACGCTGCCGGAGGCCCCCGGCGTACCGGAGGTGCCCGGTGCGCCGGCGCCCACTCCGCCGCTGCCGCGGCCACCGGGCGGAGGCGGCGGTGCGAATGGAGGCAGCGGGGATGGCGACGGCGCGCTCTGCCCGCCGGTGTGCACCGGTACGCAGATCGCGTACGGAGGCTCGCATGCGGGCTCGTACGACATCGCGCTCGCGGAACTGCTGCTGAAGGGGATGCAACCGTGATCACCCGTACGGTCAAGGCCCAGCTCCTCGCCTTCGCCACCGTGACCGCCGTGGGCGTGTCGTACGTCGGCGCCCAGTACACCGGGATCGTCGACGCGATCCTCGACCGCGGCTACCGCGTCCACGCCGACTTCGCCGACTCCGGGGGCGTCTTCGCGGGCGCGGAGGTGACGTACCGCGGCGTGCCGGTGGGCCGGGTGGGCGAGCTGCGGCTCACCGGCGGCGACGGGACCGGCAAGGGGTCCGGCGACGGGGCCGGCGGCCGGGTGGGCGACGGGGTCACGGTGGAGCTGGACCTCGAGGACGGGGTGCGGATCCCGGCGGACACGGTCGCGGTCGTGGCGAACCGTTCCGCCGTCGGCGAGCAGTACGTCGACCTCCAGCCGCGCGGCGCGGGCGGTCCGTACCTGCGCGACGGCTCCACGATCCCGCGCAGCGACACGCGCGTGCCGCTGCCGGCCACCGAGCTCGTGCTGAGCCTGGACCGGCTGGTGAACTCCGTCGGCAAGGAGGACCTGCGGATCACGGTCGACGAACTGGGCAAGGCGTTCGCGGGCACGGGCCCGGAGCTGAGCCGGCTGGTGGAGTCCGGCAACCGGCTCGTCGAGTCGGCGTCGGACTCCCTGCCGCAGACCATCGCGCTGATCGAGGACTCGCGGACGGTCCTGAAGACCCAGGCGGACAAGGGTTCGGCCATCAAGGCCTTCTCGGAGGACCTGGCGGCCCTGACCGCCGAGCTGAAGTCGAGCGACGGCGACCTGCGCCGGCTGATCGGCGCGGGCGCGCCCGCCGCGCAGGAGCTCGACTCGCTGCTGACCTCGACCCGGCCCCATGTGCCGGTGCTGCTCGGGAACCTCATCAGCGGCGGCCAGGTCACGGTGGCCCGGCTGCCCGGCGTGGAGCAGGCGCTGGTCACCTTCCCGGTGGTGGTCTCCGGCAGTTACACGGTGATCCCCGGCGACGGCACCACCCACTTCGGGCTCGTCGTCGGCGCCGACGACCCGCCCGCGTGCCGGCAGGGGTACGGCACCCAGCGCCGCGACCCGGCCGACACGAGCGAGCGCCCGGCGAACACGCGGGCGCACTGCGCGGCCCCGCGCGGCTCGCAGACCTCGGTGCGCGGCGCGCAGAACGCGCCGGGCCCCTCGGGGGCCGCCCGTGGTGGCGGCGGCGCCGGCCCGGCGGCGTACGGCGCTCCGCAGGCCACGCCGCACGTCACCCCGTACGACCCGGCGACCGGCGCCGCCGCCGGTCCGGGCGGCAGGCTCGTCGAGATCGGCTCGACGGGCGGCGAACAGAGCATGTTCGGAAAGGACTCTTGGCAATGGCTGCTCGTCGGACCGATGGCATGACCGCCGGCATGACTGCCGGCATGGCCGCCGGCATGGCCGCCGGCATGGCAGGGGCCGTGCGGCGGCGCTGCGTCCACGCGCTGCGGCGCCTGCGGGCGGCCGCGCGCCGGGGCCGGGCCATGCCCGCGACGCTGGCGGTGGCGACCGTGGCGGTGACGGCCGCCTCGGGCTGGCTGAGCGTGCAGGTGTACGAGCAGCGGGCCGAGGAGAAGCGCCGCCAGGACATCCTCGCCGCCGCCCGCCAGTCGGCGCTGAACTTCACCTCGCTCGACTACCGGCACTACGGACGGGACAGCGGCAACGTCCTGAAGGGCGCCACGGGCGAGTTCAAGGAGCAGTTCGCGGCGCAGACGGCGCAGCTGACGAAGCTGGTGGCCGCCAACAAGTCGGTGTCGGAGGGCCAGGTGCTGGAGGCGGGCATCGTCCGCGCCGACGACCGGTCGGCGCGCGTGCTGGTGGTCGCCGACTCCAAGGTGACCAACACCGCCGCGCCGCAGGGCCAGGCCCGTACGTACCGGCTCCAGCTCGATCTCGTACGCGAGGACGGGCGCTGGCTGACGTCCGGCGTCGAGTTCGTCGGCTGACCGGCCGACCGAAAGGAGAAACCCCGTGGCGAACACGACCACCCGGGGCCGGGGCGCCGGCTCCCCTGCCCGTCGCTCCCTGCCGGCCGCCGCCCGCGCGGCGGCCAAGCGCGCCGAGCGGGCCGCCCCCGGCGCCCCCGTGGTGTCCGGACGGACCCTGCGCGCGCGGGAGGAGCCGGGCGCACAGGCACCGCCGCCGGAGCCGGACTGGGAGGCCCCCGACTGGGAGGGACCGGAAGGGCCGCCTCCGGGGCGTCGGCGCCCCGCGCTGCTCGCGGTGCTCGCCGTGCTGCTGGTGGCGGGGATGGTGGCGCTCGCCGTACTCGTCCGGGCGTACGCGGACGGGCGGGGCACCGACCGGGCGCGGGCGGAGGCGGCCGAGGCGGCGCGCGAGGCGGCTCCGGTGGTGCTCTCGTACGACCACCGGCGCCTGGAGAAGGACTTCGCGGCGGCGGGGGCGCGTCTGACGGGCGCGTTCCGCGACGAGTACCGCAGGACGACCACGAGCGTGGTGGCGCCGACGGCGAAGAAGTACCGGGGCGTGGTGAAGGCGTCGGTGGTGGAGCCGCCGGACGGTGGCGCCCCGGCGGTGTCGGTGGTGTCGGCCTCGCCGGACCGGGCCGTGGTGCTGCTCTTCGTGAACCAGGTCACCACGAGCACCCAGGTGTCGGGGCCGCGCGTGGACCTGAACCGGGTGCGCATGACGCTCACGCGCACGTCGGAGGGGTGGAAGGTGAGCGCCGTCGACGCGCTCTGACCCAGCGCTCCGACCCGGCGCTCCGACCCGGCGCTCCGACCTTCCGACGACTCCTCCGGCCCCTTCTTTCCGTACAACCGCACAGGGATCCCCAGGCGCCTTCCGGGCCATCGTCCGGAAGGCGCCTTTTTGTGTGCCCGTTTTGGGTGCCGGTCTTGACAGCCGTCCCCCCCGCCAGGCAATCTTCCGTTAAGCAGAAACGAACTTCCGCAATACGGAAGGAGCGCCGAACCCCTCATGGGATACACGGACCAGCGCTTCGATGTGAACCTGTCGATCCTCTTCACGGAACTCCCGCTCCTGGAGCGCCCCGCGGCTGCCGCCGCGGCGGGCTTCACGGCGGTCGAGCTGTGGTGGCCCTGGATCGAGACGCCCACGCCCGACCAGAGCGAACTCGACGCCCTGAAGAAGGCGCTGGACGACGCCGGCACCCAGCTGGTGGGCCTGAACTTCTACGCCGGCGCCCTTCCGGGCCCGGACCGCGGCGCGCTGTCCGTCCCGGGTGAGGAGTCGGACCGCTTCCGCGCCAACATCGACGTGGCCGCGGACTTCGCCGCCTCGGTCGGCTGCAAGGCGCTCAACGCGCTCTACGGCAACCGCGTCGAGGGCGTCGACCCGGCCGTCCAGGACGAGCTCGCCCTGGAGAACCTGGTCGCCGCGGCCCGCGCCGCCGACCGGGTGGGCGCGATCCTCCTCGTCGAGACCCTCAACAAGCCGGAGTCGCCGCTCTACCCGCTGGTGAGCGCCCCGGCCGCGATCGAGGTCATCGACAAGGTGAACGCGGCGACCGGCCTCGGCAACGCCAAGTTCCTCCTCGACATCTACCACCTGTCGATGAACGGCGAGAACGTCGGCGAGGTCATCGAGGCGTACGCCGCGAAGACCGGCCACGTCCAGATCGCGGACAACCCGGGCCGTGGCGCGCCGGGCACCGGCTCGCTGCCGCTGGAGGAGCTGCTCGACCAGCTCAAGAAGGCCGGTTACGACGGCTGGGTCGGCCTGGAGTACAAGGCCGGCGACCGCCCGAGCGCCGAGTCCTTCGACTGGCTCCCGGCCGAGGCCCGCGCGGCCCGCTGACTTCTTCCCGCACCACCAGTTTTTGAGAGGCACCTCATGAGCAATCTCCCCAAGATCGCGTGGATCGGCCTCGGCATCATGGGCTCCCCCATGTCCGAGAACCTGATCAAGGCCGGCTACCAGGTCACCGGCTACACCCTGGAGCAGGACAAGCTGGACCGCCTGGCCAAGGCGGGCGGCACGGCCGCCGGCTCGATCGCCGAGGCCGTCAAGGACGCCGACGTGGTCATCACGATGGTGCCCGCCTCCCCGCAGGTCGAGGCCATCGCCTACGGCCCCGAGGGCATCCTGGAGAACGCCAAGTCGGGCGCCCTGCTGATCGACATGTCCTCGATCACCCCGCAGACCTCCGTCGACCTGGCCAAGAACGCCAAGGAGAAGGGCATCCGCGTCCTGGACGCCCCTGTCTCCGGCGGTGAGGCCGGCGCCATCGAGGCCGTACTGTCGATCATGGTCGGCGGCGAGCAGGCCGACTTCGACGAGGCCAAGCCGATCCTCGAGGCCCTCGGCAAGACCATCGTGCTCTGCGGCCCGCACGGCTCCGGCCAGACGGTGAAGGCCGCCAACCAGCTCATCGTGGCGGTCAACATCCAGGCGTGCGCCGAGGCCGTCGTCTTCCTGGAGAAGTCCGGCGTGGACCTCGCCGCGGCCCTGGACGTCCTCAACGGCGGTCTGGCCGGCTCCACGGTCCTGACCCGCAAGAAGGACAACTTCCTCAACCGCGACTTCAAGCCCGGTTTCCGGATCGACCTGCACCACAAGGACATGGGCATCGTCACCGACGCCGCCCGCAACGTGGGTGCGGCCCTTCCGGTCGGCGCCGTGGTCGCGCAGCTCGTCGCCTCCCTGCGCGCGCAGGGCGACGGCGGCCTGGACCACTCGGCCCTGCTGCGCGCCGTCGAGCGCCTCTCCGGCCAGCAGGTCTGATCCCGGTGAGCCGCCGGTTCCGCCCGGCGGCTCGCCCGAGGGCCTGAGGGCCCTCCCCCCGGCATCCGGGCCGTGGCTTCGCTGACACCTGTCCTGTCGCGCCCAAGCGCAGCCGCGGCCCGGATTCACCACCTTCATTTCAACAAACTGTTGACGTTTCATCGGGAGCGAATTTACGCTCCTGACACCGCTCAGCAGCTCCTGCACGGAAGGTCACCATGTCGAAGCGCGTGCTTACGACCGAGTCCGGCGCCCCGGTCGCCGACAACCAGAACTCCGCCACCGCCGGCGTCGGTGGCCCGCTCCTCCTCCAGGACCAGCACCTGCTGGAGAAGCTCGCCCGCTTCAACCGGGAGCGTATCCCGGAGCGCGTGGTGCACGCCCGTGGTTCCGGTGCGTACGGCTACTTCGAGGTGACCGACGACGTCACCGCGTACACCAAGGCGGACTTCCTCTCCGAGGTCGGGAAGCGCACGGAGCTCTTCATCCGCTTCTCCACCGTCGCCGACTCGCTGGGTGGCGCGGACGCCGTCCGCGACCCGCGCGGCTTCGCGGTGAAGTTCTACACCGAAGAGGGCAACTACGACCTCGTCGGCAACAACACCCCGGTGTTCTTCATCAAGGACCCGATCAAGTTCCCCGACTTCATCCACTCCCAGAAGCGCGACCCCTTCACGGGCAAGCAGGAGCCGGACAACGTCTGGGACTTCTGGGCGCACGCCCCCGAGGCGACGCACCAGATCACCTGGCTGATGGGTGACCGCGGCATCCCGGCCTCGTACCGTCACATGAACGGCTACGGCTCGCACACCTACCAGTGGACGAACGCCCAGGGCGAGGCCTTCTTCGTCAAGTACCACTTCAAGACGAACCAGGGCATCCGCTGCCTGTCGTCCGAGCAGGCCGCCGAGGTGGTCGGCAAGGACGCGAACTCGCACCAGACCGACCTGCTCCAGGCCATCGAGCGCGGTGTGAACCCCTCGTGGACCCTGTACGTGCAGATCATGCCGGCGCACGAGGCGGCGGACTACCGCTTCAACCCGTTCGACCTCACCAAGGTGTGGCCGCACGCCGACTACCCGCTGCAGCGCGTCGGCCGGATGGTCCTCGACCGCAACCCGGAGAACGTCTTCGCCGAGGTCGAGCAGGCCGCCTTCTCGCCGAACAACTTCGTTCCCGGCATCGGCCCCTCCCCGGACAAGATGCTCCAGGGCCGCCTCTTCGCCTACGCGGACGCCCACCGCTACCGCCTCGGTGTCAACCACACCCAGCTGCCGGTGAACGCCCCGAAGGCGACCGTGGCGGACAACTACGGCCGCGACGGCTTCATGGCCACCCGCAACGGCTCGCGCCACGACAAGAACTACGAGCCCAACTCGTACGCCGGTCCCGCACAGACCGACGCGCCGCTCTCCGCCCCGCTGGCCGTCGCCGGCTACACCGGCACGCACGCCGCGCCGCTGCACACCAAGGACGACGACTTCTTCCAGGCCGGTGAGCTCTACCGCCTGATGTCGGAGGAGGAGAAGCAGCGCCTGGTGGCGAACATCGCAGGCGGCCTGTCGCAGGTCTCCCGCGAGGACGTCATCGAGAAGAACCTGGCCCACTTCCACGCCGCCGACCCGGACTACGGCAAGCGCGTCGAGGAGGCGGTCCGCGCCCTGCGCGAGGACTGAGCCTCACCAGGCGGCGTACGGCGACCGACGGGAGGTCTGTCGCCGTACGCGGTCCGGAACACCGGCCCGGATGAGGGGTGGTCGGTGCGACGGACCAGATCGAGGACCGTGGCGGCGTGCGAGCCAGTGCGGTGGTAGGGAGCCCGTCCCCTTCTTGACCTGAAGGAAGGGACGACGGAACCTCCCGTCGCCGCCGCCGCGGTCCCGATACCTCCCCCATGATCTCCGTCCGGCGGCGCGAACGTCCTGTCGCGCCAGCCTCGCACCGTCGGACGGTCACCACGTATCCACGCGTGAGCAACTGAAGATCGCAGAGCCGAGCGCGGCGTTGGGTTTACGGTCCCCAACGCCGCGCTCTTCTTGTGCCTCGGTGGTGGCAGCCGCCGTCGGCCCTCTGCGGCTGCGCCGCTGCCCCTTCTCGCCTTCGGGCGGGAAACGGCGCTTCGTACGTTTCCGCGCGCCGTCTACGCTGCCGCACATGATCCGTGTAGTCGCACTCGACATCGGTGAGACCCTGGTGCGCGATGACCGCTACTGGGCGTCCTGGGCAGACTGGCTCGGTGTGCCGCGACACACCCTCGCCGCCCTGGTGGGTGCCGTCACGGCACAGGGGCGGGACAACGCCGACGCGATCCGGCTTCTGCGCCCCGGCATCGACATCGGCGCCGAGTATCGCGCGCGAGAGGCCGCCGGCCAGGGAGAACAGCTCGACGACGGCGACCTGTACGACGACGTCCGGCCCGCCCTGAACGCTCTGCGCGACGCCGGGGTCCGCGTGATCATCGCCGGGAACCAGACCCGCCGCGCCGGCGCCTTGCTGCGCGCGCTCGACCTGCCCGTGGACCAGCTCGCGACCAGTGGCGAGTGGGGAGTCGCCAAGCCGCATCCGGACTTCTACGCACGCGTCCTGGACGCGGGGAAAGCGGCGCCGGGTGAAACGCTCTACGTCGGGGACCACCCGGCGAACGACGTCTTCCCCGCCCGCAAGGCCGGCCTGGTCACCGCGCACCTGCGCCGTGGCCCGTGGGGCCATTTGTGGGCCGATGACCCACAGGTGCGCGAGGCTGCCGACTACAGCATCGACAGCCTCCTCGACCTGCTGGACATCGTCGCCGGGTGATTACCCGGCGCAGTGCATCAACTACCGGGCGAGACGTCGCCGCCGCTACTGTGCCGGTATGCCGGACCCCATGCGCGAGGTGGGCAAACGCGTCGCTACGGCGCGCCGTGCCCGCCGCTTGTCTCAACTCGATCTCGCCGCGCAGGCGCACATCTCCCTGAGCATGTTGCGGAAAATCGAGCAAGGTACCCGCGCACCGAGCGACGACACCCTCGACGCGATCGCTGCCGCACTCGACCTGGACCCGAGTCGGCTGGTCGCCGATCGAACCCGTACCGACGGGCGGGTACGCGCGACGCTGCCCGCTCTGTCGGCGGCCATCGCCTCGTACGACATCCCCGATGCACCACCCGACCGGCCCCTCATCGCCCTGGAGGCCGCAGCCGAAGAGGCGCAGGGCTGGCGTCTGGGCGCGCAATACGTACGCCTCGCCGCCGCAGCACCAGGGCTCGTGGCCGATGCGGCGGCGGCTCTTCACTCGGCGCCGCCGAGAGAACGGGCACGCGCGGCCTCCGTCCTCTTGTCCGTGGCTCGCTCCGCCGACGCCGTGGCGTACAAGTTCGGTGCCCGCGACCTGTCCGCGCGGCTCATCGAGCTGATGCGATGGGCAGCCCCCCGGACCAGCGACCCCCTGGCCCGCTACCACCGCGTACGTACGCACCGAAGTCTTCTTCGCCGCCCGCGCCCACGAGGCCGGGCTGCGCTCCCTGCACGCCGCTATCGATGCCGCACCGAGCCCGCGGGAGGAGCGAACCTCCGCAGCCCACGGAGCCCTTCACATGCGTGCGGCGGTCGTCGCGGGACGTGCCGGTGACGCGGCTGCCGCCATCGAGCATCTCGACGAGGCGCAGCGGCTCGCCGAGGGCCTACGGGAGCGTGTATACGCCGGTACTTCCTTCGGCCCGGACTCCGTGCGCATCCACCGGGTTTCCGTGGCCGTCAGCCTCGGAGGTGATCACATCGCCAACGCGCTCGGGGTCGCGCGGCAATGGAAACCCTCTGAGGTCCTGCCCGCCGAGCGACGCAGCGGTTTCTACATCGAGGTGGCGCGCGCGCAGCTCTGGGCCGGCCAATACGACCACGCTTTCGCATCGCTCAGGCTGGCGCGCCGCATCGCCCCGCAGCACACCCGCGAGCACCCCTGGGCCCGGGAGAGCGCAGCGACCCTCCGGCGCCTGAAGCGCTCGGACGCCGAGAGCCTGACGTCCTTCGCGGAGTGGATCGGGGCCGTGTGACAGGGTGACACAAGGTGTGTCACTTCCGGCCTCTCGTGCGGGCCACTATCTCCCCATGAACGACAGGAGCGCACCGCCCTACCCGGCTCCGCCTCGGGACCACGTGTGGCCCATCGTCGTATGCGCGTCTCACCGGCGGTTGGTATGAACCGGCCCTGTGCGTACTGCCCGTACCCGGGCGCGGACGTGTGTGTCCGCGAAGCCAAAGACGCCGAGGGCGCCGTCCGGCACGTGTTCGCCCACCGCGCGTGCGCCCAGAAACGTGGCGTCCGGCCGCTGTACGCCGTATTGGCGCCCACCACCCGGGAGTTGACACTGTGAGGGCCGCTACCCCGGGAGGCAGCCGGATCAACACCGGAGCCCTGTGGCTCGCGTCCGTGATGGACCCGCCGTCGATCATCCTGACCCAGTGGGCCGACAACCCCGACCACCTCGCCGACGTACGGTTCGACGTTCTGCGCGCCACCGACTCGCTCGGCATGCGGGCCCTGGACGAGCTGGCCAACATGCCCGCCTCGCTCGGGCCCGTGCTGTACTGCCGGCCCCGCCAGACCGTCGAGTTCCTCGTACCGGCGGGTGCGGTGGAGACGTGGGAGGACCTGCGCGGCACGGTGTGCGTGGGGCGCGGCGGCGCGCTGCTCTGCCCGGCGCCCGGTGTGACGGGGCGCGGCCGGACGTGGCTGTATCCGCCGACCGGCGACGGCGTGCTGACGGACCCCAGTCTCCTGCGCGACCACCTGCGCCGCGCGTACGAGCGGAGGAGGCCATGACGGGATCGAACGGCGGCGCACGCTACTGCGTGCACTGCGGCCGCCCGATCCACGGCGAGGCCGAGAAGCCGGCGCCCATCGAGTGCGGGTCCGGCGTCCGTCCAGACGACTACCGGCATCCGGACTGCGGACCGCGCGACGCCCCGTACACCCGGCGCACCACGATCGAGCACCGACATTGAACCTCGCCACACCCGGCACCACCTACACAGGAGGCACAGATGAGCGACCCGATGGCCGACAGCGGCAAGCACGGCGGCGAGCCGTCCGACAAGCCGTGGACGCCGCCGCCCGCCCCGCCGTCCCCCGACGGTTCCGGGCCGAGCAAGCACACCGGGAGCTGATGCCGTGACGACCGCCCCCAAGGGCGGGCACGCCGCGCTCGTGGAGGACCTCTACGAGCGCGGCCTGCTCGACGAAGACTGGCGCGCGGTGTGGCACGCCGTACCCCGCGAGCCGTTCATCCCCCAGCGGATCTGGCGCCAGGGCCCCACCGAATGCGTGCCCATCACCACCGGGGCCGACCGACTCGCCCTCATCCACAGCGATGAGCCCGTCGTCATCCAGCTCGACGACGGACACGCCGACGGCCCCGGTACCGCCACCTCCTCCAACTCCCAGCCGTCCATGGTCGCCCGCATGCTGCGGCTCCTCGACGTCGAGCCGGGCAACCGGGTGCTGGAGATCGGCACCGCCTCCGGGTACGTGGCCGCGCTGCTGTCCCGGCGCCTGGGCGATGCACACGTGTACAGCATCGAGATCGACCCGGGGCTCGCCCACCACGCGGCCGCCACCCTGCGCGCGGCCGGCTACACCCCGAACCTCGCCTGCGGCGACGGAGCTTGCGGGTGGCCCGACGAGGCTCCGTTCGACAGGCTCATCGCCACCTGCGCCCTGCGCCGCATCCCGTACGAACTGGTGCAGCAGGTACGTCCCGGCGGCCTCATCGTCGCCCCCATGGCGCGGGACTTCTGGAGCGGCGCGCTCGTACGCCTACGCGTAGGCGACGACGGCGCCGCCTCCGGGTACTTCCACAGCGGTGCCTCGTACATGCCGATGCGCTCCCACCGGGCCCCCGCGGCCGCTCCGGTGGACGACTCCACCGCCCGCGCGTCCAAGAACACGGTGCAGCCGCGACAGGGGCTCTCCCTCGGCTTCGCGCTCTACGCGGGCACCCGCCTTCCGGACGTGCGGCTGTGGCACAGCGAGAAGAACGGCACCGTGCAGGTGTGGGCGCAGGACTGCGAAGGCTCAGCGGCCACGGCCACCGGTGACGAGGTGTGGCAGTACGGACCACGGGACCTGTGGAGCGAGATCGAGCACACCTGGCAGGAATACGACCACCTCGGCAGCCCCGAGCTGACCGAATTCGGCCTCACCGTGCGCGCCTCACACCAGGAGGTGTGGCTCCACGCACCAAGCCGCGTCATCAAACCGACGAGCTGACTCCGAAGAGAATGTACCTACGTGCCGCCGTCATCGATCATTGATCGCATGGACCAGTCCACGCGTATCAGCACGCTCGCCCTGAGGCATGCGATACCGCATCTCTCGCGATAGAGCAGTGGGCGGACGTGCGCCCACTGATCGACGGCCGGGACGTGCTCGGAGAGATCCATCCCGACGGGGTGGCGAGTTGCTCACGCCGGAAGTGGTTCGGGCCGGCCGAGGAGTGGCCGTTGGCAGCGCTGGAGGAACCCCGCCAGATCGAACTCTCCAACAACGACTGCGACACCGGCTGCTGCGGGGGCGTCTTCGTCACCATCCAACGGCAGGGCAACCGCGTGGTGTGGTCGTCCTGGCTGAACACGGACGACACCCGGGTACCTGTCCCCGTGGACGTCCATTTCGATGCGGCTCAGTACGACGCCGAGCTGGCACGTGCCGTCGCCGACACCAGCTGGGAGGAGCCCGTGGACACCGTCGCCCGGCTGCTGTGCCAGGAACTCGTGAGCAGTGGCTGGTTCGAGCGGTGGGAATGCGTTGTGAACCGTGTGGAGCTCCGGCGCGACGCACCCGAAGGGGTGAAGGTGCACTTCAGCCGCCGTCGCAACACAGTGGCGCCCCTCTCCGACTTCGTCTTCGACCTGCCCGTCACCCGGGACGAACCGGCTGGAGAACAGGCCCGCCGGCTCATCGACCTCATCACCGCCGACGACCCCCGCGAGACTGCCGAGCGGAGGTGACCCCTTGCCCTGACACCACCGCCCGCTCGGCCGCGGCGGCGCGCGGCCGGTCGGGAAGCGTCCCATGAGGGGTCAGTGGTGGGTCGGGTCCACGATCACGTCCAAAACCGAGCGCACCACGCGGTAGGTCTCCGCTGTGCCTTCATCCGTCACCTGCTCCTCCTGCTGCCGCGCCCAGTCCCGGGCGAGTCGGATACGGCGGAGCAGTTCGTCCGAGTCCACAATCCCATCGGCCATGAGAACCCGGGTACCCAGGATTCGCCGGATACGCACATCGGAACCCTCCCGCACGAAGGGTGACGACTACGGAGAGTGGGTATTACCTCACCGAGCATCACTCGCAGTCGTGCACCTGACACGACCGGCGACGTTTCCCCCTCCCCCACCCCGACCGAAGGGGGTCCCCATGGCGTGGTATCCCGCCGCCACCCGCATGGAGTTACAGCCGGAGTCCGACGGCCAACCGGCGATCCGGCCCACCCAGTTCATCCTGCACAGCATCGCCGCGCCCTGGACCGCGCGCCGGATGTACGAGTACTGGCGCGACTCGACCAATCTGGAGAGTCATTTCGGGCTCGGTTACGCGGGCGACCTCGCCCAGTACATCGGCACCGAGACCCGCGCCGACGCCAACTACCAGGCCAACCGGCGGCCCGACGGCACCGGGGCCGTGTCCATCGAGACCGCGTCGAACCTCCAGCACACCGACCCGTGGACGGACAAGCAGGTCGAGCAGCTCATCCGGCTGGGCGTGTGGCTGCACCAGCGCCACGGCATCCCGTTGCGCGTCTGCCGCAGCGCCTCGGACCCCGGTTACGGCTACCACCGGCTGCACAGCGCCTGGGCCGTGTCCGGCACGGCCTGCCCCGGCGACGCGCGCGTGCGCCAGTTCAAGAACGTCGTCTTCCCCGGGATCGTCGCCCGGGCGAGCGGCCAGTCCCCGCCCCCCACACAGGAGGACCCCATGCCGAGCGTCATCACCGAGTCCGTGTCCGGCGGCCCGGCCCTCGCGGCGGGGCAGTACCTGCTGCTGCAGATGGCCAAGGACACCGCGCTGCTCCAGGGCCCGTGCGCGTACACGGTCACCGCGTACGCCACGGTCCGCGGCCAGGCCGGTACCCGGGTCACCCTGCGGTTCCTCAATCTGGCGCTGTCCACCAAGCACCGGTCGCACGACCTGCCCATCGACTGCGGCGTGATCGGCCCCGACGGGGTGCTCAACGTGGCCGCCACGCGCAACGGCAGCCTGCCCGCCGACGTACAGCTGAAAGTGGAGATCAAGGCGGACCGCGCCGCCCGCGTGGAGCACCGCGTCCTGCGCGCCCTGCGCTGGCCCGGCTGAGCTGAGCCGGAAGGCCCCGCAACGCGGCGCGGCCCCCGCCCCGAGCGGTGTGCTCGGGGCGGGGGCCGTTCTCCCCCCGGATGTGTGGTTCGGTTCGCCGGTCAGGCGAGCGGGCGGATCGCCGTCGGGGCGTGGCCCGGCTCGGTCGCCAGCTCCTCGAACTCGGTGACATTGCTCATGTCGACCGTCTTGCTCATCGCGATGTTGGTGATGCGCTCCAGGATGGCCTCGACGACCACCGGGACCTGGTACTCCTGCGCCAGCTTCTTGGCCTCCTCGAGGGCGGCACCGAGCTCGTTCGGGTCGGTGACGCGGATGGCCTTGACACCCAGGCCCTCGGCGACCTTGACGTGGTCGACGCCGTAGACGCCGATCTCGGGAGTGTTGATGTTCTCGAACTCGAGGTTGACCTGGAAGTTGATGTCCAGGTTGACCTGCGCCTGACGGATCAGGCCGAGGTAGGCGTTGTTCACGAGCACGTGGACGTAGGGGACCTTGTGCTGCGCGGCGACGGCCAGTTCCTCGATCATGAACTGGAAGTCGTAGTCGCCGGAGAGCGCGACGATCGGGGTCTCCGGGTCGGCGACGGCGGCACCGATCGCGGCCGGGATGGTCCAGCCGAGCGGGCCGGCCTGGCCGCAGTTGATCCAGTGGCGCGGGCGGTAGACGTGCAGGAACTGCGCGGCCGCGATCTGGGAGAGGCCGATGGTGGTGACGTAGCGCGTCTCCGGGCCGAAGGCCTTGTTCATCTCCTCGTACACGCGCTGCGGCTTCATCGGGATGTTGTCGAAGTGCGTGCGGCGCTGCAGGGTGGCCTTGCGCTCCTGCGCGGAGGCGGCCCAGGCGCTGAAGTCCGGGAGCTCGCCCGCGGCCTTGAGCTCCTTCGCCACCTCGATGAAGAGCTCGAGCGCGACCTTGGCGTCGGAGGCGATGCCGTAGTCGGGGGCGAAGATCTTGCCGATCTGGGTCGGCTCGACGTCGACGTGGACGAACTTGCGGCCCTTGGTGTAGGCCTCCATGTTGTAGCCGGTGTGGCGGTTGGCCCAGCGGTTGCCGATGCCGAGGACGAAGTCCGACTCCAGGAACGTCGCGTTGCCGTAGCGGTGCGCGGTCTGGACACCGACCATGCCGGCGGCCAGCTCGTGGTCGTCGGGGATGGTGCCCCAGCCCATCAGGGTGGAGATGACCGGGACGTTCACCAGCTCGGCGAACTCGACCAGCAGGTCGGACGCGTCGGCGTTGATGATGCCGCCACCGGCGACGATGAGCGGGCGCTCCGACTCCAGCAGGAACCGGATGGCCTTCTCGGCCTGGGCGCGGGTGGCCTGCGGCTTGTAGACCGGGAGCGGCTCGTACGTCTCCGGGTCGAAGTCGATCTCGGTCTGCTGGACGTCGATCGGCAGGTCGATGAGGACCGGGCCGGGACGGCCGGAGCGCATCAGGTGGAAGGCCTGCTGGAAGACGCCCGGGACCTGCGCGGCCTCGAGGACCGTGGTCGCCGCCTTGGTGACGGGCTTGGCGATCGCGGCGATGTCGACGGCCTGGAAGTCCTCCTTGTGGAGCTTCGAGACCGGGGCCTGGCCGGTGATGCACAGGATCGGGATCGAGTCGGCGATCGCGGAGTACAGGCCGGTGATCATGTCGGTGCCGGCGGGGCCGGAGGTGCCGATGCAGACACCGATGTTGCCGGCCTTGGCCCGGGTGTAGCCCTCGGCCATGTGGGACGCGCCCTCGACGTGGCGGGCGAGCGTGTGGCTGATGCCACCGCCCTCCTTCAGCGCCTTGTAGAAGGGGTTGATGGCCGCGCCCGGGACCCCGAACGCGTTGGTGATGCCCTCACGCTTGAGGATCTCAACTGCCGCTCGGGCAGCGGTCATACGAGGCATGGAGTGCTCCTGCTTCGGCCTGGCGGATCGGGCTCTGTCGCGCCACCTGAGAGCGTCGATTCCGTAATGCGGAAGTGTACTTCTGTTATGTGGAACAATTTAGGGTCGTTGCGCCGATGGCGTCAAGCGGCGACCGCTCGACTCGGGCCGCAATGGCCGAAGACCTCCCCAAGGAGCCACGCGTCGTGGACGATGGGTCACGGAGTGAAGGGGGTCGTCGTGGGCGAGGGCGTGGAGCGGGGCCCGCGGCCGGCCCCACCGCGACCACGACGGGCGTCACCAGGGTGCCGGCGCAGGCCCCGGCGCCCTCCTCGGCCCCCGCACCGTCGTCCCCCTCGTCCCCCTCGTCCCCCTCGTCCCCCTCGCACATCCCGCTGCCGCGCACCGCGGCGGTGCCGCGCCCCTCCTTCCGTCCGGTCACCATCCGCACGGCGCGGGACGCCGTCACCGCGGCGGCCCGCTATCTGCGCTGGCTCGGCTTCCGGGAGGTCGTCCAGCCGGACGAGCGCCCGGTGGGGTCGTCCGGCATCGACCTGCGCGGGCCGGGGCTCGTCGCCCAGGTCGACCCGACGACCAGGCCCGTGTCGCTGCGCGCCGTCGAGTGCCTGTGGCTCAACGGCCTGGCGGCCGAGGCGGTGAGCGTCTCGTTCTCACTCGCCGGGTACGACGAGGCCGCCCGCGCCCGCGCGGACGACCTCCGGCTGCCGCTCTTCGTGATGGACCTGACGGGCACGCCGCAGCCCGTCAACAGCTCGGCCGACGAACTGCTGGCGCGGGGCGCGTAAGCGTCGCCGGGCGCGGCCCGGGCCGCGCCCGAAACCCGAAGCCGAAGCCCGAGGTCCAAGGCCCGAGCCGCGAAGCCTCACCGCACCCCGTACCGCTCCCGCAGCTCCACTTTCCGCACCTTCCCGCTGACCGTCATCGGGAAGGCGTCCAGGACCTCCACCCGGCGCGGGACCTTGTAGTGGGCCAGTCGTTCGCGGCAGTACGCGGTGATCTCCTCGAGCGTCGGCGGGTCCGCCGGGTCGCGCGGGATCACGCAGGCCAGGATCTCCTCGCCGTACCGCTCGTCCGGCACGCCCACCACCTGCACCTCGGCGATCTTGGGGTGGGCGTACAGGAACTCCTCGATCTCGCGCGGGTACACGTTCTCACCGCCCCGGATGATCATGTCCTTGATGCGACCGACGATCCTGACGTACCCGTCCTCGCCCATCACCGCCAGGTCGCCCGTGTGCATCCAGCGCCCCGCGTCGATCGCCTCGGCCGTCTTCTCCGGCTCGTCCCAGTAGCCGAGCATCACGCCGTAGCCGCGGGTGCACAGCTCGCCCGGCTCGCCGCGCTCCACGGTCACGCCCGTCGCCGGGTCGACCATCTTGACCTCCACGTGCGGCATGACCCGGCCGACCGTGCCGGTGCGGCGCTCCAGGTCGTCGTCGCGGCGCGTCTGCGTGGACACCGGCGAGGTCTCCGTCATGCCGTAGCAGATCGACACCTCCGCCATGTGCATCTCCGCGACGACCCGCTTCATCACCTCCACCGGGCACGGCGAACCCGCCATGATCCCGGTGCGCAGCGAGGAGAGGTCGTACGAGGCGAAGTCGGGCAGGTTCAGCTCGGCGATGAACATCGTCGGTACGCCGTACAGCGAGGTGCACCGCTCCTGCTGGACGGCGCGCAGGGTGGCGGCCGGCTCGAACGACGGCGCCGGGATCACCATGGTGGCGCCGTGGGAGGTGGCGGCGAGATTGCCCATCACCATGCCGAAGCAGTGGTAGTACGGGACGGGGATGCAGATGCGGTCGCGCTCGGTGTAGCCGAGCAGCTCGCCCACGAAGTAGCCGTTGTTGAGGATGTTGTGGTGGCTGAGGGTGGCGCCCTTGGGGAAGCCGGTGGTGCCGGAGGTGTACTGGATGTTGACGGGGTCGTCGCACGACAACCCGGCTTCCCGGGCGGCGAGTTCCGCTTCCGGCACCGTCCCGGCCACCAGCTCGTCCCAGGACGCGTCGCCGATGTAGTGCACGGCCCGCAGCTCCGGGCAGTCGGCGCGGACCCGCTCCACCATGGCCCGGTAGTCGCTCGTCTTGTGCGCGAGGGAGGCGACGAGCAGCGAGATCCCCGCCTGGCGGAGCACGTACTCCAACTCGTGCGCGCGGTACGCGGGGTTGATGTTCACCATGATGGCGCCGATCCGTGCCGTCGCGTACTGCGTGAGCACCCACTCGGGGCGGTTCACCGCCCAGATCCCGACCCGGTCGCCCTTGCCGACCCCGGCCGCCATCAGCCCGCGCGCCAGCTCCTCCACCGCCGCGCCGAACGCGGCGTACGTCCAGCGCCGCCCCGACGGCACGTCCACGAGCGCCTCGCGGTCGGGGAAGCGCTCCACCGCCCGCGCCAGGTTCGCGCCGATGGTGTCACCGAGCAGGGCCGTGCCGCTCACCCCGTGCGCGTACGACGGAGTCATCGTCCCAGCTCCCTCTCGTCGTACTCGGCGCCCGACCCGGCGGCGGTGCGCTCGCGCAGTTCGATGCGGCGGATCTTGCCGGAGACGGTCTTGGGCAGGTCGGCGAACTCGATGCGGCGGATGCGCTTGTACGGGGCGAGGACCGCGCGCGCGTGCGCGAACAGCACCCGCGCCGTCTCCGGGCCCGGCTCCCAGCCGTCGGCGAGGACGACGTACGCCTTCGGCACGCTGAGGCGTACGGGGTCGGGCGCGGGGACGACGGCCGCCTCCGCGACCGCCTCGTGCTCCAGCAGCGCGCTTTCGAGCTCGAAAGGGGAGATCTTGTAGTCGGAGGATTTGAACGCGTCGTCTTGATCAGTAGCAATATCTTGTGCAATGAGGAGGCGGGGGTCGACCCGCCCCTCGATCCTCAGCGGCGGCAGGACGATGTCCTCCCTCGGCGGCGTACCAGGGCAGTCTGCGAGCGCCTCCATGATGGCGTCCCACCTTCCCGACTGGTGCATCTGCTTCCAGGTACCGGCCACCTTGCCATAGGACAGTTCGCTCCAGGGGCAACCCGTGCGCGCCTTTGTGAGGATGGAGTCGAGCATGGCGCGCGGATTGCTAGCGCTACGCCCCGGACGGCCCACGAAGAAGTGCTCGACACGAGCCCACGCCTCGTCGGTGAGGTCAGGTACAACCCGTTCGCGGTCGCGAAACCACTGGCTCAGCTTGTCGTCACTGCGGGTCTTACGGGGCGTCGGACCGAGGATCGTGACCTTCAGATCGAGGAGGTCGACGACGTGCTCCTTCTGGCGAGCGTCCATGCTGTGGAGCTGAACTCGCGCCATGCCGGCAAGCGCCTCAAGGTCCCTGGCAGTGTCGATGTTCCGATCCATCTCCTCCTGCCAGGAGATGGCCTCGTTGCGGAGCTTCTCCAGACGTGCCAGTTCCTCTTCCTGGTCGTGAGTCGCACGGTCGATGGCATCCTGGGTGGCCTGCTTGTCGAGTCCTCGCCGGCGGGCACGTCGAGCAGTGGCCTCTGTCGTGTCGTCGATTAGCGCTTCCTGATCCTCGATCTTCTCGTCGAGTTCGAGGATCCGCTTCTTGTAGTCGACGCCGCTGTTCTTGGCCATGTCGACCCAGTCCTGCGCCATGCGCTTGAGTCGGTCTGGGTCCTCCAGGAGGCGGCAAATCTCTGTCCAGACCCGGTTCTCCAGGGTCTGGGCGTCGATCTGCCCGCAGTCGCACTTCTCCTGCTTGACGCCGTCCACGAACTTCTCGATCTTGCCCGTGCAGCGGTAGACAGGCACCTGGCGGCGGCCAGTCTTACTGGCTCCGGTCCAATGCCTCCCGCACATCCCGTAGATGTGCTTGCTGAGCGGGTGGATCTCGTCCTCGGATTCGCGAGGCCCTCGGGAGGTGCGGGCCAGGGCAATGTTGAGGAGCTTGAGTTCTTCCGGGGTGAAGACGGGGTCGAGGTCGATAACGACTGTGTCACCGTATATCGGCTGGCCGTCGGGCCCGACCTTGGTCTTCGTCCCCTTGGGGTCGCGGAAGACACGCTTGGACTCCTGGATGGCTCGGCCGGTCAGGACGTGCCGGAGGGAGCCTCGCGGCCAGTAGTCCTTCGTCGGGCCGCGCACACCTTCAGCGTTGAAAAGGTCTTCGACCTCCGCAGGGTTCATTCCCTCCTGGACGAGGTGCTTCCAGGCTCGGTGGAGGGTGGGGTACGCCTCGTCACCATCTCCGGTGTCGAGGACGAGGCGGCTCTCGCCGCGCTTTCCCTTGTTCTCGATGCGGTAGCCGTAGGGGGCAACTCCGCCGTCATGACCCCCGAATTCCGCCTTCTCCTGCCGGCCGCCCTGGGTGCGGTCACGGATGGTGATGCGCTCGTCCTCAGCGCGGTCGGCTTCCTTGCGCATGCGGGAGCGGCCGGCCTCGGTGGTGTTGTCATAGTCACCGCGGACGATGGCGACGAAGATGCCGAGGTCTTCGAGCTTCCACACCCAGGGCCAGAAGGCGCGGTCGCGTCGACCGATGGCGCGTTCTTCGGGAACGACGACGACGTCGAAGGGTCGCGGGATTTGCTGAGCGTCCGCCATGAGGCGCTTGAGGTCCGGGCGCTCGGTGTGGTCGAGGCTGCCGCTGTAGCCCTCGTCGGCGTAGGTGCCGACGTGGTCCCAGCCCTTGTTGGTGATGTGACGGGCGGTGCGCTTGCTGGTGTAGCTGATGCCGTAGCCCTTGGCCTGCTCCTCGGTGGAGACGCGAAGGTAGTCGACGGCGCGCAAAGTGTCGACGCCGATGCCTGCTCTGGCTACGACGTCGATGCTGGATATGAGAGTCTGTGGCACGTCAGTTCTCCCTGAGACTGGCAGGGTGACCCCGGTCCGCGTCGCAAGCTGCCGGGGTCACTCGTGTTTCAGGGGATCTTACCGACGTGTGGCGGTTTTTGACTGTTGGTTAGGCAGCTTTTGCCTGGTCATCCGCGGTACGCGGCAAGAAGAGGAGTTCGAGGAGCTTTCGGTAGGCGCCGGGATCGCTCTGCTCTTCGGGGGTCCACTGGACCTCGACCTTCGGGCCCCGGTCTCTCTCGTGCAGCGGGATGACCTTTGCCGGCGCGTCCATGCTCAGCTCCTTGCGATTCGTACTCGGGGCGTGAGCCGCCGGCTGGGCATGCCGGCCATGGGTTGGGGGCATTCCCAACTTGTTGCTCAACTTGTGCCACAACTTATTCCACAAGTTGGGGTGGGTCAACCGCAAGGCCCCGACCGTGACGGTCGGGGCCTGCATGCGCTCGGGGTCAGTCGATCACGACAGTGCCGTCACCTTCACAGATGATGCACGCGTCCATGTCAGGCCAGCGCCCCTTGCAGTGCGGGCAGGGACGCTCGGTCACACGACCGTCGTTGCTGGTGTCATCCATGTCAGTCCAGTTACTCGTGATGGTCATGCGGCCTTGTCCTCGATCACCTCGGCGTCCACGAAGCCCGTCTCGATCGCGGCACGCTCGACCGTGACCGGCTCGGGTAGGGCGCGAGCCTGTTCGCCTTCGTCACGACCGAAGAGCCGGCTGATGAGGCCGGTCTCGGCGGCGCCCTTCTGAGTGGCGGTGATCTTTACGGAAAAGGAGTTCTCCGCCATGTCCTCGACCGTCTTGAGCATCTTGTTGAAGCGGTCGAGTTCACCGGAGAGCACCGGATTGGTGATTCCACCCTCCAGTTCCTCGGCGAACCGAAGGCTGAAGACGCGCCCCGCCTGCATCTCAAGGAGCGCGGCGGCGACGTCGGCACGCTGGTCCTTGGTGCGGATCTCGACGGGGAGGCTGAAGGCGCACGCCGTATTGGGCTGGGACGCGGGGCAACTGCTGGAGAGATAGCAGCGGTCACAGGTGCGGACGCCGGGGTCGACGGTCTTGAGGACGGGCCGTCCGAGAGTGCCGTCTTCGGCGGTGTCCTGGACCAGGGCGAGGCCGGGGAAGGGACGCTTCTCGCGCTGTTCTACGGGCACGGGAGTTACTCCTGCGTGCCGCGCCGGTTCGGGCAGTCGATCAACTGCTTCGGAGGTCGGGTCCGCGTTTTCGGCTGTATGCGGTTTCGCGTCAGCAGTTACTCCTCTGGCGTTGATGTGCTCGGTGAACTGCCGCCAGGACCAGATCGAGACACGCAGAACCTCGGTGGGGTCGTCGGCGAGGACGGCGTCGGCGTCGAAGCCGGCGTCAGCGATGGCGTGCTTATGCCGGCTGCGGGCCATGTCCTTGTACCGGCGGGGGTAGCGGTGCAACTCCTTGCCGGCCCAGACGATGGTGTCGCCGAACTGGCTCGGAGAGATCCACGAGGTGGAGGCGGCGCCGTACCAGAGGCCGTGCTCCAGGGCCGCCGTCTTGGTCATGCCGAGGCCGAAGAGGCGGGTGTTGGTGGTCCTGGACAGGTGGGCGAGGAGGTGGGCGACGTCGAGCCGGTCGATGCCGGCCTGGGTGAGGCCGATGTTCGGCCAGTGCTGGCAGAGCTGCTCTAGACCCTCGCGGCCGGTCTCGGGACGCCAGACGACTATGGCCTTGTCCCGGTCGAGGCGCTCGCGCTGCTGGGTGATCCAATCGTTGCCAAGCTGATGGGCGTCGAACTCGACGTAGTAGGCGAGCCGCTCCAGGTTGAGGGCGACGAAGGCCTCGTAGTAGTGCTCGGCGATGTCCTTCAGCTCGGCGTCGGATAGATCGCTGTTGGGCTTGGTGTTGATGGAGTGGCAGCCGGAGTCGACGAGGATCTCTGCCTCGTCCCCGAACTTGGCGGCCAGGTCGTAGGGCTTGGTGAACTTGGTGCGCCTGCGTAGGCCCCAATAGGAGAGGGCCACGGTGGTGTGTCCCTCCTGGGCGAGCAGGCTGCGGTAGGCCGGGATCTCTGTGCCGGCCAGGTACAGCTTCACAGGGTTGTCTCCTACAGGGGGCCGGCGGTGCGCCTGGCGTCCTGGGCGTAGTGCTGGTCCTGCTGCTCGATCTCGGCGACGAGGTTGTCCCACGCTCGGGGCTCGCCGCGGTAGTCGGGCTTCCACTGCGGGCGGTGGTAGCGGGGGTGGGTGAACAGGACGGTGGTATAGCCGGCTGCGAGGAGGTCGGCGGCAACGGTGGGATCGGCGACGACGACCAGGTCGACGTGGAGATCGGCTCGCAGGGACTGGAGGCCACCGAGAAGGCCGTAGCGCTGGCTTGGGCTTGGCTTGATCACGCGGATGTGCTTGGTGAAGCCGGAGCGCTTGAGCCAGTTCTGCGCGAGGGCCTTCGAGGAGTTGAAGGTGTCGTGCTCGTCGGCCAGGTGGACGACGTGGGTTTCGGCGAGGCCGTGGTAGAGAAGCTGCCCGGCGGGGATGACGGCGTCACTGTCGGGGCGCTTGAGGACGCCGTCGATGGCGATGACGACGTTCACCGTGACCGCCAGAGGGCGGCGTTGCGCAGGGCGAACTGGGCGTCGCTGATGGGCTGGCCCCAGGTGTCGGTCTCTACCTGATTGCGGGTGGCGACCTGGATGTCCTTGATGCTTCGGAGCATCTCGACGGCCCCGGACTCCTTGCCGGCCTGCCACCGGTAGTTGGCGAAGTCGGCATAGCCGCTGCCACCGGGGGCGAAGGCCGCGCGCCGGCCGAGGTGGATGTCGTCGAAGAGCTGAGCGGCCTGGGCGACGATCGTCTTGAGCTGGGAGCCGAGGGTGACCCAGTGGCCGCCGCCCTGCGGGGAAGCGTGCATCTCCTGGGAAAGGGTGTTGTAGGCCGTGACGAGGCGCTGGGCCTCGTCAGTGTCGCGGGCGGCAGCGTCCCTGAACTCCTGCGAGTAGGAGTCGCGGGGGTTGGCCGGTAGCTCGGGCGGGCGGACGGTCCACTCGTCCCTGGTGAGGGAGTAGGCCGCGTAGGGGTTGATGTTTCGGATGTCGCGGCTGTTGGGGTTGACGTAGTAGGTGACCTCGTAGACGCGGTCGCCGAATTGCGTGGTAGCGGTGTCGGGCCAGAGTTCTGCCTTGAGTTCCTCGTCGAAAAGGTCAGCGATTTCCTGGCTGGTCATTCCGGAGTAGTCGGGGTTGTACCAACCGAAGGAAGAGAAATCGACGCCGACCAATACGTCAAGGTCTCCGTTTCCACGGTCGGCGGCCCACTGGTAGCTGATGCCGGAGCCGGCGAGCCACACTTCGCACCACTGACCTGGGGCGTTGTATCTGGTGTCCCAGAACGCGTAGAGGGTGCCAAGGAGCCACTTACGGACATCGGGGATGATGTGGTCGCCGTCGAAGAGGTTCGGGTCAAGGTGGTCAGCCGGGCTGGAGAAATAGCCGGAGGCGCCGATCGCGCCGTCCCTGATGGGCTGAGCGTTGTTCCCGAGACGACTGTAGAAGTTGTTCGTCTCCATATCCCGAACTCTACCGGCGATATGAATAATTCAAAGGGGCTGCATTTCGGGCCCCGGAAAAGGCGAAGGCCCCCCTTTTGATGGAGATTGGTGGTCTCCGGGGGGCCTTCCCTTGAGAGGAGAGAGCATCCCTCCGAGGAAGAAAGCTCAACTCATAGCCTAGGGTACCTCAAGATCACAGCTTCAGGCTGTTGACCAGGGCGGTGGTGCGCTGCTGCTCGACCATGGCTGCGGTCATCTGCATCATCTGCTGGCCGGTGATGGATGCGGTCTTGATCGCGATGGCGTCGTCGACCAGGACATGGCCGGCGCGCTGGAAGTCGTCGAGGTTGGCCGGCCGGCGGGTGCGGATCTTGGAGTTCAGGTCGGGTTCGGCGAGGACCTGGCCCTCGGGGGTGATGACAACGAGGAAGGCGGTCTCGGCGAGGGTGCCGGTCTCCTCGGTGATGCCAGCCTCCTCCCCCATCTTCTTGAGCTGCTCACGCTGGTCGTCGGTCAGCTCCTCGACGGTGTCGGCGGCGGTGCTGGCGATGGTGGACAGGTCGATGGTCACTGTGGTGCTCCCGGTGTGTGTGGGTTGAGGTTCAGGTGCGGGGGCCGTGGCCGTCGTAGGGCTTGGCCAGGCCGGCTGCGATGAGCGTGTCGTTGAGGGACTCGCTGGCCGCGGCGGCGGTGAGGGTGCCGAGGTAGCGGCCGTACTTCTCGCGGGCCTCGCTGCCCTTGGCCGTCTGCACGGTGTGCAGGGTGATCTCGGGGGCGTGTTGCTTCACCCAGTCGATGACGAACTGGCGGGCGTCACGGCCGGCCTGGGTGTTCTTCTCGGGCGCGTTGACACCGAGTAGGCGGATGCGCTGGTGGGTGACGATGTCGAAGCCGAGGTCGAGTTCGGTGTCTACGGTGTCGCCGTCCACGATCGCCAAGATCTTGGCGGGGTACTGGTGCATCAGACGGCCTTGTCGTACGCGGCTCGGCGCACGGCGTTGGCGACTGGGCAGAAGTGGCAGAGGTAGATGTCCTTGGAGGACCGGTACTTGGGCAGGCCGGCCGCTTTGCGCTCGGCGGCGGTGTCGGGGGTGAGCCGCTTCTTGTCCGTGCACCAGTCGGAGCAGGTGATGGACCGGTTGTGCTGCTGCCAGCACGTCATCGCGTCTTCCTGGAAGGTGTTCTTCGCCTCGTAGAAGGCGGGGTCCAGGCCTGTGTGTCCGGTCTGCTCCCGGATGCGCTTGATGATTTCTTCGCGAGTGGAGGGGCTGTCCCAGTGGCGCTTCTCCACCCTCATCAGCGGGTGCGCGATGTGGGGGTTGCCGTCGGGGCTGCGGTGCCGCTTGACCAGGGTGTCGAGGAGGAAGTCCTGGCGGGGGTCGCCCTCGTAGTCGGGCAGCTCCTCCATGGAACCGCAGGTCTTGCAGAGCAGTAGGCGTATGTACTCGGCCATGTGTGGTGATGATCCTTGCTCAGTACCAGTGGTGGGATTGCCAGAACGCCCAGGCGCCGCAGGGGCTGCCGTACCGGGACTCCATGTAGGTGATGCCCCAGCGGACTTGTGTGATGGGGTTGGTGCGCCAGTCGGAGCCGGCGGAGGCGTATTTCGTGGGGGGAAGCGCCTGGGCGATGCCGTACGCGCCCGAGGAGGGGTTGGTGGCGTACAGGTTCCAGTTGCTCTCGCGGGTGAAGACTGCGTCGGCGCAGGCGTATTGCGTGGAGCTGAGGACGGACTGCGCGTACGCCTTGGGTGAGCCGTAGCCCGGCGGGCGCGAGGTCGTCGTGGATCGCGAGACGCGCGGTGTGGCGGAGCGGGTGGCCGTGGGGCGCGGTGCCTTGCTGGACTTCGGCATCTTGGACGGCGTGGGGGTGCTGGCCGCGGGCGTGGGTGTCGGGGAGGCCGGCGGGCTGTGCGTTGGGGGCGGTGAGGCGGTCGGTGTCGGCGCGGGTGCGGCCTTCACGGTCCCGTGTTGCTCGGCGGTGGAGACCGGCAGGAGGGTCAGCAGCAGAGCGGCCGGTATGCAGAGCAATGGCCTGCGAGTCACACGGGATTCCTCACCTTGGGGGCGTTCCCGTCCGACGTTCCTCGCAGGCCATTCAGACGCTTGGTGCATAATAGCACGAAGGCCCCGAGATGGATGTTCTCGGGGCCTTTCGCCTTTTCTTTGCCTGTCAGCCGTAGGCCAGGGTGAACAGAAGTGCCCAGCCCTTGGGCCCGATGGCCGGGTCGTAGGTCTTCCCCTTGTCGTTCAGGCCGTGCTTGGCGTTGAAGCCGGCGACGCCCTTCTGAGTGCGGGGACCGTAGTTGTGGGAGAGCTCGACGTCCTTGCCCATCCAGCCGGTGGCCTTGAGCGCCTTCTGGAGCGTCTTCGCCGACGGTGTCGACTTGTTGGGCGCCAGCCCCTTGGGGAAGGTCGGCGGCGTGTAGGTCTTGGCCGGGGTGGGGGGCTTCGTGTCCGGGGTACCGGCGGGGGCCGTTGCCTTATAGGCGGGCCGGCCGAAGCCGAGGATGTCGGAGCGGTAGCGCGTTCGCTCGTAGACTCCGTCACCGTTGGACTGAGAACCGGCGGTGCCCGCCGAGGTGTTGCCGCCGATGGTGGCAACGGAAGCGCCGGGGGCGGAGGCGGCCGTGGCGATCTCGACGTGGTCGGCGACACCGTCGTCGTTCCAGTCGAAGAACAGGATGTCGCCGGGCTTGATGGCCTCGGTCGCCTTGTGCCACTGGCCCCGCTTCTTGAAGAAGTTGACGTGGCTGGGGCAGTAGGCGAACTGACCGACCACGTCCCCGTTACCGGAGGCGTAGCCGCAGTAGGAGACGTATTCGTCGCACCAGGCGGCGTAGGCGAAGGACTTGTCCTTGACGAGGGTGGCGTACCACTCCCCGAACTTCGTGTGGTTGCTGGCGCCTTCCTTGTAGCCCTTCCACTTGCGGGCTTCGGCCAGCATGGCGGCAGCGGTGCTTGCCATCGGAGTGCTCTCCCGAGGGTGAGTGCTCCAAGTCGTGCTGCCGTGTTTGTGGTCTGTGTGGGGTTACGCGAGTGGGTGTGTGGTCAGTAGCGCGAGCCGTGGCGGCCCTGGACGGGCTCGCATCCGTGCAGTGCGCGCCAGTTGTGGTCCAAGGCGTCGTAGTCGGCGGGGGTATGTCCGCCCCAGTTGGGCTTGGACTGGCGCGAGCGGCCGTCGTCGAGGCCGTTGTCGAGGTCGCCGTTGAGGCTGCGCTGTGTGGGCAGACCCATCAGATGGCCGCCTTTCCGCCGAGCTTGAGGTCCTTGCCGCCGAGCTTCGAACTGCGGTCGTTGAAGAGGGACGTGAACCGGTCGGCTGCGGTGGGGCCGGTGAGGTTGCCAGCGTCCCCGACGGTGAACTTCACGTTGTCGCCGCGTCCGGCGCGGCGCCGGTCGAACATGCTCATAGGCTTCTTGTCAGCCACGCTGGTCTCCCTTGGTCATGCCGAGCACGTCGTAGATGGTGGGCTCGTGCTTGCTGGTCTTCGGGGCCGGCTTGGGAGGGGTCCAGCAGGCTGGTGCCTGGCTGGCCAGGTAGGCGAGGACGTCGCTGACCTGACGCTCGGGAAGGCTGGCCCATGGCTTGGTGCGGTCGTAGACGCCGTCCTGGTTCTGCATGTCATCTCCACTGGGGGCGGAGACTGCGCAAGGCGGTCAGGCGGTCGGGATCGTTCATGTGCATGGCCCCGGTTCCAACGAGGCGGGTGTCCGCCGGCTGCTGGCCGTGCTGGGTCCACTTCTTTCCGCGCGCCTGGTACTCCAGGGCGGTCATGGGGTTGAAGTCGGACGGCCACAGGTAGGCGTCGGGGTCGGCGCGCTCTCCCCGGTGGACTCCGCGGGTGTAGCTCTTCTGCGCGGCACGCATGGGTCGGCTGTTGAGTGCCTGGTCGCCGAGGCGGTCGCTGCGGCGGGTGTTGATGGTGCCGAGGTAGCCGTCGGGATATTCGGCGGAGGGGACTCGGCCTGACGCCATCATGCGCTTGGCGTCGAGGATGCTGCGGGCGCCGACCATGTCGGTACGTCCGCCTCCGCCGTAGGTGGGCGTGCCCGGTTGGGGGACGCCCAGGGGCGCGATGTACTGGGTGTTGCTCACTGGGCGTCCCTCTGCTCACTTCTGGTTGAAGACCGGGTTGGTCTCCCTGACGAGCGTGGGCTCCTGCTGCTGTTGCGGGCGGGACTCTCCATCGCCCTCGGTGAAGGCGTCAGTCAGGCCACGGGCGACCCCGCTGGCGGCTCCTGCGAGGAGCGGTACGAGGATGGGGAGCATCGGTCACCGCCCGTCCGTGGTGAACTTCGACGGAAGCGTCTTGACGTTGCGGCCGGTCGCAGCGGACTCGGCGGCGTTGGAATACTCGCGCCAGACCTTGACGCCTCGGCCACCCATCGGGTCGCGGTTCAGGACGCCGTTGCGGTGGTTGGCGGTAGCCGACTCGCCCGTGCCGCCCTTGGAGTTGCCGGACTTGCTGACGAGGGTGCCGGCCTCGGGCTTGCGGACACGAAAGGTGGTTGCGGCAGACGTTCCCATGGTCGGGAACTCTCCGCTGGAGAGGACGTTCTCGGACACTGTGCTCCTCGCAAGATGCCGTGTGATGCAGTCCGGGCAGAGTGCGAGTGAGCTACGTGTGATGGAACTGCCTCATCAGTTTATGGGTGATTCCGTGCCCAGTGTTATGCGGCCTCGTCGAAGACGATGAAGGAAAGGCCGGAGACTTCGCCCTCGGGAACCGTGGCGGTGAAGAACGCCGGCCGCATGGCGAGGCGGTGTCCGCGGGAGCCGGCGTAGCCCTGTGCGATCGGGACGCTCTTGACGGCCTGGTTGATGGCACCGGCGCCAATGGCACGCAGGGTGATGTTCTTGCGGGCGTAGATGGCGTGAGCGACGGCGGCACCCAGGTCGGTGGCGCTGGTCGAGCTCTTGACGAAAAAGACGGCGTCGTCGCCGTTTTCCTTCTTGGTGTCCATATTCGTTTCTCCTCGAATTGATCTCCTTCGTCAGGCTAAGCGGATATTTCTGCATTGTGTTAATGCGCGAAAAGCCCCGCCGGGCGACGGGGCTTCTGCTTAGACGAGATGGGTTTCGCCTTTGAACCGCTTGAGGTCTTTCAGAGTCTCCAGTTCGCCTTTCGTGCCGGTGCGTGTGAGCCAGGAGTTGGCGGCGCGGGCGAGACTGTATGCATCGGCCAGGTTGTCGTCGTCGTAGGTCACCCCCCACTTCTTGTAGACAGCCAGCAGCATCTCGGCCTTCGCTGCGGTGCCTTTCCCGGTGGTGTACTTCTTGAGCTTGGTCGGGGCGATGATGATCGGGTAGCAGGCGGGCTTGTTCAGCTTGTCGAGGAGGGCGAGCTTCACCGCTCCCCCGAGTTCGCCGGCCAGCTCCCTACCGAACTTTGCGCCGGCCGCGTAGCCCTCCATGGCGACCACGTCGATGCGGCCGAACATGGTCGTGATGTCGTCGATGTTGAGTCCGACCTGAATCTGCACGGCGTCGAGACGGTCGGACTGCGTGACGTACCTGTCGGCCGCGAAGGCGTGGAGATAGCTGTAGCGGCGCTGCGTGTCGCTGTCGTAGGCGACCATGGCCATGCCCGAATAGGACTGGTCGATGCCCAAGCAGACCGTCATGCCGCCTCCCATACAGTGCGGGCGACCTGGTCGTTGCCCTTGCCATCTCTGTGCCGTGCTGGGGTATCCCAGCCACGTCGAGCTCTGCGCTGTCCGATCACCTTCCAGCCGGCTCCTCGCAGGCTCGCCCCGGACTCGCCTTCCTGCGTGTAGGTGACCAGTCGGCGATACCCGAGGGCCCTGGCAACGCGCCAGGAAGCGCCGTAGAGCGCGGAGCACGCGTTCTTCGTACCGTCGGTGGCCACGCGGGTGGCCTCCAGCGTCTGCCCGTCGTCCCACGCGCGGGCCACCGGTCTGGAGAGGATGGCTACGCCGCGCAATACGCCGTCGACGGTGCGTACGCCGAGGCTGACCTTGTGTCCTGTGGGGGCCGTATGGTGTCGGTGGTGCTGGCGGACGAAGTCCTTGGCCTCCGCGAGGGTGACGGGGCAGATCTCCAGTGGCTCACCGTCTTGCCTCACGGTTCCACCCCGAAGATGTTGCTCATGAAGAGCCCGACCTGGTCCGGCAGGTTCTCCAGGCTTTCCTCGTTGAAGAACCCGAAATCGAAGTCGAGCCGGCCGAGTTGGTTCTCGGAGATGTCCTGGTTGAGGGGGCCGATGCCAGGGCGGGAGACCCAGATGGTGTAGTGGTCCAGATCGGCCAGCGCTTCCAACTCGTTCTTGTGCCGGACGTCGGTGTAGACGACGCGCGGGTGGTCCTCGGCCTTGCGGAACGCGGCGTGTATCCAGGCGTCTTCGCCGATGTGTTCGCGGACCGAGCCTCCGAGGCGCTGCATGAGCCGACGTACCTCGGGATACTCCCGTTTGGCTACGTCCCAGCCGACGTCCTTGAGGACCCAGGCGAGGTTGACCGCGCCGTAGGGCGTGGGGACAAGAGGGTTCATCGCTTCGAGCACGTCACGGACGGCGTCGGCGAAGGCTATGCGGGTGTAGCCGTACCGCTCGACGAGGACCTGGGCGACGGAGTCCTTGCCGGCGTACGCGTATCCGCCCAGGGCGAGAACTTCGGGGAGCGGGTTCATGCCGCGAGGTCTCCAGGGGTGGTCGGGGCGGGTATGCGCTTGGAGGGGAAGTCGGTGTGGGCCCAGCACTTGGGGCAGACGGCGACGACCACGTAGGCGTCGGGCTCGGCCGGGCGGAAGAACATCGGCCGGGCGGACGAGTTGTAGGTGACGGTGACCGGGACCCACCGGTGCTGGGTGAGGTCAGTGCAGGCGCTGGGCAGCCGCACGACGTTGCCGTAGTGGGCAGTGCTCATGGCCTGGAGTTCGGTGGAGTCGCACAGGCGGTACTTCTCGTCGTAGAAGCGGGACAGGCCGATGCGGGTGGTGGTGCCGCGGCGGTCCTGGGCGGCGCCGAACCCGTAGGTGTCGATCTTCTGCTGGACCTCGTAGGTGTTCTGTATGACGGTGCAGAAGGCGAAGTTGGCCTTGACGTCGTCGATGCGGATCTTGCGGCCGGCGCGGCGGGGGTCGTTGTCGGCCCAGATCTGGCCGGGCTCAACTCGCTGAGTCATGGATGGTCTTTCTGAGTCGCCGGACCTCGTCCAGCAGGGCCCGGATGTCGGTGGGGCGTGTGCAAACGCGTGGGCGGTGAGCCAGTAGAGCCGTGGACCTCGGCGATGCGGTGACCATCGTCATCTACCACCCAGGCCATGGCTCCTTCGTCGAGCCAGAAGGTGTAAGGGCCGGGGACTGCCTTGGCCCACGGCTCCTCGATCGCCCCGAGATCGGGGCCTTGCACTACTTGCAGGCGGGGTCGAGGATCGTCGACACGCTCCCGTAGGCACCGTCCTGGTGGTACAGGGTGGTGACGCGGACCCCAGTGCCGGCCAGACACTTGGTGGCCCCGTTGCCGAAGCCGTCGGGCATGGTGAAAACGGTCGCTGCTCCGTTGTCGGTGCTGGATCGGGGAGCGTCCCGCCAGGGCTCGGAGTACTTCTCGCTGATGCCGCAGCCGGCGAGCCCGCCGGCCAGGAGCGCGGCCAGGGCAATGAGCGTCACCTTGCGCTGGTTGACGCCTCGGGTGCGGATACGGAAGGCGGGCTCAGTCATGCGAGTACTCCTCGACTTCAATCTTGTCCTTGTAGACCACGACCTGGCAGTGGTCGCCGAACAGATCGATGAGCACGTGGTCGCTCTTGCCTGACTGAATCGCCGCGTCCAGCGCGTTGGCGGCGTCGTAGAGCGCCCGGTGGTTCCCCTGATAATCCTCGTACACCATCCGGCGAGCATCGTCGTCCCAGTGGTACGGTCGGCCACCCAGAGTGGGGTGGCGCTCGTTGCCGACGGCCAGGTCTTCCTCGACCATGTACGGGTCGTTCTCGACGAGGTACTCGTACTGCTCCAGGTCGTTCTTGGTGACCAGCCAGACCTCGTGGGCGGAGAACTCGCACGGGTCGCCGTCGTTGAAGTACGGGGTGTACTGGCGCCAACCGATGCAGTGAACTTCGGGGTGGTTCAGCACCGGCTTGAGGAGCGCGGCGAACTCCTCCTTGGTGATCTGCGGGACGCGGGTCGAGCCGGAGGCTATATCGCCGACGATCGGAATGCCCAGGAAGTTCTGGGGCGCGTCGGTCCTGGTCAGGTCGGTCACTGGGCTGCTGCTCCGAGGATGTGAGAGAGGGGAACTTCCTTGCGCTTCGCTCCGGACATCCACGGCGCGATGGGCATGCCGTCGATGTAGTCCTTGGGGCTGGGGAGCCAGCCGAGGTCCTCGATGATGTGGCGCTCGGCGATGAGGCGGACGGGGATGTCCTTGCGGCCGACCTTCAACGTCTTGCCGAAGATCCGCTCGCAGAGGTAAACCCCGAGGGTGTGGTGGTAGAGGGCGCGGTGGCGGACGTCGCCGATGACCTGCTTGGAGCTGTCGATGAACTCGCTGATGGGCAGGTAGTCGGTGGGGTCTCCGCCCCACTTCCGGGCCGCCGACCGGGCGTGGAACCAGGAGTTCACTGGCTCTCGACCTCCGATCTCTTGGGCAGGGCCCACCAGCCGATCAGGGTGAGGGGCCAGAGCATGGCGGCGATGAGGATGAACAGACCGGCCATCACGAACTCGTCGGTGTCGCTGCGGTCGTAGTCGAGGTCCATGGCGCGGAAGATCGGTCCACCCACGAATTTGGCCGTGACGAGGGCGATGAGGATGTAGCCGATCGGGCCGTAGGCGGCGAGGTAGTAGCCGGTCATGCGGCCAGTGCCTTGGGGAGGTCGTCGTTCTCCAGCAGAGCCTTGTAGCACTGGTTGGCTTCGACGCTGTAGATGACGACTCCTTCGGCCTTGGCCCCCGGTTCGGCGACGGAGCCGAGGGTGCGCAGCAGGCGCATGGAGTCTCGGATGGCTTCGTTAAGGAGGTGTCCTCGGACGCGGGCAAGTTCGGGGACGACGGTCAGTTCAGCCGGCGACTCGTCGGGCAGGCCCTGGCCGCGTGTGCCCCAGCGCGTGGTGTTGAACAGAGCGAACTTGCGTCCGTCCATGCCGTAGCCGTGCTGGATGCCTCGGCCGTACCACTCGCCGAAGTGTGTGCCCTCGCCGAGGTTGGCCAGGGCGGTGGCGTTGTCGGCGACCCATGCGGCGAAGCCGAAGTTGTCGAGGGCTTGGGTGCCATCCATCTTCTGCCGGTTGGGGGCGATCCACCGCTTGCGGCTGCCGGCACGCAGGACGTACAGGCCGTCGTCCTTGGACACGACGCTGTAGCCGTGCTCGTTGAGGTAGCGGGTGGCGTCCTCGTCGTCGGCCAGGCGCTTGATCGCGACCTGGGAGTTGCTGCCGTCGAGCTTCTCCGTGATGACGAACTCACGGTTGAAGCGGGGGATCTTCGGCCACGGACGGAAGTCGGTGACGTTGGTCAAGTGGTGCTCCGGGTGTGCTCAGAGGTAGTCGAAGGTGGTGGCGTAGTCGTCGTCCCAGTCGGGGGCGACGCAGACTTCGCAGATGGTGTGGCCGTCGACCTGGCCCGCGTATTCATCGGCTTCGATCAGCCGGCCGCAGCCACATCGGGTCGCATGCGGGGCAGGAATGAGGGTCATGCCGTCAGCCGGTCCAGCAGGCCGTTGTAGAGCTCGGTGACCTGGGCGAGGCGGGCCTGAGTGTCGCGCAGCTCGTTCTTGTGTCGGCCCGCTTCGTTGATCAGGACACGGTTGCGGTTGCGGGCGTCGTCGCGCTCCTGCTGCGCCTCGGCGAGCGCCTTCTTGCCGGCGGCGATCTCGTCCTTCAGCGTCTGGTCGGGCGTCTTGCCGAGCGCTTTGGCCAGGGCGTCGTAGAGCGTGTCGCACTCGGCCCGCGTCAGCGTGAGAACGGCCGGCTGAGTGTCGTAGTGCGGGGCGGTGAATTCGAGCTGCCCGCGGATGCTGTTGTAGCGGCCCTGATGTATCGCGGCGCCGCTGCCGGGCTCGACCCTGGCGAAGTGCACGCCGAAGCGCTTGCTGAGGGGGTCCTTGATGACGCGGGCCTTGACGGGAAGCAGGTCGATGATCGGGTCGAAGATGCCAGGCAAGATGGTGCCTTTCGGGGAGGGATCTGTGGCGGGTCAGACCTTGCGGTGCTGGGTGGTCCAGGCACCGCCGTCGGTGATCACGTAGTCGTCGAAGAGGGCTGGTGTCTCGATCGCCATCAGTTCGCCGATCTGGTTGGCTACCAGGCGGACTTCCTCTTCGGCGCCTTCGTCGGTGCGCGTCTCGATGACGTGGCGGATGGTGCGGATGTTGGCCGACCAGACCAGGACCGTGGCCAGTCCTTCCGGGGCGAAGCGCCGCATGAAGCTGGTCTTGGCCTTCTTCTCGTGGAAGGACACTCCGGGCGCGTCGAGCTGGAAGTGGTCGGCCATCCACTCCTGGAACTCCTCCAGGGCGGTGAGCACGTCGTGTCCGCGACGGACCAGTTCGGCGTCGTTCTGGGCCCACTCGGGAAACCAGAAGGGCAGGTCGACGAGCCTGACGTAGCGGAGCGACTCCTGCGATATCGCGACGCCTTGGCGGTGGCGTACCCACTCGTGGGTGAAGACCCGCGAGACGTCCTGGAGGATGAACGTGTACTGGGCGTGCTCCATGACGCTGCCGTGTCGGTGGGCAACGATGTTCCCGAGGTACTCGTCTGAGTCATTGCGTACGCGGGTGACGTTGGGGTTCAGCCGCGGGGCCCAGGAGCGATAGCAGGTGCGGCCTGCGACCTCGACGACGTCCTGTGCGTCGTTGAAGTGGGTTCGCTGCGAGGCCCAGCCCTGGGCGCCGACTTCCGTGAGGTAGCGGTTGAGTTCATCGCGGTCCAGGTGCGGCCGGCCGATGATGCGGACGGTCGGGGTGACGGGTGTGGGCACGAGAGGTTGCTCCGGGGTTCAGGCGGCCTTGCGGGTGATGGACGGGTTGGCTACCCACTCCTCGATGGAGGGGCCAGGGTCGGCGCCTTCCTCTGCCCACTCGCAGGTGGTGCAGAGGCGGCCGGCGGTGGACGCTCGCTGCTTGGGCGGGCGCTCACCCCACTTGCAGGCCGCGATGCCGCGGGCCTTGACCTGGGCTTCGAGGTCGCGGATCCGCTGGGCTGTCTCCGGGAACCAGAAGGCGATCTCATCGAGTTCGCCGGGCTTGGCGAAAGCTCCGCACAGGCACTCGCCGCTCATGTGGATGAGGTCGGAGACTTCATTGCGGGGGACCTGGTGGAGTGCCCGGTACTCGCGCATGTGGTCGTTGGTCCAGTGCACGATGGGCGAGGCCCACACGATGCTGCCTTCGCGGTCGATCTCGTTGGCGTTGCGCCAGCGGCGGGAGGACTCGAAGACGCGCATGCCAGCGAGGAAGATGACGCGCTGGCGGAACGGGTTGGAGACGAACTGGTTGCGTACCATGCGCAGCGCCCGTTCCTTGAGGCGGGTGTACATCATCTGGTGGCCGGCGGGGCCGGGGAAGCCCTTCCAGACGGGCTCACCTTCATGCTTGCCCTTGCTGGCGATGACTTCGCCGCGGACCAGCTCGTCGTAGCTGTGTGGCGGGTAGGCCTCGATCAACGGGAGGCCCATGTCGGCGGTGGTGGCGCGGACGAATTCGCGGGTCTGCTCTATGCCTATGGTCGTGTTGACGTGGACGGCGTGGGTAACTCGGTCGCGGACCAGGTGGAGCATGGTGGTGGAGTCGTTGCCGCCCGAGAAGAGGGCGCAGACGGCGGTGACTTCCTTGCCGTCGTCCTCGGTCATCGCGATGGCCTGGTCGATGATGCGGTGCGAGCGCTCGATGGCCTCGTCGAGGGTAAGGGCGGCCAGCGCCTCGCCATCATCGTCCATCTTGGCTGGCGTTATTGCCATGCTGAAGTTGTCTCCGGGAGGCGTTACGTAGCGAGGCAGCGGAACTGGTTGTGGAAGCCGGCGAGCTTTATCTGCACGTAACGCCGGCTGTTCTTCGCGAAGTTGTAGGAGATGCAGTTCGCGTAGCCCCCGAAGTTGGGAGTGACGGACTGGATATAGACAACGCGCTCGCCCTTGGAGTGCTTGTCCAGCCAGAGTTGACCCTGGTCAACGGGCTGCATGCTTGGGGCCCTTCTTGGGGTTCTGGAAGCATTCGGCGGCGATGCTGAAGGAGAGGGCGGGGCCGGCCAGGAAGAGGAAGACGGTCAGCGACCACTGGACGACGCCGAGGGTGACGAGCGCGAGGAACGCCCCGGCACCGGCCGCGCATCCATATCCGATGCAGGTCGTGACGGCGGCGAGGATGCATCGTAGGGTCAGGCTGCCCATCGTGTTGCCCTGCTTTCTCGGTCGCTCCGGCCGATGCGCCGGGTGAGTTCTCGGGAGACGACGGCGGCCTTTCGGTCGGCGCCGCTGTAGATGGCCTCGGTGAGCTTTCGGACGGCGTACGCCTTGCGGTATTCGGCGTCGGCTTCGAGGACGTCTTCGTCGGAGGCGGCTGCGGCCTTCTGGGCGGTCACGGACTTCTCGTTCTTCGCCTTGACTGCGGCCATCGCCTTGCAGCGTTCGAGGTGGGCTTCAGAGTCCTTCTCGTCGACCGCGGCTGCTGCTAGCTGTGTTCCGGCGTACTCGGCCCACCTGGTGAACTCGACGAACAGCTCCATCAGCTTGTCGTCGGTCAGCTCGGTCAGGCTTGCCGGCAGATCCGGCATGTCGTCCTCGGGGCGGCTTCTCAGCTTCAGTCCCCGTCGGCCGAGCTTCTGTGTCGTCCTCGCCGAGAGCTTGTCGTCGTCCTCGTCGAGGGGCTTCCTCGCCATCAGTCTCGGTCTCCTGCTGGTATGGCTTGCACTGCTTGCAGACGTCGCCTGTGACGCAGTCAGGGGCGGAGTCGCCGGCTGCGACGCGCTCCTTGATGTCCCTGGCTGTCTCCAGCAGCGGAGCGATGATGTCGGGGTTGGCCCGGACGACGAACTGCTTGACGTCCTGGTTGAATTTCGACTCGTAGATGTAGGTCATCCGGTCGACGTCGAGTCCGCGAGCCTGGGCCAGCCACAGGTAGATCTGGCCCTGGCGGATGTGGCTGGGGAAGGGGACCTTGATGGATCCCCACATGGCCGGCAGGTCGACCATCTTGCTGCCGTCGGGGATGGTGACCAGGTACTTCGAGAGCCTCTCGGGCTCCTCGAACCGGACCGTCCCCTCGCCCACTGTCTTGATCTCCAGCAGGCTCCGGGCCGGGGTGAGCATCCCGTCGCTGTGGCCTGAGATCAGATGGCTGTCTTCGGCCGAGAGCGGCACTTCCGCGTACTCCAGGGCCTTGCTCTTGCAGTCCGGCGTGGGGCACCTATGCGGGCTTCGGTCCCACCATGTGACCGAGCAGTGGAGGCACTTGAACATGCCCTCCAGCCAGCCGATGTCCCAGGCCCGTCCCTGCCACTTGCGGTGGCTTTCGTGTCCGGTGTCGAAGATGTTGAGCGACTGGAACCCGAAGTTCTGCTTGTGGTGCACGCCCGTCGTGATGCGCAGGAACGTGGCCTTGGGGCACCAGTCGTCCTTGACCATCTCCGAGGGGTGGATGATGTCCTGCCGGCGGCTGTGGTCGGCCTTGTTCTTCTCGACGATGTGCTTGCGCACGGTGCCGAGGAAGTTCTCTTCGCCAGCCCCGCGCTTCTCGCTGAGGAAGTCGGAGAGGGAGCTGGGTATCGGTGCCCGGCGCTTTACGGCTCGGGGAGCCTTTCGCTTGGGGGCTGCCATGGCCACATCTCCGGTTTCTTCGTGTTCCTGTACTGCTTGCGGAGCTTGGCTCGGTCGTTGGGGAGCATTCCGCCCCAGACGCCGTAGCGCTCGCAGTTCTTCATGGCCCAGTTCAGGCAGCGCTGGCGCATCGGGCAGATACTTCCGTCGGTGTCGCCATTGCAGATGGCTGCTGCTTCCCGCATGTCGTCGAACCATGGGTCGTTGTCGCGGGAGGGTGTCTGGAATTTGCGGCACTTGGCTTCGAATTCAGGTTCGTCGCCGCCGGTCCAGTCAGGTGCCGAGCATCGGGAGTAGAGGGCCACTAGGTCTCCAGGATGGTGTCGAAAGTTTCCTGGGAGAGCACCATCCAGTTCCTCCCTCCCATCTCGATGACGAAGACCATTTCTCTCCCGGAAAGCAGTGCGTTGCGCTCAGCCAGCTTGAGGTCGTCGAGCTTGAGCGTGTACTGGCTCTTCTCGGTGGTCTTGGCTTCGAAGCTGAATTCGTCATTGCGGACGTCGTTCTTGTGGATCCAGCCGTTTCCCGAGCCGGGGCTCCTCTTGCCGTCGTATTTCGCGGCGAGGTTCTTCTCCTGCTTCTGGGATCGCTTAAGGCCTCGGTTCGTCACCTGAGACCCTCGTCCGGATCATGCTCAGGAGCTGGTCGATCTCGTCGGACTTCCGCTTGAGGAAGCGGCTGGCCCGCCAGGAGACGAAGACGATGTAGACGGCCTCGGCGAACGCCAGGCCGGCCAGGGCGCCGGTCACGCGGCGACCGCCTCGGTGTCGTTGGCGAAGGCGGCGTGCAGAACCGCTGCGGCTACGTCGTCCTGAAGGTCGAGTTCGCCGCGCAGGGAGTCGATGATCGAGTCCTTGGTGTCCCAGGTACGGTCGGCGAAATCGAAGTAGCGGCCTCGGCGCCGGATGACGTCGTAGTAGACGCCCCACGTCATGAGGTCGCGTACTGCGTCCCACGAGCCCGCGGTGATACCGCGGGAGGGGGCGTCACTCCAGTAGAAGTGGGTCTCGGCAGTCTTCTGAGGGCCGGCACTCTTGTGCTTGATGGTCTTGAACTTCATGGCCTGGCCGACTCGGGTCTTGCCCTTGCCTGGGGTCGCCTCGTCGAGGAACTCGGCGCGGGAGACCTCCAGGCGGGTCCAGTAGGCGAAGTTCTTGCCGAGGCCGCCGGGGGTGGTCTTCGGCGTTCCCTGGGGGCTGAAGGCTCCGACCTTTTCGCGCCACTGGTTGATGACGATGCCCATGACCGAGCGTTCTTCGTTCAGGTGGCTGCGCTTCGTCGCCTTGCCGGCCTTGCGGTAGAACTTGTTGGTCACCTTCGCGCCGACCGAGACGGTCAGCTCGTCCATGGCCTTGGCGTCCTCTTCCGCGGGGATGAGGGCCGGGTAGGAGTCGAGGACGATGGCGTCGACCGCGCGGGAGGCGGCGAATTCGAGCATGACCTCGTACGCCTCTTCCATCGCCCGAATCTCAGCGACGACGACCTGGTCGGTGTCGACGCCGAGCTGCTGGGCCCACTCCTTGTCGTAGTCCTCGGCCGCGATCCACAGCGTGGAGAACTCGGGATTCTTGGCCTGCTGGTGGGCGATGGTCTTGTGGACGACGGTGGTCTTGCCACTGCTCTCGTAGCCGATGATCTCGGTCCACTTGTTCGCCGGGAAGCCCCCGCCCAGGATGATGTCGAGCGGCAGGTTGCCGCTGGCGATCGGCGGTACGTGCCGCATCTGGGAGGCCATGATCATGGTCTCGGGCCCGAAGCGTTTGTTGAGCTGGGCCATGAGTGCTAGTGCCTCCGCTGTCGGCGCCACGCCTACCCCTCACTTGTTCTACAAGTTGTTCCTCAACTTGTCGTTCAAGAGGAGATTAGGTGCCGATGCAGGTCACAGCCAGGGAGTCGAGTTGCTCATGACGATCACGGATCGATTACGAGTTCGGGAACGAAAAAGGCCCCCGACCGATTGGTCGGGGGCCTTGGCGTCATACGGTCATGCTGCTGCCGCGATGCTGGTGGCGAGCCTGTAGACGACCGCGCCCGTACCGAGGTGAATATGGCACTTCACCCAGCCATCCTCGACAGCCTGGGCCAGCACGTCGCCGGCCAGCATCTCATCAACGATCTCCTCGCCCGACGCAGGAATCCGGACTCCCCAGCCCTCTGCCATCACGATGACGCTCCACGCTCCCCCGGACGCCGCAAGGCGCACCTCTCGCACACAGAGGGACCAACCGGTGCACACCCGGCAGTCAACGTCCGCTCACTGAGCATGCGTTCCCTGACACATCGCTGTCAACTAAAGTAGGCAGTAGATCCACTCACAGGCTCTGCACCCCCCAGAAAAGGCCCTCTTATGGCGACGAATCGGACAGCAGGTGAAACGACATCAGGGCGAGCGAGTCCCGTCCGGTGAGAAGCGGCATGTCTGTAGCCGCCAAGCTCAAGGGACTGATGGACCGCCACCGACTCACGCCTCGACCCTTGTCTGCGGCCATCGACCAGGCTCCGGACGTCAAGTCCGTCTCCCACGCGTTGATCTCCGGAATGCTCAACGGCTCCAAGCCGAACCCGACGACGGAGACCCTCCTGTCGTTGAGCGAGGTACTGAAGGCCCCTCCGGCGTACCTGCTGCCTCACGAGAGCTACGACGACCTAGACGCACTAACTGGCTTCGAGGACCCAGCCGCCCGGCGCGTCGTTCGTCTCCTCGCAGGTCTGCCCACAGCCGAGGTGGAAAACGTGATTGCGGACCTTCAGCGCCGACGTGACGATCTTGGCCTAAGTCCGATCACGTTCGCAGAGGACACCAGCATGCAGTCCAAGCCGGCGAAACGTCGTAGCGTAGACGAGGCTGCGCAATATGCGGCCGATGCACTGGAAGGGTAACCGTTGTATAGCGCCATATGGTGGGCTTGCACCGTTGTAGGTCTATTTGTCACCACGCTGTGCGTTCGAAGGGCGCGCAGGCAGCCGAGAGTCTTCACCTGGTCGATCGCGACGGCCTTCGGCATCTGCACGCTCGGCGTGTTCTTCGCGGTCCCGGCCGTGGAATCACTCGCCACGGACGTCACGGGTGTGCCCAACGTCGGGAAGCTCATCGCCCATTTCTGTGCGATCCTCTGGTGCGCGAGCCTTCAGATCACGATGGTGGACCTGGCCTATCGTCAGGACTATCTCCGCACCGCACTGATCCAGCGCAGCTTCGCCGCCCTCGTCTGGCTCTGCATCATGGTCCCGCTCTTCCTCGCGACCAACGGCCGCAACGTCGAGTTCACGACCGAGCATGTCGACAACCCGCGAATCGCTTCCTACCTCCTCATATACCTCTCGTACGTCCTGATCACATGCGCCGAGCTCGCGTTCATGTGCGGACGTACCGCGCAGCGCAACTGGGGAACGCGGCCCTGGACGGGCTGGGGCTTCGCCATGTCGTCCGTCGCCGCCGCCCTCGGAGTTGCGTACACGATCAGCAAGGGCTCATACGTTCTGCTCTACACACTCGGCCACCCATGGTCGCTGGCCGTCGAGGAGAAGATGAGTCCGACCTTCTCCGGCCTAGCAGTGATCTTCCTCTTCGCCGGACTGACGTTGCCCATGCTCGGCGGCGCGCTGCGACGCTGGCGCGGACACGAGGGTGCAAGACAGGACGAGGAATCCGTATCTGCGTAACCAAGGGGCCGCCCGGTGGGCGGCCCCTTGTTCGTTCTCGTCAGCCAGCGATCAAATCAACGACTTCGCAGGCGCCAGCCGTGCACGCCAGCTCCTGGCTCCCGGTCGTGCTGTCCTCTGTCTCCCAGAACGGCAGGTCCTCCCAGTGGATCTCTGCCGGCATGCGGGACAGCAGCTCCTCATAGGCCGTCCGAGAGCACTCCTCGTACGGTGCCTGCTGGTACGTGTGGTCGCTGTGCGGCAGGAAGGACACGCCGCTGATCTCGTCGAGGTGGGCCCACACCCACTCGCCCACCTCGCCCCATTCCTCGTTGCGCACCGAGATAGTCACCGAGGGCTTGTGGTCGCACCAGTGCCGCTGGACGTCCAGCCAGAGCTTCAGGTGGTCGACCGCGGTGATCTGGTCGCGGGTGATCGCGCCGGCCGGTGCCTTGATCGGGAAGGAGAAGACGTTGTTCGAGGGGGACATGACGTCGTCCTCGCACGGCACGCCGTAGGTCTGCATGAGCTGGGACAGCGGGTCCTTCTTGTCGGCCCTGACGCGCCGGATGTAGTACTCGCTGTGCCAGGTGTGCAGGCCCGAGGAGACCCCGGTGAGCTGGGAGACGGTACCGGAGGGCTTGACGCAGGTGATGGCGTGCGAGCGGTTGATGCCCAACTCGTCGGCGTAGACGGCGTTGACTGCGGTCGCCAGTTCCCGCAGGGAGTCGAGCAGGTCGTTGCGCTGCTCAGCCGGCTGGGTGACGAGCAGGTCGGAGCCGAAGAACCCGGTCAGAGAGACACCCAACAGGCGCTCACGCTCGGCGTTCTCGCGCCACTCCTGTCGGAGGAAGGGGTAGTCGGTCAGGGTGCTCTGCCAGGTCCCCAGGATCGTGGCCAGCTCGACCTTGCGGGCCAGCGTCTCCTCCGTGTCGTCCTCGCGGACCACCACCTCGGAGAGGTTACAGAAACTGAACGGACGCAAAATGATCTCGCTGCACGGATTTGTCCCATACACAACATTTGCGTCACGTCGTCCGTACTTGGCTGCCTGGCGCTGAGCGGCGCCGCGGTGGAAGATGCCGCGCTCGCCGGATCCGGAGCCCACCAGGTTGGCCCACTCGACGTCGAACGCCTCGCGGTCCATGCCGTCGTAGTAGACGGCGCTGTTGTTCGCCAGAGCGCGGTGGTGGTGTTCCTTCCACCACTCCCCCGACTTGGCGGCGGCCATCTCGGCGTCGTCCAGGTCGCTCAGGCTGATCATCGCCGAGCGGCGCACACCGCCCACCACGATGACGGAGGCGATCTTGCAGGCTAGGTCGTGCGCCTCGATCGGCTTCAGCCGACGGCCGGCAGCCCGGTGCATCATCTTGATGGCGAAGTTGAACAGGTCCTTCAGCGGTTCGGGGCCGCTGGCCCGGCCGCCGAAGGTACGCAGACGGGCGCCGGCCGGCCGGATCTTGGAGTAGTCGACGATGCGCACGTGTCCGTCGAGCCAGACCGAGCGAAGCAGCTCGTCGAACGCGGTGGCCCAGCCGAGCTTGGAGTCCTCCACGACGATCACCTGGCCGGTGGGGTCCGCGGTGATCTCGGCGGGGACGGGCGGGAGTTGGTCGACGTAATGGCGCTCCACTGAGTAACCGACCCCGGTGCCGTTCATCAGGATGTAGAGCAATTCGGAGAAGGCCCGTATGTCGAGCAGGGGGAGGTAGGAGCAGTTGAAGCCGGCGATGTTGGACAGTTCCAGCGCCTTGCCGGCCGTCATGACGGCGCGCATGCTCGGCATCACGTCATGCTGGAGGACCGCGTGCCGCATCGCGTAGAGCAGGTCCTTGTCCGGGCGGTAGTCGAACTTCTCCGCCAGGTGCTGGGTCACGAACGTGAAGTAGCGGTCGACGGTCTCCGCCCAAGTTTCCCGGCGTTCGTCGGCTTCCAGGTAGCGCGCGTATCGGGACAGCGCGATGTAGTTCCGGTACGGGTCCTGGAGGGTGCCGTCCGGGGTCAGGATGGTGCTCACATACTCTCCGGTTATCCGATGCGGCCGACGACTGTCATCGAGAAGCCGCCACTTTTGTTTGCCGCCGTCTGTCGCGCGGGGGTCGCCTTGCCCTCCGACTTGACCGAGATCCCGGAGGTGCTGTGGAGCTTGGGGAATCCGCATTCGTAGCAGCGCTTGCCGGCGCGGGGCTCTGTCGGGGCAGCGAAGTAGTTACTGCCGCCGCACTCCGGGCACATTTCGGCGTCTCTGGCGTGTGCGGCTTGACGGGGCGGCGGGGCGGGCTGCTGGTACTGCTGCGGATACTGGGGAGCCGGCTGCTGGTATTGGGGTGCCGGCGGCTGGTACATAGGCGCGGGGGGCTGGTAGGCCAGGGCCGCAGGGGTGCCGAGGTGCTTGTTCCAGAAGTTGCTCACTACACCACTCCGCTTTGGATGAGTCCCTTGTCCATGAGATTGGCCATCACCGCGATGACGGAGGCGGTCAGGATTGCCTGGTAGTCCGTGCGGAACGCCGAATGCTCAGCCGGGTCGTCTTCCAAATCAGAGGTGTCCAGAATACCTCCGAAAAGGACGTCGGTGGTGAGCGCTCCGTAGACCGCCAGCAGCGGCACCAGGGGCTCAACGGCCGCCAGCCGCTCAGCGGATTCGAGCTGCTCCATTTCGAGCACATCGCTGCTGCGCCCGACTTGGCCGACCTTAACGAACAGGTCGTTCTCGGCTCGGCCAGCATTGAGGTCCTGAGCCAGTTCGGCCTTGAGGACCTCGAAAGGAATTACTCTCATTACTCAATCCTTGGCGTCGGACCAGCGGTCGCAGACGACCACGTCGGCGGTGAGGGGGACTTTGATGAGGTGCTGGATTCCCTCGCCGATCATCGCCTCCTGGAGGATCTTGGAGCCGACGTCGACCAGGTCGTCCGGGCAGATGACGACCAACTCGTCGTGGACCGTGAGGGAGAGCTTGATGCCGGCATGGCCACTCTCCTTGATGGCCTTGTGCAGGCGGATCATGGCGAGCTTGATCAGGTCGGCCGAGGAGCCCTGGATGAGGCTGTTGACCGCACGGCGCTCGCCCTTGGAGCGGAGCCATCCCAGCTTGGAGACGATCTCCGGAAGCCGGCGCTTGCGGCCGAGCAGCGTGGTGAGGTCGTGCGTCTCACGCTTGCGGACGGTGCTGACGACCGACCGCTTGAACTCGTAGATCTCGGGGAACTGCTCCTCGTGAACGCCCATGATGCGCTCGGCTTCGCGCACCGTGATGCCGGCCATGGCCGCAACGGTCTCGGGTCCCGCGCCGTACACGATCGCGAAGTTGAGGCCCTTGGCGACCTGTCTCATCTCCTTGGTGACATCGTCCCAGGAGACCCCGAACACGAGGGCTGCGGTGGCCGTATGGGCGTCCACCCCGGCCAGGAAGCCCTCGTAGAGCGCACCGCGGCCGAGGTAATGGGCGAGGACGCGTAGCTCGATCTGGCCCCAGTCGGCAACCAGGAGCTTGTGCCCCTTGGGCGCGATGAACAGGCTGCGGATCTTGGTGCCGAGTGGTGTGCCAGGCCGAGGCACGTTCTGGAGGTTCGGTGCCGAGCAGGAGAATCGGCCGGTTCGGGCGCCGTACTGCTTGAAGATGGGGTGGATTCGGCCGTTGAAGATCCTCCGTGGCTGGTCCGCCCTGCCGAGGTAGCCATAGACGTACGTCGACAACAGCTTGTCGACCTCGGCGTACTCCAGGAGGATCCGGCAGACCTCGTTCTCCGGATAGGCCTCCAAGGTCTCGGCGTCGGTGCTCCAGTCGCGGAAGCCGATCTTCTCGCCGTTGCGCTTCTTGCTCTTCCCGCCGTCGGTGAGCTTGATGGGCTTCAGCCCTTGGCCGCCCTGAGACTTGGGCTGGAAGAGGATGTCCTGTCGCTGCTGGGGGCTGCCGACATTGAAGACCTTGCCGGCGGCCCGGAAGAGCCGGGTCTTAATCTCTTCCAGGGCGATGACGAGTTCGTGTTCCAGCTCCAGGAGCCGGTCCTCGTCGATGCAGGCCCCTGTGGGGTGCATGTCGAGCAGGACTTCGGTGACGCCGAGTTCGAGCGCCATGATGCGGGAGAGGTCCTGCTCGACCAGGTCGCCGCACATCGCCCTCCACAACAACCAGGTGTACTTGGCGTCGAGGTAGGCGTAGCGGGCCACTGTGCCGAAGCCGTACTTCTCTACGGCCTTGCCGACGTTCTCGGTGTCGTACTTGTGCTTGTAGCGCTTCTCGACCAGGCTCTTCAGGCCGTTGAGGCGGTTTTCGTCGAGCAGCCAGGAACCGACCAGGGTGCAGCCGTAGGGCTTGGGCGGCACCCGGCCGCCGTAGTACTTGGCGAGGCTGCCGAGGTCGAACGTCGCGCTGTGGGCGACCTTTCGCCGGCTGGAGAAGAGCAGCGGCTCCAGGGCCTTGAATACCTGGCTCGGGCGGAGTTGCTTGGGCGGGGCGCTCCACACTGCGGGGACTGTCTCCCGCTCCCCTGTCTGCTTGTTCTTGCGCCAGGTCGCCTTGCTGATCAGGCGGTCGCCGTTGGGGTGGCCCATCGGGATGACGACCGCGCGGCCGTAGGTGGCGAGTGCGATCCACAGGATCTCGTTGGCGACCGGGACGCCGCGGTGGTCGCCGACGGTTTCGATGTCGATGACGAACTCGTCGTACCGCGAGAAGTACGCGACAGCCTCGTCGAGGTCTGCCATCGTCAGGATGACGTCGCGCACGTCTCGTGGTCCTTCCGTATCAAGCTGCGACTTGGAGTCGTTCGTTGAGCAGAAGCTCAAGGAGGATGAGGCGGTAGGCGGTATAGGCCTGGAGCGGGACGACGCCGTTGCCGATCTTGTGGAGCTGCTGAGAGCGGCTGAGATCCGGAACGGTGGTGACGCGGCCGGGGACGCCCATCAGCCACTCGGCGAAGGCTGCGGTCAGGCGGCGTCCGCCTCGGGGCCCAATCTCGGTCGGGTACGGCGCTGGGACGCCGATGATGGATTCCCAGCGGTGGATGGCCGGCCAGTACTCTCCCCACCACTCGGCAGGTGAGTGACGACCGTCCTCAGGTTCATCGACCCAGTCGAGTTGGGGGCGTGTCCGGCGCCGCCCTTGCCGTCCGAAGCGGTCGGAGTCGGCAGCAGATGCGTCACCGCTCCCGGCAACGAGGTGTAGTTGCCGCTGCTGTCTCGCTGATTCGGTCCACCCTTGGGACCGTCGCTGGCCCTCGGGGTCGGCAGAAGTTTCACCGCCATGCCCAGCGGGATCCCCTGGCCGTTGCCGTTGATCCCCTTGGCCAGGTTCCGCTGTCGGCGTGCCTCCCACGAGGCCAAGGACTCCCCATCGTTGGGGTTGGAGGCGGTTGGTGTCGGAAGCATCTTCGGCGGAAGGGGCTCGGCCGGCAGAAGCAGGGCCACCTCGCTGAGCGGTCGGCTCATCCTCCCGTGCCGACTGCCCGTGCCCGCCTTCCAGTCCCGCGCCAGGGGCGTCGGCAGAAGGGAAGGCGACGCAGAACCATCGGTCGCGGTGGTGGGCTGCTCCAACTTCGGAAGCTCGAAAGCACATCCACCGCGCGTCGTACCCGATCGCGGCCAGGTCCCCGAGTACTCGGTCGAGTCCTCGTCGGGCGATGGCGCTGACGTTCTCCAGGAAGACGAGGCGTGGTCGAAGTGTGCGAACGGCTTCGGCGACGTTTCGCCAGACGCCCGACTTCTCGCCATCGATGCCCTTCCTGTGACCTGCGTTGGAGATGTCCTGGCACGGGAAGCCCGCGCAGACGATGTCGATCTGGCCGACGAGTTCGGTCCAGTCGATGGAGGTGATGTCCCCGAGGTTGGGGATGTCTGGGTGGTGGTGCGCGAGGATCTGGGTGGCGTAGCGGTCGACCTCTGCCACGTAGGCAACGGGCTCGCCTGTGAGTTCCTCTACTGCGATTTCCAGGCCGCCGAATCCCGCGCACAGGCCGAGGATCGGCATGCGTTTCCTTCGCGAGAGGGTGGCCGCTCCCCACCCGGAGGAGAGGGGTACAGGTGGGGAGCGGCCGGTCGGGTGGTCTAGTCGTCGTCCTCGTCGTCGTCCACGCCATTGAGGACCTTCTGTACGGCGGCCTCCAGTTCGGCGCGGGTGCAGCGTCGCTCCCAGGCGTCGGAGTAGAGGGACTTGGACAGTCGCTCGTAGTCCTCGTCGGTCAGCTCGTCGGCGTCCCAGTCGGACTCGACATCGCGGGCCTTGACTGCCTCGACGTGGTACTCGGTCTTGGTGCCCTTGCCGGTCTTGTGGACGGCGATGTAGAGCTGCGGCGAGGTGAGGTCGCCGACGTGCTCCTTGCCGACCTTCTTGGGGTCCTTGGCGATGGCCTGGAGGGTGCGGGCGGCGCGGATGCCAACCTCCCACACCTTGTGGACCCACTTCTCGTCGTCCTCGTCCCACACGGCCACGTTGAAGGCGGCGACCTTGCGGCCGTAGTGGTCGAGGTCGTCGCAGAGCGGGCAGTCCTCGGCTGGCGCGAGCCCTCGGAAGGAACGCTTGCCGGAGGTGATCTCGCGGACGTAGTGGTACTCGTAGGAGTCGAACGGCTCGGGCTGCATGAGTCGGATGAGTTGGGGATCCTTGGTGATCTCCAGGCGCATCTCGTTCTTGGCCTCGAAGTCCTGGCCACCGCTGCCGGCGACCTCGTCGAAGGCGTCCCAGCCCGACGCGGCGCCCTGCTTGCGCGCGGTATTGGTGCGCTCCTTGCCCCTGCGGAGGGTGTCGTCATCCTCGTCGAACACGTCACGGCCCTGAGCCTTTCGGCCGCGTCGCGTCTTCGGGGCGTCGTCCTCGTCGAGCGCGCTGCGCCGGCTACGTCCGGGCCGGCGGGAGGTGGTTTCCTCCTCGTCGAAGATGTCGTCGATGGTGCCTCGGGCCATATCAGTCCTCGTCGTCGGTGATGGCGGGGTGGACGTGCGCGAAGGAGTTGTCCTCGGTGGTGAGGTCGGCGGCCATCTGCCGTTCGCGTGCGAGCAGTTCGTCGATGGCGTCGTCCAGGACCCGCGGATCGTTGGACTTGACCCGGGCGGTTACCTCGATGTGCTCGTAGGAGCCGAGGTTGAAGCGTTCGGTGACCGTCTTCTCGTACTCCAGAACCGGCTTCACGCCGCCGTCTCCTTCTGCCTGATCTGCTCGAATGCGTCCTTGACCCGCTGGGTGAAGTTCGTGTCGGTAATGCGGATGCCGCGGGGGTCGCCGTCGAACAGACCCTCCTCGTGCGCGATGCGGACGATGATTTCGATCTGCTCGCGGGTGTAGAGGCGGCGGTTGCCGTTCGCGGTCTTGCCGCTGATGAGGTAGGTGGCCTTGGGGATGACTCCGTTCGCCTCCCACTTGCGCATCGTCACGGCGTCGCGGTGCAGGGCCTTGGCGAGGTCTCCGATCCCGAAGAACTCGCGGTAGCCGCCGGCGAAGGGCTTGACCTGGGGCTTGGCGTCCCAGCGGTCCTGATCGACGTAGGTGTCCTGGTGGACGGCCGGGACGTCGGTCTGTGTCCGCACCGGTCGGCGCGAGATGCGGCGGGTGGAGCCGGGGTAGAACTGCGTCGGTGGAGGGCCGGCGATCGTGGCGAACTCGCTGTCCCAGTCCCTCATGCGTCCACCCGCTTGAACCGAAAGCCTTCCTTCTCGGGGAAGATGCGCTCCATGTGCTCGTCCGTCAGGAGACCCTCCTGGTAGAGGACGTATGCCTCCTGGGGGTCGAACTGGCGGACCATGGGGAAGAGCCGCTCGTAGACGACGGCGTCGGCACCGTTGGCGGTTGCCTCGTTGTCGAGGACGCGGGCGATGTCCTCGGCTTCGTCCTCGTCCAGGCCTTGGCTGGTGTACCGCTCTAGCTTCATGCCCTTGAAGGACTTCTCGCCGACCCGCAGGGGGCGCGGCAGCTCAATGATGTAGCTGCCCTTCTCGTCCTGGATCCCGACCTCGCGCAGGTCCACGGCCATCTCGTCACGGAGCTTGTTGAGCAGCGTGGTCTGGGTGTCGACGCGGTGCTTGATCAGGGCCCACTGGGCGGCCTTGCGTCCGAATGCGGATTCCGGCGTGTTCGCGGTCAGAACCGACTCTGCCGGGGCGTCAGAGAAATCCACGCCAGTCTCCTCAAGTACGTGTAGGGAACAGTCGCCAGGGCGGCTGACTGCGCGGTAACGCGGACCGCCGCTGTTCGGAGGCTCGCCCTGGCGACTGATCACAGACTAACACCCTTGTGGAACAAGTTGAAGAACAAGTTGTCCGTCTTGTTGTTGGGCAGCAGAGAGCCCCGGTGGCTCGTTCGCCCACCGGGGCTCCGTGCGAGTCAGGCGCTCAGTGACTCCTCGATCTCCTCAATCCGCTCGTCCGCCTCCAGCTTGGCCTTCTGCGCCGCCTCCCACTTCTCCTTGATCTTCGGGAACTCGCCCCGCATGATCTGCCGGCAGCGCTCGATCGTGGGCGCCTCGCCCTCACCCATCGCGGCCACCAACTCCTTGTGCCAGGCGGCAGCCGGGTGGTCGCCGTAGATCTTCCCGTCGTCCAGCCACTTCCAGATGAACTCGCGCGCGGTAGGGCGCAGCTTGGACTCCCGCCGACCTCGCGGCTTGCTGACACGGGCCTCCTGCTCCACGTCCTGGGCCATGAGTTCCGCGAGCAGCTCCTCCACGACGCGCTCGATGCCGTCGAGACGGCCGTCCTCGACGATCGCCGGCTCGGCGGCCTCGGCGGCCTCGGCGGCCTCGGCGGCACGCTCGCGGGCGGTGTTCACCTGGCGCATCAGCCAGGGGGCCAGTTCGCCCCACATCAGCAACAGGGTCGGCATGACGGCGTCGAAGGCGGCCTCCCCGTAGGCCTCACGCATGAAGGCGTCTCCGCAGTTGAGGGCGTAGGTCATGATGCCGATAAGCAGCAGCCACAGGCGGGGCTTGCGCAGTTCGACGTTCGTCCAGCCACGCAGGGCGAGGTACTGCTGGCCAACCATGAGGGCGAGGTAGCTGATGGTCACGGCCGGCGCGGTCAGCGGCTGGACCTCGGCCGGCACACCGAGCCGTGCCGCGAGCGCCCAGACGTTGCCGAAGTCGAAGCCGAAGGCGAGGAGGATGGCGGCGACGGCACCGGTCATGACGAACCAGATAGTGAAGCGCTCGCCAGGGATACGGGCGTTGTGGTCGATCGAGGCCTTGGCCTGCCGCTTGCGGATAGGGTTTCTCATGGGAGTCACGGCTCCTGTCCGACGGCTCTGGGTGCACGCCCAGGGCCGTCTTTCGTTTTGGTGTACGTGCGTCTGCGAGGCTGATCAACTGCCAGACCTTACAGACCTTACAGAACTGCCAGGCCGGTACGCTACCGACATGGCGAAGATCGAGACCGTTGGTGTGCAGCAGGCGCGCGACAGGCTGCGAGACCACATCGACGCCGCGGTGGAGGATGACCAGATCACGGTCATCACGCGGCACGGGAAGCAAGTGGCTGTCCTGGTGCCGGCCGAGTGGTACCAGCGGGCTCAGGCTGCCCTGGACGCTCAGGCAGCCGACGAGAGCTGACGCAGGGAGCGCTCCAGGTTCCCCCTGAGGCTCTCCACGTCGTTGACCACCCGGCCGTCGGCGTCGGCCCCGCGGCCGTCGAGGATGGCGGAGGTGGTCCTGGTCTTGAACTGGCGACGCTGGCTGCGTCGCTCTTCGACGGTGCCAGCCGCCATGAAGTCGATGATCTGGACGGTGTCGTGCTGGCTGGAGGCTCGCACGTGGCGCGTGTCCTGCTGGTCCTGGGCGCCCGCGCTGTCCCTCTGGTCGTAGTTGATGAGAATGCGGGCTTCCGGTAGGTCGAGCCCGTACCCACCGGCACCGGACGCCAGGAAGAGCCGGACATCCTTCTCGTAGGAGAAGAGCGCCTTGGCTTCCGCCTTCTTGAGTGCGCTGTGGTCGCCGGTGAAGGCCACCGACCGGTACTGCGGCATTGCCTCGGCGACCAACTTGAGCATGCCCTTGAAGAACGAGAAGACCACGATCTTCAGCTCCGGGTCCCGCATCAATTCCTTCCGCAGAAGACGGGTGAGTTCCTCCAGCTTGGGCGAGTGGTCTAGGCCGTCGAGGGCCCCGGATTCCACCAGCGACAGGCAGTACCTGCTGCCGCCCTTGCCGGCCAGGTAGCGCTCGGCGCTGTCGCGGATGAGACCGGGGTGGTTCACCAGCATGTGGAGGGCCAGGAGCCGTCCCATCACGCGCCCCTGGGCGGTGTCCTCGGTCGGCTTGGCCTTGCCCGAGTAGAGCGCGGCCAGGTCGATGCTGCCGGAGCCGTGGCCCGCCGCCTTGGACATCTCGAACAGGGTGTCCTTGGCGATGCGGCGGTAGACCCTGGCGGTGTCCCGGTCGAGGTCGATGAGCCGGCTGCTGCGCTCGACCTGCGGCATGTACTTCGCGACCTCAGGGTCCTCTCGCGTCTTGCGGACCATCGCCGTGGCGACCTTCTGGTGCAGAAGGGGAAGGTTCTTGTAGGCGACAGGGAAGCCGGTCCTTCCCTTCCCCTTGCTGCGGACGATGAATGCGGGGTCGAAGTATTCCCACGGCCCCAGGACTTCCGGATCGACCCACTGGAAGATGGAGAACAGCTCCTCCGGGCTGCCGTTGTCCATCACCGTTCCGGTCAGGCCGATGCGGTGGCCGGACTTGATCCGCTTGATCTTCCGGGTGCGCTCGGCGTTGAAGGTCTTGATCAGGGAGGCCTCGTCGGCGACGACGATGCCGGGCTTGATCTTCCGCACCTCCGTCCAGTCGTGGACGAGGTTCTCGTAGGCGGTAACGATGTAGTCCGGCTGGTGCTCGCGGATGAAGGCGAACTGCTTCCGCTTCTGTTCCGGTGTCCCGTCGATGACCGTGCAGTGGTGGTCGGCCGGCACAACGATGTGCGCCTTGCCGACCTTCCTCTGCTTGGTGTCGACGTCGGTGAACTGGGCGATGCGCTCAGCCCACTGCCACTTGAGCGCGGCCGGCACGACGACCATGCAGGTGATGTGCTTGTCGCTGTCCATGAGCATCTCGGCCGCGGCGATGGCCATGACGGTCTTGCCGGTTCCCATCCCGTACGCGGCGAGCATGGAGCCGCGCTCGACGATGCGGTCGACGTCGTCGGCCTGGTAGGGATGCAGCACTCCGGTGAACATCAGCGCCTCCCGAAGGCCGACAGGCGGCGCATCATGGGGTGGTAGGCGCTCTCGTACGCGGCCCGATTCTGCTCGGGCGTCATCTCGCCGGGGTCCTTCACGGACAGGTCGCCGTAGTCGAAGTAGCGCACGAGCAGTCCGGTGCCGTGGAAGTGGTCGAACACCTTCCTGCGCTCGCGCTTGCCGTCGTGGTCGTTGTCGTGAGCGTCGACCAGTCGGCTGAGCCGACCGCCGAGGATGCGGAACTGCTTCGGCGTGAGGATGGCGCCGTAGGAGGCGAGGCCGCCGGCTATGCCGGCCGTCCACAGGACGGCGGTGTCGATGGGCGACTCGACGAGGACGCCTTCCTCCCCTTCGAGGGCCTGGAGGCCGAAGAGCGAGTCGCCCTTCTGCATGCCCTCAGGGTGGTTCAGGAAGTGGCCCTTCCCCTTCTCCTGCCACCCCAGAAGCCTTCCGTGCTCGTCACGGACGGGGAAGATCCAGTACTTCCGCTTGGGGTCCCACAGGATCTCGAAGCGGCGCGCTGCTTCGGCGGTGATGCCCTTGGAAGCGAGGGCCTTGGCCGGCGGCTCGGTGAAGAGCGCCAGGTGCGACTCGGTGACCTCTTCCGTCTCCCGCTTCCTGGCGTACGTCTCGCCTGCCAGCAGGCGCACGGCACGGTCGATGACGCCTTGCTCGCTCACCCACTGTGCCGCGTCGTCGGCGCCCTCCCCGCGGACCTCCTCGGCGATGCGGACGAAGGGGCCCCGGAAGTCGCAGGAGAAGCAGAAGAAGAGTCCGGTGTCCTTGTGTACGTAGCAGGAAGGGTTCCGGTCTTCTCTTCCCTTCCGGCGCAAGTGTGCCGGGCAGGGGATGCGCCAGTTCTCCGAGTCTTCCCCCACGATCTCGATGCCCAGCTTCCCGAGCGCCGAGAGGACGTCGCCGGGGATGGGGGCGTCGAAGAGGTCCTCGTTACCAGCCCGCGTACGCCGGGACATCGTCTTCCACCTCCTCTCCGAAGGGGTCGCCGTCCTGCTCGATCAGGGAGCCGGACTCCCAGTCGAGCTTCACGAACCACTCGTCCTTGGGAACGTTGCGGCCGGCCAGGACCTTGAGCTTGTAGAACATCGGGTCGTCGGTCTGCTCGACACCGAGTGCAAGGGTGGCGTCCTGGGCGAAGGCCGAGGTGTAGCCCATGGACCCGGAGTTCAGGCCGTTGGAGCCCAGCTTGCTACGCAGGGCCTGGGTGGTGACGACGAAGGGGAGGCCATTGCGGGCCGCCATGCGCTTGATGCCGCGGCTGATGTTGGTCATGGCCAGCGGGGTCTGCTGCTCGCCGGAGATCGAGTCGACGAAGAAATAGGCACCGTCGATGATGACCGCGTCGGGCTTGTACTCGTCGATCTTGGCCTGGACGTTGTCGAGGGTCATCCGGGCGGAAGGGTCCTCGGCAATGATGTAGTCGCCCATCCCGTCGAGCTTCCGCATGGCCTTCTCCAGCCGCTTCCACTCCAGCTCGTTGAGTTCGCCGGCTCGGAGCTTGCGCTGGCTGATGCCGGCGAGGAAGGCGTCCAGGCGCTCGGAGATCTCCATGGCGGACATCTCGAAGGAGAAGAGCAGCGGGCGTGCTCCGACGGCGTGCATGGCACGGGTGATGGCCAGAAGGGTCGTCGTCTTGTTGGACTTCTCCAGACCGGTGAGGGTGACCATCTGGCCTGCCTGGAGGCCGAGCGTGAGCTTGTCGAGCGAGGGGAAGCCGGTCGGAAGGCCTATCAGCTCGCCTTCCTCCCGCTCAGCGTAGGAGCGGTAGGTGGCGAGTCGGTCGTCGACCGTGCGGGCCCAGTTGAAGTCCTGGCCGACCGGGGTGTCTTCGGCGACCTTGCTGATGAGGGCGCGGACGATGTCGAGGGCGTGGTCGGTGTCGCCCTGGGAGACCAGCGCTTCGACGGCCGCGTTCAAGCCCCGCTCGGTCAGCGCGGTGCGACGCCGGTCGCGGATGCGGTCGATGAGGTAGTCGAGTGGCTCGTCGACCTGGGCGACCTCGAAGGTCGGGTGGTCGGCGCGGACGGCGTCGAGGGTGGGCGCCACGCCGTACTCGGCGTTGTAGGCGATCATGTCCTCGAACACCCGCCGGATCTCGCCGTTGGTGATGTGCCTCGGCTTGATCTTGGCGTTGAGAACCGTCGAGATGTCCCCGGTCTGGATGACCTTGCAGAGCAGCTTGTGCTCGTGCGACAGGGTCGTCGTCACTCGTTTCCCCCCTTCAGGGCCGCGATGATGGTGTTGATCAGGACGGTCTTGCCGGTGCGCCGGGGCCACTCGACGTGGAGGCGGAAGGTGCTCCAGTCGGGCTCGACGCCGTCCGCGCGCATCTGGGCGAGGATCACCGTGAGGCCGGAGCGCTCGATGCGTCGGATCTGGTGGCGCGGCAGCCAGGCCGGCAGTTCGAAGCTGTGCTCGTAGGTGCAGGCGTGGGTCACGCGGCGTTCTCTTCCTCGACGAAGCAGCCGCAGCCGCCGATGTCGTACGGGTCGACGTTGATCTGCTCGGACTCGACGCGCTCGCGGAAGTCCCTCAGCGTCATGGGCTTGGTGGTCCCGCCACGTCGGTCCCGGAGGATGGCGACGTCCTTGCCGAGGTAGTTGCGTAGGTCATGCTCCTGCTGCTCGTGGTAGGCGTAGCGCTCGGGCATGACCTTCAGCAGGTTCTTGAACTGGGCATGGCCTGAACGAACGCAGAAGCCGCCGCAGTTGGCGTGGGCGAAGGCCATGTCGTAGAGGCGGGGCGGCTTGATACCGCGCTCCCGGAGCTGCTCCAGAATCTCTTCCTTGTCGAGGTAGGGCGGCTCGCAGAGCGGGGCGACGGCTTTGTAGGGCTGGTAGGACCGTTCGATGGCCGGCAGGCGATGTGCCTCGCTCCAGTCGATGCCGACGTAGACGGTCGTCTCTGTCGGGTCGCAGTTGGACTCCAGCCACTCGCGCGCCGGTCTCTGCTTGAGGAACTTGGAGCAGTTGGCGAGTCGGGTGTTGCCCAGGAAGCGGTCGTCCCGGAAGACCTGCCAGATGTCGCGTCCCTCGTTCAGCCACACCAGTTGGCCGCCGAGGTCCCAGGCCGCCTGGCGTAGGAAGCGGTAGTTGTCCTTGTCCTCGCCGGCGTGGGGGCTGGGGTTGTCTCCCTTGACGTCGGAGAAGACGAGGTAGAGGTTCTCGTTCCCGTGCTGCTCGACTACGCGCCGCGCCGCTGCCCAGGAGCCAGCTCCGCTGCTGAACATGACGACGTGCTTATGCGCCACGGCGGTGGTCCCTCCCGGCCATGGGGACGACCTCGCAGGCTTCCGTGAGGAAAGACTGCATGGAGAGGTTGTAGGTCTTGTCCCAGTCCCCCGGCTTGTTGTTGCTGGTCAGGATGGTTGGGCGGCCGTTGCGGTGTCGGCCGCGGATGAGGGCGTCGAAGACGTCTGCGGCGAATCCGGAGCTGGTGTGGTGCTCCTTGCCCATGTCGTCCAGGACGACCAGGGGGCAGGTCAGCACCTTGTCCAGGAGCTTCTGGAGTGCCATGAACTTCTCGCGGGCGAACTCGTCTCCCGTGGCCTGGTAGAGGTCCCGCCAGTTGCGGTGGTCGATCAGGGCCTGAACGTAGTCGGCGAAGGGGACGAAGAAGACGACCGCTCCGAACCGGCGCCGAATGGTGGTCGCGACGGCAGACGCTGTCGTCGTCTTGCCCGTGCCGGCGTTGCCGAAGAGCAGCAGGCCCTTGCCGACGAGGCTGCGGTCCTCGGGGAGCTGGGCCATCGTCGCGTCCAGCGGGACGTAGCGCTGGCGCCAGGTGGCAATGAAGTGCTCAACGGTCCGCTGAACTTCGGGGTGCATCTGATCGATGTCCTCGATGCCGCGGCCCCAGTGCTTCACCGGGATGCGGGCGGTGCGCCAGACCAGGCTCTCGTCCCTGGTCTGTGCCTCGGCGGTCTGCACGGTCCCCTCCTTGATCGCTCGGAGACCTCATTGAACCACAAGTTGTGGAACAACTTAAGCAACAAGTTGAGAGTCACCAGGTCCAGTCGGTAGCCGGCTGGACCTGCTCGGGCCCCTCCCAGCCGTCGTAGACCTCGTCCGGGCGCTCCTTGGCCGCCTTCGCTTCGCGCCCCTTGCGGACCGCATCGATCAGCAGCGCCCGCTTGCCAATGAAGTCCTGCCATGCGAGCGCGCGGGGGTTCCGAAGGCCCTCCGTGGTCGCGTACAGCGCGCTCATTTCCCGCAGCTCGTCCGGCGTCAGACCGGCCTGCTTGAGCTTCACGAAGTGACTGGCGAGGGCACGGACGTTGCTCTCCAGGCCGAACGCCCACGGCTGCGCCCCGACGGTCTCCCGCCAGTGCCGGGCCAGCCCAGGACCGGTGTCAGGGCCCGGCCGGCGGCTACTGGAGGCGGTTTCACGCCTGCCGGCTCCCCAGCCGCCACGGGGCTGCTCGCCGTCCTCCTGGGAGACCTTCTCGTCGTCCCACAGGCCCATGGCCTTGGCCGGGTCGTAGGCATCCTCCTCGGCCGCCCGCCGCTGCTCCTCGGCTCGCCGGGAGGCCCTCCGGGGCGCCGTGCGCGTAGCGTGCGGCCCTTCCGAAGGAAGGAGATTCTTTGAATCTCCTTCTTGTTGCGCCACTTCTGTCGTGACCCCTACGCCAGATTTGGCGTAACCCATCTCCTCGGGCGTGGCCAGGTAGTAGTTGCAGGGGCCTCCGGGGTAGCGCCGCTCGGAGCGTAGCCAGCCGCTGTCGCACAGTTCGGCGACCCGGCGGGAGACGGTGCGCAGGGACCAGCCGAGGTCCTTGGCCAGGGTCTTCTGCTTGGGGAAGGCGCAGCCGTTGCGGCCGGCGTACTTGGCCAGGAGGCAGCCGAGCCGGAAGGCGGCGTCGGAAATCCTGTGGTCGAGGATGAAGACGTGCGGGGTCTGGACCCACAGCTCGTGCGCCTGGAGGCGGTCCTGGGGTTCGTCGGTCACTGGCCACCCGCAGCGGTGATGAGGCCGGCAGAGCGCAGCTCGACCCACCAGCCGTTGATCTTCGGCAGGCTGTCGGGCAGTTCTGAGGCGAGGGCCGCTGGCGTCATTTCGGCGCCCTCTTCGCGGGTCAGCAGGTACAGGTACAGGCCTCGGGCTCCGGTGGTGAGGCGGTGATCGGTGGCGATTTCGCGCGGGACGCTGACGGGCGCGTTGGCCCAGCCCTGGAGCGTGCCGGTGGGGAAGTCCTCGTGGCTCATAGGGTCACCTCGGGAAGCGGGGGCGTGGGAAAGCGGGGCGGCTTGTGACCGCCCCGCTGGTGTGCTGTGTCAGGCAGCGACCTCGCGGATTTCGACTCCCTTGCGCGGCCGGCCTCGCAGGGGCTCCCACTTCTCCGTCTTGGGGTTGAGCCACTCCTTGCGGACCCTGCCGGTGCCCCGCTTCGCCGGCTGCTCCTCTGCCTCGGCCACATTGACGGGCTCGGCCGCCTGCACGGCGCGCTCCTTGGCCTTGTCCAGACCCTTCATGGCCAGCGCAGTGATGGGGCGGTAGCGGATCTCGGCGAGGTTGGCAGCCGCGTTCGACTCGTCGACGAGTCGCAGGTGCCTGACGACCGCTTCCAGGACTTCGATCACGTCCTCGTTCGGTCGCTCGTGGCGCTCGATGGTGACGGTCTCGCGGTGGGCGGCGGCGACCTCGTCCTCCAGCGTCCCCTCCGGCTCGTCGGCCGGCGGCTGCTCGGGGAGCGGGACGAGGGTCTGAGTGCCACCCTTGCACGGCTCCTCGTCGGACTCGGGCTCTTCCTCGGCGCCCCCGTCTTCGTCGGCCGCCTCGGGCTCGGGCGGGTTGATCTGCTTCAGGGCGTCGCGCAGGTCGAGGACGGTGATGTCCTCTTCGTGGGCGTACTCGACCAGGTCCCGCAGTTCGTCGTCGCCCTCGTCGCCAGCCACGAGCAGGTAACGGTCGCCGGTGAAGCGCTCGGCGAGCGTGCGCCCGAGGACGGTGTAGAGCTCCTCGTCCCGTGCGGCGACTGCCGATTCAGCGTTGTCGCGAATGACCTTGGACGCCTTGTCGAGGGTCTGGCCCACGACCGCGGTGTATGGGATCTCGGGGTCGACTTCACCAGACCAGTTGTAGACGGCCTTGATGGCGGGGGTGACGTGTTCCGCGGCGGCCGGGAGGACGAGGAGGACCTCTTCGTCGGTGGTGGGCTTGCCGTTGGCGTCGATGCCGAGCCAGTCGTCGAGGAGTTCCGTGACGGTGCTCTTGTCGACCAGACCGGCCCCGGCGACTGCGATGTGGATGGCCAAATGTGCTCCTTGTACGGGCACGCCGCGTCGTCCTGACGGGACGCGCCAGAGATCATGACTTGTGGAACATCTTAACGTACAAGTTGTGCAACAAGTTGACCAACAAAACGAAGGCCCGTCCCCACAGGGACGGGCCGAGCCTCGAATGCCGCACAATCAGCCGGACATGCCTGCCGGGGCCGGAGCCTTGTACAGGGCCTTGGCGAGCAGCTCCTGGACGGTCGTGCCCTTGTAGATGCCGTAGTGGGCGGCGACACCGAGGACGAAGGCGGAGGCAGCGCTCCAGCCGGCGACGTTCAGACTGAAGGCGTCCGGGTTGGAGACGTACTCCGCCCCCAGACCGCCGGCTGCGGAGAGCGCCGCGAGCAGTAGGCCCTTGACCCAGCCGGCCCAGGTCTCCTTCGAGACGAAGGCCACGAGCAGCGGAAGGACGGCGCCGACCAGTAGGTTGACAATGCTTACCTTGTCCATTGACACTCCGGGATTCCTAGGAGAAGACGAGATCGAATGTTGTTCCCCACGGCACATTGTCCCGGAGAATTTCAGTAAGTCGTTGCGCGTGCCTTGCCCTTCCGGGGAAATAGAGACTCTTCGACATGTTTGAGGTGCCCTGCCACAGATAATCTGCGGAGATGTCCGACCCATCGAAGTAGTCGCGCAATTCGTCTGTTTCCTCCAGAAGGACATCGTCCATCCAGAAAGAGAGCCCATTACTGCTGGCTGTATAAGTGGCCGCGGGCACAAGGACTCCGCCGTAGAACTGGCGGGTACTGGTCGCTGGCGGGGTCCACGTGTAGTAGACGCGGACCCACTCGCCTTGGACCAGCTCAGGGCGGTTGGCCTTGATCCAGTTGGAATCCGGGCCGAACCTGTACACCGCAGCAAGCGGGTCCCAGGCAGCCGCACTCACTGGCGGGTAGCCAGTAGGTACCTTCACCCAGGCCGAAATGGTGTGCGGAACCCCTGTCCGCAACATGTCACCACCCTTGGTGCCGGGGTTGACCCCGGATGCGGCGGCGATCCCAACTATCGAGACAGTGGGGCTGTTGCCATTGGCGAGATGGAACTTGAGAGACCCCGCTTTCCCTCTTCCAGTGGAGCTGTCCCAGGTTAGCTGCCCCGACACTCCGGAAGCCCCGAAGTAGCCCCATCCCGAGCTCGCCGTGTTGAGGCCAGGATTGTTCACGAGATTGACCCGCTTAGGCTTGACACGAATGGTTAGATTTCGCGGCGCCCGCCACTCCGGAACACGGAAATTCGGGTCAGAGCTGTCGTAGGACACGTAATGGGCGTCGGAGTAGAAGTACCAGCCCGGCTGCGGGGTGGCACTGTCGAAGTACACGTATGGCGCGACAGCCGCGTATCGGGCGGTACTCGGCATCGTGGCGCTGAACTGAGCCGTGGACCACACACCGTTGGCCTGCGAGGTGTTGTCCGGCGCCGAGGAGAGCCCGTCGTAGACCAGGCTGTAGTTCGAGTCGTACCCGCGGATGCGGACACGCCAGCGCCGAGGGACGTCGGTGGACACCGACACCCGGCCGGTGACGCGGCCCCCGCCGGCCTTCAGGGAGGCCAGAGCATCGGTGTGTGGTACCAGTTGCCAGCCGTCGGCACCTCCGGGTATGTAGGAGAGGACACATTTGGCGCTGTACTCGCCCACCATCGCCCGCTCACGAGTGCGGGTGGTGATTGTGCCGGCTCCGGACTCGTAGCACATGTGGTCGTCGTGGAAGGCAGCCGAGCGCCCAAGCAAATTGCCTGAGGCCGTCCTGGCGAATTGGACCCGATCGAACGCCACGGTGCTGCTGGCCGGCAAACCGTCCCAGCGCAGTCCGACACTCGCGTACGCGGCGCCGTTCCACAGCTTTCCGGCTTCCCCGCGCTCGTAATCGATCGGCGCCGTGGCAGTGAGGCTCATGCGCTGCCAGGTCGAGTTCAGGGTATTGGGAGTTTCCGACCCGGCAACGTAGGAGATGGCCGGGTCCGCAACAGTGACCGCGGCAACGCCCAGGTCCGCGAACCCGCCGGCCGGGCGCAGCGTTGTGATGACCGCGTTGCCGCTGGAGGTGCTGGTCGCGCTGCCACCGATGGTGATCGGGTACTGGATGAGGGGGTCGCTGCCGTGCGTGGAAGCGGCGGCCTGTGCCGGCTGGCTGGAGATCAGCAGAGTCGCCATCACAGGCTCCGTTCCATGAGACCGAAGCCGCCACCATCCGGTGTGGCCTGGGCAACCGAGGCGATTTTGACGGGGGCGATGCCGGGACCGACATACCGGTAGACCTCAATGAGGCCCGCGGCGTGGTGGACGTAGATACGCCCGCCATCCGGAATCTCCGGCCAGGTGGCCATCACGGTGACGACTCCGTTGACGTTCTTGGTCAGCCGCGTGCGCGAGGCCATCCAGAAGTTGGCGGCGGTGCTGTCGGAGCGGAAGACGATCCCTTGCTCCGCCCCCGCACCCAGGCGGGGACGGGTCATGAACGTGATGTAGAAACGCAGGTCTCCGATCGGGAGCCCCCACGGAATGGTGTTCAGTGCCCACCGGGTGTATGGCGTGGTGCTGGGCGTGATCGGGGAGAGAACGCCGTTGGAGACGACCCAGGTGCCGCTCGTCGACCAGGCACCGTTGCCGGTGTCCCACATCCAGTCCGTCGAGAAGTTACGGTCTCCGCTCAAGGTCGTGGTCGGTTCATCGAATCGTTGGAAGAATCCCGACGGACTTGCACCTGTCACGGTGGTGATGAGATTTCCCTGCGGGTCATACCAGTCGAGGAAGAGCTTCGCAACGGTGCTGGTCGTTCCCGACAGGAGCTTGGTGTACGCGGAGGCAGTCCACGACCGCTGTGCCGGGCCGTCGAACTTCCAGTAGGTGTTGTCCGCGGCGTCTCCGTCCGGCTCACGATTTCGTGACGTAGTCCTCGCGGTGTAAGCGAAGTTGTTGTGTGCTACCCGGTCGCCGGCTGCGTACTCGACCTGAGGGCTCCACTGCGGTGTCCTGTTCAGTGGAGCCCCCCACTGGCGGACCATGGCGGCAAGCGGCAGTGGGTCACTCCCCTGAATGTCGGCCACCTCCCACACATCGCGGTCCGTGCCAGGGGTAACGCCTCGGCTGGCCGCGAGCGCCCGCCAGACAGTTCCGTTGGTGTCGCGCACGAGGTTGTCGAGCACGTACGTGGTGGTGGACGACCAGGCCGGGGCTGTGGGGGTGCCGACCGAACGGACGCCGAGGTTTGCAGTCGTCCCTCCTGTGTTCGTGACCGTGCCGGCGTTGTTGTTGGTGTCGGTGCCCGTGACAGCGGCGATGCCTGCGCAAACGCTGAGTCCGGCAGGGTACGAGCCGGTCGTCATGTTGCGCAGGCTCCATGTGGAGGGGCCTCGGGTGATGGGGTTCGTCAGTCTGCTGGTGACGTCGATGCCGGTGGCGGCCGTGACCTTTGTCCACCATCCGCTGCCGTTCACAGGTTCCTGACCGCGCGAGGGGTCGGCCGTGCCGGTGACGGACAGGCGGTACAGGCCAGCCTTGTAATCAGTGGCTGCGGCGTTCTTGCCGACGACCTTCATCGTGAAGGTGTGGGTGCCGGCTGTCATCGTGTATCGGCCGAGGTAGCGGGTGGAGGAGCGCGTCATGGGGATGGTGCGCATGGGCGGGATGTAGTGGTCGACCTTGCCGATGCTGCTCTGTACACCGTCGATGGAGTACGTGGTGATGCCGTAGGCGGTTCCGTCTGCTGCGCTGACGGAAAGGTCGTAGGTGCCTGATGCCGCCACGGTGAAAGAGACCGTCACGTAGCTGTTGACCGGTCCGCTCAAGATCATGTAGGGGGTGGTGTTGTAGACCATCGGCGTTGGTCCAGTGTCCCCGGAGGCGGGCGGGTTCTTGGTGACGGTGCCGGAACTGGCGGTGACGGTCATGGTGTCGGCGCGCGTGATGGCGCTGACGGACTTGGTCGCAGTCCAGAGGGCACCGTTGTGGTTGACGACTTCTCCGCCGAGGTAGGTGACGTCTTTGTCCCAGGCGGGGTAGTTGGGGCTCGCCCAGTTGGCCTGGTCCTGGTTGAGCATCAGGTTGGTACTGCCTTCAACCTCGACGTCCCAACCGGTCAGGGTGTTGATGAGGTTGGCGAGGCCAGCGTCGGTGCCCCGGTTCCTGGCCAGCTTGACTGCCTTCGTGGCGTGTACCCGGCGGCGGATGGGCTCGTCGCTCACTTCGGTGAGGACACCGAACTGGTGGGCCAGGCTCGTGACGGCGTAGTTCGGCGCCGTGTCGATGTGGCGGAGATCCCGCAGGATGTCGGCCTGGGTGGCGAGGGTGTCGAGTTGGTGCCCGAAGATCGTCAGGAACTTGTAGAGGTCGGGGTTGGTGACTCCGTCCTCGTAGCCGGTGACTTCGGTCGTGTCCAGTCGGTAGGGCCTGGGAATCGACTGGTACAGGCGCATGGCGTAGCCGTGGTCAGCTACGGACAGGCCAGCAGCCGAGCCGGCTCGGATCCACGGTTCGCTGGCAGTGGTCGGCTGCCAGTAGCTGGAGTTGCTGCCCGGTGTGGTGCCGGTGCTGGCGGCGACGGCTCCATAGTTGATGCCGTTGTGAGCGACGACGTCGCCGGACTGGTAAGCGGTCGTGCTCGACCAGGTGCTGACCCCGAGGAAAAGTCCGTAGTAGAAGATCCGGCCCTTCGGGAGGCCAATGTCATCCCAGGTTCTGCCAGGGGCGCTTTGTGGGATCTCGGCTAGGACCGTGCCGTCGTCGCCGTGCGCGGGAACTCCGAAGGGGTTGCGGACGAGCCGCATCGTGCTCCATGCGTTTTGCGTGGCGGCGCCCCAACTGAGCTGGATGTGGCCGGGTGCGATGGAGGTCGCGGTGACGGGCTCGACGCTGTACTGGACTGCGGTTTCCGCTCCGTACAGCGACTTGCCGTAGTAGTCGTAGCCGTACACGGCCATAGGTGGGTCTCCTGGGGGTGGGCCGTGCTCAGGCCGGCAGTGCCGGGTCGACGTCCTCGATCGGTCGGCTGGTGAACGCGTTGGGGAGGGCGCGGATGTAGGTCAGTCCGCACCAGGCGTACGAGGTGATGTTGCCGACGGGGTTGGGGTGCTTCGCGCGGTTGTTCACCTTCATGGAGTCCATGTGGCGGATCTGGAGCTGGAGCCGCTCCCCCGCGAACCATTCGCCGGCGTAAGTGAGATCAGCGCGGTGCCAGCCGCGGGTGCCGCGGGGGTTGGTGGAGGCGCCTGTGGCCACATCGGTGTCATGGTCGGACAGGTACATGCGGGCGAAGCACATGTGGTCCAGGCTGGTGGGGCCGGAAGGGATGGAGGAGAGCACCCGCATGGTGATGATCCACCAGCCTGTCTTGGGGCAGGTGATGGTGGGGCTGGTGTGCCACGGGAAGATCCGGACGGGGTGAGGCATGTCGGTGATCCTGCGGTTCCACAGGACCGGCTGCCAGTCGGACTCCTGGATGCTCAGGTTGTGTACGGTCGGCCGGATGGTGCTGCCAGTGGAGCGGACCGTGCCCACCGGCAGGTTCCAGCCGGTCTGGCTGGCGTCGACGAGGGCGTTGACTGTTTCGGCTACCTCGTCGTCGTAGCGCTGCATGGCGTCGAGCCGGGTAACGACGTCCTTGTACTCGGACTTCTTGCCTGCTGCATTCGTATAGATCTGGGGCTTGGTGCCGAGTACCGTCTCCACGCCCGTCAACTCGTCCTGGATCTCGTTCACATCCGCAGCGAGGACGAAGTCCCGGCCATCCTTGTGCGTCGGGAAGTTGCGGATTGCGTTGGGGTAGACCTTGGTCATCTGGAGTCCTTACTGGCCGCCGTCAGCGGTGATGAAGATCTGGCCGGCCACAGGGATCTCCCAGTCGCGGCAGATGATGTCCTGGGTGCCGTTCTGCGGCCCGTCTGCACGGGCAAGGAGCGGGATGGTCACGTACTCCACGCCAGGGATGGCGTCGAAGAGCGCGTAGATGCGGGAGGCCGGGATCCGCTGACCGAAACTGCTGCGCTGGCTGGAGAGGAGGTCCTGGATAGCCTTCTGAGCGGACAGTACGACTTCCGAGGCCCGGAAATTCGGATAGATGCCGAGCACGACCGGGGATGCTGAGTTGCCGAGGTTGACGCCGACAAGCGTGCCGGGAGCGACGTGGACGTATACGCCCGTCAGGGTGCGGTCCTGGATGTAGCGAACGGTGGCGGTGATCTGGTCTTCGGACGGGGTGGCGTTGTCGGCGCCGATGATGCTGATGGTGATGGACGAGTGGTGGTTGCCGGTGGCCTTGGCCTTGGCGTTGCCGGGTACGGCGAGCGCCAGGTCCTCGAAGTCCCTCAGAGTGACCGCGCGGTCCTGGGTGCGGTAGGCCTTGGGTGCGTTGGCACGGATGGATTCGGTGCTCTCGATTTCCCGGCCACCGGTCATGGCGGAGGAGCTGGCGATGAACACGCCGGCTACTCCTTGGGAGATGTCGATTACCTGGTTGGCGCCGATGTTCCCGCGCTCGCCCCCTCCGACGCGGTACGAGGCGTAGATAGGCAGGTCCAGGCTGGGTATGGCGCCGAGGGTGCCGTCGCCGAAGGCGACGGTGACGGTGCCGCTGTCAGACACGGTGAGCGTGAAGACCTGGTCGGTGGGAGATGCGGTGAGCATGTCGCTTGTCGCATGCCACTCCACTGGGGCGTCGGCTCCCACGAAGATGCGGACGCTGTCCACCAGGGCCGGAGAGGACGGCAGAGTGAACGACTGGTTCTCGGTGCCGCTGGAGGTGCCGAGGCTGTCGACGAAGACGATCGTCTCCGTCCCTGTGCCGGTGTTCAGGGTCAGTGGCTGCGTCCCGGCCGCGGCCCCCTCGGTGACGCGCGCGGTGATGCTGCCGCCTCGTGCCGGCACCGTGACGTCCTCATCCAGTTCGAAGGTGAGGGGCGCGTCGATCGCCGGGATGAAGGCGGTGGTGACCTGGGTCCCGGCCGGCAGGATCACGTCCGTGGGCTGACTGGTCTCCGTGAGAAAGGTGACGGTCCCGGTCGACGGGGCCGCCGACGCCGGGCTGTAACCGAGCGTCGCTGCGTGGGCGAGGACGCTGGACCGGAGCGTGGCCGTCTCCAGGAATGCCTCTCGCGCGGCGGCGTCCTGGTAGTAGCTGAGAATGTCACCCATGTACGCGAACAGGTTTACGAGCAGGACACCGAAGTCTGCCGTATTCCGCCCGGACCACTCCGGGTATACGCGGGCGGCATGCGCAAGCATTGCCTGCCGGAACCCCTCGAAGTCTTTCGAGGTGTAGTCGATAGCCGGTGAACTCGAAGTTAGATCCGCCACGGTGCGTTACTCCTGAAATGGGACAGGATGGTTCCCAATTCGTGCACCGTATGGAGATCAGTTTATGAGGATCATAGGTTGAAGCGTTAGAGGGAGCCGCCGACCACCCGGCCGCCGGGAAGGATGCTCACGGTCTCGACGTGGTCGGCTTCCACTGCTGGTGTGCTGGCCTGAGCGACGTCCACCTCGACGTCCACAATGCCTTCCTGGTCATCGTGGACCACGGGGGTGATGGCGGTGACGACGGTGTCGGGCTCCCAACGCGTCATGGCCGTCCGCACGGCATCGGTGATGATCATCGGGGCGATGGGGTCGCTGGGCCGGAACAATGCGGAGGAGATGTCGGAGCCGAAGGCCGGTTCACCGACATACTCGCCGGGCACGGTGGCCACAACAGCACGTGCTCGCTGCACCATCATGTGGTCGCTGTCGGTGAGGACGGCCACCCTGCCCATGGCGTCGAGTTGGAATGGCATGCGCATCTGGACGCTTCCGGCCCCCGGATAGCCGGCCGTGCTGAAGGCGGTTTCCGGGCCGGCCACGGGATGAATGGCCGTGGGTGTCTGTGGTCGCGACTCCGGCCAAGTGGCTGCCACAGCGTTGAGGACCGCCGTCGCGAACGCATAGAAAGCGTCGGTTCGGTTTTCTGCGACGGCTATGGAGGCCAGCGTCAGGTTGCCGCCGGCATAGAACGATTCGCGCAGTCCCCGGCTGAGCTCCAGTTGGACGCCTCGGCCGGTCCTATTTCGGTTGGCGATGTTGAGGGGGTCGTCGCCATCGATCTCCGTGGGCACCGATTCCGCTACGAGAAATCCAGCCGCCGTCAGACGGCTTCGGATCTCCTCGCCCAACTCAGTGTCGAGCCCGCCGATGTAGGTGAGCTGATCGCTGCCGCTGGTCCCGTGCCAGGAGACCGTCCACTCGACTCCCCGCTGAATCTGGAAGACGGTCGGCTCGTCGAACCGCGTTGAGGTGATGTGCAGCGCGCTGTTTCCGCTACTCATCACGCCTTGGAACGAGTAGTAGGAGGACCCGCTCGTCGCTGCGCAGTAGTCCGCCAGTTGCGTGGTGGGAGACTCTATGCCGCCACCATGTATGGCGATGTGCGCGCCTCGTGCGCCGGCCACGGCTCGTGCGGAGATGCGGTAGTCGACGCCGAGGGTCTTTGCTGCGGCCAGTTCCGCGTAGCTTCGATAGGTGTCAGCCATTGGACACTCCAGTGATTACGTGCGTCACGGACCGATCCACTCGACGCTCAGGGCGCAGGCCGTGGTGCTGAAGGACGCAGTGGTGGCGGTTGAGTACAACAGGAAGGCCACGTAGTCGCTGACGCCGAGGTAGGCGATTCGTGTTCCGCTGCTGCCGACCAGTCCGTTGGCCTGCGAGACGAGGTCGAGTTGATATTTGGGTGAGGTGAGGCTGTTCACCCCGATCGCTGCACGGGCATCAGTCTGGCTGCCGGGCCATGTGCAATTGGCCGTTATGCGGTAGAGGCCCGCTGTCCTGATCGTGATTCTGCTGGGAAGGGTCGTCAGCCACATGCTGTCGTCGGTCTGGACGGCGCAACTCGTGAAGGGCACGGCTTTGTACGCCCCGCCGGTCAGCGCTCCGAGGTTGTTCACCTCGCAGTGGGCGTAGTGCCTTTCGTTGATTGGCACCCACGTGCCGCCAGTGGCGACTTCGAGGTAGCCAGCCTGCCCCCTGCGTTTGAGGATCAGCGTTCCGTCTTCCGGCGGGATGGCTGCCCGCCAGGCGTCGTTCTGGGCCTGCGGCACGATGAGCTGTCGGGCAACGGGCGTGGTCGCCTGCTGCGTGGCGGGTGGAACTGGCTCTACGGAGAGCTGTCCGCCCCGGACCTTGGCGTTGAAGACTCCGCCGGTCTGGGTGACGCTGGAGACTCGCCACGTCGGCACCAGCGTGTACTGGGCTCCGGGCTTAAGGTCGTCCAGGAGCACACGGCGGCAGGCGTGGACGCGGCGGTTCGTCCCGGCGGCGGCTACCTCCTTCCGGGCAGTGGAGACGTCGTCGCTGGGTCCGACAAGCGTCCATGAGCACGCGGAGGTCGCTGCCGGGCTGTTGTCGTTCGACACCGCGGCAGAGACCGTGACGAACGCCTTCCCGGATGCTCCGGCGATGAAAGTGAGCGATGGCCATGCCGCTTCGGTGAACGGGGCAGTCACAGCGACCACGTCGAAGGGCGGATCGGCTATCTGCTTGGTGCTCGTTGGGACGTATGGTGCGCTGGTCTCCCCGATCGGCTCCACGATGAGCTGGCCGGCTCGCAGTCCAACGTTGGTCACCTCGGTAGCACTCACTCGCCACTGCGGAACGACGGTCACGCGCTGTCCTGGCGGAAGGTCTTCGAAAAGGACTCGTCGCGTGGCGAAGACGCGGTGGTACTCACCGCTCGATGACAGAGCCAGGAACTCGCCCTGCGTGTTGGAGTCGGTGGTGTAGGCGCCAGTCAGGCGGTAGCCCATCCAGGCAACGGACGCTGTCTCGTTTGCGGAGTTGGAGCACATGCCGCTGACGGAGATGTACGCCTTCCCGCTCGGCGGCACCGTGAAGGTGATCGGGGCCCACACTGCTGGGTCGTAGTCCGTCCACGTGTCATTGGCGACGTACTGCGGCACGATGTTCTGGTAGGTGCATGCAGGCGGGTGCGCCGTCCTGGCGACCGGTTCGACCAGGAGCTGCCCGTCCTGCATGTAGATCTTGGACGCGTCGATCGGGCTCGTCACGAACCACACAGGCCGCACGTTGTAGGTCCGACCAGGTATGAGGCCCTCGACGAGGGTGCGCCGTGAGCTGGACAGCCGGGATCCGCCGCTGTCGCCCTGGCTGTTGAGCTGGCCTCCGGCAGCGGACAGGGCCTTGATGTTCGACGAAATGCCGTCGGATGTCGCCAGGACAGAGTCGTAGACGTCCCAGCCCAGCAGGCACGCTGCCGTGCCGAGCGTGCTCGATGTGGCACCGGTGTTGTTGTAGATCCTGCCGGAGATGGTGATGAACGCCTTGCCGCTGTTGGGGGCGGTGAAGGTGATCGTCGGCCACACGCTCTCGGGGAACTGGTTCCACACGTTGGCGGGCTGAGTGAGGTCGGGTCCGGCGGTTTGCCAGGTCTGCAATGGCTCGATGACGTCGAACTCGGACTGGTCATCCGCGCTGGTGGCTATCCAGTACACCAGCCGGCTGCCGCTACCGTCGAAGGTGGCCCACACCCGCTCCCCCACGACGACCTTGTGCCCGATCGCCCCAGAAGGATAGGCCCAGTCGGTAATCGCGTCTCCGGACACCTGCGGGATGCGCAGCCGTACCCGACCACGGCCCTCGGGGTCGACGGTGTGCGTGACGACAGCGGCGTAGACGTCACTGCCGGCGGCAGTCAGCGCCACGGTCATGCCCTTCCTATGTGCTGAGCGCACCAGCGCCCATCGATCAGTGCTGTTCCGTCCTGGATGGTGTCGACCACCTCGTCCTTGGAGATCAGGTCCAAGCCCCCGATGCGGTTCCGCCCAAGGGTCACGTCGAGCCAGTAGCGGCCAGCGGCCGGCTGGTCAGGGACTACGGAGATCCGGTGAGTCGCTGAGCGGACCATCCAGAGGCCTGGATCGTCGGGACCGAGAGCCCCGCCCGTCATCTCCAGTTCCGTACCGGTGCGCACACGAGCGTCCCCGACAACGGTCGCCGTCGCGTGGACCCACAAGGCATCGCGGCGCGCTTCGGCGTTGAGAATCTCTACGGCCTCGGCTTGCGAGGTGAAGGGGCGCCCGGTGCTGTACTGGGTGATGACCGAATCCTGAGTGCCGGCAGCCACATGGCGAACAAGTGCACCCGTGTTGATGTTGAAGGAGTAACCCTCCCGGCGGGTGTGTCGGCCGCCCAGCGGGTCCAGTTGACCAGCGGTGGACTCCCACGTCTTCACAGTGTCCGTGGCGTCCTTCGCAAGGCGGAACGAGGGACGTTCCTCGTCGGCTTCACGCAGTGACACCAGGGGGTGGGTGAAGGCGAGGGTGGTGCCGTGGGTGGTCAGCCGGTACCCGACCTCGTCGGCCAGGTCCCGAAGGAGCGCGAAGTCGCTCTTGGCCTGCTGCGGGATGGTGCCGAACAGGCGGCTGCTGCGCTGTACTTGGGGACGCAGTCCGGTTCCGCGGGCGAGCTTCCGGGCGACGAACGAGGCTGTGGTCGACGACCACAGCCGGTTGGCCTGTGACTGCATGGGGCGGGTCGGCCCGACGCAGGTGTACACGACGGGAACTTGGACGGTCCGGAGAGAGGTTTGCGGTATCTCGTCGCCGCGCACCGACACGGCGGTGATGTATCCGTGCCAGATCTTGGAACGGGCGGCGATCCCGTAGCGCAGCGCGAGGGGCTGCCCCTCGGACAGCACGCCGGCGGAGATCAGGTTCCAACCCGACCCGCTCGCCGCCCCACGCGTTACCTCGTGGATGACGGTGATCTCGGCGACCTCGTGCAGCGATTCGCCCTGGGTGATGACGGCGTCCGTCACCCATTTCCGCCCTGTGAGGGCCGGCGTCTCCAGGGAGAGTATCGGCTGCCTACTGGACAATCGGGATCCTTATTCTCGTGCCGGCCGGTATTTCCGTCCAGTTCATAACGCTGGGGTTGACGTCCGCGATACGCCACCATTGCGATGCGTCGCCGTAATTTCTGTGCGCGACCACATCAACTCGGTCGCCTTCGACCCAGGTGTAGATCCGAACCGAGGCGGAAAAGATTCCTGCCTCCTTCGGAAGGATCACCTTACGGGACTTGCCGTCACTATTGGTAGCAATGACTGTTGCGGAGCCGACGAAACGGGAGTTCGCTGAAATCACTGCACCGTTCCCTTCTGCGTCATTTCAACGGTGACGTTGACGGCGCACCGCTGTGGAATCATCTCGCGCGTGAAATGCGTGTACTGGATCGACAACGTCGATATGTAACCGTAGTAGGCGAGAGAGTTACTACCCACTCCACCGAAGTAGAAATTGCAGTTGTAAGACTGCATGGGGTTGAACTGCCTGGCGTTCACACCCTTCGCGGTTACGTCGTGCACCCCAGTCACCCGGTAAAAGGCGTCCATATCGGCAAGCACACCGCGCTTGGTGGCTTCGTTTCCTGACCTGTTGGAGATCATCTCGTACGTACGGTCATAGAGAAGACTGAAGGTGACCTGGCCGATGCCACCAGCATTCACGTACTGGCCGTCGGTGGACCGCTGGTCAGCCGTCAGCATCGGCCCGCTCTCGTGCGACACGGTGATGGTCGAGGGGTTGAAGAGGAAGTCGACCCGGTAAGTCGCGGTACTGGACTTGGGGTGGGCGTGCACCGCGCTCGAATCGTTGTCGCGAACTATGGAACCTCGCCAGTACACCCCGAGTGGTGCCCCGCCTGGGCTCTGGCCAGCAGTTCGGCTGAGAAGTCCGAGTTGCGGGATCGCGGTCATCCGCGAGTCGAACTTGGGGTTGGAAACAGTGCCCATCAGACACCCACTCCGAGGTTCTTGATGCGTTCGTCGGCAGCGATGTAGTTCACGACACGCTTGGCGGCGTCGGAGGCGGCCCTGTCGGACATTGCACCGTTGACGTTGATCTGGATCGCGCCCTTAGCGAAGGAGAGGGAGACACCCCCGCCGGACTGCACGCCTCCTGCGGCGGCCGAAGCGGTAGCTCCAGCCGGCGAGACGACGTTGACGGAGTCCTTGATCAGGGCTTGACGAATCGTTTCTGCCTTGGCGGCAGGAATGATCATTTCGCCCTTGTGGACGACGGCGTCCTGGTCCTCAGGGATGTCCCAAGCACCCGCGGCGTACCAGTTCTTCGAGGCGCCGGGCACGTGCACCGTGGGGTTCTGCCAGAAGGCCCACGCCTTCGCAGGGGTCTTGTAGCGATCCTTGATGTACTTAAGACCCCACTTGATCTGGGTTGCAGGGTTGGTACGGTAGTCCGCTCCCTCAGACGCCATCTTGGATGCCGGAAGAGCCTGGGGGATGCCGTAGGCTCCCGAGGAAGGGTTCCCCGCCTTGTGGTTCCAGTTGGACTCGTGCTGCCACAGTTGGTACAGCGCGTCCCACTGGGGGCCGGTCCATCCGTACGTGTCTGCGGCCATCTTCTTGCCCAGCTTCGCGTTGCCCTTGGGATCGGCTGGCGCGCTCTTGGCGTTGGTGGTGACGTCTTCGGCGCTGTTGCTGGACTCGTCCGTACCCTGCGAGCGCGTACCCATGGAGTAGGCGCCGCCGCCGGACAGGAACGCCGACAGGGCGTCGACTTCCTCCTGGCTGAACGCTTGTCCCGTGCCGCCCCACCAGCCAGCGTTTCCGGCGCCGGCTTCGTCGTCGTCCTGCTTCTTGTCGGTGTTGTACTCGCTGAGTGCACCGACGGAGCTTGCGACGCGGCGGACCTCCTTGATCTCGCCCAGGTTGAAGGTGCGAACGCGGACGTCGAGACCAGTGCGCGGCGCTTCGACCAGTTTGCCGCCACCCAGCGCCATCATGACGTGGCCGGGATTGGGGAAAAGGAGGTCACCGGGCTGGATGGCGTCCTTGTCCACGCGGACGCCGACCTTCATCTGCTGCTGGGAGGTGCGTGGGATCTCGATGCCGGCTTGTCGGTATGCGAACGAGGTCAGGCCCGAGCAGTCGAAAGCGTCCGGTCCTGTGGCTCCCCAGACGTAGGGGTCGCCGACCTGAGCCAGGGCAGTCTGTATGGCCTTGGCGGCGTTGCCGGTGGTCACGCTGCCTGCCTTGGCGCTGCTCGGCTTGTCGCTCTTGTCGCCTCCGCCGCTGTTGGACGTTGGCTCGCCGGCTCCACCACCGATGTTGATCGGCAGGAGACGCTTACCGAAGTCCCAGACGCTTTTAAGCGTGCTTACCTGGTCTTTGGTGACCGAAGCCCATGCTCCGCCACCGCCGACGAGCTGCCGGATGCCGGGCAACTCCAGGATGTGGTTGATCGCCGACTCGAACTTCTGGACAGCCTTGGTGGCGTTCTCCATGGCGGGGGCGAAGGAACTGCCCATGTTCGCGTCATGCTGGCGTTCCTGGGCTTCGAAGGTCTTCCTTGCCTGTCCCAGGCTTTCGGAGACGCCGTACTTGGTCAGCGTCTTCCGGGCCGCGTCGCCCTTCTTGCCGCTGTGCGATGCGTCCGCGATGAGCTGGTCGGCTTCCGCCGACGACAGACCTGACTTCTGGAGCAGCGTGTTGCGGCCCCGCATGTACTCCTTCAAGTTGTCGACTGTGGCGTCGTCCCACCCGGATGCCTTTCCGAGTTGATCCAGGTTCCAGTCAAGTGCCTGGCCGCTGGCTGTGGCAGCCGCGAACTTCTTCGCGCTGATGGACGTCGATCCGAAGGTTCGCCGCATGACGTTGTCCGCCAGCGTCCCCATTCCCATGGCTTCGCCGCCGCGGCCGATCGTTCGCCCGAAGCCGAGCCGCTGAGCGGCCAGCGACGCCTGGGGGTTGTACGTGCTGGAGTAGAGCTTGGCGCCGGTCTCGGCATCGAGGCCAGCCACGTACGCGGCGCCGAAAGCGTTGTCGCGGGCGGCAGCCTGCGCGGTGGTGCCGAAGGTGAGACCAAAGTTCTTGTCGAGGAGGAACTGCGCGTTGGATACGTCCTCGGTCGACTTGCCCACGACGGTGCCGTAGGACGAAGTGCGGATCTTGTTCTTCCAACCCCACTTGTCGTACCCGGCCGGTGTACCACCTGAGGCGATGGCAGCCCAGTTGGTGTACCGGTCCATCTCCTCCATCTGCGGGCGCATGCGGTCGCCGTACTTAACAAGCTCCTTGTAGGCGCCGCCGGCCATGCCACCGAAGTCCGCTACCTGTCCGCCAGGAGGCGTCGGGCTGCTGTTGGAAGCAGGAACTGTCGGGTTGAAGCCGCCAGAAGGCGGGACGGTGACGTTGCCCCCGCCGCTGCCTCCTTGGCCGCCACGACCACCCCCACCGCCGCCCATCTGGAAGACGGTGTTGTTGCGGGTGACGTAGAAGCCGCTGCCCGCGACGGTGGCACTCGAAAGGCCTGTGGTGCGGTTGTACGCCCACATCCGCTGTCCGACCCGCATACCCCACGTCGGCACGCTCGCCGCATTCTGGCGGCGGATCGCTTCATCGAAAAGTGGGCCGTAGTAGGCGTCCACGCGGGTCTGCCGGGCCTGCGCTCGACGCTCCGGGGATGCAGCGCTGAAGCGAGCCTGTAGGTCAGGGTTGATCCCTGACCTTGCCCCTGCGGCATTCTGCTGCGCCTGGTAGCGGGCCTGGGCGGCGGCAGCCTGCTGCTCCCGCTGGGCATCCATCTGGGCACGCCGCTGAGCCTCACGCCGCATCTGGGAGTCGTGAAGCTGCTGCTGGCGGAGCGCCGACTGCTGACGCGCAATCTCCTGCGAGCTACGAAGTTGCTGTTGGGCCTGTGCTTGCGCGTATGACGCCTGGGCCTGCATATTCGAACGGCCGACCTGCGCGTCGTACCGGTCCGAGAGGCGAGACGCCATCGGCCCGCTGTAGATGCGGCCGGTTACGGGGTGGGTGAATGTGGTGGCCGACCCGCCGACCGTGGTCGCGGTGTTAGCCGGCGGATGTTGGACGGGGGCCGGGGAGAGTCGCGTGCCCTGGTTGGCCGGCGGGAACGCGAGAGTCGGCTGACCGCGGTAGGCAGCACCCTGGGAAGCGGTGTTGATCGCTCCTTGAAGGGCGCGGTTGAGCGCGGCGATCTGGGCGCCGAACTTGTCAATGTCGCGGGCTACCTTGTCGGCTGCCCGCTGCATCCCGTTGGTGCCGAGGAGGCGGCCCGTGAAGTCGGGCTCCTGGCCCCGGCTGGCATCGTTCTCAGCCACTGGAAGCCGCCTCCCTTCTCTTCTTGACCCATACGGCCAGGTCGCGCCAATACCAGCGCTCCTGGACCGTCAGTTGTCTGATCTCGCTGAGTTGCCACTCCGGGTGGGTGTAGGCGAGCGTCGTGTAGTCGGCCCGTGCTGCTCGGGCATCAGAAATCGCGAAAGATGTCGGCCACGCTGAGCGGGAGCGGGACCTCACCCCCGCACTCCTCGTGCTCGATCGTCGTCTCCAGCAGGCGGGGGCCCGGCTGGGTAGCGGCGAGCTGCTTCAGGATGGTGCGGATGTCACTCATGCCGAGGGACGCGACCACCTCCGCGCTACCTGGCGTGACCTTGCCTTCGGCGTCGCGTATCTCGACCAGGCAGCGGGACAGCAGGGTGCTGTTGTGCTCGGCGTTGGTTGCCTTCGCGTTGGACAGCATGGCCGCCTGGTCCGCCCCCGTCGGGTACCGGACGATTGCGCAGCCACCCTTGCGGAGGGGCACGGTGAGTCGGCCGATGGGCGCGGTCTGGGATTGGATCGCACCGAGAGAGATGGTGGCTGAGAAGTCTTCGTCGCAGTTCGGGCAGTTGATCTGGTCGAACTCCATCTCGTCCCCGAAGGTCACGCGCCGGATGGCGATGACCAGGGCATCGCGATCTCCCAGCAGGAGCTGAGGGAGGACGTCGGAGGTGGCTGGCACGTCGCCGATGCGCACGGTGCCGAGTTCCAGCAGTGTTTCCAGGAGGCGCAGCGGGTTGGCCCGCACGCGGGCGAGTGCCTCCTCGTCGGCCCCGGTGAGTTCCCGGACTTCGGCCTCGGTGAGGATGACGTCGTCGCGGACGAGTCCGGCGGGCAGAGTCACCAGGCAGTCAGCCGGCTCCGGAATGGCTGGCGGTTCTCCGGCGGAGTCGGACAGGAGCGACTGGATGGCGGCGGTCGCGCCCTGGGTGTCGGCCAGGACGTCGACCTGCTGGCCGCCGTCGGGAGAGTCGAAGGTCCAGTCGTAATGCATATCGGTCATGAGTTGTGTCCTCGTGTCGATTCTTACTTGATCTGCGCATAACTGCTCGGGCCGTACTTGTCGGCCACCTTGAAGTCCCAGCCCTCGTGCGCAAATGTGAGCTGGGAGACGGCAAACGTGTTACTGCCAGCGTCGAGGTCGCCGAATGCGACCGACGTGGGCCAGGCGTTGTAGAGCCGCCACACTGCCTTCACGGCGGCCTTGCTCTTCGTGACGGGGTGGTCAATCAGCATGATGTCGATCGTGGCCCGGAATTCGGTGCCCGTATCGCTGCCGGATCCGTTGCCCTGCATGACGTCGAAAAGCTGGTACATCCAGTTCACGAGGTTCTGGTCGCCGGGCATCATCCCCTTGGAGAGGGTGACGGGACTGAAATCACTCTGACCAGGCATTTTCTGCGTGGTGGTGTTCATCCCACCAGCCCGGTAAGCGATGACGTCAGTGGTCACGGAGAGCCCGGAGACAGTCATGAAGCCGAGCTTTGGATAGGCCGAGGCGAGCTTTCCGACCTGGCTGATCTGGACGTGGAACTTGAAAGACCGCAAAGGGTCGGTCTGTCGGCTGGCCAGGCTCTGGCTCTGGGTCACCGTCTTGAGGGTTGCCATTCACTACTCCCGTAGCACGAAGTGCACCGGGTGTTCCTACCAATTGAGTCCCGAGTGGTGGTTCAGGCTGTTTCCGATGGGGCCGGACCGGCTGCATCCAGTCCGGCCCCGATTACTCACGCGGATTCGGTGACCGTGGCGCCGCCGTCGAATTGGCTGATGTGGATGGCGATGTACTCGGCCGGCCGTGCCACGGCGACGCCGACATCGATGTGCACCTCACCGTTGTCCACGGTCGTCGTCGTGTTGTTGGTGTCGTCACAGATGACGACGAACGCCTGATCGGGGCTGGCGGATGCGAACATGCCGGCCTGCGCCATGGCGGTGAGCTGCTGGGTGACGTTCGCCGCGATGGAGTGCCACAGCTCGGGCGTGTTCGGCGCGAAGACAGCCGACCGGGTCAGATCGACCAGGATCTTCCGCGTGTACGTGAGCAGCCGGCGGACGGCGATGTACCGGTCCGGGTATCCGCTCTTGAGGGTGCGCGCACCCATGATGCAGATGCCGGCTTGCGGGACCTGCCGGATCACGTTGATGCCCCAGGCGTTGAGGTTGTCGAGCTGGCTGTTGGAGAAGCGCAGCTCGGTGGAGTACACCCCGACGAGCCGACTCAGCGTGCCGGCAGCGGACTGCTGCTGGCCGTAGAGAACGTCGGTCTCGCTGTACTTGCCCAGGACTGCGCCGCCCGGAGGCAGCAGGCGCGTGGCGCCCGGTGCGACCGAGGAGGGGTCGGCAGCGAGAAGCCAGGGACCGTAGACGGCGGCGTAGGAGGTGGAGCGCAGCGGGGCAGGCGTGGAGCCGCTGTTGGCGGCCGGGGAGAGCTTGGCGTACTCGGTGACCGCGGCCGCTGGGTCGAGGGAGGCGGTCTTCGGGGCGTCCACGACGACGAAGGCGTAGCCGTACTCCTCGGCCCAGGTGATGACGGAGTTGAGGATCGTGGTGTCGGAGACGCCGGGGAGGTTGACGTTGACGATCTCGCCGGTTGCTTCGAGTTGCCTAGTCGCGGCGACAAGGTCCGGCGCGGCAACACCGTCGATGCCGCCGGTCATGGGGGTTGCGTTCTGGAGCGCGGGAGTGATGTTCGCGCTGTAGGGGTCGGTGGCGACGTACTGGGAGGTTACGAAGGCGGAGCCGTTGACCGGCGAGTTGACCATCGCGACCAGGTTGCGGGCGTCCGCCGGGTCCAGTGAGACGTCGTTGTAGCGGTCGGAGATGTACGCGTCGGTCGTGCCGCCGACCTTGATGGCGCAGTTGAATCGGCCGGCACCCGTGTTGGAGTTGGTGATGTCGATGTAGATCTGGTTGCCGAAGGCTCCGGCCGCCTTTGCCGTGAACTTCAGGACAGGTTCGGGCGTGGCCTGGCGGTCGTTGAGCGTGACCGTGGCGGCCACCGAGTCAGCGGGAACGGCTCGTGCGACGTACGCCTTTCCCCCGCCGTTGTTGAAGAACGAGTAGACGGCGTAGGGCAGCAGGTCGGTGCCGTTGCCCCAGCCGCCGTACACCTGCTCGAACTGGCTCCAGGACGTGACCAGGGTGGGGACCGCCGGTCCGAAGTTGTGGCTTCCGACGAAGGCAGCGATTGCCTCGCCGGGGGTCTGGACCACGGGATTGGAGATCGCATCCAGCGTCTCGTCCACGTAGATGCCGGGGCGCAGGAAAGTCGCCATTTTGTAAAGCTCCTTCGGGGCCTAGTGGCCGAGGGGATGAGTGCTGAGTTCGACCGTCTGGACGGGCTTGATTGCTGCGATCTCGTCGAGCAGCTCAGCGCTGACATGGATCAGGTAATCGACCTGCCAGAGTCGCTTTCCCTGTGCGTCGCGGCCGTCGTGAAACTCTGGCCCCCCGGCGACTTCGAGACGCCGGACAGTTCCGTCTTCGGGCACTTCCAGGTAGGCCCACCGGGGATGGAGGTAATCCCTCCCGGACAGCGTGTGCGCGATGTTCGCCGCGTGCCGCTGTTTCCTTGCGTAGACGGTGACCTGGTACTCGATCAGGTACGGGATGGGATCGGTCGCCAGGTACGCGGAGGCGCTGTCCTGACCTTCGGGGGTGTAGCCGAGTACAACCGTTCCCCGGTGTTCCGCCTGGTGGTCGGGCTCGGCACGCGTGCGCTCGATGAGTATGAGCGGGAAGGTGGCAGCGGCCAACTCGTTCTCGGGGAGCCGGAATCGGACGTCGACTGGTAGGCCGCCGGCAGGAGCGTTCGTGTCGTTGACGGAAATACCCTGGAGCTTCGCCTTGATCGCGGCATCCTCATTCTCTATCCAGGGCATTGCGCGCCTTCCGCTAACTACGACATCGAGCCTCCGCGATCAGAATGACAGCAATCAAGAAAAACTGTTACAGCCGAGCCCTTTAGGATAGGGCCACGAAATAGGAGGCGGATCCGGGTGAAATGGATGCCATATTGATGGACGCAGGGAGTGATGCTTGCCCCGTCGGTCCGTTGGCGAATCGGAGCGAAGCTCCGGTAACGCCCATGTTGAGGCCCGAGGATGAGTTGTTGCTGGCAGCCGTGAACTGAGGGATGGTCGTCCCGTTCGCCACGAAAGCGATGAAGTAGTCACCGGCTGCTGCGTTGTACGGGGTCGTCAGCGACATCTTCTTTTCGCCGATCGTGGACCAGGCCGTGGACTGGTCCACCGTGACAGCAACGCGGGTACCGGCGGTCGTGTAGAGGCCGGCGAAGCACTGGTTGGCCGTGAGGGAGGTGCCGCTGGCTGTCAGGTGCATCCAGATCCAGCCGACGGTCACCGGCCGCTTGAGGCGGACCTTGATCATGCGGACGCCGCCGGCTTCGGGCTGACCGCTGCTTCGGAGGTGCTCCAGGCCGCATGACCAGGTGAACATGCCGTGGTCGCCAGGACCGTACTGGTTGTCGAGGTTGGTGCTGGCTGTGACGTAGGTGTTGGCGAGGTCCGGAATCTGGGAGACGGGCACCTTGGAGGCGGAGTCGAGCGTGGCGACGCCGGAAGCCGCACCGCGGGTGCTGGTCGCGACGTAGGTTCCCGATAGGTCCGGAACTTGGGTGGTGGGGATCTTGCTGGACGCGTTGAGTGTGGCGACACCGGACGCGGCGCCGGCCGCAGTCTGGAGGATGTATCGCGCGTCTGCCTGTGCCTGGCTGAGTCCGACATTGGTCGGGGGAAGCTGGGCGCTGGGCACCTGGCCGTTGGCGTCGAGTGCGGCTACGCCGTTGGCGGCCCCGACCTTCGAGGCGTCGAGGACGGCTTGGCCGCCCTGGGACAGAGTTCCCTCGACTACGGCGAGCGTGTTCGGCCCGACTCGTCGCAGCACGACGTCCGGATCGGAGGTGCCGTCACCGAAGGCGATATCCCCGTCGGGGCTTACGGCGACGCGCGGCTGGGAGTCGGTGTCCTGCTGCACGGTGAGAGCGGGCCCGCTGCTGAGCGGTATGGACAGATGCACCGCCTGGCCGAGCCGTTGGTATCGGGCATCTGCCAGGCCCACAGTGAGCAGGTCAGCGGCGGACAGGGAGGTGGTGTCCTCGAAGGTGGTCAGTTGCTCCTGAACGAAGGCGTCCGGGTAGGAATAGGGGGCCATCGTGCTCCTTGGTGTGCCCGCTCAGCGTTCGCCGGCTCCCTGCTCGGGGATGTACTGGGCGAAAACACTGTCCGCGGTGATCTCGTCGGGCTTGACCTCGACGGCCGCGATCGAGACGAGTACGTCTGCGCGACGGATCTGGCCGAGGATACTCATCTGGGTGATCCGGAAGAGCCTGCCGTCGTAGGCGACGCGGTCCCGGAGGTAGCGGTCGTGGTGGATGTCGGCCTGGGTGATGCCGGTCTTCTGGACCTGGTCGAAGCTGGCGGTGACTTCCAAGGTGTCGACGGTGTAGAAACCGCGGTCGCTCTCCTGGTCGCCCTTCTCGGCGTGGGTGGCGTGCAGCACAGGCACCGGCCAGGGTCCGTCGTAGGCCAGGCCGCCTTCGTCTCCCTCGTCGTAGATGTCGTGGGAGACCGAGCGCAAGTGGGAGAAGCGCCACCAGGAAATGACGTCTCCCATGTGTCGCTGCCAGGCCCGTAGGCCGCGGTCGATGCGCTCGGTCTCCTCGGTCGCGCTGAACCGTCCCCGTTTCCAGTCGGCTCGGCTCACGCAGCCCACCCTGAATAGGTCGGATTCGGGATGCCGGACGGGTCGACGTCGTGCTTGTCGATCTGCGGCAGGACGCGCTCGGGGTAAGCGTGATCGTCGAACTCGCGGTCGACGTAGATCGGCACGTAGCGGCCGGTGGTGCGAGATACACGGCGCAGCGTCGCCATCTCGATACGGAAGAGTCCGATGTTCAACTGTCGGCACAGTTCCTCGTACCGATCGGTGAGGACCGATATCTGGTGAAGGACCTGGGTGTACCGCTGTCCGCGGTCAACGTGAGTGCCCTCGCCTGTGGAAATGTTCACGTCCGACGAAGCGTCCGTCGCCACCGCCCAGAGGGCGTTGATGACTGTAAGCAGGATGACTGGCAGCTCCTCGACGTCGGGCAGGTTTTCCAGCGTGAGCGGCTCATCGGCGTAGCGGATGAACCCGTTTTTGCTGCGGTACCTGACCGTAACGTGCCTGTTGTGGCAGTGCTGGAGCTCGGCGTCACGCAGGTGCTGGGTGAGCTCCTCGTCGGTGAACATGCCGGCAGCCGCACCCTCAACGATGAGGACCTGACCGAGCGGGAGCGGAGCGCGGCTCCCGAGGAGCGTGACGCGTCCCTCGCGACCGTCCACGCGGTAGTCGGTGCCAGCCGTCAGGTCGGTCAACGTCCCACCGTTCAGCACGCTGACGCGGCTCAGGGTGACATTGACCGTGCTCAGGTCGTAGTCGGTCAACTCGCCCGTCCCGGACAACACGTCGCGGAAGCTCGTGCCGAAGTCGCCCAGCTCCGAGCGTATACGGGCGAGCAGCCTGGTCAGTTCTGCCATGAGTCCAGCCCAACCGCCAAGCCGTTGACGCTCAGCATGAGGTTCTCGTTCTGTGTAGCGGAGACGGGTGTGTCGAGCTGCCAGACGGCGCTAACCGCTCCGCCCGAGCCGGTGGGGACTGTCACCAGTGCCGCGTGCGTCGCCACAGCCCCCATTCCTCCGCTGGCCGTGAAGGGCCCAAAGAAAGCAGGTGCAGAGTTTTGTGTGCCCGAACCCCCGCCAGCCGGCGAGGTGGCCGCAGAGAAAGAAATGGCCTGTCGGCTGTAACCGGGGGCGGTGATCTCGACATTCGTCATGTCTGGCAGCGACGCCTGGCGACCCGGATCGTTCGTCAGCAGGGCTAGGTACAGCGTGCCCGTACCGTCTGTGCGACCGTTGATGAGGCCAGTCAGCCAGGATCCGTTGGTGTCTGTTTTGGCCTGTGTCGCAAATGCGTTGAGGAAGGCGACTGGCAGATACCCGGCGAGGCCCGACAGTCCCTGCTGCTGGTAGAGCCGCAGCATGTAGGTCCTCAGGAGCGTGTTGGATGGGACATCGGACGAACTCGCCGTTGCCGTCACGTACTGGAGCGCCGCGCGCTCCGCGATCTGGGTGAGGTATCCCGGCATCAGTCCACCTTGATCGTGAGGGTGCTGGCGGACACCAGCAGGGAGTCCCCCTGTGCAGCAGTCACCGGAGCGTCCAGCGGCCATACGGCGAGTACGGCGATGTCGCTGCCGGTGGCGGCCGTGACGAGAGCCATGTGCGTTACTGACGCGCCGGATCCTGTCGCAGCGGTGAAGGGACCGAAGACCACGCTGCTGGACAGTGACACCTGAGCCGGCGTGGCAGGCTCCACGACGAAGGTTGACCCGTTCTTCGGGGCCGACAGGCTCACGGGCTGTCGCTGGTAGCCGACCGCGGTCATCTCACTGGGCAGGTCGGTTGCCACGTTGCCTGGGTCGGAGGTGCACAGAGCCAGATACAGCGAGCCGCTCGGGTCCGCCGGCCGAGCCTGGATCTCGGCGCGCACCGCTGCGGTTCCTTGGGCGTCGACCTGGTCCAGGAGTGAGAGCAGATACGCCTTGGGTGCCCAGACGCCGATGGTCGGTTCGGCCATGTGGCGGATCAGGTGCGCCTTGAGGACGCGGTCCGCCACAGGGTCGGTACCCGAGGCACCGTTCTCACCGCCTCCGGTCATTAGGGTCAGCAGGGCCTTGCCGGCGTATCGGGTGAGGTATCCAGGCATCACTCACCACCCGGCGGCGTCGGGTTGGCCGTCTCGGGGTCCGGGTTCTCGGGCGGCGCCGCCGGCGGCAGTTCGGCTTCGAGTGTGAAGGACTCGTTGAACGCGGTCAGGCTGATGGCCAGAGTGCGGTCGATGGTGGTACCGGGGAAGGTGAGCGCGTCTGTGTACGTGCAGAGCACCACGTTTTCGGTCGAGTAGCCGACGCCGGCTGTGCCCGGAGCGACTTCCACGACGGGAGTCACCACGGCGCCCTGCGGTACGGAGCCGACCCCCGCGCCGTACCCGCCTTCAGTCGTCAGGACGTATTGCTGTCCGAACTGGATGTCACTCACTGATGTCTCCAGGGAAGAGAAGAGAAAAAGGGGGAGAGGGAGTGGATCCCTCTCCCCCGCAGGCGTGTGCTGGCTCAGTGCCAGATCAGGCCCTTCTCCTCCAGGTGGTTGGCGACGAACGCCGGCACCCGGTACTGCACACCGACCTCGAAGTCGTAGTAGTTGCCCTGGCCGATCACGACGTCCTTGAGGTCGGCGTTGACGCGGATGACGCGATCCGACTCCTCGACGACGACCGGCTGTTCCTCGACCTCGGGCGTAGGGCCGTCGACCAGGTCGACGACGACGTTCGACTTCTCGGACTCCGCGACGATCGTGGCCGTCGCCATGGACTTCGCACGCTCCTTGGCCTCGGTGTCGCGCTCGCGGGCGAGCTTCTCGGCGGTACGGCCGGTGAGGTCGCCGGCAGGCTTGCGGGCAGTCGCCATGTGGTTCTCCTACTCAGGGAAGTTTTGTGCGATCTCCACGGGCAGGCCCCGCACTGAGGCCCGCCCGTGGCGAGTGACTGCGAAGATCAAACTTCGCGTTCGGTGAGACCTCAGTTGGTCTCAGCGATGACGACAGACGCGTCGGTGATCAGGCCGAGGCCGAAGATCGAGTACCAGGCCAGCAGGTGCTCACGGCCGAAGTCCTGGACACCGCCGTCGCGGAGCTCGACCGGGAGGGAGATGGCGTGCCCGAAGGCGTTGTCACCGATGCAGATGCTCTGGTAGACGTCCGCCGGTGTGGTGCCGTTGCCGTTGCCGATCTTCTTGACCTGGGTGGTCTCGATGAAGATCACGTCGTCGATCCGGCCGATCTCGCCGAGGCTGAACGCACCCGGCTGTGCGTACTTCGAGGACTCGATCCAGGTCGGGTCCTCTCGCAGCCAGCGGGACTGGTGCGGGTGGACGAAGCACACGTAGACATCGCCGAGTCGCGGGATGTTTCGGGTCGCGAGGGTCTCGACCATGTCCTTGACCAGCGCCGAGGTGAAGCGGTAGTTGCCGGTCAGGCCGGCACGGTTCGCGGACGGAGCGCCCTTGTCGTACGGCGAGATCCGGGTCGGGGTGCCGGGGCTGGCGAACTTGTCGTAGCCGTACAGGACGGACGTCGCCTGGAGCAGGGTGTCCCTCGCCTGTTCGTCGAGGTACTTGGCCATATTCCGGCCCAGGAGCCGGGAACCGGACGCGAGGACGTCGTCGAAGGACGAGTTGAGCAGGAGCTCCGAGACGGCGATGGCGTAGCCGTGCTCGCTGACCGTGATCGAGAACTGCGACGCCGTGAGAGCGTGCGTCTCCATGCGGACACCTTCGACGAGCTGGCTCGCCGACCCCAGGTTGTCGTAGCGCATGAAGTGGATCGTGAGACCGGGAGAGACCCCCAGCTCGGTCTTCTTGACTGCGAACTGCTCGACAATTCGCGCTTGTTACCCGCTGGCTGCGGGGCCAGGTCATTTCTGCCTGGCTCTTACGGTTTTCCATCCCGCAAGCTCGGACTATATCTTCACCTCCAGCCCCAGCTCACTACTCACCTAAGAGCTGGTTCTATCGGAGGTGCCTCGCGTGTAGTCTCTACGGAGTCCCAGGTGTGGGTTCCCTCGGTATTCCCCGTGCTACGAATGAGTGCTACGAGGAGGAGGGGTTCACCGATACAGCGTGGTTCTCACTGACCCATCACTGGGTCAGGCGGCCCGAGACCGGAGAATCGGCATCGACTGAAACAGGATCTCCTTCGACCAGAGTTCCTGAATCGCCGGCGAGAGCTGGCTGTTCGTGCCGGAGTAGTTCGTCGGAGACGCCGACAGATTCGGCGTACCGGTGATGGCAGATGCCATGCTGTGCTTCCCTTACTTGTGCGGCGGGTTAGCCGAACATGCCCTGACGCGCGGAGGCGTTGGCGGCCGGCAGGAGCTGGCCGCGGAGCTTCGCGTACTCGGACATGGGCATGTTCTTGATGTCGCCAGCGGAGTACTGGCGGTAGCCGGCGTCCGTGTCGGCGGGACCGACGCCGTAACCGGTAGGAGCGGTGCCTCGCATCTGGGCACGCGCGGCGACCTGGGTCTGCTGGATCTGGGCGACGATGGCCTGGGACTTCTGCTTCATCAGCTCGACGCTGTTGCGCAGCTCGTCTTCGGAGTTGCCCTGGACCAGGTCCACCAGCTCGGGCGCGATGTCGTCAGCGGCCTGGGCGAGCATCTCGGCGCGAACGTTCTGGAGGCGGTTGTACTCCTGCTCGCGGGCGAAGAGCTCGCGGTCGGTCTCATACTTGGACTGGAGCTCGGTGAACCGGCGCTCCCACTCCTCCTCGCGCTCCTTGAGCAGGCTCTTGGCGGACAGCTCCGCCTGGCGCTTCGCCTCTGCCTCGTCCTCGGCGGCCTTGCGAGCGGAGGCCTCTGCGGCTTCCTTCTCCTCGCGGGCCTTACGGACGGCTTCCAGCTCATCCTTGGTGGCCTTGAGGATCTCGTCCTGCTGGCTCAGGCGGCCGTAGAGCTTCTCGCGCTCCTCGCGCCGGACCTTCTCCAGGTCTTCGGCGGTGAAGCGTCCCTCAGGCGGGGTGCCCTGCGGCGGCTCGGGGACGACCGGGATGGTGATGACCTGGTCGCTGGGGCCGTTATCGGGGGCAGGGGCGGGGGCGTTAGCCGGAACAGTCATTAGCGCGTCTCCTAGTTACTGGCGTTCTCCGAGTTCCGGCTCTGCGGCAGCTTTGTGCCGTACGCCATGGTCACGAATTGGTCGATCAACGATTTGTTGTCCACACCGAGGTCGATCCCGGTTGCTCCGGGAAGAACTCCGGTCTGAGCATTGCCAGCGGGAGATCCGGGCTGATCCGGGTTTCCCCCACTTGACGGGGCTGGCTTACCACTTTCCTCAGCAGCAATTCCAGTCACCTGGAGAATAGCAGAGGAAATGGTCGCCTTGATAAGCTCCAAGGCTCCCTGCTCGATAACGTCCCGACGCTGCTCACTGAACATCTCTTCCAGGCGCTCGTCAGGGAATTCCTCACCCAGTTCAACGAGGGCGTTGCGCTTGGATTCAAGCCCGATGGCGAGCTTGGCCTGGATCTCGTTGAGCTTGACGAGATTGTCAACCGGGAGCGGGCTCGGCCAGACGCAGTCAACGTTGTAGACGTCCGGGTCGTTGGCGTCGATGATGTCGGGCTGGTCGTCTTCGGTCTTGATGCCGTCGGTGTAGGGGTCGTACAGCAGCGTCTGGGGCTCATGACAGAACAACGTGCGCAATACGAGCTCGTTGATCCGCTTGATTCCGACTCCATAGTTGAGTTGCTTCAGGGAGTTCTTGTTGATCAGCGGATACCACTGAATGGACAGCGCCACGCCCGACGTGTTGGAAATCGGCTGCATCTGCCCCAGGGCGCTTTCCGGGACGCCTGTGATCTCATGCATCGCGAGCTTCAGCGTCTGGATGTATCCCATCGGACCATTCAGGTCGACGCCGTTCTCCAGGTTGTAGACCTTCGCCTTTTCCGGCAGTCCACCCCAGATCTTTCGAGGGCCTCGCTCCAGGTTGGTCGCCTTGGCGCCCTGGATGATTGTGGTTGGAGAGGCGTGGTAGTTGATGATGTCCGAGACATCGGTCATCTTCTCGTTCAGCTCGCGGTTGATCGAGATGATGTCGCCGATGTCGGACAAACCCCAAGGCGAGCCGGACACGGAGATGTTGCGGATGTGAGCGACAGGGATCATGCCGAGCGGGTTAGGCCTGGCGTCGATCAGCTCGTCGTTCAGGTACTCCTCGATCTCGGTGTCCGTGATGACCTCGGTGTAGGCCATCACCGTCCGAGCCCCATCGGCGCCCGTGGTCCAGAACTTGTACTTCAGTTTGAACCGGATCAGCCGGTCGCGGTCGTGCGGGTGGTACTCCGGAAAGCAGTGCGCGGAGGACAGCGGGAGGATGCGGACGCGGCCCGGATGGATACCGCCGGCTGAGTCGATCCACTGCGGCTCGTAGGCGACCTTGACGAAGGAGTCGCCTGTCACGCCTCCCTGCTCACCGATGGCGTTCAGCAGGGACTGCTTGTCGTTGTCGACTTCCCAGACCCGCTTCAGGAGCGCCGGCACAACGTGCTCGTAGCGCTTCGATACTGCGAACTTGACGCCCTTGCTGAAGCAGAAGTTGTTGATGTATCGAGCGAAGGTCGCCACGTAGTTCAGGGTGATCTGCGGTTCGCCGGCTTCCCTGCGGTAGGCCCAATGGTGGCCGAGGTAGAACGCGAAGTTAGTGGCATACCGATTCAGGCGGGGTCCGTGAACTTCGAATTCCTCGTCGCTCAGCTCCACCAGGCCCAAGGGGCTGATGGAGATGGTGAGGTCCGAGCCGGCCGCGCGCTGATTCGGCGGAAAGAAGGCGAAGGACAACCGACACATCCTCGACTAAGCACCGAATGGTGCACCTGTAGGGAGGCGCGGTGCTACGAGTTGATATGACGAATTGCGCTATGCCCAATCCTCACATGGAGGCTGATGGGAGTGTTAGCGGGAAAAGGGAAGACCCCTCTGGTTTCCCAAAGGGGTCTTCCCTGGTCGGCGGTCAGTCCGACGTCTTGGCGTAGTTCGGGCGCTCCTGGTGACCGCCGTCGCGGACGACCTGCTCGAACCGCAGTTCCGCACCGTGGCCGGCCCCGTGCGCGAAACCACCGAGGAACTCGGGGGCCTCGGGCCAGGCGGCGGAGCCGACGTGGGCTCGCTCGCGCATGGTCTCGGCGGCCGGCTTCTCGAAGACGTTCAGGTTGTGGTTGTTCCGGCCGGCTGCGGTCTGGTAGCCCTGCATGACACCCTTCCCGAACTCGGTCGGGATGTCCGTGTCGGTGGCGATGCCTTCCTCGAACCTGAGCCGACCGCGGCGGGCCGTGTTGTGGCCGTTCTTGACGCCGTAGTCGTAGTGGCCCTTCTCCGGGAAGTGCGGGTCCGGGGCGAGATTTCCTGCCATGCTTCCTCAATTCCTTGCGAGACGTCTCGGAATCAAGGGTGATCGGCTTTCTGGAAATGTGTTAGCAGCCCATGACATACCGCGTGGTGCTCTTCAAGGTCGGCACCAGCCCGGCCCTTCGCCGACCCCTACGGCCCCCGATTCGACGGGGGCCTTCTCTATGCCTGCGGACGTCCTGAACGGGCTCGTACGCCCGGCACGGTTCGGTAGCCACCCCGCCGCCACGCTTGAACGTCCGCATCCCGCTCGGCTGGGGTCTTCCCCATGTACTTGCGCTTCAACGGCTTCCCGGACCCTGGGCAGTCGACGTAGCTGCCCTTCGCCTTCGACCAGATCTTGTGCTGGTGGGCGCGGTTGTACCAAGCCATTGCGGCGGACAGTGATCCGCAGTACGAGCACATCGGGGGCCCCTGAGTCATGCGACCACGGTAACCCCATCGTGCATCCATCGGGGCCGGACGGGCTTTTCCGTAGGCACAAGGCCCCGCCCGTCCACCTCACGGGTAGCAGACGAGCGGGGCTGACTGAGGGGATCACCACTGAATGGTCTGCCCCTCCGGCGTGACCGTGACGGTGAACTCTTCCAGCGCAGGTGTGCCGGCCGCGTGCCAGCGGCCAAGCTGGGCCTCGACGGAGTCCCAGAGCGCGTCCGGCCCGTCCTGACGCACGATCCACCGGCCACCATCCTCATACACGGCAGCCCAGGAGCCCGATTCCACGTCGATCAGGACGACTTCGGTGTGGCCTTCCCGGTCCAGCGTCAGGCGCTGTGCGCCGGGCACGGCGAGCTGAACGACGAACCGCGTACTCCAGTCGGTCAGGACATCGGCGCCGATGACGGCCTCCCGTTCTTTCCCCTCGTTCAGGTCGGGAAGGAGTCCGAGAGGTGGAGCGGCGTGCGGGCGCGCGAGCATGAAGCTGACGTCGCCGCTCAGCAGCGGCCCGGACGCCGTCCCGTCTTCGTGGACCGTGAGACGTGTGAGCTCCGATGAACCGAGCCAGCCGCCGACGGTCGCCAGAATCAGGCCGCCTGGCTTGGTCTGCTCGATCCACGCGGCGGGTACGGTGCGAAGTCCGCAGGTGGCGATGATCCTGTCGTAAGGTGCCGAGTCGGCGTAACCGAGCAGACCGTCACCAGTGACGATGACCGGGAACATGTCCTGCCGGGCTAGGGCGGTCCGCGCCCGCGTCGCCACGTCCGCGTCGAACTCGATGGAGGTGACCTGTTGTTCGTCGAGCCGGGAGCAGAGCAGGGCGGTCGAGTATCCGGTGCCTGTTCCGATTTCCAGGACCTGTGACTCCGGCTCGACGGCCAGGTCTTCCAGCATGCGAAGGACGAGGGAGGGGAGCGTGCTGGAGCTGGTGGGCTCCCGCATGATCTGGCCGCGGATGTCGGTCGGCAGGATGGTTCCGGCGATCTGGGTGATCAGCGACTCGTCCTGGTAGCAGGCTTCGAGCCAGCCGGCATCACTGTCGAGGACGGGAGCCCATGCTGCGGGCATCGCGCCCTCCACTCGCCGAAAGAACCCACCCCGGAGGAACTCGTGCCGGCGCACCGCCTCGGCGGCGCGCTTCCACGGCTCCGTGCGCAGGACGCCGCCTGCCGTCAGGGTGTCGAGGAGCTGCTGGTGAAGTTGCGCTTGGTCGGTCACGTCTTCCTCTCCAAGAGGTCTACCAGGGCTGCACGCATCGGCAGACCCGTTTCGGGCTCCAGCCAGTACCACTGACCAGAGGGGTTGCACTCCAGGAACCACCATTGCCCGTCTTCGTCGATGCAGAAGTCGAAAGCTCCGAAGACGAGCCCGAAGTGGTGCATGTAGTGGTGGAGGGCTGGCTCGATCTGCGGCGGCGGCTCTACAGGGGTGTACCGCAGTTGGCTGTAGTCGGTTCGCCAGTCCAAGAGTGCGGAGTCGATGCGGACGCAGAACGTCTTGTCGCCGATGACGGTCACCCGCACGTCGGCGCTCTTGCGGATGCGCCGCTGGAACATATGCGCGGTGCCGGCCACGCTCTCGTCGATGTCTGCCGTCCCCACCTCGGCGATTTTCACGACGGAGGACACGCCGTCCATCAGGTAGACGGGATTCCAGAGCGGCTTGTAGATGACCGAGTCGTGTCGCTTGACGAAGGCCTTGGCAGCGTCGGGGCTGGACGTGATGAGCGTGGGTGGGACCAGGAAGCCGGCCTCCACTGCTGCGGCGAGGCCAGCCGGCTTGAACTCGGCGTCGCCGATGCGGTGCGGGTGATTCACGTACAGACAGCCGGGAAGTGCCGCCAATACGCCGCCGAGGCCGTATCTGGCCTGAGTGATGGCGAACCGCTCGTCCTGGTCACTTAGATGGGGAAAGGCGAACCCGGTCGGCCGGCGGTAGTACAGGGCGCGCACATGAGCCAGGTCGGCGGAGCGCGAGGGCGTGTGGAGGCGGCCCTGGATGCCGTGCTCGGTGATCTCTGCCTCCACCGACAGTGATGCGGGGAATTGCCCCGAGTCGAGCCGCACGACCGGGATGTCCCGGTCGTGCAGCTCGCGGATCACCACGTCGGCGGTGGGGTCGTGCAGGCTGGTGACGACCAACACCGGACGCGGATCACTCACTGGTCGGAGTCGCTCCCCTGGTCGCTGTCGGTGTTGCCCTGACCCTGCCCGTCGGGGCTGGTGCCCGTGGAGGGAGTGGTGCCCGTGCTGGTGCCATGGCCGGGCATCTCCATGACCTGGCCGGCGCGGTCGAAGAACACGGCGGTCTGGGTCTCCGGGTCCATCGTGACGGTGGCGTATGCGGGTGCCATCGTCGGGTACGGCGCCATGCGGCTCACGCCCCACGGGCGCGGAGTGATGGTTCCCTGTGGGACCGCGGTGCTGGTGGGCAGGCGGTCGGTGTGGACGAACATACCTCTCCTTTGTGTCTCGCTCGCAGTGGTGGAACGGACGTGCCCGTCTCGATCGGGACGGGGCTTGGTGGGTGGGCGGGCCCGTCGCAGAGTTGGAGTCGGGGGCGACTCCTCGGACCCGCCCTTCGCCGGATACCTGTCCTTCGGGTTGGCAATCCGGCGAGTCCGGGCCCGGCGCGGGAGGTTACCTGCCGTGGGGGAGGGGTGGTAGGTCGCCGCCCGCGCCGGGGGCTGGTCCTGCCCGACGACCTCTGCCCGATGCGGGCCGCCGGGCAGGTGTCTATGCCGCTGCCTCCAGCGCCTGCGTCAGCTCATCCAGGGTGATGAGCTGGAAGGCCTTCAGGCGCCGAACCAACTGGGAGGCCAGGAAGGTCGGAAGGTTCGGGTGGCCGTACGGCAGCGGATGCTCCGGGGTGTCGACGACATGGACACCGTGCTCAGCGCTGAAGCCGTACAGAGTGCCGTGCACGCCGTACAGCGGGGCTGCCTGCGCGAGGAAGATCAGCGGCTGGCCGTCGAGGTGCGGGCACAGCAGGGCAGCGGGACGCACGTGCTTCGCACACACGGGCGGCTGCACGGTGATGACCAGGTCGCTTTCGCTACCCAGCTCCTGCGGGCCGGCCATGAAGATCCACCCCAGGGGCGTCTTTGCCGGCTGCACGCAGACCTGGCACCGCAGTTCCAGCATCGTCTCCCGCTGGCGGGACGGGTGGACGAACTTCCATCGCGGCTGGCCCGTAGGCATGTTGGTTGCGCTTCTGATCGTCTGCGAGCAGCGCCCCCACAAGACGCCTCGCGGGTCCCGGTCCAAGGGCGTCTCATCCAGGTACCGAAGTCTGGGCCACTTCGGGATGTCCAGGTCGATGACCAGGTTGTCCGGAGCGTTCTCCTCACCCTCTCTCAGGGTGATGTAGGGGACTAAGCGCGGCATGGTCGCGGATCGCACGGCAGGGATTCTTCTCTCTCGGTCGTACGGGGGGATAGGGGTTGTTATCGGTCACGCCGATTTCTTCAAGGCCTGGATGTCGCCCAGCCGCTCGTGTAACTCGCTCGCGGACCAGGCCATACGCCGCAGCAGTCCGACAGCGGTGCGGTAGTCGCCGGGCAGCTCTTCGGAACGTACGGATCGGGCCTGCTCGATCAAGCTGGCCGCCGTCTCGTCCTTCTGCCCGGCTTCGTTGGCGCTCGCAATGTCGACCAACTGCATGAGGTGGCCGCGGAGGCGCTGCGCCAGGTCGTCGAGGTCCTCCTCGGCCGGCGGCACCTCGTCGATGACGTCACTGATGTCGTCCAGGAGTGCGGTGCCGTCGAAGGGTCTCCACCTGCGTACCGCGTCCCGCAGGTTCTTCAGCTCTCCTGCGGTAAGCGGCGGTTCCCACTTCTCCGGCTGTCGCGTCATCATGCCGAGCACCCCACTGGCTGGCGGTCGGTTGGGCGTTCGTCTTCGGCCGCGGGAACGCGGAGTGCGCACTGCACGTCCTTGCCGTCTTTCGTCGGCTCGGCTTTCCACCAGTAGGAGAGCTGGTCGACCAGCCACATACCGCGGCCGGTGCTGCTGTCCCAGTCTGGCTGACGGACCTTCGGGACGACGGTCGAGTTGTCGTGCACCGTGATGAGCAGGAGGTCGGTGGTTGCCCGCAGGATCAGGACTGCTCGACCGTCCACGTGTCGGTGCACGTTCGTGAGCAGCTCGGTGACGATCTTCAGGGAGTCGTCCACCAGGGGGTTCAGTTCCCATAACCGCAGGTGGGCCCGGACGATGCGACGCACTCGGTGAAGGTCCTGCGGACGGACGACGAGAGGCACCTGCCACTCGCGGTCGCCGTCGTGCATGCGGGTAATCACACCGCCTCCAGAGATCAACTGTCGGCACCAAGGCACGCCCCCGTAGCGGGAGTTGACTCTCCGGTGCGGGGTCGCGTCGCTGTGTGCCCAGACTGGACTGAATGAATGCCTGGGCGCAACATGCTTGAGGGAATAAATGCTCAGTCGCCAAAATTCCTAGTGCCGCTGACATATGCCAAACTGGGGGGACCTTCCATGCGCCTACTGCCGTACGTCAGACTTGGCCCTGCTCAAGGAGGGGATGTGGCGACTCGACAAGGCCCAACGCTGAGGCAGAAGAAGCTCGGCACCGAGTTGAAGCGGCTGCGGGAAGCCGCAGGCGTGGGACAGAAGGATGCCGCGGCCGTGATCGACGGCACCCAGAGCAAGATCTCCAAGCTGGAGGGCGGGAAGGTGAGGCTCCGCCGGCTGGAGCTGCTCGCCCTGCTGAACCTGTACAAGGTCGACGACCCGAAGGTGACCGAGGACCTCCTCACGCTCCTGCGTGAGAGCGGGCAGACTCAGTACCTACCGGACTACGACCTGCGCGCGGACATGCGCGAGATGGTGGAGCTGGAGAGGGCGTGCACCCGAGTCGAGGCGTTCGCGACCATGCATCTGCCAGGCCTGCTCCAGATAGCGGAGTATGCCAGCGCGATGATCGAAGGGCTTGAGCCGTCGCTGACCGAGGAGGAGGTGGCCTATTACGTCGGTCTTCGCCTGGAGCGGCAGAAGATCCTCGAACGCGAGCGGCCTCCGCAGGTGGTCTGCATCCTCGACGAGGGGGTCATCCGCCGGCCTGTAGGCGGTGCAGCAGTCATGCGAAAGCAGCTCGCCCAATTGCTTGAGCTGGCGCGAAAACCGCACGTCACGATCCAGGTCGTCCCGTTCGAGCAGGCGGTCTACGCTGGATTGCACGGCAGCTTCCGCACGCTCGTCAACGACGACGCCAACACCCTGGATGTCGTGGAGGTCAGCACCTGGTCGAAGGCTCTATACATGCAGGATGCTGCTGATGTCGAGGTGTACCGCAAGCTCTTTGACGAGATCCGCTCGTCAGCCCTATCGTCACGCCAATCCGCTGAGTTGATCAACAACGCGATGCGGGACTACGAGGAGTAGAGGGAAAGATGATCCGCAAAGACCTCCCGGCCACTGGCTGGACGAAGTCGAGCTACAGCGAGGGAGGCAACGCCCAGTGCGTTGAGACCCTGCCCGTCGGTGCCACCGAGCTGGCAGTCCGGGACTCGAAAGCCCCCGAGAAGGGCGCCTTCGTCTTCCCTGTCTCCTCATGGACGACCTTCGTCAGCGCAGTGAAGAGCTACGAGCTGCCGAGCGCCTGATTCGCTTACGCATGCGAGGGCCCCCAACCAACACGGGTTGGGGGCCCTCCTGCTTCTCCTAGTAGCCTCCGAGCCGGTGGCTGAGGGTGTAGATCCGGGGTGGCTGGATTTCCTTGTAGTCGGCCTCGACGACCAGGTCGTGGAGCGTGAGGGGACCGGTGGCGTCGTGCGGGACACTGATCATGAACTTGCGTCCGCCTGGAACGACCTCATGCACCGAGTAGAGGAAGGGCTCGTCGAGGTCGGGATCGTCGGTGGCCGGCAGGCCGACGGTGAGGGCGCCGTTGGTGACCTTCAGCCGGCGGGTGTTGGGGACGACCAAGTCGCCCGTGACCTTGTCCCGGTAGCGGCGGTCTGCCTGGATGAGCACGCTGCCGGGTAGCGGCTGTCCGCCCTCCGCCATGTACGTCGCGACGACCGTCTGGACAGTGATGCTCTCGGGGTAGGGAGCCGGCGGATTCTCCTGCGGGTATCCGGGGCCGGGGAGCTGGTTGACGGCTGTCCAGCCGGGGATGTTGTACGGGTCGTTGGCGTCGTAGGTGTGGTAGTTGGGGTCGATCGTCACGCTGGCTCCTAGGCGGCCCTGGAGTAGAAGAAGTTCGACTCCTCGTGGACCTCGGGCATGGATAGGTCGGCGGTCATGTAGACCGCATTGGCGAGAGAGTCGACGTAGTCGTCGTGGGCGCCGGTCTCCTCCGGGGCGTGGACGATGACGTTAGGGCCGGCGAATTCGAGTTCAGCGTCTTCCATCTGCTGACGGAAGCGGGCAAATACCTTGGTCCGCTTGACCTTGGAGTGCGCCGGCCAGGAGATGTTGTCGGTCCGCATCAGCTCCATCAAGTGCTTCCACCGCTTGGACTGGGCGCCTCGGTCGGAGGGCAAGTCGATGATGTCGACGCCGGGCATGAGGACGCGCAGTCGGCTGGCCACGACGTCACCGATGCCGCCCGCGTCGATGCCGACGGCCAGGACGTTGTAGTTGGACAGGAAGTCGACGATCCTGAAGTACTGCTCTTCCCAGCCCAGTCCGCTCAGGTCGAGCCAGTTGAGAATCCGGTGCTCGTACTGGCCAAATTCGTCCGGGTAGTCCCAGTTGACCCACACGACGGTGACGATCGTGGAGTCCTGCTTGCGGGCGGGGTCGATGCCGACGATGACAGGGGTCCTGTTCCAGGCCGGCACGGTCTGCATAGACCGGTCCCCCAGTTCCTCCATGCGCTCGCTGGTGGTGAACATGCCTCGGTCGAGGAGCCACTGGAGGCGGTAGGAGAGGCGGAACTCGTCGGAGTCCTCACCGATGGTGAGCATCTCGCCGCGGATGTAGACGCCGTAGTCAGGATGGGCCCTGGCGACATCCTTCCAGGTGGCCTCGAAGTGGTTGGGCCGGGCACCGCGTCTGGTCGCGAACCGCTTGTTCTGCTGGATGATCTTGTAGAAGATCCCCTTGGTGTACGTGGGGGTTCCCGTGAGGATCATCGTTCCGCGAGTGCTCGCGAGCATCGGGCTGATCGACTTGTTGACGACCTTCTCGTCGGCGACCTGGGCCTCGTCGATCAAGACGACGTGGTAGGTGCGACCTTCGATCTGGGCCCTGGGGTGACAAGTTTGCTTGCGGACGAGGCTGCCGCACTTCACCAGCCGCAGTTCCTTGCCCTTGCCGACGACCTTCTCGTCGATCTCGGGGTCGGCCATCAGCTCCAGGGCGCGCTCGGATGTCAGCCGGCTGACGATGCGGCCGTAGATGTTGTCCGCCATGTCGTCCACCGGAGCGAAGGCCCCGAGCCAGACGCCCTCTTTGAACCTGCCGAGCAGAGCGGGGAAGATCGGGGCGAGGCGGGGGAACATGATCAGGACGGCTGCGAGGGTGTTCGCGAGGGTCTCGGACTTCCCGGACTGGCGGGCCCAGCAGGCGGTGATCTTGGCGGTGTCGCCGAGGATGAGCGATTCCAGGATGCGGCGCGCGAGGGGGACTTGATATTCGCGCAGGGGGTGCCCGGAAAGCTCGTCAATGACGAGGAGCATCTTTTCGACGATGCGGTCGACGGTCTCCTGGGATATCTCGGGATTGACAGGTAGCAGGAACTCGTCGCCGTCCTCGACGTCTGTTCCACCTACGACCTTAAGCACCATGAATTACCCCGCATCGCTCAAACTGATGCAATCAGGGTAAAAAGGGGCCATCCATTTGTGTTAGTGCTGCTGAACTGGCGGCAGCATCGGCGACGCACGCCTGGTCAACTGTGCCGTTTTGGCCGCTACAGTTGCTTCACACTTCACACACGTTTCAGGGGGCTGGAATGGGAATTGACTGGGGGGCACAGGACGACTGGGCTCAGCGGGTAACGCGAGAGGCAGATGCGGTCCGCTCTGTCCCCGGCCACGGTCTCACCGACGGGCAGGCGTACCTGGTCGCGGCCGGCCGCGTCGTCGAGCGCCGGCTGGTGTTCATGTACCGGCTGATGGTGTGGGGTGGGACGCTCCTGGCCCTCTACGTCGGCTGGTTCACCTGGCACGACTCGGGGAGCTTCCGCGACTCCCTCGCCCCCATGGCTATCTCCATGTGGCTGTTCTCCGCAGTCGCCTTCCGCCTCACCCGGCGAATGCGCTGGGCCGGCTTCAGCGTCGGCCCGTACGCCCGCGAGGTCGAGGCCTCGCTGCGCCGCGCACAGGGTGGCATCCACCTCATCAAGCTGTCCGGCGGCATCGTCCTGGCGAGCCTGTTCTTCTACGCCATCTGTGTCTCCTGGGCCTTCCCGCTCAGCTAGCCCGCTCAGTACAAAGCCCCAACCCATCAGCGCTGGGTTGGGGCTTTGTCACGCCTTCTGGCGCTCTTGCAGCTCGCGCACGATGGCCGCCAGGGCGACCACGCCGTCCACGGCTTCCATGACGGCATCGTCGCTCGGCTGCTTACGGTGCCGGTACAGCGCCGCGGCGATCGTCGAGCCCGTGATGTCGGCAGCGTCCAGCAGCTCCACGAGCGGCAGCAGCTTTACCCGCCGCTCCGCTCTCTCCAGCAGCCGGTGTGCCGGCCAGAGCCGCTCGATCAGTCGTCTCAGCTTCATCGGTCCAGTCCCAGCATCTCCAGGAGCTCCCACTCCTCGTCGGCGTCCTCACTCCTGCGTGCCACCTGGCGGCGGGCCAGGTCCTCGTCAGTCATCGTCACGGCCGGGGATGAACGGCTTCGGACTGCCGAGGACCGCCACCAGGGCGTGGTCCTCGCTCGGGAGCGTCTCAGACCACCGGCCGAAGCCGACCCCCTGTCCGAAGGGAAGACGGACAACTCGGGTGTCACCCCGGCGAAAGGGCTCCCGCATCTCCTGAGTCCAGGTTCTGTAGGTGAAAGGGAACCCCTTGAGGGTGGGAACGCGGCGCACGAAGAATGGAAGTTTCATGCGCCGCACCCTAATGGCGGATTTCCGAATGTGTTAGCGGATCCGCCGGTAGGGATGGCCCTGGAGGGCCTTGTCGATGATGTTCCTGCCTTCCGACCCGGTACGTCGCACGTTCTTCCACGTATTCGGACTGACGCGGTAGTACTCGTAAACGGGCCCACCGGGCTTTCCACGCCCGTCCTCACCGTTTCGGAATTCGACGCGAAGGGTGTGAGACTTCGAGTCGTAGCCGGCGGAAACGGTCCGGGGGCGGTTGCGGTTGATGGTGTGGTTCGGCCAGGTGTGGAAGGTCAGGAGTTTGTCGGTCTTGCCGGTCGCCCGGAACTCCTCCAGCGCAGCTCGCGTCTTGGGGCGCATGTCCCGCTCGTCGTACGCCTGGAGGCGGTCGACCTGGCGCTTGGAGTACCGGTTGCCGCCTAGTGCCGGCTCGGGCAGCGGCTTGACCGGAGGTGGCTTCCACCCGCGGTTAGGCATCCTTCTTGCCTCCAGGCTTCTGTACGGTCCACCCGACGGGGTGCTGCTCGCCCTCGGGGTCGATTTCTACGCCCGGCTTGTGCGGGCAGAAGCGGCCGGCCTGGACGTGCCGGCCCTGCCACCAGACGCACGTGGACACCTGCATCACAGCCTCCCGGCTGCGCGAGCGCAGTCCTGGCACAGGTGGATCTGGTTGTGTGCGCCGCCGCTGGTGGTGCTCAGGGCCGCCGTGCGCTCGGGATGGTTGTCGCAGTGGTGGCGCGGCGCTTCCTCGGCCTTGGTGGTCTTACGGGTGGTCATGCTGCTCCCTGCTGGTTCACGATCTGGGATTCGACTCGGTCGGTGAAGCGCCGTGCGTCGGCGGTGGCGTGCCTGGCCTTGACAGCGGTGAGACGCAGTGCGAGGGCTGCCTTGGTCATGCGCGCTGAGGCGTCCGCGAGGTCGATCGAGTTGTGCTGGGGACGCTTGGTGTTCCAGAGGGCCACGGTCGCCCCTTTCAGCCTTCGCGGCGGGGGTCGGCCAGCGTGGTGACGACTCTGTCCATCACGTCGGTGACGCGGGAGGTCGCCGTTACCATCTCCTGCGCGGTCGCGGTCATCGACTCGGCGAGCGGGATGACCTGCTCCACAAGGTCTCGCAGCCGCGCGTTCTCGTCGACCTCCCGGCGATACGTCTTTCCGGGAACGACGACTTCGCTGACGAAGATAGCGAAGACGAATGCAGCAAGCGGCCCCAGGATCAGCGGATTGTCGAAATTGACACCGCCGCCTGAGGCCGCCTCTGCGAGCATACTGTGAAGCATTCGGACCGCCTTCAGCGTTAAGGACTCACGTCCTCAATGCTAAGTGGGGCCCTATGAATTGTGTTATACGGCGACTTGCAAGCCGAGGTAGTGCGTAAGACTGTCGATGCCCACTTCAGTCATGTCGGCCTCACGGTAGTTGGGGCCCTTCAGAACCTTCCCGTCCTCGCGGAGAACCGGCTGTCCGTCCTCCCCCAGTTTCGACATGTTGCTCTCGTGGACCTCGGCGAACGCCTTGTCCAGGGGGATGCCGAGCAGGTCCGCCGTCCCGAAGATGACGTACAGCAGGTCGGCCAACTCCTTAGCGAGGTGCTCCACCAAGCCCACCGGGTAACCGGTGTAGTCGGTGTTGCCGATCGCGTGATGGACGGCGTCGATGGCCTCGGCGACCTCCTTGGCCTCCTCACTGATCAGCGTGACGCGGCGCTCCAACAACTCCCGGAACTTCTCCGGGGTGACGATGTCGTTGACGACGTCGAACGCTTCGTGGAACTGGGCGACCGCGCCCTGGAAGTCGAGCTGGGCAGGGTCAGGCACGTGCAGGCTCCTTCATGGGGATGATGGGCCACTCGCCGTTGACGACGGCCGAGGGGTTCTTGGTGCGGCGCAACCAGTCCTGGTAGCCGGCGGACTGGGCGGCGAACCACAGCCGCTGCTGGGCGTACAGCTCGCCGAGGCTGCGACCGTGGACCTCGTGGTGGTAAGTGCTGCGGTTGAACGCCCGCTCGTCCTCGGCTGTGCGCAGGATCTCCTGTGTGACCTGCACGGCGGCCAGGGCGTCGGCGCCGGCCTCGTGAGCGCCCTTCAGGGTCACGCCGTAGTAGGCAGCGAGACTCTCCAGCGTCCGCTTGCCGGGCCGGAACGGATCGACCCTGCGGTCCAGGACGTAAGGGTCCAGGACGACCCCGTCCGGGGCGGAGGCGAGCATCTCGGTGACGGGCGTGACGTCATTGCGCCGACACTCGCGGTCCAGGAGGGTGAGGTCGTAGGGCGCGTTCATGATGACCAGGGGTATGCCGGCGGACAGCGCGCCCCAGATCTGGCCGGCGATCTGCGCGGTGGCTCGGATGGTGTTCATGCCATCTCGTCGCGCCCGCTCGGTGGTGATCTTGTGGACCTTGGTGGCCTCCGCAGGGATCTCGACGCCAGGGTCGACGAGCCACTCGCGCGAGCGCCTAGGGGCGCCATGCAGGACCTCGACCATGGCGGCCGTGACAATGCGGTCCTGCTCGACAGAGACGCCCGTGGTCTCCAGGTCGAAGCCCATGAAGGTGTCCGGCAGGGCTATCACGCGGCCTCCCGCAGAGGAGCTGGGCTGACCGTCTGGTCAGCGCGCTGCTGCGTTTCGGCAAGCAGGTTGCGGTAGGCGTGGATCAGCGCCGGCAGGGCGTTGCGGGCCACGAGGTAGAAGGTGAGGTCCTCCCCCTCCGCGTCGTCGAACAGCTCGATGCCGTGGAACTCCTGCATCCCACGAGCAGCGTTGAAGCGCCCGCCGTACAGGGGCCCGATGGCGTCACAGACGCTCTGGAGAAAATCCAAGTCGGAGTGGCTCAGCCGCTCCAAGGGCTCCTCGGGGTGGGGGACGAAGCAGTCGGCGCACGAGACGTTGCCGTACTGGGTCCGCTCCCAGACGTGATGCTGGGACGCATCGTCGATCGCCTTGGCCGGGCAGTTCCCCGAACTGGGGTACTCCTCCCGGAAGAGCCGGATTGCGTCCGGTGTAACGTCGGGCATGCTCTCTCCTCTCACGGATCAGGCGGCGACGAGTTCCGCGGTGGCCAGCACCTCGCGGAGGGCCTCGTCGACCAGGACCTCGACTGCCTCGTCCAGCGCTGCCTCTGCTTGACGGCGGGCGGCAACTGCGAGGAGCTGCTCGTCGAGTGCGTAGCTCGGGGAGTTGTCGAGGTTGTTGCGTGCGCGGTCGTACCGGCGGGTGGTGCGCGGGTCGGCGTGACCGAGCAGGTCCTGCACGGTTTCCAGGGACTTGCCGCTCTCCAACGCGAGAGTCGCGCAGGTGTGGCGGAGGTCGTGTGTACGGATCGCCCGGATCCCAGCACGTCGGCAGAGGCGCTTGATCATGTCCCAGATCCCCTGGCGGGTGATCCGCCGGCCGGTGCTGGTGATGATCAGCGGTCCACTGGTGCGGTCGCCGAGGTACGCCATTAGGGCCGTCCATGCGCTCGGCGGGAGGACGATGGTCTGCGAGCGACCGCCCTTGCGGGTGATGCGCAGGACCTTGTGGCCGCGCTCCTCGCCCAGGTCCTCGATGTTGGCGTTGACCAACTCGCTGACGCGCATACCGGTCAGCAGAAGGACGTGGACCACGGCCGAGCACCGCAGGCTGTACGCCTCGGCTCCGCGCAGCAGTTGCTCGGACTCCTCGAAGGTCAGGCCAGTGGCCTGCGAGATGTTCGAGACGGGCTGACGCTTGACCAGGGCAGCCGGGTTACGGAAGACGATGTCCTCCAGCTCGGCCATGGCGTACTTGAACAGGCCCGACACGACAGACAGGTGACGGTTCACCGCACCGTTGCTGTAGTGGTCGAGGAGCCAGTTCTTGAAGGCGTCCATCTGGGCCCTCCTCTGGTTGAAGGGGTCCATCTGGTACTCGGAGCACCAGGTGAGGTAGTGGCGCAGGTCGCGCCTGTACTCCTCGCGGGTGCGGCCGTTCTTCGTCAGGAGGAAGGCACCAGCAACGGCGATCGGCTGTATCTGGCCGTTCTCGACGAGAGCGAGCTGAGCGCCCATCTGCGCCTTCCTTCAGTGGAGTCAGGAAGGCCCTCAGCGCTTGGTGCCCGCCAAGCAAGAAGGCCCGGAGTGTGTCCCGTCCGCGTTGCCCAACGCTTCCGGGGACACCCCGAGCCTACTAGATGAACAACTTGTTCCACAAGTTGTCGTTCAAATATTTACCCAGCTCAGACGACCCAGACCTCCGTGTCGCTGACGATTCGCAGCCGGCTGGAATCCCCGCCAGCAGCCTTCAGGGCCGCCTTCATGACCTCGGGCCAGACCTTCACCTCGGTCACCACGGGACCGTTGTACGAGTTCCGCCGGCGAGCCTCCGCCCGACGCCGCCCACTCCGCTCTCGGCGCGCAGCCGTCTCCTCACGGTCCAACCGGTGCCACGCATCCGCCCCGTGGCGGACCGTCCTGTCGAACGCGGAAGTCCGCTCCGTGAAGTACTCACTCATCCGCTGCGCTCCTTGCTCTCACTGAAAGGCAAGAGGGGCCGGCCTCGGCAATCCGAGTAACCAGCCCCTCTTGAGTTCGCTCAACCTCGTTCCGGTGAGCCGCACCCGCGGCGACGTAATAACGCCGTCACTTGCTCACCGCCGTGTCGTCCGCGTCCGACCGCTCAAGGTCTTCTCGACGAAGCCGCGCATACAGCTCCATCAGCGGCTGCCCCGGCATGCCCGTCTGAGGCATGCCGGCAATCAGACGGAACTCCGCACCCGACAGACGCTCGTCCTTGTTGTCCAGCGCGGCATTGAGGTAGTTCCTCACCTTGGAGGGGGTGACCTCCTCCCACTCGGAAGGAGACTCCAGCTCCTCCTCACGGCGGCGCACCTCCTTGAAGAGGTCCTCGACAGCGAAGGAGAGCTTGCCCTTGTCCTGAAGAGTCGTCACGAGGTCACGCTCAGCCTTATCCCTGAGCAGCTCATCCCGGTTCTTCAGGACGTCCCGCAGGTAGTTGCGGATCTCCGCCGTCGTGAAGAGGTCTCCACGGTGGTCCTCGAACAGCTTCTGGAGAGCAACCTTGGCAGCCTGAGCACGCCCGAAGAACGGCTCATTGTGGGCGTACCACTCGGCCTTGTGGTCGGCACACAGGATCAGGTCGAGTGCCCTGGCCCCGTTGATCTCGATATGAAGCGGGTGGCCTGGTACAGGCTTCCCGCAGACGATCTCCCGGCCGTTGTCGTCATGGCCCACTAGCCGGTTACAGCTTGGCCCAGGCTGTTCGGTAGCCACGGCGCTCCCCTTCCGATGCCGCCCTACCTGCTCAAGCGGCTTGCTCTCCATCTGTCCCGCTCCTGGCGGACCCGCATCTGTGCAGCGATGTTCGGAACTATAAACCAGGAGTTGGTCATCTTGTGCGCCTACTTGTGCCACAAGCAGAAGGAGTGAGTCACAAACCAATCACACGTTCGAATGTTCGGTTCGGACACCGAGGACGGTCTCACCAGTCTTCAGGTTCACTAGCCAGCGGAGGCGGCCGGACTCGATCGCCTCCTCAAGGGCCCGCTCGACCTCCTCACCGTAAAGATCCGGAAGCGCACCCTCATGCGGCACGTCCTCTTTCGTGCGCACGAACGGCGCCAGCCGGCTGAGGTCCTTGGGTTCCAAGATCGGTATCCGCCCGGTCCTGTTCACCTCAGACACAACTGCCATGGCGCACTCTCCCCGAATTCCGGACCTCGTCGGCCCCGCGCAATCGATGCAGCTCCGCCCTGGGTGACCCCCCCGGACGACGCGCTCCACATGTAATCACTCAGGCGACTTGTAGGCCATGTTGTGGATCTTCTTGTCCCTCACGCCAGCAAAGGCAGCTCAGTCAACGAAGGGTTGCCGCCTACCCCCGGTAACTAGCCGCTGACGTGGGCATATGCCACTGACGGTCATGATCAAGCCACCAGAAAGTGACGACGGGGACATGTGAGGCCCCCTCATGGTTGCTGTGACGAGCGTCACCTGAACACCGGTAGTTAACCTTCCGTTAACCGTACGGTTAGGGTCACCTAAGTCGGCGTGAGGCGGGTCTACCTGCGACTTCACGGATCTGACACAAACCGAGTCATCCGGCCTACGCGACGGACCCAAACCGGATCGTCTGCCCGCGTAGATAGGTCTCAACCACCTCAGCGCACGTGGTCTCACAAACGTCACCACGCACCTTTCGGCCACGCATCGCCGACCGGGCCGCCCGATCTACCAACGCCATCGCCTCCGTGCTGTTTCGCTGCAAACGCTCGTACTGGATGCAGTCCACCGCCGACCCCAGCACCTCCAGCAGCCGACGAAGCTCCAGGGGCACGCGTTCCGGATAGCGGTCCGGCGCCCACGACCGCAGCGTCTTCAACCCGCGCCCAACGCCGTCCAGGTCGCCGTAGATAAGCGGCGCCCGCGCGCCGGCACTGAACGCACGCATCGCCGTCGCGAGCACGTTGGCCACCTCGTAATAGGGGCTGCCGACCACATCCCGCTCGAACCGAACGACGACCACATGCCCGACCGGCTGGCCAGCGCGGTCACAGCGCACGGAAGCACCCGCAGCCACACCACTCTCGTAGCCGACCGACGCATCACACGCCCAGCTCGACGGCCAGGTCCTCACGCAGCCTCGCCCGCGGCGGCCCGGATCGGCACCCACTGATGCCGGCCGAAGCCCAGATCCCGCTTCTTGAGCCTCAGCAACTCCGCCGCAACCTCGACCGCCCAACGCCGCTCATCGCTCGAAGCCTCCTCCCAGCGTCGCGCCACAGTCGTAAGCCACGCAGCCACCGTCAGGCCGACCCGCGGCGAGCCGACCAACGCCAGATGCTCCAGGACGAACTCATAGCGCGGCGCGAACACCTCGATCACGCAGCTCGGCCGCTCAGCATCGTCGACCACGACGGGAGTACCGCTCCCCCGCGTCTGCGACTGGACGTAGTGGTCGCGCCCCTTCTCCTGAACAGCGCCGGCCGACGACTTCAGCAGCTTCTCCGCGGCCAGTTCGACCAGCGCGCGGTCCTGCTCCCTCTGCAACTCATCGCTCATGCGCGGAACGTACGTCGAGCCCGGATGGCCGCGCCTCAACCCGACTTACTCACCCAGGTCAACCGTGATCGAACCGTCACCCGCACGTCGACTTGGCGTGCGGGATCAACTCCGAGTCCGTGACGCTCGGGGCCCTCTCTCTCATCAACGCTGCTACGTTCCGCCGTATGGCAAAGCACTGGATGGTGGTCTCCCTGACAACCGCAGGCGCCGGCCTGCACACCGACCTGGTCACGACAGACGATGCTGCCCCGCCTTCGAGCGCCGCTGTACAGCAGGTCATTCAGGCACATGGACCGGTCGCCGGCTTCTGGTCCCTTGGTCCGTTCGAGAGCCCCGAGGCCGCTCGATACAGCTCGACGCAACTCGCCAGCATGGCCAACCTCCTCAAGGTCATGACGGAGCAAACAGCCCTTCGCCGTTGACGCGTCGCCCCAATTTCGCTCGTTCGCACTGTGACGGACGCCACAGTGACGCTCTGTGCTGCCCGACTCCACAGCGATGCCGGCTCGCATGCTAGAAAGCTGCTCAGCGTGTTCGTCTCGCCTGCTTTCGGAGCTCTCCGTCTACGAAATCGCGAAACCCACCCCAGTGACGCACGGCTACTGTCAGATTTGGTCGGCCTGGTGGCTATACGAGTGATCAGGGGGTAGTAACCGGCTTCGACCACTTAAGGGTGGGGGTGCCCTTTATGCCCGAATTCCCGTGCATGCATATTATGCCTCGCACCGCATAACTCTCCATGCGCATGCACACGCCCGTTTCGCACCCCATGTCGGCTAGGCCGGTCTTCACGCCTTATGGGTTACTCCCAAATTCCCATTTGGGTACGCCCCCACCTGCGGATTCCTCGCCGGGTCATCTAAAAGGTCATCAGCACCGCGAAAGTCAACCCCTGTGCGACATCTTTTCCTGCATAAAGTCGACAGTTACGCGCTGTGCACGGCTACTGTCAACCGAGGGTTGCACACTCATGGGGCCACCGCCTGACAAACGGACCATCAGATACGCAGAGAGTTACTCATCGTGCATATGTGCAGGTAGCAGCCTTGCAGCCGGTCGACGCACACACTATACCAATAGACCGTCAGCTACTTAGGCTTACCTATGTCAGCAGTCACGCAGAGTTGACATATCAGAAAGTAGCGAAAGTACCTTTCTTGGCTACCGAGCGTGCGCACGGCGCAGCATGGCACAACGTAGCCACCTACTCACTGTGTGTATGGAGAGACACCGAGCACTCTCCCCCTCCCCCCGCTTTTCCTGCCGAGAGCACGCGAGAGCCGTAGGGCATCGCGAGAGCCGCTGAGAGCCGCTGTACGGCACGGGAACGGCCGTAAGGCACCGAGAGCCGTAGGGCATTGCGACAGCCTCTGAGAGCCGCACCGAGAGCCGCAGCGCGCGAACGGCACCGAAAGCCGCTGAGAGCCGTTGTGCAGCCATGGCGAGAGCCGTAGGCACCCGAGAGCCGTAGCGAGCACAGAGAGCCGCTGAGAGCCGCACGCATGCCCTAAGTGGTGCATGCCCTAGGGAGCATGCCGACCACTACGCACCCCCGATTTTCAGGGCCGCCGAGAGCTGCCAGGGATCACGTGCGCACGCCGCCAAGCATCGCGAGAAACGGACATAGCTACCCATAAGCCGCAAGGCAGTCGCCGGCGATCCTTGGTAACGGAAAGTAGTTTTACGTCACGGCCGGTCACCCATTGCAGGTCACAGGGGGTGTCGAGTGCTACGGGAACCACGTGCGCGGATCGGTAAGCAGATTGAACTTGTGCTTACCGCTACGCACCCCCTAGAGTCTTCTTTGTCAGCAGGACGGACCGCCGGAAACGGAGGTCCCGAGAGCAGACACCGAAGAAAACCGCACGGAGGAAAGCCACCCGCAAAACGGGCGGTGAGTACAAAGGAAGCGGCCGTTGTTTGAGAACTCAAAAGTGGAGCGCTAGCGAGCCGCCCGGAAGGGCAGGCGAGATAAGCGAGTGAGTGGCAGTGCCATAGGCACGCCACGTCTAGGGTCCATCTACCTATGTACCGTCTTTACGCATGAGTCATAGGTGCCATTAAGCGATGGGTTGCTCGGGGACGTGTCGTGAAACCAAACGTGCGCACTCATGTCCTTATTCGTCGCTCGCTAGCTTGACGCACGGGAACGGTAACGACGTTTCTGCAAGGGGAATGAGGATTCCCCACTATCGGTCAACGTGCCGATAGGGCGCGCATGCCACAGGGGTGAAGTCTGCCTACTGTCGCCGAAGGATTATAGTCCGGGGTCTTATGCGCGTATCTGTTCGCCTGTGGCTTTCACAGCACGTGTGCGGGCAGTGCGTAGAAGTGTGGTGGCAAGAGCAGTAAGAGGTACCGCCACCGTTACCCGTAGCGTCACTCTCTCTCATATCGCGCCGGATTTATCCGTGCGCGATCGGGGGCACCGAGATTCTGCGGTGCCCCTACCCTCTCTTAGTTTGGTCCGTTTTACCGACGGACAATCTCATGCACTACGGCGCAGCAGGGTGCTAGGTCTCATTAGCCGAATCCCCTGCTGTAGCCGAGAGCCAACGGATGTGGTGTCCGTTGGTCACCCATGAGAGGTAGAGGGCAATGGCTGATGTGGTTCTGTCCAACGCACTTATGTGGGCAGGCAAGAAAGCCGTGGTGCAGGATCCGTACGACTGGGATGACGACGCCTCATGGGTGCTCGGTAACGAGGACCGTTTCAGGGGCATCGGAAAGGACCGGACGGATGCGCTCATCCATGCAGCCCGAATCGGGAACCTGTCCGTGGACGTAACGAAGTACCTGCAATCCGACGGGACGCTTCGGTGGTCCGATGTGCTGGACGACGTCACCCACGGCTGCATGTCCGAGTTCATCGAGACGCCTTACGGCGTGCTGTTCATGGACTGTGGCTGAGGTCGTCCCGGCGACCATAAACAGGCGTTAGGCCGGGAGCGTCCGTGCAGAATTCTGCACGGGGTCGCAGCAGTGCTGCGAGGCAGGGGTGGTGCCCTGTCTATCTTGAGAGGTAGAGAGCAATGCAAGACGAATACACGACCGTCATGGTGTCGTCCCCGGCTTTTCTCGCCGGAGAGGACAAGCGGTTCGTTCTCGGGGGCTCCGTCTATCGGCAGCATTCCGCGACGAACCCGGACGGACAGGTGTACTGGATCACCTGCACCACGAATGGTGTCACTCGTTCCTCACAAATCTGGAAGTCCTCTGTAACGCGCCGGAAGAAGTGGAACGACATCATGATGGGTAAGGCGATCTAGCTAGGCGGGCAGGGCTAGCCGGCTGAGTTATACCCGTATGCCGGCGGCCCTGTCATGCACAAATTCGAATGCCGAAACTCCCTGTCGGGAGTCGTCTCGGAGTGGTGTCCGAGGCCTGATGAAGGCAGCCGCTTGATTCAGTTCTGAGAGGAGAGAGTTATGAGCATCAGCCCGATGAACTGGTCCGAGCGCAGAATGTCACGTCGGTCCGGTGCGTGGAAGCAGTGCCCTAACTGCAAGCGGCGGAACGTCAGTCTTCGTGCTCCGCACTCCCGCACCGACGGCCGTCCGTGCAAGTTCGTGGTGGTCTACCGAACGTACTTCACGACGGACATGATCATCGACGGCGACTATGGTGCGCCGCGCCTTCCGAACGGCACCTTCGGTCCCGGTCCGCTTCAGACCTATGAGGTGGTGGACTGCACGCCGAAGAGCGTAACGGGTCCGTGGGACAACCCCGTCAAGCTCGCAATCGACGCCATTCGTGACGCCGACTGCGCCTACGACGAGGGTGCCGACTGGTTCTATCACCACGAGGGGTCGTACCTCCGTGACCACTACTCGGGAGAGCGTATCGAACCGTCCGCCCACCTCTACGGGTTCACGGACGAGGAGGATGCGCACATCCACCACGTGATTCAGCGTGCGTGGAAGCAGTTTTGGGCGGGCCTTCGTATGGCCGCCTAACAGTCGACTCGGCGACTTTAAACAGGCGTTAGGCCGAGTGCGTCCGTACGGAATTCCGTACGGGGTCGCAGGGGTGGTTCCCTGTCGAGAGGAGAGAGCGATATGCCGATCATTGCGGCCAGAGTCCACGAGTTTCCCGACGGGAAGCTGGGATTCGGCCACACAGTGAAGGTGCACCTGTATCACGCCGGTATCCCACAGGTGGTCCGCAAGGAACACCGGTCTGGATATGAGATCCGACCCGTCAACGGGCTGGAGGAGGGCGAAGTCCAAGTTCTGTGGATCTCCTATCTGGACATCAAGGACGACGACTACGCCCGTGACCAGGAAGAGCGGCTGCGTGAGATTCTGCGGATTCTGGAGGACAAGTACTGGGTCCGCCTGGACCTCCCCGGCCTATACCGCAATGTGAATCAACCCACCCTTCGGGTCCTCTATGACCTGTCATGGCTCGGTAAGTAAGTCCGAATAGTCGTCCCGGCGACTCTAAATAGGCGTTAGGCCGGGAGCGTCCGACCCAGTGGGTCGGGGTCGCAGGAGTGGTGTCCTGCCACGAGAGGAGAGAGCTATGTCTGCGCAGACCCTTGAGATGGTTGCGTCCGACTTTCTGTACGACTCCACGGAGGCGGCCCTGAACAAACTGTTCACGAACCCGCCGGCTATGGAGCCGCATGTCGACGCGCGCTTCAACAAGGGCAGCGACACGATCGTTCTCGACGGGGTGAAGTTCTACGCCAAGCGCGTGGACTACCACCGAGAGCTGGACCAGAAGTTCGTCCAGTGGGTCATGGACAACCGTCAGGAGTATCCGGTCTACGGCGACCCGTCCTCTGCGGACGGGGAGTCGTTGGAACTCTGGGCGCAGTCCCTCACGGACAAGTACTTCGGGTCCCCCTACATCTCCGGCATCGACACGGACGGCTATGAGTCGTTCATGCCCAACGGAGTCAAGGGCCAGTTCTTCCGGTACGAGGACGAGACGTACGTCGCCCTGTGGCACCAGGAAAACGGCTACCGGGCGTTCTCACGTCCGACCGTGTTCCACGTGTCCTGCCACGAGCCCGCTTACCTGCTGGACGATGACAAGGCCACGGCGTACTGCACTGAGTGCGAGGACGTCGTCTTCGACATCGAATCCGGCGGACAGCACGTCAAGCGCATCGACCGTAGCGGCGAGGAGATCGACGACGCCGAAGAGGTGTCGTTCGACGACCTGGTCGCGAACCCCGTCTGCCCCAACTGCTGCGCCGGCCTGCGTGTCGACGCGTGGCAGTTCTGATCCAACATGCCGAAACGCCGGGAGGCGTCGTCGCGGAGTGGTGTCCGCGGCCTGACGAAGGCAGCCAAAGCTGAGTCAGTTTTGAGAGGAGAGAGTAATGAACCCGGAGACCAACCCCGTCACCGTGGACACCCGATACGGCAAATTGTTGGTCGCGGTGTCCTCGGCCAAGGAAGACAGCTTCCACGACTGGGAGCGGGGCAACGTCACCGAACTGCGTCCACGGGTGCGCATCGCCTCCGACCCAACGTTCGAGGCAGACCCCGGACACGTTGATCACTGGACGATCCGGGGGCGTGCCTACGCGGTGCACCAGACGGTGTACTTCCGTGACCTGTCCAAGGCCGACTACGCGAGCGGCACGAACCTGGACCTGTGGCACTCGGAGGAGTCCCCGTATCGGGGTGGGTTCCGCAACGACCGACGTGCACAGGTGGAGTACAGGACCAAGACCTACGACCTGATGCGTCAGGCCGTGGCCGATGCCCTCGACGTGTTCGCCAAGGAGCACCAAGGGTGGGACGACTTCAGTGTCTACCTCCTCAAGGCGAGCAAGCGCGACAGCGAGATGAGCAAGTACGCGCGCCTGCTCAAGGAGGCGGAGGAGCACAAGGTCCAGGGTGAGAAGTTCGATCAGGAGGCGGCGCCCCTGTACGAGAGCCTGCCCGCCGATCTGCGAGCGCTCGTCCGTACCTGATTGAACGGTCTCGGTCATGAGGGCCGCCGGCTAGGCGTGCCCTCATGCCGACGGATCCGTCGTACCCAAGTGCCGAAACGCCGGGAGGCGTCGTCGTGGGGTGGTGCCCACGGCCTGATGACGGCAGCCGCTTGAGTCAGTTCCTTGAGAGGAGAGAGCTAGAGCTATGGCCACGCAGGAAGTCCAGCAGGCGGCCCAGTTCGCGGTCTACATCGCTGCGGACAACGACATCAACGGGAACCCCCGCCGTGGCTGGCTGGTCCACTCGTCGCTCGGCATCCCCGTCCGCTTCGTGGACGAGGGGTACGCCGGTCGGCAGGCGTTGCGCGAGGCCGGGTTCGACCCCGACTCGCTGCTGGCCACCGACAAGATCAAGGTGCCCGCGCGGGAGTACCGCCGCCTGCGCAAGGAGCACGGGAAGTAGTCCAATCGCCGAAACCTCCCGAAAGGAGGTCGTCCCAGGGTGGTTCCTGGGGCCTGACGATGGCAGCCAATTGCTGAGTCAGTCCATGAGAGGAGAGAGCTATGACGAGCAGCGGATACATCGCCTCCGACGGTATCTACACGGATTCACTGTCGACCGAGAAGGGGAAGCGTGTCTTCCCGGCGGTCCGCGAGTACGGCCAGCGGTACAACGGTGCCGCCCTGGCGAACGACGACATGCGTGACGTGGAGACGGGCGACCTCGCGTACGAGGTCCTGACCGACTTCATGACCGACCTGCTGCACCTGGCGCACTCCGCCGGGGTGGACGTCGACCATCTGATCTCGTCGGCCATGGGGCACTGGGAGCCGGAGCGCGACGCCGTGCCCATCAACATCTGATCCAACATGCCGAAACCTCCGAAAGGAGGTCGTCCCGGAGTGGTGTCCGGGGCCTGACGATGGCAGCCATTGTCGGTCTGAGAGGAGAGAGCACATGAGCGACGTCATGGCTCCGGAGATCACTCCGGACATGGCCGGAACCTGGCTCGACGGACGCATGGGCTGGCACAACGCCTACCGTGTCGTCCTCCGGGCTGAGGAGTACGGGTTCGTCGTGCCTGAGGACTACCGGGAAGCGATGGACGCGTACCGGGAGTCCGGCGCCTCCTTCTCGTTCGCCGAGAAGGAGGAGCACTGGGACGCGATCCACGGGCAGGGAGAACTGTCCGACCAGGCGACGGAGTACCTCCAGGAGCACGCTCCGGACGGGTACGCCTTCGTCTGGGACATGGGCGAGTTGATCCTCTACGAGATCTCGGAGAACCCGCTTCTGGACCTGCTCTGATCCGCGGTCGCAGGCTCGCCGGCTGAGGTATGCCCTTTGCCGGCCGGCCTCGCCGTGCCCAATTGCCGAAACGCCGGGAGGCGTCGTCGCGGGGTGGTGCCCGCGGCCTGACGACGGCAGCCGCTGAGTCAGCTTTGAGAGGAGAGAGTTATGGACGGCAGTGTCGAGGCGTACCTGAGCGCGATTCGTCAGGCGCCCCTCGCGCTCATCGAGTCGTACCTGACGTCCGTCTGCACGGAGTGCGACACTCACGTCGCCCCGTCCGATCCGGATGGACATGTGCTGGTCGGCTCCAGCGTCGTGATCGGCTGTGAGGGTTACTGGCTGGTCGACCCGAACGTGGTCGGCATCCCGAACCCCCACTGGGACGACTGGCGTAAGGCTGTCGAGTCCACCCCTCCGTCCCTGTATGAACGGGGCGAGGCTCTGGTGAAGTTTGCCGAGGGTCTTGGGTTGGTCGACTCCTACGTCCAGCGCGACGCCATGGGCGGCTACTTCTACGACCCGAAGCTCATCGGTGCGGCCATCGCTGCGATGCAAGCGTGGCTGGAGTGCCGGTGGGGTCCGATCGCGGTCAGGGCCGCCGAGAAGGAGGCCATGTACTTCACGGAAGACGAGTCGTACATCGGTCAGGTCCCCTCATTCACGTACAGCGGCAAAAGGCTGTCCGTGGGCGACGAGGTGGTTTGCGCGACTCGCGGTTCGAACGGCGAGGAGCGGTCCTTCCGAGGGGTGATCAAGGCGATCGGTCCCACGTACTGGGGATCCGAGCTGTGTCCCACCGGAGTCGAGATGGACGTGCCGGAGGAGAACAAGGACGACCCCGTGGACTGGGAGTTCCTGACCAAGGTTCCCAAGTCCTGATCTTCAATGCCGAAACCTCCTGAGAGGAGGTCGTCGTGGGGTGGTGCCCACGGCCTGACGAAGGCAGCCGCTGAGTCAGCTTTGAGAGGAGAGAGCTCTATGGGTGTGACCCTCCAGGTCCGGTCCGCTGACAACGGCCACATCGGTGCCGTGGAGTGTGACGACGCAGATATCGCTGCCCTCATCGAGGAGAAGATCCTGGGCGCCCGAATCGGCGTCACCTGGATCGGTGCCATCGACGTGTGGGACGGCGGAAAGCTCGTCGAGCGGAAAGACGCGTTCTACGACGCTCCCTGCCCCGCTTGCGGCCAGTTCGTCAAGCTGACCGAAGAGGACACGGTGTGGACCTGTCCTGCGGATCTGTCCGACCAGAACCCTTTCAAGGAGTCCGCTCCGGAGTACATCACGGAGGAGCTTCAGGAGCAGCACGGAGTCTTCTCCAACTGCGGTGAGGACTTCGGTCACCCGTGCTACGAGCGCATGCCGCTCCACGGGGACTGCTACGAGAACGGGGAGTACTGACGACCTCGCCGGCTTGCCATGCATACCGGCCGGCGGATCCGTCATGCCTTATTGCCGAAACGCCGGGAGGCGTCGTCGCGGGGTGGTGCCCGCGGCCTGACGACGGCAGCCGCTGAGTCAGCTTTGAGAGGAGAGAGCACATGCACGAGTCCATGAAGGACAAGGAACTCGCGATTCCCTTCGTTGGCGTCCTGAACGTCACCGTCGGCCTCAACGGGGTCGACGAGGACGAAGTCCGGCGCGCTGCGATCAAGGGGATGCAGGAGTACCTGTCCAAGGACATGGCAGCCATCTGGATGTCCGGCCGCCACAGCGCCAAGACTCCGACCGAAGTGTCCGTCCCGACGCTGTTCGAGACGTTCCCGCACTACATCTCGTCGGCTCCCAGCCGCGAGAAGTGGCGTACGGACCACTTCACGTTCTCTCACGGCTGGGCGAACTACCACGACTCCACTCCGGACGTCGTGGACGCCGACCAGCCCAGGGAGGACGACGTCAAGGCGCTGATCCGGGAGCTGGAGGCGCACGGCATCACCGCCGAGGCGTACCACACCGGGGGTGGCTGCTGGGTCGCCCAGGTCGAGATGGCCGCCGGTTACTTCCTGTGGTCCTCGGCTCCGGACGGCTACGACAACGGCTACTACTGGGACATCCAGAACAGCGAGCAGGAGCCTGTGTTCGGCGGTACGTGGCCGAAGAGCGACCCCGCGAAGGCCGCTCAGAACATCGCCAGCCTGATGTCCCTGTTCGGGGAGATTCACGTCCCCTGATCCGATCAACCACATGCCGAAACCTCCTGAAGGGAGGTCGTCCACGGGTGGTGCCGTGGGCCTGATGAAGGCAGCCGCTTGATTCAGTCTGAGAGGAGAGAGCACATGGATGAGCAGTCCCAGGATGCGTCCACCTGGTCCGCCTACATCGACGAGTTCGCCCGCTGGGCACTCGGCGAGGCGCTGTGGTGGGAGTCGAACCCGGATGAGAACGGGGTCGGCGGAGACGAGTGGGAGGCGGTCGAGCACGTGACCGTCGCGGACATCGCAGACGACAGGGCGCGCGAGCGCTGGATGCAGATGTGCCGTGAGTTCGTCGAGATGAACAAGGAGCACCTAGCGCTCCTTCCTGCTGAGTCGGCGGGCCAGTTGTTCTGGCAGTCCAAGCGGGGACGCTGGGGGGTTCCGGGGCGCAGCTTCAGAGTCGACAAGCGGCTCCCCAAGCGAGCGCGTCGAGCACTCCACCGGGCGTCCAGTCGCTGGCCGGTCGGGTACGTGTTCATCCGCGACGAAAAGGTCCACTTCGAGCTGTGATCCAACAAGCCGAAACGCCGGGAGGCGTCGTCTACGGGTGGTGCCGTGGGCCTGACGAAGGCAGCCGCTGAGTCAGCTTTGAGAGGAGAGAACGTGTCCGTCAACGACATGGACAGGGTGCAGCCGGCGACCTATGAGGTCGTCGAGGATGCGCTCGGACGCGGCACTGTCGCGCGTCTGTCCGTCACCTTTGAGGTGGACGGAGCCTGCCTTGCGCAGGCGCTGTTTGAGGAGTTCGCACACGCCCTCGACAACGATCAGGAACTTCCCAAGAACCTGACTGTCCAGGACGTTTTGCAGATCCTCGCTCGCAAGCACGCTTCGTGCTCCGAGGGGTGGCACATCTGGGCCAATGACCCGTCCAGTGCGTCTTGGGAGGCCGCGAGCGTCTTCGCGGACCAGACGATCCGCTCGTTGTTCCCAGACATTGCGTGGAAGGTCGACTGATTACAAGCCGAAACGCCGGGAGGCGTCGTCGCGGGGTGGTGCCCGCGGCCTGACGACGGCAGCCGCTGAGTCAGCTTTGAGAGGAGAGAGCAATGAGCAACGGAGAGCACATTCTCGATGGGGTTCGCGCCGAGGGCGGGCAGTGGTCTGGGTACGTTGCCAGGACCAACCGCGGCTGGGCGGCTCTGCCGGATGGCCAGGGCAAGGGCGAGCAGTCCGAGTTCCTGGGATTCCGGACGAATCAGGCAGCGTGGGCCGCCGTTCGCAAGATCCAGGAGCGGGACGAGCGTCTGAGTGAGCGTCCTGTCTCCAGCATCTTCGACAGCCGTCCGCTGTACCAGTGCGTGGATCACACGCAGCGTGAGGAGCGTGACTTCACGGTCGCCATCGCCTGCTCCAGCCGCCATGACGGCCGGGGCCCCGTCTCCTACGCGGTGAGGGCCGAGTCGCAGCAACAGGCGTGGTCCATCGCTCTGTCCACCCACATCCGCCGGGAGTGGGACGTCGACTGCTACGTGGACGCCGAGCGTTCATTCGAGGGTGTCTACAGGGATGACTTCGACTACGGCCGATTCGATCTCCGGCTCCAGTCCACGTTCTGGGCGAAGCTCCAGGAGATCGTCGAGCTGATCAAGGCGTACGACGAGGCCGACAAGGACAACCGGGACGCGGACGGCTGCGTCCTGGACAAGAAGCAGGCCGACCATGACCACCTGGTCGGGGACTACGAGATGGACGTGTTCCCCATGGCCGAGGACCTGGCCCACTACGCCACGTACATCTGATCCAACAACGCCGAAACCTCCTGAAGGGAGGTCGTCGCAGGGTGGTGCCTGCGGCCTGACGACGGCAGCCGCTGAGTCAGCTTTGAGAGGAGAGAGCACATGGGTCTGAACCCGTTCTGGACGATCGTCGTGACGCAGAACGGCGATGCCGAAGCCAAGCCGATCATTGTCAGCGGCCGGCAGCGGTCGCCCCGCGACCTCTTCGAGCACATGCGCTACAAGCGTGAGCTTCCGGGAGTGGACATGGGACTGGGCGAGGAGTCGTCACGCGTCGACCTCTACGAGAACTACAAGGTCCTCGCCGCATTCAAGGGCTTGCCGGAACTGGTGGCCTCCCCCACGGAGAACTACCACCAGTCCGGTCTGCTCGACGAGGAGTGGTCCGAGCAGGACGAGTGCGAGCGCATGACGAACGAACTACGTCTGCTCGGCATCAACGCCGACTCCACCAACACGGGCGGCAACTGCTGGGCCTCGATCGTCAAGCTGAACGACACGGACACCCTGTACGTGACCACGTGGCCTGCCTGGGCCTGGTCCATCGACCGTGAGGGCGAGCAGCTCCTCGCGGGCGACTGGGGCGTGGAGGACGTCCCGCGCGCCGCGAAGCGCGTCAAGAAGCTCATCAAGGGTCTGGGGAGCATCGTCTCCTGACCTCGTTCAACATCGCCGAAACCTCCTGAAGGGAGGTCGTCGTGGGGTGGTGCCCGCGGCCTGACGACGGCAGCCGCTGAGTCAGCTTTGAGAGGAGAGAGTTTATGTCTATGCAGTCTGTGCGCGTCCGGCTCGACGACTCGCCGCTCTTCGAAGCGGTGGCCGATCTGGACGACAAGTGGAACGGCTTCCTGCGGCCCCGGTTCACTCTGGACCAGGTTCGCGAGGTAGCCGCGCACACCCAGCAGATGGCCCGTGAGTGCGGGAGGAGCTGGGACAGCGTGCACGTCGTCGACATGGACTTCCCGGCGCTCGCCGGGGAGGACGCGTCCCGCGAACGGGTCGCCATCGTGCTGATGGTGGGCTGGGCGTGGGGTCCGACCGACAGTCCCTCGCAGTACACGACGATCGTCGATCCCGACGAGGACGGTCTGTACGACCTCGGCGGCGGCGCGTGGGCGTGGTCTCACGTTCCCGAGCCCGGCCGGATTCCGGTCGAGGAGTTGCAGGGTCTGGCCGGCCGACGGGTCCACTTCGTGGGCGAGTTCGAGGACCCCTGGGACCTCTACACCCACAAGGTGGTCCTGAACGACTGGCGACAGCACTACACCAGCTTCAGCCGCGACAAGCACCCCGCCGAGAACAGCTACTTCGGCATCTCGGAGGTGTTCGACGTCGAGTGGGACGAGGCGGCGATGCGGATCGACGACCTTTCGGTGTGCTTCGTGATGGCAGGCGACATGGAGTTGGGCCTGTGCCCGACGTCCACGGCGGAGGGCTGGCAGTGGTCCCTGGTCGAGGCGTTCACGCGCCTGGGGATCCTTCCGCCCACCAGCGAGATGTACCTGCCTGACGCGATGGACATCCCGCGCTCCGCCGAACTCACCCGCTACCTGCTGGATGCGTTCACGGCGGGAGTGGCCAACGAAGTCAAGGAGCAGCAGGCCCTCGCCGCCAGCAAGGAGAGGTACCTGGCCAAGGTCGCGTCCAAGGTGCTCACCGAGTCCTGATCCAACCAAGCCGAAACCTCCTGAAGGGAGGTCGTCCACGGGTGGTGCCGTGGGCCTGACGAAGGCAGCCAAAGCTGAAGTCAGCTTCGAGAGGAGAGAGCACATGAGCGACAACCTGAGGACTGTACGGGTGCACTTCGCCGGCTACGTCGACTTGTGCGTGGACGCCGATGCCAATCCGGTCGTCCTCGCGTCCGAGGTGGCTCGTGACGTCGAGTACGAGTTGACCGAGCGGTGGCAGCCGGAGGAGGACCCGTCCTCCCGTCTGGCTGGCCACATCGACGAGCATCCGCTGGTGACCATCCGCCCGCTGTTCGGCTTCAACGAGACGGCCGAAGAGCGCCTGAAGGCACTCCTGGCCGCGGTCACCCAGTGGGAGGCCGTGGACGGCGCCTGGATGGACTTCCGTGACCAGCACCGCGACGAGTACGGCGACGAGACCGACTCCGAAGCCGTGGATCGCAAGATCCTCGACGAGTACTTCCAGAAGTTCTGGGACACGGGCGACGCGGTGAAGTCCGCAGCGGCCCTGCTGCTGTCCACCCTCACCCCGCTCAAGCACGAGATCTGATCCAACAGCCGAAACGCCGGGAGGCGTCGTCCACGGGTGGTGCCGTGGGCCTGACGAAGGCAGCCGCTGAGTCAGCTTTGAGAGGAGAGAGCAATGGGTGTTGAGACCCTGTCCGCTGAGCAGCGGGCATCCAACGGCTTCGAGCTGATGGGTGAGGTCGGTCCGGAGGACTGGCAGGAGCGCATCGAACTCGACCTGCTCGACATCAACCACGGGTACTTCTGCGTCCTCGGTCAGGTCTACGCCGAGGAAGGCAACGGCCAGGGCTACGAGTACGCCCTGTCCCACCTCGACTTCCTGGAGACCGGCAACGCGCTGGAGTTCTACGGGCTCTACGACCTCACCGAGGAGGACGCCACCGCTCTGAACAAGGCGTGGCGTGCCCTCCTCGCCGGCGAAGCAAAGCCCCTCAAGCCTCCGGTCGTCCGCGACGAGGACCAGGTCAAGGAAGACGAGTGCGGCTACCAGGTCGCCTATGGGCTGCCATGGTCGGAGTACTGCGTCTACCCGAAGGGGCACGACATGGAGTTCTGCCCCGGACACGAGCGTGACGTCCGCGAGCAGTACGGGCGGCTCGCGTGAAGGGGATCCGGATCAAGGTCGTGCACCGGTCCTGGCTCCACAAGGGCGTGGTGTGCAAGTCGCGCGAACTGTACCGCTCGATCAACGGAGGTCCCTGGCACTGCATCGGTGTCGACCTCTGACCACCGTTCCAACCAAGCCGAAACGCCGGGAGGCGTCGTCGTGGGGTGGTGCCCACGGCCTGACGACGGCAGCCGTCAGTACTGAGAGGAGAGAGCGCATGAGCACGAGTGACATACAGCGGCCGTACTGGATGACCGGATCCGCGGTGGCCACAAAGCTCGTCAGCGGCATCGCTCACGCCCACGAGTCGAATCTACGACGGCTCGGGCTGATGCCGCTGGTCCGGATGGTTATGGGTCTGAAGGCGGATGTCGACAGCCTCCCGAGGCCGGCCAGCGAAGGCGAAGCCGCGTCGATGCTCGCATCGGCGTGCATCGTCGGAGCAACCCGGCTCTGGGGGCAGACCAAGGTCGTCTACGACATCGACCCCGATCTGTCCGCCAGCCTGATGGACATGGACATGGACGCGGAGTTCCCCGGCGAAGTGCTGCGGCAGCTCCCGCACCCCAACCCCATGTTCGTCTTCCGCGAGCCGATCGAGGTGACCAACGAGCAGGGCGAGCAGGCGGCGCTCCGGGGTTTCCTGGTGGCCGCCCGCCCGTCTCCCAACCAGGTCATCAGCTCTGCCGCGGTCTCGGAGCACGAAGGTGCGCCGTACCTGATCGTCGCGGTCGTCGACTGCTACGACGAGAAAGGCGGCGTCCGTCCGTACCCGACCCACGTCGAGCTGTTCGCTCCTACGGCGGCCGGCAATACGACGGTGCGGAAGATGATCGATGGAGGAGCGGTCGTTCGTGAGGCGGTGGTCGGATCGGAGGCAACTCCGGGCGACGAAGCCCTCGCCGACTACATCCGTCGGCTTTCCACGGTCGTGGTCGCACACCTGCTGTACCTGTGCTGCGACAAGCCCGACATCGAGCGTACGGCGACGGTGGCTCCTCCGCGCAAGCGGAAGGGGGGCGGTCGGCCCGAGAGATCAGCACAGGTCATCAAGATCGGATGGCGCATCGGTCCGGCGATCCGCTCCTTCCACGAGAAGGTGGAGCGACTGCGCCAGGCGAGCGTCCGAACCGGGAAGAGCGTGATCCCTCACGTGCGGCGGGGACACCCGCACACCTTCCTGTGGGGTCCGGGTCGGGCATTCAAGAAGACGAAGTGGATCCCTCCGATCCTGGTGAATGCCGCGCTCTTCGGTGAGCAGGCGGAGGGCATCGTGGTGCCGGTCGACTAGCCGGCGCACCACCAACAAAGCCGAAACCTCCTGGAGGGAGGTCGTCCCGGAGTGGTTTCCGGGGCCTGACGATGGCAGTCAGTTGGTGAGAGGAGAAGAACATGAAGGAACTGAGCAAGCTCCGGATCGTCGCGGTCGGCGCGGACGGCGTGCGCCCGCTGGCGGACGCCATGATGTTGCTGGCCGAGGACGGCCAGACGGTGTCGCTCGGGGTCACGTCGCTGCAAGCGGACGTCGTGGTGTCCTCCGACGTGGAGGCCGAGCTGACCGACGGGATGCAGCGAGAGGTCCGGATCGATGAGCTGGTGCGCGAGTACCGCCCCTCGATGCCAGCCGACGTGCTGCACTCCTGGGCCGCTGAGCTGGTCAGCACCCTCGCGGCACGGAGGTAGGTTATGTCTACCGTCGTGTGCGAGAGGAGCGCCGTGGAAGAGCAGGTCGAATGGCACCGGCCCGAGTTTCGGGGCCGGGAGTCTGAGCTGTCCTCCCTCTCCGAGCTGGCCAAGCGTGCCGGCGTGCGCGTGCAGACGGTGAACAGTTGGAAGAACCGACACGCCTCGTTCCCCGAGATCGTCATGACGAAGCGGGGAGATGTGACCACGAAGTATGTCGTCACTGCGGAATTCGACGAGTACCGGCGGATCCAGGAAGAGGTCGCCCGGAGGGCTCGTACCAAGAAGTCCGACGAGACTCGCACGGCGGCCACCATCGCTCGGGAGCGTCTGGAGGCGCTCAAGGCGCAGGACAGCCGGCTGGCGGAGGAGGAGAAGGAGCTGTCGGCGAAGCTGGCAGAAGTCCTGCGCCGACGCCACGCGCTTGATCAAGAGATGGGTGAGATCCGCAAGAACCTGGAGAAGGAACTTGCGACCATCCAAGATGCTCTGAAGACAGAGCAGCCCTGAGGCGTAGGCCGGGTTCGATTCCCGGCCAGGGCACCAGGGGCCTCCGGTCACCACACCTCTCCTCCCGGAGGCCCCGGCCATCTCCTGATCCGTTCAGGACCTCCCCGGCGTCACCACGCGCTCTCTCACTCCGTCGGGGAGTGCCTGAAGGGGCCAGGAGTACGCAGCCCCGTGCGAGGTGGTTTGCCTCGCAAGGAAACGCGAGGAGAGGCACACAGTGGCGCAGAAGGTTCAGGTTCTGCTGATCGACGACCTGGACGGCACGGAGGCGGACGAGACCGTCACCTTCGCGCTGGACGGGAAGTCGTATGAAATCGACCTCACCACCGCCAACGCGAACAAGCTCCGCAGCATCGTGGAGCCCTACGTCGAGGCGGGGCGCAAGGTCTCGGGCCGACGCGGTAAGTCGGCTGCCGGGAAGCGCACCGAGGTCAGCGCCGACTCGGCAACGATCCGGGCGTGGGCCAGGTCGAACGGCTGGCCCGAGCTGAAGAACCGCGGTCGTGTGCCGGCCGATGTCCGCGACGCCTTCGAGAAGGCGCAGTCGGGCAAGTAGCACAACGCAGCAGAGAGAGGGTCCTGCCGGGTGGTCCGGCGGGGCCCTCTGCTGTTTGAGAGGAGAGGGAATGGAACAGCGCACCGACAGGAAGACGCTGGAGTTGGCCAGAGAGATGGTCAAGGCCATGCAGTCACACATCCAGGGAGGTGTGAGCCGGTACCCGAATTTGCGGGCGCTGGTGCCGTACGTGATGGCCGGCATCAAGGAGGTGCCGACGGGGTTGATCCCGTGGGACCCGGCCGACCGCCGCGAGATGGCGGCCATGGGTCGTGACGCCGCGATTCATGAGCTGTGGCGGAGTGACAAGGTGGTTCTCGCGATGGACGAGTACCTCCTGGCCGCTCTGTCGGAGTCGCCGGCTGAGCTTCCGAAGGCTGCCGTGAGAGGGCTCCGCTACAGGAACCCTCTGATCGTCCTCACCACCCCAGACTTCTCGGACGAGGACACGCAGTACTACCGGCAGCAGATCGGCATCCCCCTCGTCGCCCACACCTTCGGGCGCTGGAGCCGTGGGGAACTCCTGTGCTCGATGGGCGACGACCGGTTCGAGGACCTGGGCGTGATGTTCGTCGGGTACATCTCGACGCCGGAGGGTCTGGTGCTCCAGACACTGCGGTGCACGGTGCCTCTCGACGGCGAGTCCACGACGGTCTCTGAGGCAGTCGCCCGGACGGTGAGCGGCTTCCACTTCAGCGACGACCTGGGCGAGCGGGACATCACCCGGCTGGCGACGTGGCTGCGCAAGTACCTCACGCAGGTGCTGCACACCGTGTCGTACGCCGGCAGCAACCCGCAGGACGCCGAGGTGTACCGACCGCCGGTCAAGCCATCCGGCAAGAGCAAGAAGGCCCGGCGACCACGAGTGGAAGACGTGACCGAGTTCGTGAAGCTCGGCGCCGACCTCAGCCGTGAACTGCGGGATCTGAGGAAGTCCGAGGGCTGATCAACCCGAACAAGCGGAGGAGCCTGCCAGTGGACTCTGACAGGCTCCTCCGCCATTGAGAGGAGAGAGCATGAACGAGCGCAAGCCGGGTCTTCGGCTGACCGACGACGAGATGGACACGATCCGGTACATGGTGGAGCACAACTGGCGCTTCACCCCGGACCCCCGATTCATCCGGGAGGTGCTGGAGGACGGTTCGCCGACCCAGACGACCATCCGGGGCGGCCGGCACTACGGGTGGTACACCAGCGGTGTCCCGGAGATCGTCCTGGGTGAGTTCGCCAGGACGCTGATCGGTGAGAGCATCCCGGAGACGCTGCCGACGTACGAGGCGTGGCAGTCGTGGAAGGCGCGGGTCGCCGAGGCCCACGCCGAGTGGGTCCGCAAGAAGGACGCTGAGGGGGATTCCAGTGAGTGAGCAGATGCGGGCCGCGATCTTCGTCAAGGGGAACACCCCGGACGCAGCGCTGGCCAGTCGAGCGCAGTGCGAGGCGTGGGCCGCAGAGCGGGGCTACACGGTCGTGGCGCACTACGAGGGAATGGGGCAGATGGACGTACTTCTCGACGTCATGAACGACATCTCTCTCCGAAAGTTCGATGTTCTCGTCGCTACCAAGACCACGGAGTTCGGTCGGCAGTCTCACCCCGTTCAAGCGCTGGTGGCTCGGGCGAACAGGTTCGGCGTGGCGGTCAGCCTGGTCGGCGCGGCGGAGGACCTGACGTCGCCGGCTGGTCAACTGGTCCTGTCGCTCCGTACGGCCGAGGACGAGGCGATCGAGGCACGGGAGCAGCGGTGACGGAGGAAGAGCGGGAGCCGGTCTACTTCTTCTGCAACTCGTGCGGCGAGGAGGTTGAGGACGAGACCTCGATCTGCTGCGACGACGGCGAGATCGAACCGTCCTATGACGAGTGAGCGGGACTCCATGAACGATCGACGTCGCACGCAGCGGCTGGTGCCGCTGGTGTCCTTCAACGGGGTGCCGGCGGCGGCGGCTGTTCCGACTGGGGCGCCCGAAGCTGGCGGTGGTTTGCAGCCGGCGCTTGCACTCGTGCACATGGGCCGGGAAGCGCGGCCGGAGGTCGACGATTTTCTCCGTCGACACCGCTTCGCGCCGAGGGACGAGATTGCGCTGGCGAAGGAGTCACAGGCTCGGTGGACGATCGAGCGGGACGGTCGGGTGACGGTCTCGTTCATCGCCGAGAACGGGGTCGATCATGTGACTCTCCCGGCCGAAGAGGGGGTGCGCCGCTGGGCGGCCCTGACCCTTGCGACGGGCGGCACGCTGGCAGTGTGGTTCCTCCCCGAGATGCCCGCCTACACCTCGGAGGCCATCGGCCGGCGGATCACTCCGGGTGGTGGTGAGTGGTGGCGGCTGAGCGTCGCATACCAGCCGGTGTGAGGGTCTGAGATGGCATGACGAAGCCCCCGGCTCCCTCTCGGAGCGCGGGGGCTTCGTCGCGTCTGGGGCCCGATCTTGCGTTTGTGCAGGTCAGGCCGCTACGGTCATTAGGAAAGATATTGCACCTGATCTTGACGCCTTGAAGACGTCATCGGCCCGGCCGATGTAGGTGAGGTAGCCGTCCTCGTCGCGCGCGGCGATGTCCCCGGTGCGGTAGAAGCCGTCCGCCATGGCCTCGGCCGTACGCTCCGGGTCGCCGTGGTAGCCGGTCATCAGGCCCACGGGCCGGGCCGACAGGTCCAGCGCGATCTCGCCCTCCGCCGCGCCCGGCTCCCCGGTCGCCGGATCGAGCAGCTCGACACGGAAGCCGGGGCTCGGCCGGCCCATGGAGCCCGCCTTCAGCAGCTGGCCGGGGCTGTTGGAGACCTGCACGGCGGTCTCGGTCTGCCCGAAGCCGTCCCGGATCGTCACGCCCCACTCGCGCCGTACGGTCTCGATGACCTCGGGGTTGAGCGGCTCGCCGGCCGCGACGACCTCGCGGGGCGGCGTGTTCAGGGCGGACAGGTCGGCCTGGATGAGCATGCGCCACACGGTGGGCGGCGCGCAGAAACTGGTGACGCCGTGGCGGTCCATCTCCGCCATCAGGCGGGCGGCGTCGAAGCGCGTGTAGTTGTGGATGAAGACGGTGGCCTCGGCGTTCCAGGGCGCGAAGAGGTTGGACCAGGCGTGCTTGGCCCAGCCGGGCGAGGAGATGTTCAGGTGCACGTCGCCCGGCTTGAGCCCGATCCAGTACATCGTCGCCAAGTGCCCTACCGGGTACGACAGATGGGTGTGCTCGACGAGTTTGGGCAGCGACGTCGTACCGGACGTGAAGTACAGCACCAGGGGGTCGTCGGCCGAGGTGTCGCCGTGCGGCACGAAGGGTACGCACGCCCCGTAGGCGTCCGCGTAAGGGATCCAGTGCGGGACCCGCGCACCGACGGCGATGGGGGTGTAGTTCCCCGGCACGTCCCGGAACTTGGCGGTGTCCTCGGCGCGCACGATGACGTGCCGCGCCCGCCCGCGCTCCACGCGGTCGGCCAGGTCGGCCGGACCGAGCAGGGGTGTCGCGGGGATGACGACGGCGCGCAGCTTCATCGCGGCGAGGGCGGTCTCCCACAGCTCGACCTGGTTGCCGAGCATGACGAGGACCCGGTCCCCGGGCCGTACGCCGAGCCCGCGCAGCCAGTTGGCGACCCGGTCGGAACGCTCGGACATCTCGGCGAAGGACAGGCGCGTCGCGGTGCCGTCCTCCTCGACGATGTGCAGCGCGGTTGCGTCGTTGCCCCGGGCGATGACGTCGAACCAGTCCAGCGCCCAGTTGAACCGCTCCGGCCGCGGCCAGACGAACCCCTTGTACGCCGTCTCGTAGTCCTCCCGGTGCCGCAGCAGGAAGTCCCGGGCGGCCCGGAACTCCTCCGTGGCGCCCGTCGCAGTGCCCCGCCTCACCATGTGTCCTCCTCCGCAGTAAGTCGCCGGAGTCTCACTACCCCCGATCGGCTACGGAGCGAACTCCCCGAACCGTACGTCCACGGCGTACGACAGCGTGGTGAGGGTCCGCTCGGCCTCCTCCGCGACGGCGGCGCGCTGCTCGCGCGTCAGCGTCCCGAACGGCTGCACGGTGACCGTGGCCGCCCTGCCCTTGCCCTCCTCCAGCTGCCAGATCCCGGCGAGGAAGCCGTCGACGAGGAAGGTGCGGTACGCCTGGTTGCCCTTCCAGGTGCGGTCCTTGTACTCCCGTGGTACGACGCGGGTGCGGTCGGCGTGCGAGAGCAGCAGGTTGTCGAACTCGGGCAGGAGGCGCGGCGGGGCGGGGGTGTCCGGGTCGGGGCGGGGCGCGTCGGGCAGGTCGAAGAGCTCGGTCCCGGACTCGTCGCGGAAGGTCAGCAGGCGGGGCCGCAGCCGCTCGAACGCCTCGCGCAGCCGGGTCAGCCCCGACCAGGTCTGCATGTCCTTGACGGAGGCGGGGCCGAAGGCCGCGAGGTAGCGCAGCGCGGTCGCGTCGGCCGTGGCGGAGGGCTCCGTCGCGCGCCCGAGCCACGCCTCGGCGGTGGTGAGGGTGACCTGGCCGCTGCGGCCCCACAGGCCCCGCGGGGTGACCTGGACGAGCGGCAGCAGGCAGCGTGCGGCGACGGTCAGGGCGAGCGGGTCGGCGTCCGGCCAGCGCTCCAGCAGCGCCTCGCGGATCTCCTTCGGCGTACGGGGCCGTTCCTCCACGAGCGTGCGCGCGAGGCCGGCCAGCCGCTCCAGGTCGACGCCGGCGAGGCCCTTGCGGAACAGCTGCACCTCCCGTTCCCGCGCCGGCTGGACCAGGGGGCGCAGACGCAGCACGTCGTCGGCGGTGTGCAGGTGGATGGTGGAACGCAGGGTGACGATCCGGGCGGCCTCACGGGACTCCAGGAGCCCGGAGAGCTCCTCGGGCCGGAAGCCGTCGAGGCGGGCGGCGAGCGCGACGTAGGGCGGCTTGGTGTTCTGGGCCTGGAGTCCGACGAGGTGCTCGACGGCGTGCTTCGCGGACATCGGGGTACGCCGGAGCAGGAGCTGCCGCGCGAGGGTCGCGCGGTTGAGGGCGCGGGCGGAGAGGACGGGGCCCGGGCCTGGTCTCGGGCTGGTTGTGGTGGTCATGACGGGCACAGTACGCCGCCGCGCCGGAACAAAGCGGGGCATATATCCTGCCCCGAGGCAAGGAGGTGAGATCCCGATGACCCTGCCGTCGAAGAAGAACAACTGGCGCCGCCGCCCTCCCCCGGCCGCGCCCGAAGCGACCACGCCCGTGCCCGCCTCCCCCGGGAAGCAGGGCAGCATCGTCCAGGCCTCCGTCTACCGCGACGGCCGCAAGGTCGCCTCCCTCACCACCCTCGCCGAGACGTTCCGCCGCCTGCGCGAGGAGCCGGAGGGCATGGCCTGGATCGGCCTGCACCGCCCGTCCGAGACGGAACTGCTGTCACTGGCCGCCGAGTTCGACCTCCACGAACTTGCCGTCGAGGACGCGATGGAAGCCCATCAGCGCCCGAAGCTGGAGCGGTACGGCGACACCCTGTTCGTCGTCCTGCGCGCCGCGCGCTACCTCGACGCCCAGGAGGAGGTCGACTTCGGCGAGCTCCACATCTTCATCGGCACGGACTTCCTGATCACCGTCCGCCACGGCGCGGCCCCCGACCTCTCCTCCGTACGCCGCCGCATGGAGGAGACCCCCGAACTCCTCGCCCTCGGCCCGGAGGCGGTCCTGTACGCGATCCTCGACGCGGTCGTCGACGAGTACGTCCCGGTGGTCGCGGGCGTCCAGAACGACATCGACGAAATCGAGACCGAGGTCTTCCGCGGCGACCCCGAGGTGTCGCGCCGCATCTACGAACTCTCCCGCGAAATGGTCGAGTTCCAGCGCGCGACCCGCCCCCTGGTCGGCATGCTCAACTCCCTGATGGCCGGCTTCGCCAAGTACGGCACGGACGAGGAACTCCAGCGCCGCCTGCGCGACGTCGCCGACCACGTCACCCACACCAGCGAACGCGTGGACGGCTTCCGCCAGGCCCTGACCGAAATCCTCACGGTCAACGCGACACTGGTCACGCAGCAGCAGAACGCGGAGATGCGGGCACTGGCGGAGGCGGGCTTCGAGCAGAACGAGGAGATTAAAAAGATCTCGTCATGGGCGGCCATCCTCTTTGCACCCACACTCGTGGGAACCATCTACGGCATGAACTTCGACCACATGCCCGAGCTGCACTGGGTGTACGGCTACCCTTTCGCGATCCTGCTGATGGCGGTGGTGTGTTCGAGCCTGTACGTGATCTTCAAGCGGAAGGACTGGCTGTAGCCAAGAGATGGCCCATCAGACCTCCTGGCCAGGATCAAGGGTTCGAACCTCCTATCCTCCGCCAGTCCCCTCATCGGGCACGTTGGCGAAGGGACCCGTGGCCCCCACCGTTCGCGGTTCGCAGAGGCGCAGTGGGAGCGAGACGTCATTTCCTGCTGGTCGTTTCCGAGTGAAATCCGTTGTGGGGCCGGGAAGTTGGACCCCACAACGGCTCAGCCTCCACCCTGGCGCTCCGGACGAGAACAGCCAGCTCATTCACGACCGCGTCGGTGATCTCCGCAACGTGTTCGGCCGATCCCAGCAGGACCGGTCGTACAGGAGCGCGGGCATAGCTCAGGCCGAGACAGGCGTACGGGACAGGGCGGTGCGCAGCGCGAAGAATCCCAGCAAGCCGCCCGACGCGAACCGCTGGGCGGTCATCACGCGGGGCCGAGCGGCCAGGAACCCCGACACCCGTGCTGCGCCCAGCATGATCAGAGCGTTCACAGAGATCCCCACGACGATCTGCACACCGCCGAGCTGGAGCAGTTGCGCCCAGGCCGGACCCGCCTGCGGATCCATGAACTGGGGCAGGAGAGCGGCGTACAGGAGAGCGATCTTGGGGTTGAGCAGGTTGGTCAGGAGCCCCATCGAGAACAGGCGGGCGTCGGAGGCCGGAGGAAGGTCCTCGGCCGGGGCGAAGGGCGAGCGGCCACCGGGCTTGAGCATGTCCCAGGCCATATAGGCCAGGTAGGCGGCCCCGGCGAGCTTGACCACCGTGAACGCCAGCGGCACTGCGGCGAACAACGCGGACAGGCCCGCGGCCGCGGCCAGGAGGTAGCACAGGAATCCCACGGCGGTCCCACTCAGGCTGACAAGGCCCGCCCTGCGGCCTTGGGTGATCGCGCGAGAGGCGAGGTGGATCATGTTCGGTCCCGGAGTCAGGGCCATGCCCAGTTCGACCAGGGCCACTCCCCCCACTGCGGCCAGACTGATCACTGGTCAACTCCTGATCGTTCGCCGGGTGCCTGGCACCCGGAGGGGGCAGGGCCCGGCTCCGACGGGTGGCTGCGATGCATCTGCATAGCCTGCATCGCCCGTTCGAGAATACGGCCCTGCCGTTCACCGCGGCGACTCCCACCGGTGGGCCCACAGCTGAGACCCGGCCGCACCGCCCGTGGGTCTGCCGTACTGCGGCAGACCCACGGGCGCTCACGGTCGGCCCGGCCCTCCCACCGCAAGCCGGGCTCATGCCGTGACCGGCAGAGGGGCCCCATCGGGCCTTCCGTGAAGGATCTCGAGATGGGTGTAATGCCGGGTGACGGTGAGCACCGGTGTCCGTCGCGGCTCGGTGTGGGACGGAGACGGGCGGAGAGATGACGGCAGGAGAACGTCGGGGTGCCGTGAAAGGGCCGACGCGGTTGGGCTGGGAGCTCGTGCCCCTGGAAAGCGTCGGGCCACTGTGCTTCGGCATGGGCATGTCCGAGGCCACCGCGGTGCTGCCGGGCATGACCGAGCTGCGTCGGTTCCAGGCTGACCCCTCATCGCAGGAGATCCTCGGTGTGGAGTTCGGCACGGGTCGTGAAGAGCCCGCCGTGTACGCCTACTTCACCGACGGCCGGTTGTTCTGCGTTGCGGTCGACGCGGTGCACGGACCGCAGGTGACGCTGTGGGGGAGGGAGTTGACGGCTTGCACTCCAGCCGACCTGGAGGAGTTCCTCTTGCACGCTGACAGGTGTGGGGTGGCCGATGTTTCCTATGGTCCGCGGGGAAACCCCGGAGTAAACGGGCTTGGCCTGGTGGTGCGGGTGCAGCAGGGCGCCGGTGGCGTGGCGACCCGGCCGATCATGGTGGGCCGGAGTTGGGCCGATCGGTGCACCGACGACTGGGAAGGCGCGATCCCCGAATGCGAATGGGTGGGCCGCCTGTGGCCCTGCGCGGGTCAACCGGGATCCTGGCCCCCGCCTGGCCACGAGCCGCATTGGGGTGACTGGCAGCCGCCCTTCTAGCCCGCCCCTTTCACCACCGTGGGACGGCCGAGGAAACCGTCCCACGGTCGCTTAGGAGCCCTGAGCGCTCTCTCGCTCGTACGAGCGATCTCCCGTTTGAGTGTGTGGTACGAGGGAGCACGGCTCGTGTGCCGCGGTGCCCGCCTCCGGTCGTGAGGAGCACGGGGACAAGCCCGGCGGTTGCGGAAACCGAACGGGTCACGACACCGCGGCGCGCCATCGCCGCCGCCCCCTGGGTGTGCGGTGGCGAGGCAGGGCCGTATGAGAGGCCCGGACAGCGGCGAGGGACAGCGGGAAGGGACGGCGGAACGTTCCACGTCAGCGCGGTCACCGTCACATGTCCGTGCACGTCCGGTGTGCACGCGCCCCGAGCGGGAAACAGGCGATCATGGCCGACCTGACGGAGTGGGAAGAAGTGGACCGGCGCCTCACGCGCCGTGTGGCGCACTGGACGTCGCCTTTGGCGCGCCGGGTCCTGCCGAAAGCGCGAACCGCGGCCGAGCATACGAAGCTGTGGTGGGCCGCGGCAGCGGTCATGTCCGCCGTCGGTGGCGGCCGGGGCCGGACGGCCGCGGCAGCGGGAATCATCGGCATGGGGGCGGCGGAGCTGGTCTCCAACGCCGTGTGCAAGCCGCTGTACGAACGCCGCCGCCCGCCCGAGGACCTCGTGCCTCGCGATGAGGTGCGGGATCGGCCGGACAGTTCCTCCTTCCCCTCCGGGCACACCGCGGCGGCCGTGGGCTTCACGGTGGCGGTTGCGGGCGTCTGGCCCGGGGCGGCGTCGGTCTGCGCGGTACCGGCCGCCATCGTGGCCGTGGAGCGGGTGCATTCCGGCGCGCACTACCCCAGCGATGTCGCCGGGGGCGCCGTCATCGGCCTGGTGATGGGCTTGCTGGTACGCCGATCGCCCCGCCTGCTGCTGCGCCACGCCGCCCGGAAGGCCCGTGGGCGTCTGACCCGATGACGGACAGCGCCGCCGAACCCCCGTACGTGCTACCCACCATCGGGACGACTGGACGGCTGGCGCACCCTGCTCCCGGCTCCTCTCCCCGCTCGTCGGGTCAGTGCTGGTCGGGGTCGGCCTCGTCGGCGCCGCTGCTGGTACGGCTCGGCTGGCCGCCCCCGCTGGTGCCGTAGCCGCCGGGGACGCCCGGGACGCTGTCGGCGTCCGCCTCCTCCCGGGTGGTGCGCCGGGTCGCGCGGACGTTCGAGCGCCGCTCCGGGTGGGGGTAGTTGAACGGCTGGGCCTCGGCGCGCTCCTCCTCGGCCTCGCGTATCGGCGCCTGGCCACTGCCCCCCGTTCTCTCCCCTGCCGCTCGTCCGCCTCGCCACTTGACCCGTCCCCCAAGGGCCGGGTTTAGCGTTCTGTTCCGACGAGGAGGTGCACATGCGTGCAGGTGAGGCGGCCGCGGCCGCCGGCGTGACGATCAAGGCGCTGCGCTATTACGAGGACTGCGGTCTGCTCCACCCCGGCCGTGCGGCCAACGGCTACCGCGACTACACCGCGGAGGACGTCCGGCTGGCGGAGGAGATCCGCAGCCTTGGGGCGCTCGGCCTCACTCCCATGGAGACCAGGCCGTTTCTCGCCTGCCTGCGCGCGGGCCACGAGGAGGGCGACCACTGCGCGGAGTCCCTGGCCGCCTACCAGCAGAAGATCGAGGCGCTCGACCTTCTCGTCGCCCGGCTGGCCCACAGCCGGGAAGAGCTGATCCGCCGCCGGGACGCGGCGGCCCGGCGAGGTTTCCCCACCATCACCAAGCCATCGAAGGAGCCCGACAAGATGCTGCCCAAGGCCGACCCCCTGCCCTCCGGTCTGCCGGCCCCGGTGGACGACGGCGCCGCCGCCCACCTTCCGGGCCTTACGCTCCCCGCTCTGTCGTTCACCGGCACGGACGGCGGCGACATACGCCTGGACGCGGTCTCCGAGGGCCGCTGGGTGCTGTTCCTCTACCCGCTGACCGGAGACCCGGCCGCCGACATCCCGGAGGGCTGGAACGACATCCCGGGCGCCCGCGGATGCAGCCAGGAGGCGTGCAACTTCCGCGACAACCTGGATGCGCTGCGAACCGAAGGCGTCGATCGCGTCCTTGCCCTGTCCTCGGACCGGGCCGACTACCAGCAGGCGCTCGTGGACCGCCTGCATCTGCCCTACCCCATGCTCTCCGACCCTCGACTCACGCTCGCGGACGCACTGAAGCTCCCGACGTTCGAGGCCAACGGCCAGACGTTGTACCGGCGCCTGACCCTCGTACTGCGCGGTGCCACCATCGAGCACGTCTTCTACCCGGTCTTCCCGCCGGACACCCACGCCGACGAAGTGACGCAGTGGTTCCGCAACCATCGGGACGCATGACCGCATCCCTTTCGGCATTGTGCGGAATCCTTGATCGTCTTGGTGCCGTTGCGGGTTACGGTGGCGCCTGCCACATGCCAACCACCGCCGGAAGAGAGGCCCTGGGGGACCTCGAGCGGCTACTGGTCTCGGCAGCGGATCCGGACGCCGCGGGCCTCGTTCCGTAGCGTGGCGGGCGAGCCCGGGGGGCCCGAGGAGGCGCGGCTCGCCGCCGCGATGTCGAAGTTCCTTGAGCCGGCTCCGGCGAAGTTCCTGAGTCTGCCGCGCGGCTAGGGGGTGTCTTGTCGATCTTGCCGGGCTCGCGACGCCTGGCACCGCTCCCCCAGAGCTTCGCCTGGGGGTGCCCCCACGCCGCGTTGTCGTCGGTCGCCAATGCTCCGCAGTGGCTCCCTCCTCCGCCTTGCGATCCACGGCACCAGACCCCGCTCCCTGATCCGGCCTGATCGACAAGACACCCCCTAGGGCACCGGCGGCACGCAAGGCACCCGCACCTGATCAGAAAGGCATGCGGCCGCGGGCCCGCCGGCCGGCTGAGCCGCTGCGGCCCACGGCGCGCGAACTGGTGTGGAAGGGCTTGCTCAGGAGCCGGCCCAAAACGCCGGGCGCCTTCCCTCCGGCACGAGCGCCGGCACCGAGGGAACGCTGAGTGCCGCGTTCGGGGTGGCGGGAGATGCGCGGGACGAAGAAGGCCAGCACGGCCAGGACCACGCAAACGGCGATGACGGCGACCACGATCATGAGGGGCTCCTTCGGACGGGTGAGAGTCGTCTGCCCCGACGCGGCGTCCGTATGTACGTACGGTGCGCCCAGTCCCGCTGTGGCCGCGCCGGGACCCCTCACCGGTGGCTCTGTCCGCGTCCTACAGGAACCGGCGGATGGGGGCGACGGCGGCCTCGCGCAGCCGTTGGACGGTGGAGCGGCGTGTCCAGCGGCCCTTCTCGATGCGTTCGCTGGCCAGGAGGTCCTCGTCGAAGTGCTGGTCCAGGGTGGCGGTGAACTCCTCGTCGAGGACGGCGAGCATGACCTCTTCGTCGTGGTCGAGGGAGCGGCGGTTGAAGTTGGTGGAACCCACCAGCGCGGCGACCTGGTCGACGGTGATGATCTTGGCGTGCATCATCGTCGGCTGGTACTGGTAGATCTTCACTCCGCAGTCGAGCAGGTCCTCGTAGTGGTGCTGGCCGGCCAGCCGGCAGACCCGCTTGTCGGTGTGAGGCCCGGGGAGCAGGATCTCCACCTCGACGCCGCGCCGGGCGGCTGCGCACAGCAGGTCGATGAAGTAGGCATCGGGTGCGAAGTAGGCGGTGGCCAGGCGGAAGCGCTGCTCGGCGGATTCGAGCATGACCCGGATGAGGGTCTGCATGTCCTGCCAGCCCAAGCTCGCCGAACCGCGCACGACCTGGACCACCGCGTCGCCGTGCGGCGTGTGGCTGGTGAAGCGGTCGCGGTCGTCGAAGAGGGTGTCGTGACATTCGGCCCAGTTCTGGGCGAAGGCGGCGGCGATGCCGTCCACGGCGGGACCGCGTACCTGGACGTGGGTGTCGCGCCACTCGTTCTCGTTGCGGGCATCGCCGCACCACTCCTCGGCGATGCCCACCCCGCCGGTGAACGCCGTGTGCTCGTCGACGACCAGCACCTTGCGGTGGCAGCGGTGGTTCTGTTTGAGCGGGGAGAGGTACAGGGGCTTGCGGAACCAGGACACTTCGGCTCCGGCGTCCTCCATCAGGTCCAGCAGGTCCTGTTCGATGAGGCGGCTGCCGAAGCCGTCCAGCAGCAGTCGCACCCGTACCCCGTTGCGGGCCCGGTCGGCCAGCGCCCGGGCGAACTCACGGGCTATCTCCCCGCGCCAGTACACGAACGTCATCATGTCCACGGTGTGCTCGGCGCCGCGGATGCCGTCCAGCATCGCCGTGAAGATCTCATCCCCGTTGCGCAGCGGCACCAGAGCGTTTCCCTCGGTGGCGGCGATGCCGATCAGCCGCTCCAGGCGCCGCCGCATCCGCTGCTTACGTTCGGACACCGACAAGGCCGACGGCACCGTGGCCTCTTCTGACAGTTCCGGCCCGCTGCTCACGCTCGTCATGGCTTCACCTCCCGGTCGGAAAAGGGGCTGCCCCGCTCGTCCGGCTGCCGCCGGGGCGAGCCGACTGTACACACCCGCCTACGACGCCTGACACCTCGCGGCCCCGGGAAGGCGCGGCGGAATCGGCGACCATCGCTCCTGTTCGCGACCGGCAGGGAGCCGTCAGGCATCCGGTAGGCATACCGTGAAAGCCCGAAAGCGCGGCCATCGTCGAGCGCCTCATTTTCGGCGGCACCATCATCGAGACCTGAACCGACTCCTACCGCCCTCGCCATCGCCATCGCCCACACCCGCGCCCGCGCCCACGCCGAACAGCAGGCCACGGCCGGTTGACCTCCCCCGCAGCTCAGAGCGCGATCGGTCGGTACTTCAGAGCCTCGTCGACGATCTGCTCCGCAGACGCGTCCTCAAGGGCGTCCGAGGGGTGGAAGACGAGGTCACTTACCCGGGGATGCGACACGTTCGCCTCCAGGAGCCGCAGATAGAAGTCGCTCTCCGGGGAGACCATCAGAAGCCTGCGAACAATCTCAACGAGCTCGTCCCGGGAGATGTCCGCGACCACGGGGCGAGCCGGCCGCGCCGCCTCCCTCGCGAACTCCTCCAGACTCCTGCTGCCGTGGTATGCGGCGAAGTCGAGAGCCTCGTAATCGTGCCCGGTCATCGCGTTGAAGGCCGCGATCGCCTCGTCCGCCGCCTCCCGGCGGGAGGCCAGCAGGTCAGCGATGCGCTCGATCTCCGAACACACCTCGTCCAGCCGCTGCCGACTCACGGGCGGGGGCGACAACTCCGGTCTCAGGTCCACAGCCTGCATTATGTCCCTCAGGGCCGACACACCCCCGCCGCCGCCTGGAGTGCCGCGGGCCTCACCAACATCTCGGGACACGTTGATCGGCAACCGGGGTGTCGGACGCCATCGACACGCGCTCTCCCCCCTCTCGCCAAGGAAGCCACTGCCACCCCGCTCGGGGACCGGGACGACGAGCCGGTCCCAGGGAACGCCGGTGAGCACCACGAACCGCTCCAGGTACGGGTTGGTCCCGGGCACGCGCTCACATGCGCCGCGAGCGCAGCCACATGAAGTAGTCGTCGACGTCCAGGACCTCGTCCCTCGTCAGGCGGGCCGGGCTCCACCGCGTCGCGCGCCCGCCTCGGAGGAAGTCCTCCGGGAGGCTTGTGCCGTACGTCTCGACGTACTCCGCCGCGTCGCGCCGCCAGAACCAGGTGCCGTCGCTGAGGATGGCGGAGCCGCCGGTGACGGCGAACCGCCCCTCCAGGACGTCCTCCGTGTAGCCCATGAGGGCGATGATCACGGGAGCGTTCCTCAGGTACGCGCCGATCGCCCCGCGCTCGTCCTCCGGGATCGCTCCGCCGCCTTCCGCGAGCTCCTTCGCCACCCGCGAGAAGGCCGACTGGCCGGCGATCCGGCCGAAGACTCCCAGGGGGATCACTTGACGCATTTTCTTCCCTCGGTGGTGTGGTCACCCCCACATGCCGAGAGCCATCTCGTCGAGCAGAGCCGACCAAGGGCTGTCGGGACCCAGAGGGGTTTCGTCGTAGTGGGCGATGCACCTCTTGAGCCGGTCGACGGCATCCATACGCGCCTGATAGCCGGCTTCGTCTGTGGGCAGCCCCTTGCACTCCTTCTTCGTCCCTTCCAGGAGGATCAGGGATTGCGCGAGCGAGGAGACGTCCGCGTGGAGGGGATGTTCCAGCGCGGCCCGCAGGCTGGGCGTGCAGGTCAGCCGCGCCGCATCGTCGAGGTCGTCCCTCGACGAGAACGCGTTGTCCGCGTCGAGGGACGGCAGACCGACGTTCGCCAGGAAATCCGCGGTAGCGGCGTGGAGCCTTCCGGCGCGCGAGCGCGGGAAGTAAGTGACACATGTGATCCCGAACGTGGCGATCAGTTGCTCGGGCATGACATCCGCCAGCATGAAGTGCCTCCTCCGGCAGAGCGTCTCACACGACCGGAGGAGGTCGTCTCAGCACCGCGGCGGCGGTGACGGCCCAGGGGCTCGCGGCCCCGGACGGGGCTCAGCGAGATCGGCCGGAGCCGCAGCCGCAGCCGGAACGGGCACGGGAGCGGGCCAGTTGGCCGGGGGTGAGGGCCAGCAGGCCCAGAAGCACGGCGAAGTAGGCGCCGCCGGGCACCGCAGGCCCGGCGCCTGTGACAACAGCGGACGCGGATCACATGTGGCGGCAGGAGGCGGTACGCGGGACCCCGTCGGGGCCCCCGCGGCTCACGCGCCGGTCGCCGGAACCGGCGAGAGGTTCCAGAACTCGGCGTAGCGGCCACCCTGGCGCAGCAGTTCGTCGTGGGTGCCCTCCTCGACGATCCGGCCGGCGTCGAGGAAGACGATGCGGTCGGCGTGGCGCACGGTACGCATCCGGTGAGCCACCATCACCACGGTCCGCCCCGCCATCAACCGCTCGATGCCGGCGTGGACGGCCGCCTCGTTTACCGGGTCCAGGGCGGAGGTGACCTCGTCCAGCAGCACGATCGGCGCGTCCTTCAGCAGCGCCCGGGCGATCGAGACCCGCTGGCGCTCGCCGCCCGACAGGCGCGCGCCGCCCTCCCCGACGGGGGTCGCCCACCCGTCGGGGAGGCGTGCGACCACCTCGTCGAGTCGCGCGGCGGTCGCCGCCGCCCGCACCTCGGCCGCGGTGGCGTCGGGGCGGCCGAGGCGGACGTTGTCCTCGATGGTGCCGTCGAAGAGGTAGACGTCCTGGAAGACGATGGCGAACCGCGCCATCAGGTCCGGTGCGGCGATCTCGCGTACGTCCGCCCCGCCGACGCGTACCGCTCCCGCGTCCACGTCGTAGAACCGTGCGAGCAGGTGCAGCAGGGTCGTCTTGCCCGCGCCCGAGGGACCCACCACGGCCAGCCGCTGCCCTTCCGGGACGGACAGCGACAGGCCGTCGAACACCGTGCGCCCGCCGCGCCGGAAGGTGACCGACCGCAATTCCAGGCCGTGGCCGACCGGTTGGACCGGGTGGGCGGCCTGCGGCAGCGGCTCGGTGCGCAGCACGGCGTCGAGCCTGTCCAGTTCGCCGCGTGCGGCCCGCAGCTTGCCGCCGAGGTCCGCCAGCGACAGCAGCGGATCGGCGCAGCGGGCGGTCAGTACCAGGATCGCGAGCAGCTCCGCGGCCCTGACGCCCCCGCCGAGCGCGAGGTACGCCCCGAGGACCAGGACGGCGGTGAACACCGCCTGCACGGTGAGCGTCAGCCCCAGCGCGCCGGGCAGCGCGGAGAGCGTGGAGCGGCGGGAGGCGCGCTGGACCTGTCGCAGGGCGTCGTCCAGGAGCCGGAAGCGTTCGGCGGTCCGGCCCCCGGCCCGCAGCACCGGTTGGGCCTGGAGGTACTCGATGACCCTGCCGGTGGCCTCGCGGTCGCGTGCGGCGCGCTCCTTGTCCTCGGCCGCCGTCGTACGCCCGGTCAGGGCCTGGATCCCCCCCACGAGGGGGACGGCGGCCAGCGCCGCCAGGCCCAGCCGCCAGTCGACGGCGAGGATCACGGCGACGACCGTCAGCGGCGTCACGGCGGCGGAGACGAACGGCGCCAGCAGGTGCGCGATCACGCTCATCGCCCGCAGTACACCCTGGCCGGCCAGGACGGACACCTCTCCGACCCGGGCCGCGCCGTACCAGCCGAGCGGCAACCGGGCCAGATGGTCGCCGAGGCGGTGGTACACCCCGCGCAGCAGCGCGGTGCCGACGCGGAACCCGGACAGATCGCTGAGATAGCGCAGCACCGCGTAGGCGGCCACCGCGGCCCCGAACGCCCCCAGCCAGGGGCGGGCATCGGCGGGCGTGCCCCCGAGCAGCGCCCGCAGCACGGGCACCAGCAGGGCGTAGGACAGGCCCTCGACGACCGCGGTCGTCGTCATCAGGGCGAGGGTACGGCGCATCGGGCGGCCGTACTCGTCGCCCAGTACGCGCAGCAGCGTGCGGATCATCGCGGTCCGTCTCCTTGTGGTCCGTCTCCTTGTGGTCCGTCTCCTTGTGGTCCGTCTCCTTGTGGTCCGTCTCCCTGCGGTGCGCCGTCGGTCGGGTGCGCCCCCCAGGAGCCCGCCGTGGGCCGGGACCGCCACAGCGCGGCGAACCTCCCGCCCGCGTCGAGCAGTTCGGCCGGCCGGCCGTGCTCGACGATCAGCCCGTCCTCCAGGACGGCGACGGTGTCGGCGCCGATGACGGTCTCCAGGCGGTGGGCGATGACCAGGACCGTACGGTCTCCGCGCAGGGACTCCAGGGCGCGGCGTACGGCCTGCTCGGTGTGCGGGTCGGCGAAGGAGGTCGCCTCGTCGAGCACCAGGACGGGGGTGTCGGCGAGCAGCGCGCGGGCGAGCGCGACCCGTTGGGCCTCGCCGCCCGACAGCCGGGCGTCCTCGCCGATCACCGTGTCGTATCCGCGGGGCAGTTCGAGGATCCGGTCGTGGATGTTCGCCAGCCGGGCGGCGCGCCTCACCTCCTCCGGTCCGGCGTCGGGGACCACCAGCGCGATGTTGTCGGCGACGGAGGCGCGCAGCAGGCGGACGTCCTGGAACACGAAGGAGACCCTCCGGTACAGCTCCCGGCTGCCGAGCTCCCGCAGGTCGACGCCGCCCAGGCGGACGGAGCCGCTCGTCGGGTCGACGAACCGCGGCAGCAGCTGGACCAGGGTGGACTTGCCGCTCCCGGACGGCCCGACGAGCGCGGTGACCGTCCCCGGCTCCAGCACCAGGTCGACCCCGCGCAGGACGTCGCGGCCGGGTTCGTACGCGAAGTGGACGCCGCGCAGCTCCACCCGGTGGCCGTCCGGCGCCACGGGGTGCGCCGGCTCCGGCAGCGGCGGGACCGCGAGGACGTCGCGGATCCGGCCGACCGCGCGGCGGGCGGCCTGCAGCTCGTCGAAGCCGTGCCCGAGCGCAGCGACCGGGGCGGTCAGGCCGAGTCCCAGCAGCAGGAACGGCAGCAGATCGGCCGGGACCATGCCCCCGCCGCCGATCAGTACCGCGCCGCCGGTCAGCACGACCAGCAGGACGAACGGGGGCGACAGCGCCAGCTGCATCCCCGCGGCGATCGGGGAGATTCCGTGCACCCAGCGGCGGAAGACGGCGACGAAGTCGTCGGCGGCGGCGCGGAATGCGCGGTGGGCGCGCTCGCCCCCGCCGAAGGCCTTGACGACCGCGATGCCCTGGACGAACTCCACGACGGAGGCCGCGATCCGCGCCATCGCCGCGTCGAAGTCGGCCTGCTCCCTCACCCGGGCCGGGGTCATCATCAGCGGGACCAGTGCCACCGCCGTGACCACCGGGATCAGGGTGATCAGGGTCAACCGCCAGTCGACGGTGAACAGGTAGACCAGCGACACCAGCGGTACGACGAAGGCGGTGACCAGCTCCCCGGGCGTGTGGGCGATGAAGGGGTGCACGGCACCGACGTCCTCGCCCACCAGCTTGGCGAGCTCACCGCTGCGGCGGCGGGCGAGCCAGCCGATCGGCACCCGCCCGAGCCGCGCGGCCAGCTGCCGGCGTAACGCCAACTGCACCCGCCCGTCGAGCAGATGCCCGATGCCCGCCGCCGCTCCGGTGCACAGCAGCCGGACGAAGAGGCCGGCCGCGCCCGCGACCACGGTGAACCGGACGTGACCGTGGTCGACGGGGCCGGGTGCGAGCAGGGTGCGGCCCAGCTCGACGACCGCGAGCAGCGGCGCCAGTCCGGCCACCGCGCCGACGACCTGGAGGCCGATCACGGCGGCGAATCCGCCCGCGTACGGGCGCAGCAGCCGCGCCACACCCTGCCCCTCGGGGGGCGGTTTCCTCGCCTGGACGGGCTCGGTGGTGGTCATCGCCCTCTCTCCTCCGCCATTCTTACGATGTAAGTCTTCGTCGCGAACGGTAGACTTACGCCGTAAGAATCGTCAACCCGTAGGAGGGAAGCACCATGGCGGCCAACAGGGCCCGGGGGCAGCGCGCGGGGCTCACGCGGCAGGCCGTCCTGGAGGCGGCCGTACGGCTCGTCGACCGGGAGGGGATGAAGGCCCTGTCGATGCGCCGGCTCGGGGCGGAGCTGGGCGTGGAGGCGATGACCCTCTACCACCACGTGCCGAACAAGAGCGCTCTGCTGGACGGGATGATCGAGCAGGTCGTCGCCGAGGCCGTACCCCCCGAGTTCGGCGCCGCCACCTGGCGGGAGGACCTGCGGGCCTACGCCCGGGCGCTGATGGCCGCGCTCGACGCGCATCCGCACGCCGTGCCGCTGCTGCTGTCCCGGCCCGCCATGACGCCCCGCAACCTGCGGACGCTGGAGGCCGTGGTGAGGATGCTGCACGAGGCCGGCTTCCCCCTGGCCAGGACCCTGGACATCCTCTATTCGCTGACCAGTTTCGTCGTCGGCCACGCCGCCGCGCGGGCGGGCGGCCTCGACGGGGCCGGCAGTCTGGCCGCCTTGGACGCGGACGCCTACCCCTTGCTGGTCGGCGCGGCCCGGGAGGCGGGCGCGGACGCGGGCGAGGCGCGCTTCGCGTACGCGCTGGAGGCGCTGCTGTCCGGCTTCGAGAGGGACCTCGCACGCGGCTGACTCGGGCGGGGGGGCCGTCTCCGGGTCCCGTCAGGCGACGTACTCGTGCGCGGGCGGCGGTCGCCCGCCACCCCAACTCATCGCGGCCGTCGCCGCCGAGGCGGGCCCTCCGCGTCCTGCCGACCGCCGTGGATCCCGTGCGGGGCGAACGCGACGGCATCCGGCGGCGTACTGGGAACGACCAGGAGCAGGCCGCCGACTGCGCGCACGACGTCCCGGGCGGCCGGGAACGGCTCGACGGGGCGCCCTTCGGCGGCGAAGCGGTCCTTTACGGCCCGCAGCAGCCGGGGCAGCCGCGCATCGGTGTCACGGCCGCGTGACCAGCCCGCTTCGGCGGGGGCGGCCTCCGCTTCGGCCGTCGTCGTGCGCCGCGCCGCCCGTGGTTCCGTCCGTCATCCCGTGGCGGCCAGTCGCTCGCGCCACCAGGCGACCGTCGCCTTGACCTGTTCGTCGAGGGGGGTGGCCCGTACCGTGAACGCGGCTTCGTACGCGCTCGCGTCGGCCACGAACGGGCGGTCGAACTGGTAGCGGATCTCCTTCACTTCGCGGATCAGCGGGGAGAAGACCGACGCGACCGCCAGCAGGGCCGGGGACAGCCTGCGCACCGCGACCGGTGCCGTGCCCGCCTCGGCGGCGAGGCGGTCGACCATCTGCCGGACGGACAGGGCGGGCTGCGTGGGGACGTGCCAGGCGCGCCCCCAGGCCCGCTCGTCGCCCGCGACCTCCACCATGGCCCTGGCCACATCGGGGACGTAGCTCCAGCTGTGCGGGGCGTCCGGGTCGCCGAGGGCGGCGACCGGCTTGCCGCGCAGCAGCCGCGGCATGACGCGGGCGGCCAGGTGGCCGCCGTCGGTGACACCGGGGCCGAAGAAGTCCGAGGGCCGCACCTCGACCGCCCTGATGCGCCCCTGCTCGTGCAGGGCCCGCGCCTCCTCCCACAGCGCGGCGCGCAGCCGCCCCTTGGGGCCGGTCGCCGCGAGCGGCAGCTCCTCCGTCAGGGGGCGGCCGTCCACCGGGCCGTAGCCGTAGAGGTTGCCCAGCATGACGAGGACGGCCCCGGTGGCCTCGGCCGCCGCACAGGCCGCGGCGGCGAGCGGCGGCCATTCGGTCGCCCAGCGGTGGTAGGGCGGCCCGGCGCAGTTGTGGATCGCGGCCGCGCCCCGCGCCGCTTCGGTCAGTCGTCCGCCGTCCGCCGCGTCCCACGCGAGGTGCTCGATCCCGGGCTCCGCCGGGCGGCCGGACCTGGTCACCACCCGTACCTCATGGCCCTGTTCGGCCAGCAGCCGGGCGGTGGCGGCCCCAGCGGGCCCGAAACCTATGACGACATGAAGACTCACCCTCGAACACTAAGCGAAAAAACTTCCGACTACTCTGCCGTTTCCTGTTATTTGCCCAACCCTCGGCGGTCTCCCAAGCGGTGCACACAACGCGCACCGCCGTCGGAAAAGAGTGGACACGGATCGTGACCCAGCAGAGCATGGCGCCCTTGATCGAGGCCGCACGCAACGGGGACCAGAGCGCTCAGGACGCGCTCGTCGCCGCCTGGATGCCCCTGGTGTACAACATCGTCGGCCGGGCCCTGAACGGCCACGCCGACGTCGACGACGTCGTGCAGGAGACCATGATCCGCGCCCTGGAGGGGCTGGGCGGGCTGCGCGACCCCGCGAACTTCCGGTCGTGGCTCGTCGCGATCGCCATGAACCAGATACGCCGGCGCTGGCGCGACCACCACTCCGCCCCGGTCACCGGCGCGCTGCACGACGCGTACGACGTCGCCGACCCGGGCGCCGACTTCGTCGACCTCACGATCGTGCGCCTCGGGCTGTCGGGGCAGCGCCGCGAAGTCGCCGAGGCCACCCGCTGGCTGGAGACCGACGACCGCGAGTTGCTGTCGCTGTGGTGGCTGGAGGCGGCGGGCGAACTCACCCGCTCCGAGGTCGCTGCCGCGATGGAGCTGTCACCCGAGCACACCGCCGTACGCGTCCAGCGCATGAAGGCACAGCTGGAGACGGCCCGGCTGGTGGTGCGCGCCCTGTCGGCCGCGCCGCGCTGCCCGGAACTCGACGCCCTCGTCCGCGCCTGGGACGGCGTGCCGTCCGCGCTGTGGCGCAAGCGGGTGGCCCGGCACGCCCGCGCGTGCGTGGCCTGCTCCGGCCACTCGTCGGGGCTGGTCCCCGCCGAGGGACTGCTCGTGGGCCTCGGCCTGGTGCCGCTCGCGGCCGCGGCCGTACCGGATGTGACGCCGGCCGGTGCCATGGCGCCGGTGGCGTACGGCGGGCCGCGGGAGCAGCACCGGGGGCGGGGAAGCGGGCGCGGGCGGGGCGGCCGGGTCTCCCGGCGGGACCTCAGGCAGCGTTCCCGGCGCAGGCGCCGCGCGCTCGCGGTGGTGCTGGGCGTCGCCGTGGTCGGCGGGACGCTGGGGGTCGTCCAGCTGTGGCCGGGCGCCCGCGACGCCGAGGAGGGCGGCACCGTACGGACGGCGGCGGCGCCGGAGGGCTCCGCACCGGCCGTGCCCACCGCCGCGAAGGCCCCGAACTCGCCGAAGGCCACGCCGTCTCCGAGCGCGACGCCGACGGCGTCGCCGACCCCCTCGAAGAGCGCGTCCTCCTCCCCCACCGCGCCCCGCGAGTCCGCGCGGCCGAGCACCACGCCGCCCCGGGCCACCCCGTCCAGGAAGCCGGCCGCGTCCTCGCCGTCGAACCGCCCGCCGAGTGGCGGTTTCGCGCAGCAGGTCACGGAGTTGGTGAACCGGGAGCGCGCGAAGAGCGGCTGCGCGCCGGTGACCATGAACGACAGGCTCGCGACGGCGGCCCAGCGCCACTCGGAGGACATGGCAGCCCGCGACTACTTCGACCACACCTCCCCCGACGGGTCGGGCCCCGGGGAGCGGGTCTCCGCGGCGGGCTACGCGTGGAGCACCTACGGCGAGAACATAGCGCGGGGGCAGCAGAGCCCGGCGAGCGTGGTCGACTCGTGGATGAACAGCCCCGGCCACCGCGCCAACATCCTGAACTGCGCCTTCAAGGAGATCGGCATGGGCATCCACTCCGGCTCCGGCGGACCGTGGTGGACGCAGGTCTTCGGCGCGCGGAACTGACGCGCAACCACTGAGGCGCAACCCCTGGCGCGCAACCACTGACGTGCAACCGTTGGTGCGGTAGTGACGTCCTGTCAGATGTCCCACCGTACGAACGAAAGGCACACGACTGTGCGACCCGTCGAAGCCCGTGCGACCCGCCGGACCGTCCTGACCGCCGGAGCCGCCGGGGCCGTCGCCGCCCTGGCCGCCGTATCCCTGCCCACCGCCGCGCACGCGGCGGCGCCCCGGGGAGCCGACCGGCGGTTGCGCGCCCTGGAGCGGGAGCACGACGCGAGGCTCGGCGCGTACGCGTACGACACCGCCACGGGTCGCACGGTCGCGTACCGGGCGGACGAGCTCTTCCCGATGTGCTCCCTCTTCAAGACCGTGGGCGCGGCGGCGGTCCTGCGGGACCTGGACCGCCACGGCGAGTTCCTGGCCCGCCGCATCCACTACACCGTGGAGGACGTCGTGCGCGCCGTCCACGCGCCGGTCACCAAGGACCCCCGGAACCTCGCCAACGGGATGACGATCGCCGAGCTGTGCGCCGCCTCCATCACCCACAGCGACAACGCCGCCGCCAACCTCCTCCTGCGGGAGCTGGGCGGCCCCACCGCCATCACCCGGTTCTGCCGCTCCCTCGGCGACGACGTCACGCGTCTCGACCGCTGGGAGCCCGAGCTGAACACCGCGGAGCCGGGGCGGGAGACGGACACCACCACGCCCCGCGCCATCGCGCGCACGTACTCCCGTCTCGTCCTGGGCAACGCCCTCGCCCCCGGTGACCGCCGCCTGCTCACCGACTGGCTGCTCGCCAACACCACCAGCGTCGAACGCTTCCGCAAGGGGCTCCCCGCCGACTGGACGCTCGCCGACAAGACCGGTGGCGGCGACTACGGCACCAACAACGACGCCGGCATCGCCTGGCCCCCCGGCCGTCCGCCGGTCGTCCTGGTCGTCATGACGACCAAGCCGGAGAAGGATGCCCCCTCCGACAACCCGCTGGTCGCCAAGGCGGCCGCCGTACTGGCCGACGCCTTCCGGGACGCCGTGTGAACCGGGGCCGGGTGTACGACGACGAGCGGCTGGCGGGCGCCTACCAGTCCGGCAACGAGATGCCCGAGGAGTCCCTCCGCGACTGGACGGAACTGATCGGCTCCTTCGCGGGCCGTCCCGCCCCCTCGGTGGTCGAGGTCGGCGCGGGGACCGGCATGTTCTGCTCGGCGATGGCCCGGTGGCTGCGGCCGTCGCGCGTGGTCGGGGTCGACGCCTCCGAGGCCATGCTGCGGCAGGCGCGCCGCTTCAACTCGCACCCGGGGGTCCACTACCTGGCGGGCACCGCAGAAGCCGTACCCACCGGCTCCGGTCTGTTCGACCTCGCCCTGCTGTCCCGGGTCGTCCACCATGTGCCCGACCGGCGCCGGGCGGCCCGCGAACTGGCCCGCGTGCTGCGCCCCGAGGGGGCGGTGGTCATCCGGACGACGTTCCGGGAGCGGCTGGACGCCCTGGTGTACGACTACTGGCCGCGCCTGCGCGAGCTGGACGAGCGGCGGTTCCCCTCGGAGGCCGAGGTGCTGGAGGACTTCGCCGGGGCCGGTTTCACGGTCCGAACCGTCACGTCGTTCGCCCGGCCGGTCACCGCGACCCTCGGGGAGTACCACGCCCGCATGGTCGCCCGGCCGCAGTCGAAGTTCACCCAGCTCACCGCCGCGGAGTTCCAGGAGGGCCTGGCACGCCTGGAAGCCGCCGCCCACGCCGAGGCGGAGGCTTCCCCCGCGGCGGTGGTGGAGCGGTACGACGTGGCCGTGCTCGCGTCCGCCGCCTGACCGCAGGTACGCGTAGGGGCCCTGGCGCGGGTTCGGCGTACGCCGATCGAGTGCCGGGGCGCCGGCGGTGGATACGCGGGGCCTTGCCGGGTACCCGGCGCTCCATGAGGGAGCGCGCACTGTGGCAGGGGCTGCCGGCCGGGGCGGCGGGCGGTCGCGTGTTGACGCTGGGCGAGAAGGTCGAGCAGCGCCACGCCGCCGTCCGGCCGGGGCGCCACGCCGATGTCGGGCCCCTGCCCCGGAAGACTCCTCCAGCCGTTGAGAGGGCGTACGCATGCGGCGAAAGCTCATGGACACCGGGCTGGTCCGGACGGTGTGCCGGTACGTGGCCCGGCGGCGCCGGGCGCCGGCGCTGCACCCGGACGGCCTGAACTGTTCCGGGGTACTGACCGTGACCGGCTCGGCCCACCGCGCCTGGGGCGTCGCGCTGCTGGACGAGCCGGGAACGTACCGCGTCACGGCCCGCTGGTCGCGGGCTCTCGGGCTGCCCGAGCGGCTCCCGGACGGCTTCGGTCTCGCCCTGCGGGTGGAGGACGCCTCGGGGCCCGGACGGCCCTGGGACCTGCTGCTCACCACCAGCGGCGCGGGGCGGTTGCTGCGCCATGTGCCGCTTCCGCGCCGGCATCCGTTGCGCGGCCCGTACGGCACGCTGACGGCGTACCGGGTCGGGCGGCGGACCTGCTGGCTGGCGGCCGTGCCACGCGGGCCGCACCGCTCGGTGCGCGGGGGCCTCGGGGCCGTGCGGGGACAGCTGGGGCGTGGGGACGTGGTCTTCGACCTGTGCGTCGCCGCGCGGGGGCAGCCGTGGCGGCCCGTGGCCGTGCTGACGCTGTCGGCGCGCCTTCCGTGGACGGGCGACTCGCCGGGGTACGACCCGTACGGGCGCAGTGCCCCGGGACTGCGGCCGAGCGACCGGCTGCACGCGCTGCGCAGGGAGGCGTACGGCGGTTCCCGTGAGGGACGCGCCGAGCAGGGAAGGTGAAGGGGCATGGCCGCGCCCACCGCACCGCGGTGCGGTGGGCGGGAGACCGGCATCATCTAGCGCCTGCCGCACGGCGAGTTCGTCGAGATCCACGAGCCCCTCAGCCAGG